>PBMF01000022.1 GCA_002721995.1 Chloroflexota bacterium
CTGATCAGCGGGATTTCTCTGGGTTCTGTGATGATTGAAGCGGTCGAAGGGAGCGGGGCGCGCTGGACTGTTTACCACGTGTTGGAGCAAGATAGGGAAGTATTCTGCGTGCCGGGGAGCATTTTCTCCCCCGCCAGCCGGTTCACCAACAGGATGATCCAGGAAGGCGCCAAGCTGGTGAGCGGAATAAACGATATATTAGAGGAGTTGAATATCGCCGGTACGGCCCAAGGGGCAGACGACGGCCCCAAGCAATTGCCGTTCATAGAAGCTGACCCGGATGCTCCGGAAGAGAGCGCCCTTCTGGAATAACTGACCGATGCACCGGTGCACATAGACGACATTCAAAGGGATACCGGCTTACATATCACCTCGGTAAGCAGTACGCTGACGATGTTTGAGTTAAAAGGAAAGATAAAGCAGGTCGGTTGCATGCACTACGTGAGGATTCGAGAGACCGCAACACCATATGACTACTAAACCCCAGGCAACCACTAAATCGGCGGCGAAGACCACTGCCAAAAAGACCGCCACCAAACGGAAGTCGACCAAGGCGAAGGGAAAGTCGACCGCCGTTAAGCCGCTTAATTCCGTCGGCAAGAGCCTGGTGATCGTCGAGTCGCCGGCCAAGGCCAGGACGGTTGGACAGATACTGGGCAACAAATATGTTGTGACCGCGTCCCAGGGCCACGTCCGCGATTTGCCCAAGAGCAAGATCGGCGTTGATGTGGAGCAGGACTTCGAGCCGTCCTACGTAATAATGAAGGATAAGCGTTCCCTGCTCACCCAGATAAAGAAGGCGGGCAGAGACGCCAAAGAGATATTCCTCGCCACAGACCCGGACCGCGAGGGCGAGGCCATATCCTGGCATCTGCAGAACGCCGCCGACTGGCAGGAATTGCCGGTGGCGCCCAAGCGGGTGGTCTTCCACGAGATAACCAAGGAAGCCGTTCAGGAGGCCTTCGACCACCCCCGGGAAATCGATATGCAGCTGGTCAATGCCCAACAGGCCCGGCGGATCCTGGACCGGCTGGTGGGCTACCAGATCAGTCCTCTGCTCTGGAGGCGGGTCCAGCGCGGCACCTCCGCCGGCCGGGTCCAGTCCGTATCCCTGCGGATGATCGTGGACCGGGAACGGGAGATTGCGGCCTTCGTCCCTGTGGAGTCATGGACCATCGACAACCTGCTTCGGAAGGCGGGGACCGACGCCATTGAAAAGAACCAGTTCTCCGCCGCCCTCCATTCGGTGAAGGGCGAGCGGGAGCGCATATCCATTCCCAAAGAGGATGATGCCCGGCGGTACGAGTCCGAGTTGGCCGAGGCCGATTACAAGGTGGCAGAGGTGCGAAAACGGGACGTGCGCCAACGCCCGGCCGCGCCGTTCACCACCAGTACCATGCAGCAGGAAGCGGGCCGTAAGCTGCGCTTCACCGCCCAGCGCACCATGGCCGTGGCTCAGCAGCTCTACGAGGGGCTAAGCGTTGGCAGCGGTGGCCCGGTGGGTCTGATCACATACATGCGTACCGACTCAACCCAGGTCGCCGACACGGCTCTGGCCGAAGTACGGGAATACATCCAAGGGCGTTACGGCAAGGACCATCTACCGGCCAAGGCCCGGTCCTACACCCGGTCGTCCAAGGGCGCCCAGGAGGCCCACGAGGCCGTCCGTCCCACCTCCATCAAACGGGACCCGGCTTCGCTGAAAGACTACCTGTCCAGCGATCAGCTGCGGCTCTACACCCTCATCTGGTCGCGGATGCTGGCCAGTCAGATGGAGGACGCCCGGTCCGAGGCGACAACACTGAATATCGACGCCACCTGCAAAGGCACTGGCAATGTCTACAATTTCCGGGCCTCTGGTTCGGTGTTGAAGTTCGCCGGTTTCCGCACGGTATATATGGAAGGGCGCGACGACAGCGACGTACCGGACGACAAGAACAGCCTGCCGGCTTTGGAGCAGGGAGACGCGCTGGACTGCTCTGAGATCAAGGCCAACCAGCACTTCACCGAGCCGCCGCCACGCTACACCGAGGCGACGCTGATCAAGGTGATGGAGGAAAAGGGCATCGGACGGCCCAGTACCTACGCGCCGACCATCGGGACACTGGTTGACCGGAACTACGTCGAAAGGGAAAGGAACCGGCTGACCCCCACCCAGTTGGGCATCACGGTCACCGACCTGCTGACCGAGTACTTCACGGATGTTATGGACCTGGACTTCACGGCCAAGATGGAAGAGGAATTGGACGATGTCTCCCGGGGTGAACGGGAGTGGGTCCCCATGCTCGGTGAGTTCTACGGCCCATTCCAAAAGGCGCTGACCAACGCCGACGAGCAGATGCCCAAGATTCGCATGGAAGAGGAGACCGACGAGGTCTGCGACAAGGTGGATGAGGAGGGTCAGGTCTGCGGCAAGCCGATGGTCATCAAGACCGGACGGTTCGGCCGTTTCATGGCCTGCACCGGGTTTCCGGATTGCCGGAACACCAAGCCCATCTTGAAGAAGACCGGCGTTGCATGTCCCAAGTGCGGCGGCGACATAGTCGAGCGCAAGGCCCGGGGACGGGGACGTCCCTTCTTCGGCTGCTCCAAGTACCCGGAATGCGACCTGATCTTGAACCAGCCCCCGCTGACCACCCCCTGCCCGGAGTGCAACAGCTTGATGGTCCAGAAGGGTCGGAACAATGCGGCCTGCACCTCGTGCTCGTGGCAAGAGGCGATTATCGAAAACCTGGAAAGTTCAGATTCCGATAACTCCGACAACTCGGAAGAGCTGGCCCCGGTTGGCGACTAGCTCCATTAGTCCCGGTCATGGGGGCCTGCCCCAGTTCGACCATTACCTGGACCAGTTCCCCCGCTACTTGCGCGGTCAGTTGGGCCTGTCCGAAAGCACCGAGCGAGTCTATCTGGCAGACCTCCGGTCATTCCGGCAATTCCTGTCGATCGAAGGGCTGTCGCTGACCGACATGGACCGCCAGACCCTGCGCGGCTATCTGGCTTGGCTGGCCACGGAAGGGCGGGGCGAAGCTGGCGGTTTTGCCAGAGTGAGCGTCTCCCGCAAGCTGACGGTCCTCCGTGCCTTCTACAAGTATCTGGTCCAGGAGGGGCTGTTCCGGTCCACTCCCGTGCCTTCCGGCCGGAGCTTCAAACTCAAGGTGAATAAAAACCTGCCCCAATTCCTGGGACAACGGGAAGTCACCCGGCTGATGGACGCGCCAGATGAGTCCTCTGAGATAGGGCTCCGTGACAAGGCTATCTTGGAGACTCTCTACGCCTGCGGGGTCAGGCTGGCAGAGATTCACGGGATGAATGTGAACGACATCAATTTCCCCCAGCGGGAGATCTTGGTCCGGGGCAAGGGCTCCAAAGAACGCCTGGTCCTGTTCGGCCAACATACCGAGGACGCCCTGCGCCTCTACATTGGAGAGGCGCGCCCGAAATTGGCAGGACTCCCCACTCCAGCGTTGTTCTTGAACCGGTACGGTGAACGTCTGTCGCGGCGAAGTTTCGAGAAACTGGTACGGAAGTATTCCGCGTTGGCAGGGACCAGGGACGATGTCCATCCCCACACTCTGCGGCACACCTTCGCCACCCATATGCTGGAGGGCGGCGCGGACCTGCGGGTGATTCAGGAGCTATTGGGGCATTCCAGCCCCACCACCACGCAGGTATATACTCATGTCACCAAACAGGAGGCCCTGATGGCCTACCTCTCCCATCATCCACGGGCCGACGAACCAGCCGGTCATGAAAAGAGCGACGCCCAGGGGCAGGAAGAGCCCCTAACCGCCAGAAAGGACGCCTAACAGCATGGCCAGTTTCTTGATACTGAACGGTCCCAACATAAATATGCTGGGACACCGCGACCCCGCCCACTACGGGTCCAAGACCCTGGATGAGGTCAACCAGGAGATAAGCAAGGTCGCCCAGGAGATTGGTGTTGAGGTCTTCTTCTACCAGTCCAACCTGGAAGGGGAACTGATAAATTGTATCCAGGAGCACTGGGGCAAGATTCAGGGCATCGTCCTGAACCCCGGCGCCCTGACCCATTACGGGCTCAGCTTGAAGGATGCGTTGTTGGATATACGCCTGCCGGTGGTGGAAGTACACCTGGGCAACCCACAGGCCAGGGAGCCCTGGCGGCAGGTATCCGTCATATCCGATATCGCCCGCGGTATCGTCGCCGGCTTCGGATGGAGAAGTTATACGGCGGCACTCAGGAATCTAGCCGCCATGGTTGAGGAGGACTCCAAATGAAAGAGAGAGTGGAAGGTCTAGTCGCCCAGTTTCCGGAGAAGGACCTGGACGGCGTACTGATTTCAGCGCCGGAGAACCGGCGTTTTCTTTCCGGTTTCAGCGGTTCCGCCGGTTACCTGTTCATCACCAAGGACAACGCGGTGCTGGTCACAGACTCCCGCTACACCGAACAAGCCGGTAACCAGTCACCCGACTTCGAAGTGAAGCAGGTGAAGGGCGGTTGGGGATGGCTGGTAGACGAACTGAAAGCCTCCGGGGCCAAGAAGGTGGGCTTCGAGAGCCAGGACATGTCCGTCTCCTCATACAATGGTCTGATAGACGCCATCAAGGGGGATTCTTCATTGGGCGGGGTCTCCCTGATACCGGCGCCCGGCCTGGCCGAGAACCAGCGCATCATCAAGGACCAGGAAGAGCTGGTGGCGCTGCAAAAGGCAATCGATGCCTCGGATCTGGCCATGGACCAGGTCTGCCCGGGCATCACCCACGGCATGACCGAGAAGGAAGTGGCCTGGAAGATGGAAATGGCCATGCGCGATTTCGGTGCAGACACCATCAGCTTCGACACCATCGTCGCCGCCGGACCCAATGGGGCAATGGCCCACCACCAGCCCAGCGACTACGTGATTAAGCACGGTGACCCCATCGTGATCGACATGGGAGCCAAGGTCGGCGGCTACTGCTCCGACCTCTCCCGTTCCATAGCCGTGGGCGAGGCCGACGAGACCTTCAAGAAGATCTACGACATCGTCCTGGGGGCGCAGCTCACGGCCATCAACACCGTCAAGGTCGGGATGACCGGTGAAGAGTGCGATAGCCTGTCCCGGGACGTCATCGCCGAAGCCGGTTACGGCGACAACTTCGGCCACAGCCTGGGCCACGGAGTTGGCCTGTTCATCCATGAGAACCCCAGGGTCGGCCCACGTTCTCCGGATATCCTGGAGGTGAATACCGTCTTCACCGTTGAGCCGGGAATCTACCTCACAGGTTGGGGTGGTATCCGCATCGAAGACATAGTGATTTTGCGCGAGGACGGAGCCGTCCCGTTGAGCAAGGCGACCAAATAACCCATCCCAGTGTGTGGGGTGATAAACTCAGTGCAGATTTGCGCGGACCCGCGCCGGACTGCACCCAAACCCGGAGGACCCTTAAATGAGCATCAATTTCAGCGACCTCAGCCGTGGACTTGTGATCGAGTTGGACGGCCAGCCCTGGGAGGTTATGGACTACGAGCGGCACAAGATGCAGCAGAGGGCCCCGGTAACCCGTATAAAGATGAAGAACCTGCTCAGTGGGGCAGTGGTCGAGCGTACATTCCAGCGTTACGACACCGGTTTCACCGTGGCCGACATCGACAACCGTCCCACCCAGTATCTCTATACCGACGGAAATTTTTACTACTTCATGGACCAGGAGACCTTCGACCAGTACGACCTGACCAAGGAGATTGTCGGCGATAACCTGAACTACCTGAAAGAACAGGCCATGGTTGAGGTGATCCTCTACAACGGCTCGGCCATCAGCATAAAATTGCCGACCCACGTCGAGTTGGAGGTCACCGAGACTCCGCCATCCTTCCGGGGTGACACCGCACAGGGCGGCAACAAGCCCGCCACCCTGGAGACGGGTCTGCGGGTCAATGTCCCCATGTTCATCACTCCCGGCACTGTCATCCGGGTGGATACCCGCACGGGGGAGTACTCCGAGCGCGTGAGCTAGACCGTGGCTGTCTATACCGTCAGCCAGGTGTCCTACCACATAAAGGAGTCNATCGAGTCCGNCCCTTTATTGATGGACCTTTGGATTGTCGGAGAGGTTTCGGGCCTCCNCGCGTCCTCCGCCGGCCANACCTATTTCAGCATCAAAGACCGCGACAGCCTGCTGCGNTGCGTCATGTTCCGNGGGCAAAGGGGCGCCGAGAATCTGACTGANGGCGCCTCGGTCTCCGTCCACGGNCGCGTTACCTTCTACACCCAACGGGGCACCACCGATTTCATGGTGGATATCGCCATGCCCGAAGGCGTCGGCGAACTGGCCCTGGAACTGGAACGGCTAAAGCAAAAGCTGTCGGCCGAAGGTCTGTTTGAAGAGAGCCGTAAACGCCCGCTGCCCAAATTTCCCGAGCGGGTGGGAGTGGTCACTTCGGCTGCCGGCGCGGTTTTTCACGATATCCAGAACGTCCTGCAACGCCGCTATCCCCTGACCGAACTGATGATCTCGCCGACCACGGTGCAAGGGCCGGAGGCGGCCCCGCAGATCGCCCGAGCGCTGGAGATGCTGGACCGGGACGGCGGCTGCGACGTGATAATCATCGGCCGGGGCGGCGGCTCCATGGAGGACCTGTGGCCCTTCAATGAAGAGGTTGTCGCCAGGGCCATCTACGCCTGCAAGACGCCCGTTGTCAGCGCCGTGGGGCATGAGACCGACGAGACTATCTCCGATTACGTAGCCGATGTCCGAGCGCCGACACCTTCCGCCGCCGCCGAGATGGTGGCACCGGATGTATACATGCTGAGGCAGAACCTGGTGGGCATGACGGCCATTTTCCACCGCCGTCTGATGGCCCAGACGGGCCAACACCGCACGGATGTTTCGGCCCTGCGCCGCCGGATGGAACTTGCCCTACCCGACACCCAAATCATGCGCCGCCGAGTGGATGATGTCTGGGGTGATGTATCCTCGGCGATGGAACGGATGGTTTCGGACGGCAAGCTGGTGGTGGACGGTATCGGGCAGCGGCTCCGTGCCCTAGACCCAGCCGCGACGCTGGGGCGGGGGTTCTCCATCGTCCATCTGCCAGACACCGGGAAAGTCGTGACCAGCGTCAATCAGGTTTCCCGGGGAGATGCGCTGGAGATTACCGTGACCGATGGGTCAATCACCGCGGTTGCCGGTTCGGGCGCCGATAAAGCTGACTCCGAACCCGAGCCCAAGCCCGCTGGAAAGGCCAAGTCTGCTGACAAGAAAGGCTCGGTCCAGCCGAACGGAATGGCCCCGCTTTTGTAACGTCCGCCCCTTGCGGAATCGGCCATCGGCTGGCATGCTTGTGCCGCGTGATTAGCGCGCCGGACCAGCCGCCTCTGGGAGTCCAATTACCATGGCCCAACCAAGAAAAACTTCTCCTGATAACGAGACCGACGACGGGGCCGAGGCCGCCACTTTTGAAGCCTCTTTCAAGCGCCTCAGTGAGATGGCGGAGCAGCTGGAAGCCGGCGGTCTGACCCTGGCCGAGGCCACAGCCCGCTTTGAAGAGGGCATGAAGCTGGTCCAGCACTGCAACCAGCTTTTGAGCAACGCCGAACTGAAGATAACCGAACTGAAGCAGACCTACAGCGATGAGGAAGCCCGGTTCGATCTGGATGACCTGGAAGAAGACCCGGACGACTAGGGTCCGGCCGCAAAATGTGCTGAGAGGGTGTTGACCTAAGATGTTGAGAATTGGGTGGTTCTCCACAGGCCGTGGAGAAGGTTCGCGGGGACTTCTTAACTTCGTACAAAAGCGTTTGGCAGAGACCGGCGCCGACGCCGAACTCAGCTTTGTATTCAGCAACCGGGAACGGGGCGAAGCCGACGGGTCGGACGAGTTCTTCAAACTTGTAGACGGTTACGGAATTCCCCTGGTTACCCACTCGTCTTCCGCTTTCCGCAAGACCATCAGCGGGCGCTTTGCCGATCACCGGGAAGAGTTTGACCAACAAGTCATGGACAAGCTGGCGGACATGGATGCGGACATCTGTGTGCTGGCCGGGTACATGCTGATCGTCGGCGGCAAGATGTGCCGCCGGTACCCGCTGCTCAACCTCCATCCGGCCCTGCCCGACGGACCGATCGGCACCTGGCAAGAGGTTGTCTGGGAGTTGATCGAGACCAGAGCCACCAAGACCGGCGCCATGGTGCATCTTGCCACGGAGGAAGTTGACCGCGGACCAGTGGTCTCCTACGTCACCGTCCCCATCACCGGGCCGGGGTTCGAGCAGCACTGGCAGTCGTTGAAGGGACGGGACCTGGCGGAGATCAAAGAGACTGAGGGTGAAGACCACCCCTTATTCCGGGCCATCCGCAGCGAGCAGTACGAACGGGAGCCCTATCTTCTCTTTGAGACGCTGCGGGCGGTCAGCCAGGGCGAGGTGCTGGTGCGGGACGTGAACGTACTTGATGCGTCGGGAGAACCGCTTTCCCAGTCCATGCCCAACGGTCTCTGTTTGGACCGCCAGATAGCCGAAGCAATGTTGGGGACCCGGGAAAGAAAGGCCGGTTAGGCCGACTTCTTCACGGGAGGCGGTGGCAGCTCCACTTCCTTGCCGCCCTCGGTGTAGAGGGTGGGCATTGATTTCCCTTCAATGGCGTCCCGGTCAACCACGCAGCGCGTTACCTCTTCCAAAGACGGCAGGTCGTACATCACATCCAGCAGGGTGTCTTCGATGACGAACCGCAGACAGCGGGCGCCGGTCTGATGGTCCAGGGCGCGTTCGGCGGCGGCTTCCAGGGCTTCGGGAGTGAATTCCAGTTCCACATCGTCCATGCTGAACAATTGCTGGTACTGTTTCACGATGGCGTTCTTGGGATCGGTCAGTACCCGGACCAGGGAGTCCTTGTCCAAGGATTCCAGGCCGACGGTGACCGGCAACCGGCCGACCATTTCGGGGATGAAGCCGAAATGGAGCAGGTCTTCCGGGATCACCTGGGTGAAAGAGCTTCCTTCGGATTCTGTACCATCGCGGCTCCCGGCCAGGAATCCCATCTGGGAATTGCTGGCGCCGGTGCGGTTGGCAATCACCTCTTCCAGGCCGGCGAAGGCGCCGCCGCAGATGAAGAGGATGTTGCGGGTGTCGATCTGGATGAACTCTTGGTGGGGGTGTTTGCGGCCGCCCTGGGGTGGGACGTTGGCGACACACCCTTCGATGATCTTCAGGAGTTCTTGCTGCACGCCCTCGCCGGAGACGTCGCGGGTGATGGAGCGGTTGAGGCCCTCTTTACGGGCGATCTTGTCCAGCTCATCTATATAGATGATGCCGTGCTCGGCCTTACCCACGTCCCAGTCCGCCGCTTGGATGAGCCGGAGCAGGATGTTCTCCACGTCCTCGCCGACGTAACCGGACTCGGTCAGAGAGGTGGCGTCGCAGACGGCGAAGGGGACATCAAGGGTGCGGGCCAGAGTCTCGGCAAGGAGCGTCTTGCCACAGCCGGTGGGGCCGATGAGGAGGATATTGGTCTTCTGCAGTTCCACATCAGCGCCGGAACTCTGGTGTGCGTTCCAGATCCGCTTGAAGTGGTTGTAGACCGCTACGCTGAGGACCTTTTTGGCCCGCTCTTGGGCCACCACATAGGTGTCTAGGTTGGAGTAGATCCGGCGGGGTGCCAGGGGTTTGGCCGGCTCAAACTTCTTGGTTGGGACAGGGGTCTCTTCTTCGACCACCTGTCCCAGGACCCGGATGCAGTCGTAACACACGGCTGCCCGCCCCTCCCCGGCGACCACCATGTCCGCCCGGGGCTGGGGTTTTTCGCAAAAAGAACACCTTGAGAGCCTGCTTCCGCTCCTACCGTTCGCCACACTCACCCCTCGAACCCAACACTTTTCCCATTTAGAGAAATCTTAAGAATCACTTTCCTCGGTCTGCTTGGGACCAAGTATCTCGTCCACCAGGGAATACTCCACCGCCTGTTCCGCGGTCAGGTAGTAGTCCCGGTCGGTGTCACGGGCAATCTTGTCGTAGGTCTGTCCAGTGTTTTCAGACAGCATGGTCCGAATCTTGTCCTGCAGCCTGATGATCTCCCGGGCGGCAATCTCAATATCTGTTGCCTGGCCCTGAGCGCCGCCCATGGGCTGGTGCATGTGCACGGTGGAGTTGGGCAGGACGTAGCGCTTGCCCTTCTGTCCGCCGGACAACAGGATGGTGGCCATGCTGGCCGCCATGCCCAGGCAGATGGTGGAAACCTCGGGGCTGATCAGGTGCATGGTGTCGTAGATGGCCAGGCCGGCGCTGATCACGCCGCCGGGGCTGTTGATGTACAGGTTGATGCCCTTGTCGGGGTCTTCCCGCTCAAGGAAGAGCAGTTGGGCGATGATGAGGTTGGCCACCTGGTCATTGATGGGAGTGCCCAAGAATACAATCCTCTCCTTCAACAGGAGGGAGTAGATGTCGAATGCGCGTTCACCCCTGGGACTGGTCTCGATGACCATGGGGACGATGTTTTGAGGGACGAATAATCCACTGGCGTTGGGGACGTCTTGCATCAAGGTGTGCTCCTTATTCGGTTGCTTCTTCGGCCGGAGAGGATTCTTCGCTGTTTTCCGCTTCCGGCTCGGTTTTTTGGGTAGTATCTTCGGCCGCCGGGCCGGTGGAGGCCTCTCCCTGGACTATCTCCACCAACCGGGCCATGATCTTTCTGTTGAGAAGGGTCGACCGGACCGACTCCCTGGCGTTCTCCGTGTTGAGCGCCTGTCTCATGGCCTCTTCCGACTCGCCGCCGGTTGAGGTAATCAGGTTGTCGATCTCAGCTTCAACATCCTCCGGCGAGACTTCGATGTTCTCCTCGTCGGCCAGTTTGCGGAGCAGCAGCATTGTATTCAATCGCTCTTCCGCTTGGGGCTTCATCTGCTCCCTGAGCTCTTCTTCGGTCTGCCCCATGTAGCTGAGGTACAGTTCCATGTCCATGCGCTGGTTGCGCAGGGACCGTTCCCGTTCCTCGTACATCATATCCAATTCACGCCGATAGACCAGTTCTGAGGCCTCAATTTTGGCCAGCTTTTTGACCTCTTCGAGGCTGGACTGCTCCAAACGCCGGGTTGCGGCCGCTTCGGCTTCGTCGTTTAGGCGCCCGCGAACGTGGTCGGAAAGGGCTTCCAGGCTCTCGAATCCGTCGCGGACACCCTTGGCGAATTCATCGTCCAATTCCGGAAGGTCCTTTTCCTTTATGGCCAGCACTTCCACTTCAAACTGGCAGGGCTTTCCGGCGTAGTCGGCCTGGGGATAGTCGTCGGGGACGTTCAGGGTGAACTCTTTGGTGTCGCCCTGGTTCATGCCGTTGATCTCAGCGGAGAAGCCGGGCAGGGGGAGGTCGTTCTCCTCGTTGGGGATGAAATCTATCCCCTCGTCGGTGATGACCTGCTCGCCTTCAATGGTCCCCTTCACATTCATGGTTGCCTGGTCGCCGTAGGCGACTGGGCGCTCCACAGGTTCCCAGGGCGCGGCCTCAAAACGCAGGCTTTCCAGGACGTCGTTGACCTGTTCGTCGGTGACTTCCACGGGGTCCCGTTCCAGACGGATGGACTGGAACTCACCCAGGTCCACCAACGGCTCCAGGGGAACCACGGCTTTGAAGGACACCGGGGACATGTCCAGCACTTCCAGTTGGGGCTCAATGAAGGCCCGGATGTCCTCATCCTTCAGGACTTGGTCCAGGGATTCGGGAATCATGAATTCCAGCGCCTCGTGTACCAGGGCTTCCCGGCCAAGCTGACTTTCGATGACTGACCTGGGGGCTTTCCCGGGCCGGAACCCGGGGATGCGGACGCGGCTGGCCACTCTTCTATAAGAACGGTTTAGGAAGGGCTCCTCGTCCTCGGCGTCCATGGAAATTGTGAGGGTTACCTCGGTGTCGGTTACTGTGTCCCTTGTGACGTTCAACGTCTTCCTCTCAGTTACATGCCATTGCCGTGTGCAAAACGGCATTGGAAATCGCACCCAAACGGCGGGCTAAAAGACAGCCCTGCGGCGTGTTCGGGCAGCCACAATTATAGCATACCGCCCCTTTTAATTCGTCCCGTTCGTCACGGCCAGCGGGGTAGGGCAAAAACCGGGCACGGAAGGGCAGATTCCAGGCCGCCCGACCCGGTGCCGAGACGGAGAGAATGGGCAAAAAATAGGCGTGGCGGCTTGCCAATTTCTTATATTTTGACCAAAATTGACATAATTCTAATAAATAAATAAAACTCAACCCAAAATCTCATTGACAGTTATGTTTAGGGGTTGTTAATTTCAGGTGCAATTGCAATGACGTAATGTCAGTTGGGCGGTTGAGGACGACGGGAATTCAACCTCGGTTTCTCCAGATTTCCTGCCTGGCAGTATTGGGTAGATTGCCAACAAATTGTGTTGTGGCCGCCGGAACAGATTCGGCGGACGGGAGCGGCGGTGACGCTGGCAACCCTGACAAAACCCGAAGGACTATCCGACCAATGGCTAACGGAGCTTATGGACCGCGCCGGTCATAACCACGGCGAGATTACCGTTTCCCATGAGCCGGTCCTGCTTGCCGAGTCGGTCCAGCACCTGATGCTCAAGGAAGCTGGCGTCTATGTTGACGGCACCACCGGGCAGGGCGGCCATTCCGAGGCCATGCTCCTGGCGGAGCCGCAGGTCAAAGCGGTGCTGGGGATCGACTGGGACACACGTTCTTTGGAATTCGCCCAGTCTCGTCTGGCAGATTTCGCCGACAGGTTCCTGCCGGCAGCCGGCAGCTACACGCAGATGGTTGAGTTGGCCGCCGGCCAGGGAATCTCCTCCGTGGATGGGGTGCTGCTCGACTTGGGGTTCTCCTCCCTTCAGATTGAGGGTCCCGAATACGGCCTCAGTTTCCAGGAAGACGGCCCCTTGGATATGCGTTACAACCCCGAGGGCGGCCTGACGGCCGAAGAGATCATAAACACTTACAGCGAACACGAACTGGGCCAGATCATCCGGCGCTACGGTGAAGAACCAAGAGGGATGGCCATCGCCAGGGCGATCATCAAAGAGCGGCCCGTTCAGGGCACGGCCCAGTTGGCTTCCATAGTGGGTTCTGTCCTGGGGCGCCGCCCTGGCCAGCGGGTGAGTCCCGCCACTAAGACCTTTCAGGCTCTCCGGGTCGCCGTGAACGATGAACTCTCAAATGTCGAGCGGGGCATCGATGCGGCCATCACTTTATTGGCCCCGGGCGGGCGCTTGGCGGTAATCAGTTATCACAGCCTGGAAGACCGAATCATCAAGACGCAATTCAATAGAGAAGCAGCCACCTGTGTCTGTCCGCCGGGCCTCCCTGTCTGCACCTGCGGTCAGACTCCCCGGCTGAAGATAATCAACCGGAGGGTGATCAAGCCCAGCCAGGCAGAAATTGACTCCAACCCACGGAGCCGCAGCGCCAAGTTAAGAGTTGCCGAACGGGTGTAAGAGCCCATCGGCGGACTGAATACCAGATCCTGTTAATCAATAAGGAAGGTGACAGAGTGGCAAGAGATACGTTCTACACCGCAGTAGACATAGGCACCGAAAAAGTTACCTCCATCATGGCCCGGGTGGGTACCGAGGGGGAACTGAAGGTGCTCGGTACCGGTGTTGTTACCTCCCACGGTATGCAGAAGGGCGCGATCGAGAACTTGGACGAAGTGCACAGCTCGGTCCAAGAGTCGATGGAAGAGGCCCAGCGTTATATAGGGAGGGGCGTCCCCACCGGGGTGTACGCCAGTGTCACCGGCGCCCATGTAGCTTCTTTGAACATCAGGGAAATGGTGGACAACCCCGACGATCTGAGCGGCGTCAGAGACAGGCTGCAGGACCGGTTGCTCCGTGGGGCATTTCCCGAGGTAGGGCCCAACCAAGAACTGCTGCACGTCATTCCCGTCGGTTTTCACGTTGATGGAGTTCCCGGCGTAAGGAATCCGGTTGGACTGCACGGAAATCTTGTGGAGATCGAAGCCCACGTTGTCATGGGTGACGCCGAAGCCATGAAGGGCACAGCCAAGGCGATCGAGACCAACAAGACCACCGTTAAGAGCATGGTCATGCAGTCTCTGGCCTCGGCCGAGGCAACGCTCACCGGCGATGAAAAAGAGATGGGAGTAGTCCTGGTGGACATGGGCGGCGGAACCACTGACATAGCCATCTACCGCCAGGGCCAGCCGTGGTATTCAGCGGTGATCCCGGTGGGCGGGATGCAAATGACGAGGGACCTTTCGGTCGCCTTGAAGACGCCCATGCACATGGCCGAAGAGATGAAGATCAAATGGGGCTGCGTCATGCCTGAGATGGTGGCAGCTGATGACGAAGTGGTGATACCCAGCTTCCAGGGACAGCCGCAGCACTCGCTGTCCCGCCGTATCCTCAGCGATCCTTTGAATGCCAGGATGATGGAGATCATCAAGTTGATAGTAATGAAGGTAACGCAGTCCGGCCTCAAGTCATTCCCCTCCGGCGGCATTGTGCTGACCGGCGGCGGGGCTGAGATGACCGGCCTGGCGGAACTTGTCCAGAAAACCCTGGGCGGACAGGTCCGTATCGGATACCCCGAAGAAATAGCCGGACTGCCGGACCAACTCCGGAAGCCGGCCTTCTCGGCGGCCGTTGGGCTGCTGCTCTGGGGGATTAAGCACCAGGGCGAAACACGGTCCTCCCTGAACGGCGACCGATCGATGAGCGGACTCAAATCTTTCCGATGGGGGTTGGG
>PBMF01000023.1 GCA_002721995.1 Chloroflexota bacterium
GTTAACGCTAGCCCCAATTGGCTCGTTAACAGCTCTTTTTATTTTCTGGTCGGGGTGGTCGGATTCGAACCGACGACCCCCTACACCCCATGCAGGTGCCCTGCCGGACTGGGCCACACCCCGACGCTCCATAATTATAGCACGCACGGGCCAGGCGCGGGGGCGTACGGAGATTTGACTTTTATAGGTGGGATTTGGATCCATCAGAATCGTCACCCCAATCCTAACCGTCCTCCGTCTTAGGGGAAGGGACGGTTAGGTCTCTTCCCGTTGCGGGGCTGTTGCCGCTTGGGCATAATGGCTGAAAGCTGACCGCTGACAGCCGATGGCTTTCAGCCTGGAGGAAGCGCCCCATGCCCGGACCGCTGGACGGCGTCAGAGTCGTGGACTTCACCGAGATCATCGCTGGGCCCTTGGCTGGCCGGTTGTTGGCCGACCAGGGCGCCGACGTTATCAAGGTCGAACCGCCGTGGGGAGAACCCTGGCGTCTAACCCAGCGTTTCACTCCCACTGAAAGCCGCACCTTCATGACCTACAACCGGGGCAAGCGGAGCCTTCCCCTGGACCTGACCAAAGACGGGGCCGCGGAGATTTTGAAACGTCTCGTCCCTGAGATGGACATCGCCCTGGTGAATTTCCGGCCCGACGTGGCCGCCAAACTGGGCGTCGACTACGAAACCCTCTCAGCCATCAATCCCCGCCTCATCTACTGCGAGCTGACCGCCTACGGACGAGAGGGCCCCGACGCCCATCGCCCCGGCTACGACATGATCGTCCAGGCCATGACGGGCATGGTGGCCTCGGAGACTAAGACCCTGGACGGCGTGCCCTCATGGGTCTGGTCCAGTCCCCTCATTGACACATCGGCCGGCATCTGCATGGCCTGGTCGGTCTGCGCCGCCCTCTACGCCAGGGAGCAGACGGGCGTGGGCCAGAAGATCGAGACCAGTCTCCTGGCGTCGGCCCTGTCCCTCATGGGGGCCAGGTTCCTCCATGTGGAGAACCTGGACGCCGAGACCCGGCGGAAGACCATCGAAGACCTAGAGGCCAAGCGCGCCCAGGGAGCGACCTACGACGAGATGGTGGCCGCCTCACCGGGCAGCCGCCGGCGGGAACACCACGGCAACCTCTACTACCGGGTCTATTACACCAAAGATGCTCCCATCGGCGTGGGCTGTCTCAGCGCCCCTCTGCGCCACCGCCTACTGGACACCTTGGGCTTGGTGGACAAGGGGATGGAACCGGGCTGGGACCCCACCACCCCAGAGGCCCGGGCCTACAACTTGGAGTTGGAGCGCGAGGCGGAGGAGCTGCTGGCATCCAAGTCCAGCGCCGAATGGTTGGAGATATTCGAGGAACGGGCCATCCCCGCCGGGCCGGTGCGGTTCATAGAGGAACTGTTCGATGACCCCCAGGTTGTGGCCAACGGGCTGGTCACAGAAGCCGAGCATGTCCAGGAGGGCAGGGTGAAGATGATGGGCCCCATGGCTCACTTCCGGGGCACCGTCCCGGAGCCGCCCCAAGCCTCGCCGGCACTGGGACAACATGCCAATGAGATTCTGCAGAGCCTGGGATTCACGTCAGATGAGATTGAAGGCTGGCGCAACCGCGGCGTAATTACGTAACCACCGCCTGGTTCCCATAAAAAAGAGGCCCGCCGGTGGCGGGCCTCTTTTTGTTCCACATAGTAGGAGTGGATGGTTCCTAGCTTAGTTTGTCCAGGAACTTGGTGACGATCTCGTTGAACTCTTGCGGCTTCTCCATCTGGGGGCGGTGCCCGCAATTGTTGATGGACTGGAGTGAAGCGTTGGGCAGCAGTTTGGCGTACATCTCGCCGCACTCCTCGGGAATGATCGCGTCCTGTTTGCCCCAGACAACCAGAGTGTTGGTGTCCACTCCGCTCAGGTAGTGGGGCAGACTGGGGTTGTGCAGGTAGGGCCTCCAGCACAGACGGGACAGCATTTCCATGTTCGCGTGGTCCATCGCCGATTCTTCAGGAGACTTTTCCGCGGTGAAGAAATCATAATTGGGCACCTGCGTTGGATCATGGAAGCCCAGCTTCAAGCGTGCATCTCCGGAGACCATGAATATCTCGGTGATCTCTCCCTTCTCTGGGCGGATGCCCGCCGCGTCAACCAGTACCAGGCCCTTGAGTTTATGGGAATCCATGGCCGCCATCTCCGCGGCCACCCAACCGCCGACGGAGTGGCCCATCAGAACGTAGTCGTCCAGGCCCAACTGGCGGACCAGGTCTTGGATGAAATGGGCTACGTCATTGATGGAATAGAGCCATTCGGGGCGGGGAGTGCCGAAGAATCCCGGCAGGGACGGAGCGTAGACAGTGAAGCGCTCCGCAAGAGGGCCGGAGGTGGGGTCGTAGGTCCCGAATCCGCCGCCGCCGTGCAAAAACAGCAGGGGCGCACCGGCACCACCTTTATGCAACTCTACTTCATGTCCCGAAACCGTGACCATGGACTGGTTTGCGGTTTTCGCCAATGTCATGCTCAGTCCCTCGCAGAATGCCAGATTTGCCGCACTGACCATTATCAGAATGGCACATAAGACTGGTAGGCTAATATTCAAGCCTGGGCGGCGGCACCCCGATTCTGGTACAAACCCAAACCTATGTCAAGTTGGTCTCACACAGGCGTCTTGACACCGTTCTGGCCCGTCAATAACATAGTCTAGTTGCCGTTCTAGCCGAAGTCGCCGCCACGCGCGGCTCCAGGCACCACAGCGGCGGCACGACCGCTACGTTGGGGATTAGTCCAGCGGTAGGACGCCTGACTCTGGATCAGGAAACGGAGGTTCGAATCCTCCATCCCCAGCCATAAGCCCCCGCGGTTGCCAGGGCACACAATTGGGAGGGATTTCGAACATGCCTCTCTTTGTGGTTACCCACGAGCACAGCGCTGAAGTATGTCCTTCGGGCGACAAACAGATGGCGCCGATGTTGCTGCACCTGTCACTGCCGGCCAGCGTCACACCCCATTCCTAGGATTCCAGCTCCAGCCCTTCCCAAAGTCCTGTGCGAGCGCCTGGAAATCGCCTGCGGGGACCCTCCAGTCAGTCCTTTTGTATGAATTGTGCATGAATATCACGCCTGGTTCCAGGCGCTGGTACTGCGTTAATATGCGTTTAACGCTCATCATTGGGTGCTAGCTCCGAAAAAGCGGCATGCCAATGGAAATTGCCGCCATTTTAGTATTGTTGCATTCGTGGCAGTTGGGGCTTGCGGGAGTATAACCCCATCACAATAACTCGTAGAATTAACGGATTCGACATTACGTCAACTGGTTCCGTTCGTTGTATGCGGGTTTCAGAATCGGCATCGCGTCAGGGTAATGGAACCGAAGACGCGGATGCCTCGTATGTGTACGCACTATGGATGGACGCAGCAATCGAAAGGCCGCCGGCGTCGGACTTCACCCAGACTGCTGATTACGTAGGTAGATAAGAGGACCAAAAGTTAGTCGAACAACCCCTTCATTTGAAGACCGGGTGGGGCAAGACCTATTAGAGGGCGGCTTCATCACTCAAGAGCAACTGGATGACGCCAGGACGACCAGCGATGCTGAATCCACCAGTCTGCTCGATACAATGGTGTCCCACGGTATGCTGGCGCAGGAAACGCTGGTTACCGTCCTCAGTTTCCAACTCCGCATCACTGTTGTAGACCTTCGCCACGTCCAGATGGACTCCGACGCCGTTGCACTTTTGCCCGAGGATTACGCCCGTCAATATACGGTGTTGCCCACCGGTTCCGACTCAGACGGTTCTCTCCGAATCGCCACCCGGATGTCCAACGACTTCCAGCTCTCATCCGAGCTTTCATCCGTCACCGGCCGCCAGACCAAGTTTGTACTAGCCATCTGCGGAAATCTTGAAGACCTGATCAACCGCGTCTACACGTCATCCCCCTCCGCAGGCGCCGCAGCTCCGGCCGCCGGAGCTGACGACCGCTGGCCTACTGGAGACTAAGGGCTCTCTACGGAAAATTCCCAATCCGGAGGAATCCGGTTAAGCCGAATAGAAAAGGGGCTGGTCGTGACCAGCCCCTTTTCTATTAGCTCTCTCCAAGCCACCTATGGGGCAGGTCGGTCAACCGGCCAAAGCCCAATTCCTCACAAAGCTCCAGATACCTGTCCCGGTCTACCCCCGCCCATTCCAGACCCGCAACTGTGAAGTCCAAAGGAACGTCGGTGCGGAGGGTTGCCAGGTCTTTATATAGCCGGGCCTCGTCGGCACGGGCATTCAAGCTCTGAGAGGCGCCGGCGGCCCCTCTCACTTTGACATCCCAGGCGTTAAAGTCCTGGGGGATATCCTCGATGTGTCCGTAACGGGCCAGCACCATGGCTGAGGTCTTGGCCCCCCACTTGGGAATTCCGGGAATACAGTCCGCAGTGTCGCCGATGAGGGCCAGCAGGTCGGGGATGGAACCGGGGACGACACCGAACTTCTCCACCACACCGGCTTCGTTGATAACCTGCTCTCTCCTACGGTCGTAGCAGACTATCGAGTCACCCACCACCATCTGGGCCAGGTCCTTGTCCGGCGAACAGATCATCACCTGTTCAACGCCGGGATCGCTGCTGCAGGCCAGCGCCGCGGTGGCCAGGGCGTCGTCAGCCTCGTACTCGGTCATCGGCCAGATGGAAATCCCCAGGGATTCAACGGCACGTTCCGCCAATTCAAACTGGGCCACCAAGTCGGGTTCCACGCCTTCTCCGGTCTTATAGCCGTCGAACAGTCTATTGCGAAAGGAGTCCATGGTGTGGTCGAAGGCGCAGCCGATGTGGGTGACGCCCTCTTCCCGCAGCAGGTACAGCAGGCTCTGCACTATCCCGCGGACAGCCCCCACGGGACGCCCATCGGGGGCCAATATGAGAGGCAGGGCAAAGTAGGCGCGAAAAAGCTCGTATGTGCCGTCGACCAGATAGACCTTCATATAGACCACCCACCATCACCGGGGAAATACAGGATAAATTCCGGGAGTGGCCTATATGTTACCAGTGAGCAGCTCGGTCTTCTTCCGGCCGGCCTACTCTACAAAGTAGATATAGCGGTACTTAGCAATGATCAGCGGGAACAAGAAGTAGTCCCGGACTTGGGGCTTGACCAGAATGGCCCCACCGTTGGAATGCCAGAGTGGAACCCAGGCGGCATCGTCCACTATGATCGCTTCGGCCTGTCGGTAGAGGTCAAATCTGGCCGTCTCATCCCGCTCCACCCGGGCCCGTTCCAGCAACAGGTCTACCTGGGAGTTGGAATACTGGGCCTGGTTGTTGTTGCTCTCACTGTGGAACAAGACGTCCAGGAAGTTCTCGGGGTCCGGATAGTCGGCTACCCAACCCAGACCGCCGTACATCTGGAACCTATTCTGGTGGAGGTCTTCCAGGAAAATTGCCCATTCTGTTTGGAGAACGCCGATTTCAACGTCCAAATGTTCCTGCCACATGGCCAGAAGCGCCTCGATGGAGGGGCTTATCGGCGCGCCAAACGAACCGGGTACTGTAAGAGTGATTCTGGGCATATCACTTCCCGAACGGTACTTGGACTCGGATATCAGTTGCCGGGCCTTGGCCGGGTCGTAGCTGTAGCCTTCCAAATTGGGGTTGAACCCGGGAAAGCCCGGGGGAAGGATACCCGCCGCCGGAACCACCAGGTCCTGAAGGAGCGCCGTTACCAGTGTCTGCCGGTCTATGGCGTAATTGAACGCCTGCCGTACCTTCACGTCGTCGAAGGGCGGCTCGGTGGTGTTGAAACCAAAGTAGTCCACATCAAATTGAGGCGGGGCCTGCTGCATATCCGCGCTTAGAGGATTGGACTGGTCGGAAAAACCGGGCAGCAACGAAAAGTCGATGTCAGTCACGTGGATTTCGTCATTCTCATACATCAGCATACTGCTGCCGCCGCTGAGCAGGAACTCAACTTCATCCAGCTTGGCCGGGCCCAGATGGTATCCGTCGAATCTGGTCAACCGAAGCACTTCGCCCGGGCTGTATTCGGCCAGTTTGAAGGGTCCGGTGCCGTTGGGCTTCAGAATCCATGCGGGGCCGGTCTGCACATTGTCCTGGTCCAGGACAAATGAGACAGGATAGGTCATCTTGGAGAGGAAATAGGCCTTGGGGGCGTCGGTGGTGATAGTGAGAGTCCGGTCATCGATGACCTGTACACCAGATACGGTCGTGGCCGCCCCGGCCAGCTTCTGGTCCACACCCAGGATATCGCCCAAGAACACGCTGGCATTGAATGCTTCCGTCGCCGGGTCCGCCGCCCGCTCCAACGACCACTTCACGTCCCGTGCTGTCACGGGTTTCCCGTCATGGAATTTGGCGCCCGGCCTCAGCCGGAAGGTGGTTGCGGTCCCATCTGGGCTGACGTCCCAACCCTCGGCCAGGTCGCCCACTATGGCCAGATCAGGATTGATGGTCATAAGACCGCTGAAAATCTCCACCGCGTAGACCGCCGACGCTACATCGGTGGTCAGGTGGGGGTCCAGGGTAGACGGCTCATTGCCCAACCGGTAGAAGACGCCGCCATCCATCGGGGAGCCGCCGCTCCGTACGGCCGGCGCACTTGCCGACTGGGGTACAGGCGTGGGAGTAGACGAGGAACTTTCACTGGAGGAGGCCGGAGGTACTGATGTAGCATCCACACCGCCGGAAGGCGCATCAGTGGATTCCGTGGTGCATGCGACAGCCATCAGAAGGATCAGAGATAACAGCGCAAAAATGGGTCTCATCCATATCCTCTTCAACAGGCCTCGCCAGACTGTGTCCCGCTTACCGGTCTGTTCATATTCCCAACCTTGATTCTCACTGTAATCAGGCCCCAAGTTAGTGTCAATGGAGACTGATTGCCACCAAAAACGGGTCCGAAACAGGCCTGATTCAGCGGCGCCCACCATCGACCAATATGTAGGCACTGGCGGTTTGTATATACTTGTCAATCGGACCTACGAGGCTGACGCCCATGCGGATGGACGGGCCGGCCCGGCGCGGTATGCAAAACCACACCAACAACGAAGAAACGGAGATGCCCGAACCCGGCGAAGTAGTCTGTTTCGGCGTCCTTAGCTACCTGCAACTGATGGTGGTGGACGAGCCCCCGGTCTACAACGGCGGCACTCCGGTTCGGACGATGAGCGATTCCTACGGTGACGATGCAGCCATCGTAGCAGACATGCTGCACCAGCTGGGCCAACCCGCACGGTTCTTACCCTCTGCCCTAGGAGATGACGACCTGGGAAGAAAGGTGGCCGCAACCGTAGGGGAACTGGGGGTTCCCGTGCAGCCCGTGTTCAAGCCCGGATTGTCCACCGTGGCGGAGATTTCCATTTCAGACGCCACCGGTGGGCGTACCTACCTCTACCACCGCACGCCGGAACTGCTGGCCACCCTGGACGAGACCGATATCTCGCCATTGGAGACCGCCGCCGGACTGTACGTGGACTGGTACGACGAGAATTACATACTGCGCCCCATGAAACGCGCCACGGAACTGGGCATTCCGGTGCTGGTCAATATCGAGTCCCAGTACGAAAACCGGGAACTCCTGGCCCAGCTTGCCCCTTACTCCGCCATCTGCCAGGTATCCATAGACGGCGGCGCCCAGGCTATAGGCGTTGCGAGCGAATCCCACGTTGACCTAACGGCCGTCGCCCACGGGTTGGTGGAAGCCGGCTTCCATATCGCGGCGGTCACAAGGGGAGACCAGGGCTCGGTGGTGGCTGACTCCCGGCAGACGATAAGGACCCGCGCCCCCAGGGTGGAGGTGATCGACGGCAACGGCGCCGGTTCCAGCTTTTCGGCCGCCATGCTTTACGGTCAGGTACGGAGGTGGCCGTTGGAGCAGTGCGCCCGGTTCGCCACCGCCCAGGGCAGCCTGAAATGCACCACACCGGGCTACAAAGTTCCGGCCGCCGCCGAAGGGCTACGTTTGGCATCCACCCTGGATGTGGAAGTAACGACGCGTTAGGAGCCTTTAGCCAGGCCCGCAGCCCCTCAGCTCAGGCCGTCTGGGCGCCGTTGTGGCCGTTTTCTGGGTGGCCTGGGATCTGACCGCCAAAGAAACGACCCGCCGGCCTGTAAGCTCACAGGCCGGCGGGTCTTATGTTACGGGCGTTGGGAATGCTTAAGCGGTCTTGGCGCCTCTGAAGGCAGGTATGACCTCTTTCCCGAACAACTCGATGGACTCCATGACCTTCTCGTGCGGGATGGTCTCCGTCTGCATGATGAGCATGACCTGGTCAACACCGATGTCCTCGTAGGTCTTGATGGTCTTGATGCAGCTCTCGGGATTACCGGCGATGATAACACCCCGGTCGGCCAGTACGTTGGCGTCAAGCTCAGCCACGGCGGCGCGGGCGGCCCCGGGACCGGAGTCCAGGGAGATACCGGCCTCGGCGGCCTGGTTCTTGTGCTCTTCGTCGGACTGGCGCAGCCAGCGGCCGAAGTCGGCTTTCAGGTTGTCGGGCACTCCACCCCAGGACTCCAGGAGTTCCTCGTAGGCGTTGATACGGCCCTGGATGTAGGGCTTGTCGGGCCCGAAGAAGGTCTTCATGGACTCGGCGCACAGTTCCTTGGCGGCCTGGTCGTCCTTGCCGCAAAAGGAATGGACGTTGTTCCCCCAGAACTCGTTGATCTCAGCTCCCACCGGGTCGGCGTCCTTGATGGCGTCCCGGTAGACCTTGACGTGTTCTTTCAAGATGTCCACCGCGTAGGAGGCGGAAGACAGCACGCCGATACCCTTCTGGGCGGCGAGGCGGAAGCTCTCAGTCTGGGTGCAGGCCAGGTACATGCGGGGGTGGGGCTTCTGGAAGGGCTTGGGCAGCACCTGCCGCTCGGGAACGTTCCAGAACTTTCCTTCGTAGGAGAATTTGTCCGACTGCCAGATCTTGGGCAGCATGTCCAGGGCTTCTTCCCAGCGGTCCCGGGTCTCGCGGGGGTCGATGCCCTGGCCGGTCTGCTCGTAGGCGTTGGAGCGTCCGGTGCCCACCTCGACGCGGCCGTTGGTCAGTTGGTCGACCATGGCCACGCGCTCGGCCACACGGATGGGGTGGTGGTTGGGCAGGATGGATACGCCGAAACCGATGCGGATGTTCTTGGTGCGCTGGCTGAGCGCGCCGAACATGACCTCTGGGCACGGGGAGCCGGAGAATCCCATGAGGAAGTGGTGCTCCACGAACCACAGGTTGTCGAAGCCCACCTGGTCGGCGAGTTCACACTGGTCCAGGGTCTCGCGGTAGAGGGCGTTCCAGTCCACCTGCACGCCGTCGAAGGGCCGCTGCATCTCAAACAATAGTCCGAATTTCATGTCTCTGCTCCTCCATTCTCATTCTTGAGTGAGATTCCGCAGGCTAAAAGATGGCCCGCCGGAAATTAGGGAGAGTATACCCCATGGCAGATGCCTACGGGGCGGTCCCGGTCCACCCGTATTTGACGGCGAAGGAACAACCCTGGATACTGGGCGTGATTCGAGGCTGATGCCGCTCGAATATGCTTTTGAAATGGAGGCCCCATGCGACTAGGAGCTATCTTCCCCCAGACCGAGATCGGCGCCGACCCTTCCGCCGTCAAGGACTTCGCCCAAGCCGCCGAGGACCTGGGCTACGACCACATCCTGGTGTTCGACCACGTATTGGGCGCCGACGCCAGCAAGCGCGAGACCTGGGGCCGTCCCTACGACAAGGACGACATGTTCCACGAGCCCTTCGTCATGTTCGGCTACCTGGGCGCCATCACGGAGAAGATCGAATTCACCACCGGCGTACTGATTCTGGGCCAGCGCCAGACCGGCCTGGTGGCCAAACAGGCCGCCGAGGTGGACGTGCTCACCGGAGGCCGCCTGCGCCTGGGCATCGGCATCGGCTGGAACGATGTCGAGTATGAAGCGCTGGGACAGAGCTTCACCAACCGGGGACGCCGCAGCGAGGAGCAGATCGATCTGCTGCGCCAGTTGTGGACCCAAGAGGTGGTCGACTTCCACGGCAAGTATCACGACGTGACCAACGCCGGCATCAATCCCCTGCCGGTCCAGCGTCCCATCCCCATCTGGCTGGGCGGCGGCGAATCGCGGGTCATTCAACGAATCGGCAAGATGGCCGACGGCTGGTTCCCCCAGTTCCAGCCCGACAGCGCCGGACAGGAGAAGCTCCACGAGATGCGGGAGGCCGCCACCAAAGCCGGCCGCAACCCCAAGGACATCGGTATAGAGGGCCGCATCGCCCTGGCCACCGACAAGCAGGAGGACTGGGAGAAGATGGCCGCGGCCTGGGACGAGGTCGATGCCACCCATCTCTCCTTCAACACCATGAAGGCCGGCCTGAAAGGCCCCGACCAGCACATAGAAGCCATCAAGCGCTTCAAAGAGACCATCTCCGGGTAGACCCCAAGCTCCGATTCCTCCGCCCGCCCTGCCTGGTCATTTGAACACCGCCAGGCGGGCTGGGGAGATGATGCTGGCCGGACTGGCCTTCGCCACCGGGTGCATGACCTGCTTCGGCGNCGNCCTGGTCATCTCCATGGTGGTCTACGTGGGGCTGTCGGGGTCTGCCTTATTCGGCGCGTTGATCCTGTTCNTCTTCTCCATCGGAATGGGCATCCCCTTGTTGGTCGGCGCCTTGCTGATGACCAAGGTGCTCCCGTTACTGGGNCGGATGGAGAAGTGGGTCCACCGTCTGGGATCCGCCAGCAGCCTGCTGATGGCCGGGTTAGCCGTGCTGCTCATAAGCNGCANCTACATGGTATTCACCGAGTGGGTCTACGGGGCCTNCGGTATTCCGGAACTGCCCTAGAGCCAATCTGAGGTGCTCTGACGCGAATANGGGCGGGTTAGAAACCCGCCCCTACGTTTTTCTTGACCGACGGAGACGGGTGTCTAGTCCTTGAACAGGGNCTTGACCCGGTCCAGTATGCGGTTACTGACGTCGTACTTGGTCAACAGAGGTAGTTCTTCTACCGCCAGGTCCCGGTCAATCAGGGTGACCTTGTTGGTGTCGGACCCAAAGCCGCTGCCGTCGGCCGTGATGTCATTGGCCACAATCAGGTCCAGGGACTTACTGCTGACCTTGGACTTGGCGTTCTCCACTAGGTTCTCGCTCTCCGCCGCAAAACCCACACGGACGAATTTGCCCTTGGCGGTCTTGAGTATGTCCTCGGTCTTGGCCAGTTCGATGCGCATCTCGTCGTTGGACTTCTTGATCTTCTGATCGGCGGTCTCCGCGGGACGGTAATCGGCCACGGCTGCCGCCATGACCAGGGCGTCGGCGTCCGAGGCGTGCTCCTGTATCGCGGTGCCCATCTCCTGGGCCGTCTGCACCCGCACCACCTTCACCAATGCGGGGTCTGCCAGGTTGGTGGGGGCTGTCACCAGCACCACATCCGCGCCCCGGTCGCGGGCCGCCTCCGCCAGCGCGTAGCCCATCTTGCCCGAGGAATGGTTGGTTATCACCCGCACCGGGTCCAAAGGTTCCTCTGTCCCGCCGGCGCTGACCACCACCGTGCGGCCGGTCAGGTCTCCGTCTTTACCCATGGCGTAGCTGATGTAGCCCAGAAGTTCCGGCGTCTCCAAAAGGCGGCCCACGCCGCTCATACCGGAGGCCAGCCTGCCGGTCCCGGGTCCGGCGATGACCACTCCCCGTTCTTTCAGGGTGGCCAGATTGGCCTGGGTGGCTGGGTGGTCGTACATGTTGCCGTCCATGGCCGGCGCCACCACCAGGGGACACTTGGCCGCAACTATGGTGGTCGTGAGCGGGTCGTCGGCCAACCCCAGGGCCAGCTTGGCGATGCAATGGACCGTCGCCGGGGCCACCACGATAACGTCGGCCTGTTGGGCCAGGGAAACGTGTTCGACGCTGTACTCGGAATCGAGATCGAAGGAGTCGGTCACCACCGCCCGGTGGGTGATGCTGCGGAAGGCCAGGGGGGTGACGAACCGGGTGGCACCGTAGCTCATGACGGTGTCCACCAAGGCTCCGGCCTGCACAAGTTTGCTGGCCAGGTCCAGGGCCTTGTAGCAGGCTATGCTCCCGGTTACGCCCAGGACTACGTGTTTATCAACTAGCGGTCCGGCCACGGGTCTCTTCCATCACGGCGGATTTTGCCAGCGGGCCTTTGCCCTTGTTCAGTTCGTAGATAAGACGCAAACCGATCAGCGTCAGGTCCTGATTAATGGCGTCAAACACGTCGGATTCCTGGGAGATTATGTTGGCCAGGCCGCCCGTGCCCACCACCTTGGCGTCTTTTCCCAATTCGCTTTTGAAACGGTCGACGAGGCCGGTAACCAGACCAGCGTAGCCCAAAACCAGGCCGGCCTGCAGCGCGTTGGACGTGTTCTGTCCGATGGCCGATTTGGGCGCCACCAGTTCCACTCGGCGGAGCTGGGATGTGTTCAGGAATAGGGCCTCGGCGGCGACGTTGATACCGGGGGCGATGGCCCCGCCCAGATACACCCCGTCACGGGATACGGCGTCAAAAACGGTGGCGGTGCCGAAATCCACGATGATGGTGGGCTGCCCGTAGAGCTCGATGGCCGCCACCGCGTCCACTATGCGGTCGGCGCCCACATCCCTGGGGTTGTCGTAGCTGATCTGGAGGCCGGTGCGCACCCCCGCTGAGATGGTCAGGGGCTTAACTTTGAAATAGGTCTCGGAAAGTTCTTCGAACACGCCGGTCAGGGGTGGCACCACACTGCACATGGAGACGTCTGTGATGTGGGCTGGGTCCACCCCGTTCAACGCCAGCAGGTCGCGCAGGGTGAGCCCGTACTCATCGGCGGAACGGCGGGCATCGGTGGACACGCGGAGATTGGCCACCAGGTCGTCTCCCTGGAAGACGCCCAGGTTGACCATACTGTTGCCAACATCTATGGCTAGGAGCATTGGGTAAAACTTACCAAAACCTTGAAAAACTTTTCAGAATCTAGGGCATTATCGCCGTAGGCAATTATACGGTACGCCTGTAAATGGGGGCAATGAAAGCCGCAGCCGGTGTTCAAGGCGCTCCCAAATTAGGGCCGAAGTTCCTGTTTACAGGCAACCTTCGGCCCTATTGACGCCCATATACCCCGGCTAGATTAAGCAGAGAGGGTTTTCCGGGTCCAGACCCAATCCCGAATGGCCCCAGGCCGAGGAAGGAAGATGTCAAAGGAGAACAAGGATATCGTCCGACGGTTTCTAACCGAACTGCAAAACAACAAGAACCTGGAAATCATCAACGAACTGGTCAGTGACGACTTCGTCGGCCACACCGCCGAAATTCGAGGGACGGCGGAACTGAAGAAAGTGGTCGGTGACAACCTGTCAGCCTTCCCCGTGGCCACCATCACCATCGAAGCCCAGGCCTCGGAAGACGACCTGGTCTTCACCAGGTACACCACCGAAGGGGTGCACGAAGGGGTCTACCGGGGAGTCGCGCCAACCATGGAGCCGGTTTCCTATACCGTGGACACCATTCACCACCTGGCCGGCGGCAAGATCACCGAAGGCTGGCGGATCGTGGACCGCCTGGACATTGTCCATCAGATCGGCGCCGTTACCTGAGTCCCGTCAGGCAGCGCGAGAACTCAAGGAGGCTCGCCCATTACCACAGACGCACAAAAACGGCCAGCCAAAAAGTCTGGCGCCAGTCAGGCGCTGTTGCGAATCACCAAGGACGATTTCCATCGGAATGAGGATAGGTCGTGGCTCGTGGCCAGGGACATTGTGATTTCATGCGACGTCGAGGAGCAGACCATGCTCAAAGAGGGCAGGGTGTTCCGGAAGGGAGAGCTGGCAATCGTTGGGCTGGACCTGGCTGCCATCTTGGAAAAGCACGGCTCCTGACCGATCCGCCCTCACAAGGCAGGCCGCCTCATGTCTAATGCCAATGGACCGGTCATCCAGACGGACCATTTGACCAAGTTCTACGGCCAGAATATTGGCCTGTCGGACCTAAATCTGCACGTCCAACGGCGCAAGGTCTTCGCATTCTTGGGCCCCAACGGTGCGGGCAAGACCACCACCATCCGCATCCTTCTGGATTTCCTTCGTCCCACCCAGGGACGGAACTCTGTCTTCGGGCTGGACTCCCACACCCACAGCCAGGAGATCAGGTCCCGCGTTGGCTACCTGCCCGGGAATGTGTCCATGTACGAAGACCTCGCCGGCCATGAGCATTTGGCCTATCTGGCCAACCTGCAGGGCGGTGTGGACAAGGGGTTCGTCTGCAGGTTGGCGGAACGGCTGGATATTGACCTGACCCGCAAGATCAAGACCCTTTCCCACGGTAATAAGCAGAAGGTCGGTCTGGCCCAAGCCCTCA
>PBMF01000024.1 GCA_002721995.1 Chloroflexota bacterium
CCTCGCGCTTTTGCAACCGCTTGACCCAGGCAACCACGTCGCGTCGTTTGATCTTCTTGAGCGGCCAGTCGGCGAAGTGGGCGAAGCCGACGACGTGGCGGTCCCACTTTGAGCGCTCCTTGGCAACGCCGCGGTAGTGGGGGTCGCTGTCGCGCTCGTTGAGCCATATCTCGCCCCACCACCGCAGGGAGCGTCGGTTTGTCTCCTTTGCCGCGGCACGTGCAGCTTTGACGACACTCTCGGCCTCGGCGCGTGTCGCGTACTGTCCGAGCGAAACAACCTTGCCGCCGATGCGCAGCCGGGCGCGAAAGCGCACGCCGCCCTTGGTCTTAACCGCGCTGACGCTCATATCAGCTCGATGCCTGCTCTGAGCAACGCGGCCCGCGCTATGCGCCGGTGCTCCTCTGTGACGCGCGCCGGCTCAGGCTCGACGAGCTTGCCGTCGATGTCGTCGGCGACACGCCGCAGCTGGGCCGGAGTCAGCCCAAGCTCCCTACAAAGCTCGGTGAACATCTTGAGGCGCACTAGAAAATCCCCCGCCTGATGAGTGCCTTGATGCCCTGCCCAACGGCAGGCTTTTTGATCAGTACGCACGCGCTGCCGTCCGGGTCCGAGGCCGGCACGAACAGCACCACCTTGCCAGCCTGCTTTGCCAGCCTGGCAATCTCGTCAATGGAGCCCTCGATGTACGTCGGCCCCGGATAGCTCCCGCACGACAGCAGCATGGCTAGAAGGGCTCCCGAGGGCTGCGGCTGTCCTGCGACTGCGGCCGACCGCCGCACAGCTCAATCTTGAACGCGTGCAGCTCTGTTTTCCATTTGCGCGTCCCGTCGTCGTGTGTCCACTCACGCTCGCGCGACTCACCACGCACCAGCACCTGCGACCCCTTTCGCAATACGTCGACCAAACCTTTTGGTTCCCAATATACCACGGAGTGCCAATCGGTTTCATCCACCCACCGGTCGCCTTCTTTCCGGCGGCGGTTGGTGGCGACGCGGAAATTCATGACCTCCTTGCCGCTGGTGGTGGTTCGAACTTCCGGGTCAGCACCGACGTGACCCATGACTACGTGCAGATTCATTGTCTCTTTATCTCCGCTATTGTTGTGTATGTTCGCGTCTTGACGACGCCGAGCTTTTCGAGTTCGGCCATGATGGCGCGCATGGTACCGGCGGCCTGGCCGTTGGCGCAGACGCCTTTGACGGCCCGCTTGATGCCGGCCATGTTGACGCTGGATTCGACTGCCCCGCTCACGCCGTAGCGGCCGAGGGCGGCCACCGCTTCGGGGGTGCACTCGATTGTGCGCCGCGTGCGCTCCTGCTGGCCGAGCACCTTGCCGTTGCCTAGCGGTATGGGGTGCCGCTTGGCGTATTCCTTGATGGCCGTATCCAGAGCGGCCAGCGCCTTCTTGGCCACTGCAACCTGCTCGCGCAGCCGCGCCGCGTGTTCGGGGCTGCGTATGTCGGCGGTCAGCTGCAGCTCTGGGTTTATCTGCGCGATGGTCTTTTGCGTCGCTGGGCACACCGACGCGATGGGGCACCACTGCTGCGCGCAGTGGCTGCCGGGTTTGGGTGTGGGGTTGTGGACCTCGCCGGTATCGCGCACCACGCCCAGTAGCTCGAGCCGGATGGTGGCCAGGTCGATGACGTCGAGCAGGCGACGGGTCATGCGCACGCCGCCCTCATCGACGTTGAGCAGGCGCACCTCCACGCTGTCGTATCCGTAGGCGCGCGCTGCTGCATAGCCAAGCGCACGCATCTGGGCGTCCGCCGATGGGTCGGCGCCCATCTTGTAGCGTCCCGTTTTGTAGTCGCTGACGATGAGCTGTTCGCCCACCACGGTCACCAGGTCAGCGGTGCCGCACAGCTCGGCGGGGCGCGCGCGGCTGTAGTCGCGTGGTCCGTCCTGCTCGAGGATTCGAGACTCGTCGACAAACGGGTCGACCGCGAACGCCACCTCTGCGGCAGCGAACGACCACTGCTCGCGCTCGCCGCGGATGAAGTCGGCTACCCACCCGACGGTCAGGTGGAAGCGCTTCAGCTCCGAGCCGTGCAGGCCGTAGTGCTCGGCTATGGCGTCGAGCGGGGCGGTGCCCCACAGTGCCAGCAGCTCGGCGGCGCGGTGGACTGCGATGCCGAAGTTGGCGGCATCTGACGTGATCTGCTCTGGCCACGCGATGCCGCCGTTCCACGGGAAGGCGCACTTGGCTGCGAGGGCAGCCTTGCTGAATGTGGGCAGGCGCCTCAAGCGGCTACCTGCTTGTACGCCGCCATCAGCCGCTGGCGGCTGGCGCCTTGGTAGTTGCAGTCGGAGATGAACGCGGCCACGTTGCCGAGGTCGGCGGTCTCGGTCGACTTGAGCACCGCTTCGATGACCGGCAACAAGTCGTCGCTCGACAGCACTTTGCGGGCCGCCTTGAGCGACGCCATGCGGTACTCGTGGCCCTCCTGTTCAGATACTGCCTTGATGTACTGCGATGCCAGATCACCCTTGCCGTTGCTGTTGCTGTTGCCGCTGCTTGGCGCCGGCGCTTCGTATGACTCGGCGTCGTCGTCGCTCTGTGCGATGCCGCAGATGGCAGCCGCGGCATAGCGGCGGATGTAGGAGAGCGACGCCCCGTAAGACTGCGCCGGGTTCTTACCCCCGCCAGGGGGCACGGGGGTGCGGGCAGCAATCCACTGTCCCGACTCGTGCACGAGCCGCGTCTCGAGCGCCTCGCCGTCCGCCAGCTGCAAGAGCGCGATGCCGTGCTTGTTGAGCACAGGTCGGACAGCTCGCAACACGCTGTCCAGGTCAGCGTACTCGCTGCGGAAGTGTGGATTGCGCTTGTTCTTCGGCGCCCCGGTCAGCTCTGCCTGGGCCCGACACAGGGCTGCTGCCAACTTATCAATCTTGTCACTGCTCATTAAAACTCAGCCTTTCTACCCGGTATAAACGGGCACTCACCACCGTGCGCCTTGGCACACTCCTCGTCGCTCGTTTCCTTCTGCTGGCATGGCACCAGCACGTACTTCACCTTGGGGGCGCATCCGCTCAGCCACATAGCCGCTACAAACAGAGCGCTCGCCACCAGCAGCGCCGACAGCATCGGCGATATAATCTCATCCCACACGTCACGCACTGAGCAGCTCCTCAAGCTCTGCGCTGGTGGCCAAGACCTGGCAGGCCTTCAGCCACGCAGCTGGGTTGTCGGCCTCGAGCGCCTCGGTGGCCACGCGGCGCACCACTCTCAGCATGCGGTCGTAGTCGTCCTCGAGGCACTCGCAGTTGTCGTGCCTGTCGATTTCAGCGCCGCAGCTGCGGCACTCTTCCCCACCGCCCCAGGCGTCATCGACGTCAGCCTGGGTAACGCCTGGCGGATACGGGCTCACTGCCCGCCCTTACAGCCAAATCGGAAGCGGCAGTTGAAGCGCCCGCACAGATCGCAGGGCTTCGTGCCTGGCTCCCAACCACACAGGCTCTGGTGGCACATGCCGTCCTCAACCTCGCTGTGGCAGTGGGGGCAGCGCCAGCGCATGTCGAGCCAGACCGCGTCATTGTTGTCTTGCATGCTGACAATATGGGCTCAGCACCCATTGTTGTCAACAGACAACGACAGAAAAAATCAGACAGCGCTAGTCGTCTGACAATAGCTTCGACCAGCGCTTGTAGCGCTTGAACGCGTCGAACAGCCGCGCTTCCCAGTACTCGACGCCTAGCTCAGCGTCGTCGGCGGGCGTGTGCAGGCGCAGCTCCTCGAGCACCTGGCCTGGCACATCGCTGCGCTGTGCAGCAAGGCGCAAAACAAAGTCTCGACCGGGGTAAGCGTCCTTAGGTGGCTGGATGGGTATGTCGTCTTCGGTGGGGTCTGCCCGGTACTGCAACCCCTCTGGAGTTTCACCGTGGCCGAAAACAAGCCAGTCTAGCGGCACGTTGAGCAAATCAGCAGCCGGCTGCCAGTCGCTGACCTTGGGACGTTTGCTGGCCAGCGCGCCCTTGAGAACGCGCGAGATGTAGCCCTTGCTGCGGTCCATCGCTATCTCGACGTCAGCATGACGGACGCCAGCCGCATCCATCGCGCTCCGCAGTCGTGCAGCAAGGGTCTCCATCACGCACTAGGTTATATACTCGGTTGTCAGTTTGCAACATTCACCGTTGGCACTTGACAACAACAGCCGCGGGCATCATTCTGAGTCTCAGAATGCGTTGGCAACACACACGGCAGAAGGTAGGCCCGAATTTTAGCGAGGGCGCGCGGCTGCTTTGGATCGCGATGCGGATCCAGGGGATGAACCAGTGCGGTGTGGCTCGTGCGCTGGGTCGCCATCGCGGCGTCATCAACCGGCTGCTGTACGGGGAGCGGAGGCCAGGGCTGGATTTGGCGCTGGACATCCAGGACACGTTTGGGATCCGCCCTGTGGACTGGTCGCGCGACGCGACGCAAGAGTTCGTAACCCCGGCCGCCAAGATGGCTCCCGTGGCCCCCGCTCCCGAGTCGCAGCCGCCTCGAGTCGCTTGATGCAGTTGCGGGAGTATCAAACCGGCGCCATCGAGCGGTGCCGGCAGGTGCTGCGCGACGGCGGGTCGCGGATGGTGCTGCAGGCTGCTACTGGCAGCGGCAAGACGGTCATCGCGGTTGCTATGATCAAACGCGCGCTGGCTAAGGGCAAGCGGGTCCTGCTGACGGCGCACCGTCGTGAGCTAATCCGCCAGCCGTTCTGCAAGTTGTTGCGCTATGGCGTTGCGCCGAGCGACGTGGGTGTGATCCTAGCTGGCGTTGGCGCCAAGCCGCAGGGCGAGGCCCCCGACGATGCCAGCGACGCGCAGCTGTGGGACGCGTACGCGCGCAAGCGCCAAGCGCCGGTGCAGGTGGCGAGCATTGCCACGCTGCGGCGACGCACCAAGCCGGCTGCTGATTTGATCATCATCGACGAGGCGCACCGCGCGATGAGCAAGAGCTATCGCGACCTGCTCGAGCTGTACCCCGATGCGGTTGTCATCGGCCTGACTGCCACCCCGCGTCGCGCCGATGGCAAGGGCCTCGGTGAGCTATTCGAGGAGCTGGTCACGGTCGCCTCCTACAAGGAGCTTGCAGGCCGAGGCTATCTCGTCGAGCCGCGCGTCTACTCGACAGGCACACCTGACCTGAAGGGCGTCAAAACAACAGCTGGCGACTACAACCTGGCCGATCTGGCCGAGCGCTGCGACTCGGCTGAACTCGTGGGCAATCTCGTCGAGCATTACGAGAAGCTCGGCAACGACGCACCTGCCCTCGCGTTTGCGGTCAACGTCGCGCACAGCAAACACATCGCCGCAGTCTTCAACGCTGCCGGCATCGCAGCGGCCCACGTCGATGGCTCGACCCCCACGGCTGAGCGTGATGCCATCTTCGCCAAGCTGTCGAGCGGTGAGCTGCGGGTGGTGGCCAACTGCGATGTGGCCACCGAGGGCACCGACATCCCGGCTGTCAAAACGGTCATCATGTGCCGCCCGACCAAAAGCCTGCGCGTCTACCTGCAGCAGGCTGGGCGCGGCAGTCGACCACACGGCGACACGCCGTTCGTCATCCTGGACCACGCAGGCAACGCGCTGCAGCATGGCCTCCCGCAGGACGAACGCACTTGGTCACTGAGCAAGACCAAGAAGCGCAGCAGCTCAGCAGCTCAGCTGATGGGCTGGAAGTGCTGCGAGTGCCTGTGCGTCAACACGCTCAGCGCCAAGCGCTGCGAGGACTGCGGCGCAGCTCGCCCGTTGCCCAGGGAGCGGGAGCTCCGCCATCGAGACGGCGTTCTGGTGGAGCTGCTGGGCAACTCAGGCAACAAGTGGGACGTGGTCGTGGCCCAGTGGCACGTCAAGAACCGCAGCCGCGCTGTGCCGCTGGCACCCGGCTGGTGCTATGTGCGCTACAAAGAGCTGTTCCGCTCGCCAGCGCCTCGAGGTGTCGAGCTGCCAATCTACACGGCTGAGCAGCAAATTCTGCGCGACCGTTACGACCGCCTACGCGCCATTGCGCAGCAGCGAGGCCGCAGCAGCGCGTGGGTATTTGCACAAATGAAATCTCAATCGAGAGCCATCGACGACCACCGGCGTGCGGTCGCGCGCCAGGCTCATGGTCAGTGGTGAACAGATGCGAGAGTCAGAGTTTCAGCGCGCAATCGAGGTCGCGCTCAACAGGCCTGGTCGCTCGACGCGAGCGTGGCGCCAGAACGCTGGACGTTTGCGGGTTGTTGACCGCAGCGGTGCTCGTTGGGTCATGGGCGCCCCCATTGGCGCCGCTGACCTGAGCGGGCTGGTACGGCCTGAGGGCTGGCGGCTTGAGGTCGAGGTCAAGACAGGCACCAAGCTGCGACCTCAGCAGCGCAAATGGAAGAAGTTCATCGAGAGCTTCGGCGGCATCTACGTGCTCTGTAGCTACAACAAAAAGCTGAGCGCTGAAGAGAACGTGTTGGTGGCGATTCAGAGCATCGACCAAGCCGTCGCGGAGCGTCGTGAGCAGTAGCGATTTGCCACGAGCTGCGATGGCGTATGCGCAGCGACTGCGCTGGCCTGTGTTCCCGCTCAAGCCTGGCGGCAAGGTGCCCAACGGCAGACTGGCGCCCCGTGGTCATCGCAGCGCCACCACGAACATCGCGACCATCACGCGGTGGTGGTGGAGCAGCCCAACCGCAAACATCGGCATCGCCTGCACGCCTGACAGCGGCATCATGGCGCTGGACATCGACCCGCGCAACGGCGGCGAGGAGAGTCTCGACGACCTGCTGCACGAGCATGGCGAGCTGCCGGAAACCGTCGAAGCCATCACCGGCGGCGGCGGTAGGCATATCCTGTTCAGGCAGCCCGAAGGGATCCGCTTTTCGTCGGCGCTTGCTGCGGGCGTGGATGTCAAGGCGGACGGCTACATCGTCGCCGCGCCCAGCCTGCACAAATCCGGCGCCGTGTATGCGTGGGAACACAGCAGCCATCCGCTCTACACTGACCTGGCCGAGCTGCCGAGCTGGGTGGTGGCCAAGGCTGCCCAGCTTACCGAGCGCGGCGCGCCCACCGCTGACGTCGGTGACAGCCTGCTGGCGCTGGCGTTTGTCGAGGCCGGCATGCTGGGGAGACGCATCGACGATGTGCGTGTGTGCGTCGACTGCCCGTGGCAGCACGAACACACGACGCGCTCAACAGACAGCGCGACGGTGCTATTCGCTCCGCGCAAAGGCGCGCCGCATGGCAGCTTTTATTGCAGCCATGAACATTGCCGCGGCATCCGCACGACCTACCAGGTTCTGCAGGCGTTGCCGTCAGACGCGGTGCATCGAGCCAGTTGCCGGATGTTGGCGCTGTGAGAGGTTCGCGTGGGGGAGGTCATCGACATGCAGGCCAAAATCATCGAGGCATTTCGCCAGAAGGCCTGGGGCGAAGTTGCGCGTCATGCAACATCCCTCGACCGCGCCACAAATAGCCAAGGATTCCAGGTAGTTGGCGCCGAGGCCCTGTTCGCAGAGCTTCCGCCGGTGCCTTGGGTTGTGCAGGAGCTAGAGCTTGCTCCGGGCGCGGTCAGCATGGTTGCGGGGTACGGCTTTAGTGGCAAAACGATCGCAATGCAGAGCCTGGCGCTGAGCGTGGCGAGCGGCTCGCGTGTGTGGGGGCGGTTCGATGTGGGCGAGGCGGGTCGCGTCGTTCATTTGGACTATGAGCAAGGCAGCCGGCTGACATCGGAGCGCTACCAGCGGCTTGCACGCGCTATGCGACTCGGCCCGGACAACCTTGCCGAGCGTTTGGATGTGGCTTTTATGCCGGAGATGTACCTGGACACGCCCTCGGCTGAGGACAGCCTGACGTCGCTCTGCGAAGGCGCCAAGCTCTGCATCGTTGACAGCTTCCGGGCAAGTGCACCGAGCGCTGAGGAGAACGACAGCGGTGCGGTGCGTCTGGTTCTCGACAAATGCACGCGGGTGAGTGAGCGCACGGGCTGCACGTTTGTGATGATCCATCACGCGCGCAAGCCGAGCGATTCAGCGAGCGGCAAATTCGCGATTCGGGGCAGTTCTGCGGTGTTCGACGCTTGTCAGAGTGTGCTGGTGTTTGGCGGCGAGAAGGGGCGGCCGATTACTGTCGAGCACCACAAAGCTCGGATAAGCGGCAACCTGTGCGACGACTTTGTGCTCGAGGTTTCGGATGTAAACGAGCGCTGGGGTTTGCGCATTGTGGCATCGGACGCCCACAACGCTGAGCTGCAGCGCCGTGAAGAAGAAGACAGCGCGTTGCGCGAGGCGGTGCTGGGCTATATTCGGCAAAACGCTCGTTGCAGCACGCGTGAAGTCGGCGGTTCGGTTAGCGGCAGGACGAACGCAATTGGTGCGATGCTGGACCGTCTCGAGCGGCAGGGTCACATCACAAATCGGGCGACACGTGGGCGCAGCCAGTGGGTTGTCAGCTAATCCACATGTGGCGGCCGGTTAGGTCGACTTCGAAGTGGCCGCGGCTATCTGTTTGGCGATAGTCGTGCCGAAATGCGACGCCCATGCCGCCGAACACCTCGTGGATGAGGCATTTGGTGGTGTCCTCTTCGGGCACGTGGTCGGGGTGGTGTTTGGGCCACGCTGGCGTCATTTCTGACAGGTGTTTGCCTCGCAATTTGCGCAATGCGATTTTCTGCATGGCGTCGAAGATTGGCTGAGCTATTCCGCCGAGCGGTTTCATGATGAACCGGTCGGTGAAGCTGCCATCTGGTGCAATCCACGCGCGTCCGGCCAGCTCGAATCCGGCTGCGGTGACGATGCGTTTTCCGGCCACAAATCCGCCGGTGATGAGGTCGCCTCGTGTCCATGCGAATATGGATTGATTGCGCTGGGCGTCGTGTCCCCACGCAAATCCGTTGTTGTGGTGCTCGAGCAGCGGCAGGACCGACATGCCGGCGCGGGGTCCCGCTGTGATGATGCCGTCGTGGGTGGCGGTCCAGCTGTGCGTGTCGGGATTGAGGTCCTGCTCGACGAAGCGCTGGGTTGCGGTGAAGGCCTCGATCCAGCTCTGGCGCGAACGAATCGGCGTGGGCTGTCCGAGCACGAGCGTGATGGCTTCGTCGCAGACGCCGCAGATCCGTGCGAAATCGATGGCCTCCAGTTCGGCTTTGCCGTGTGCTCTATTGACCGACGTCCTATTGACCGACGTCTGAGAGTTCTCCCTCATGCTGCTCCCCCATGATGCCAATAGCGACCATTTCGTCGTGGCGTTTTGCGATTTGCTGGTACCAATCCATCGGATTGAGGTCCTGTTCGGGCCGCCCGCTTGCGACCTCGCGTATGGCGCGCTCAAGGAACCCGCTGCGCTGGGCAAACGCGCAAGCCACCGCGCGGTTCGGATACTCCGGGTCAACGTGCGACACCTCGTTTGGCGGGTACGGTTGGCCCCTGCCGAATATGATCCAGTCCAGCGATGCGCCGGTTAGCTCGGCGAAGGCTGTCAGCGTCTGACTCGCGTAGCGCGGGTTCTGCCGCAATTTGACCATCAGCTGGCTAAGCGTGTTGCGCGCCTTGCCAAGCTGTGCGCTCAGCTCCGTCGCAGAGCATTCATGTTCCTCAATAAGCCATCTCAGTCGCGCTTCAACCGTCATTTTGGTACCCTTCCAAGCAGACTTGACCCCATGCTGTCACGTGGCAACGTTAGCAGATAGCGCATCGTGAAGGTGATCATTTTTCGTTGAACTCTTGTCGAAGTTGAGGCATCGTAGCTCCCGTTACGTAAGTGCTGATTATGGACGACACGATCATCACAGCGCTCGAGCGTTGCATCCAGACGCTGGATCGACACGAGCCTCAGCCGCACGAGATGGCGGTGCGCACCACGTTGCGCGATATCCGCGAGGCGCTCCTCGCACGGCGTAACGTCAAGGCGTCTTCGGACGCTCTCGCTGAGCGCGAAATGCTCTAGCCGCCAGCGGCCGGGTCGGCAGGCGGGACGGTCAACGCGCACGCGACGCCGTCCACCAAGGCGGCATCCAAGCCCGTCAGCGACTGCAACGCGATCACGCTGCGGACGGCTGTGACGCGGTCGGGATACGCGGCGTCGTCCTCGTAATCGCGCAAGGCGGCGTAGATTTTCGAGCGCGTTGTCGACCACGACGGCCCCGGCAGGTTGTCGTTCGCGACTCCGTAAAACGCGGTCCAGTCTGATTGCTGCCAGGCCATTTGAGGTGATCATAGCATGTCCGGAAATCGCTACGGGTGGAAAAGGGTGGTCCTCCCTACGGCCCCCCCTTTAGGGGGGGGCCTAGGGAACCAACCCCACCCAACGCGCAGAGTGATGTTGTCGAGGGGGTTTGAGGTGGATTTTGGGGGTGGTGGTGAGGACTTGGGGATAGATGGCCTCTGTGAGGGCCTAGAAGGCCCCTAGGAGGCGCGTTCCGGGGGAGGACGCCCGTTGCTACGTCCAGGCCGCTCGGAGGCCGTTAGGGGGCGTCTGAGGGGGCGGCGTTTTTGGGGTGTTTCGGCGTTTATGTTTGGTAGAAAAGTGGAAATCAGCGTTTCCCGCCGGTGGGAAACGGCGATTTTGGCACTTTAGCGTCGCGGAATTTGGCCGAAACTGGCGCAACGCGAAAAGTCGAATTCGGGGCCGTAGGTAGGCCTAGGGTGCCGTGGAAGGCGTTTGCGCCGTTTTGGGTGGCGTTGTGCAGATGCGCTAAACAGCGTTTCCCGCCGGTGGGAAACGGCGATTTTGGCATTTAAGCGTTTTTCGTCGGGGTGCTGTCGTCGGGGTGGATTTGGGTCCATGCCTCGAGTGCCGCTTTGAGCGTTCGGTATTCGCTCGCCGATTGGGCGGTGCCGTTGCAGAGGCCGCGAGTGATGATCCATGAGGGGCGCCGGTCTGCGCGCTGGTCGCGGTCGAGCTGGTCGCAAATTGGGAAGTCGGTTCCCATGATGGTTCGTTGTCCGGTGGTAACGTGGTGGATGGTGGTTCTCATGATCGGTTTTCACTTTCTGGCGCGTCGTAGGATTAGGTCCACTTCGAGGCCGAGGGCTTCGGCGTAGCGGAGCACGGATTGTTCTTTCATATTCTCCCCCTTTTCCATGTAAGTGAGGGCGGTGCGCGAGATGCCAAGCAGCTTGGCCATTTCGAGGCCATTGATGCCGGCAGCGAGGCGCGCGTCGCGGAGGATGGCGCCGAAGCAGCCACGGTTTAGGCGGTCGGCATAGTCGCCGTCGGTGCGGGGTTTGCCGCCGAGGCGAGGCATCAGTTGACCACCCACGGTGCGCCGAAGTGCTCTTCGTGTGCGAGCATGTAGGCAGCCACAAATTGTACGTGGTGCTGGGTGGTCGGATTGGCGACGGCCAGCTCATCATGCAGCTTTTCGCGCAGCTCCGCGTCCATGAGTTCTGCGAGCGAGTCGGAGTCGCCGTGGTATTCGATTAGCTCCTCGGCGTCGTTGACGTATTCGGCCATGTCGTCGAGTTGCTCGGTTGCAGGTCTTGAGGCATTGCCGAGACACCGCCGTACCGACATGACGAGTTCATTGGTCGTCTTCATGCGTCGAGCCCTCCCCTCTCCGCTTGATCCACTAGCTCGATGCAGCCGCGCAGCGTTGGCGAGTAGCCAACCATGACGCTGGTATTTTCGCGGTCGCCATCGGCGTCGACACGCCACTGCCCGTCGTGTGGCTCAATCGTGCGCGTGTCTTCGTCGTAGTAGGCCTGCGAGTACAAGAGTGTATAGCCACGCTTGTCTAGCTGTTGTTCGGTTTCGTCGAGTTGCTCCCACGCCACCGCCTCTGAGATCATGCGCTTAGCATCGGCTATGCTTGTGGGCCACGACCAGGGGCTCGTCCCTAGCGTGTTAAAGACTGGCCCCTCCACAGCATGTAGATAAGCGATCGCGCGGTAATACCGGCCGAAGCAGGCGCGCTCGACATCGATCGTGGTGCTTGTTTCGCGTATTGTGTGACCTTTGTATTTCGTCATAGTTCCGTCCAGTCTCCGATTTCGAGCAGCGCGGCGATCGCCTCGCGGGTCGGGCAGTCGGGGTCGTCGTCGCGATAGAGTCCAGCGCGGGTGGCCTCGGCCATCGCCTCTGCCCGTAGGGCGGCGTCGTCGAGGTGGGCGTGTTCGGGGCCAGTGAGCACGCACTCGCCGTTCGTCGCCGTTTCTCGGATGTAGCAGGCTCGGTATGTTTCGCTCATATGATCTCCCCTGGCGTTTCGTGTGGGTCGAGCACGCGGCCTAGTTTGACGGCGTGCCACGACGATGGCTTGGGTGGGCGCTTAGCGTCGCGCATGCCCTTGGGCGTTTTGGCGCGAGCGTAGATTGTGCCGTTGGCGTCGCGGAGCTCAGCGAGCGTCACGACGCGCATACGGCGCTGGCCACCGGGTTCCTCGGTGGCGATGATGTTGAGCTTCTTTGCTGCGGGGTTGGCCATGCCGCTACTATAAGTCGCGGCTTGTGGCTGTTCAACCTCGCCGGAGCCGTCGCAGCTCGACGGCTATCCAGATGAGGGCGATGGCTATGATCCACAGCCTCACGGCGTCACCTCGAATCGCTGCCGCAGTTCAGTGTGTGCTTCGCAGTCCTCGCACCACGTACCCGCAAACGATGCGGCGCCGCTGGCACTGTAGGAGTCGTCGAACACTTGGTCGAGGGTTTCGTCCGTGTTGACGCGGACCCACATCGCCCGCTGTACGTTCGTGCCTTGGCACTCTTTGCAGCGTGTTGTCATGATTGTACCTCCTACCCCGAAAGCCCGAGGCGGATGCTCTCGGGCGGTGGGGCATTGTGTGCTGTTCCCCTTGTGTGTGTTTGCCGTCGGATTGTCCCGGCGACAACAACAACTTAGGACTTGCACCGGTTGGCGCAACCCCTAGCGCCAAAAAAAACTTTTTACGTTCGTGCTTTCGCAGTGTTTCCACACACTTACGATGCAAAAGAATTTCGACCTCTTGCGCTGTATCGCTGCAATGCACAACTTGCAGCTATGACGACAATCACAGACAACATTACGATCCACTACACACGCGGCGCGGTGTCGCTGTTGCTCACCCTGCAGCACTTGGGAGCCCACTACGCTGGTCGCGAACACGCGCTGTCGGCTCGTACGCTGGACGCCGCTATCGGCACGTTTCGCGCGATTGAGCTAGCGCCGGGGCGCTGGCATTTGGGCGAGCAAACGAGCGGTCCGCCGGCGTGCGACGTCGTGCTGTCGGCGCTACGCGCTTGGCTCGGCTTCGCCGTCTAGCAACCCCGTTGTCGCAAGGCAACGTTGCCCAACGACGCGTCGCAGCCTTACGCTGTAAGCCGTGCGTACAAGCAGGAAAGCCATCGCCGCAGCTCGCCAAACTAACACTCAATCGCAGCGTCTGGCGCTGTCTGAAGTGCGTGGCGAGATGACTGTGCACGCAATGCGAACCTTGCGCATGTTGCTCGAATCGGACGATGACAGCATCAAGCTGAAAGCCGCGAAAGCCATCCTGGACCGCTCGCTAGGCAAGCCGGTTCAAGCTGTGCTCGTTGACAGTAGCGCGCCGGAGCTTGCTACCCGCAGCGCTGCAGATCGCGAAGCCGCTCTACTGGCTGCGCTGCGTGCTGTACGCAACGAGCGCAAGGTCGTAGTCGATGCAAACACTGTGCCGGCTATTGAAAAGAAAAGCGCCGACAAGGGTTGACCGGTGCAAGTCGCGACTTATGTTAGTTGCATGAAGGAAACCACACCACAGGATGCACTCCGCAACATCATGGCAAACCTTACGCTGGCTACCGCTGGCTTGTCGGTATGTCACAGCCAGTGGCACCACACCGTGCGCTGGCTTGTCGCCGAGCGCAACGACGCAACGGGTGCCAGACGCTGCAACAGGACCAGCTTGCCATGGGCAAGCGACCGGCTGCGGACCGTGGTTGGCTAGGGGGTGTACACCCCCCACCGGTTGGCACCCCGTGCCCTCCGGCGGCAAGCCGGGAAGATATATTTTCACAAACAAAAACCGAGACCATAGCAGATATAAATGACCCCCGAAGAGCTTGAAGCCATAGAGCAATACGCTCTGCAATTGGCCGCGCGTCAGAACCTGACGTCGCTGGAGAGCGTCTTTGGATCGTGGTTGGGGCACGTGGGTGCTCAGATGTCGCCGCTGCAGACGGCGATTTGTCGTATTTTTGATGGGGAGCCGCTGGGCGAGTTGGCGGACCATCCACATGTGACGTTGGCGCTAGGTGGTGGCAAGCCGCCTAAGGGTATGCCCGCGCGTGTTCAGTTGTTGGCGGGGATTCGTACGGGCAAGAGTTTGCTTGCTGCGGCGATTGCGTGGTGCTGCACGCAGCGTGTTGACATGGCGAAGTTGGGTCCTGGCGAGGTGCCGCGTGTGAGCGTGGTGAGCTTGCAGGTGGACCTTGCAAAGGTGATTTACCAGCATTTGGTGGGCAACATTCGTGCGACGGAGGCGATGGCGCCGTTGTTGTTGGGCGAGCCTACGTCTGACAGTGTTTTGATCCAGCACCCTAGCGGCAAGGCTGTGGAGGTGAAGGTGGTGGCGGGGTCTCGAGCGGGCGCGACGCTGGTAGCGCGTTGGAGTGCGGGGTGTATTTTCGACGAGTCCCCTCGCATGGTGGGCGCGGATGCGGGCGCGGTCGTGAACCTGGATGACATGATTGACGCGGTGATGGGGCGTCTGCTGCCGGGCGCGCAGCTGGTGGATATTGGTTCCCCGTGGGCGCCGTTTGGCCCGGCCTACGAAACGCAGAAGGAGCACTGGGGCAAACCCACGAGGGCGCTGGTGGTCATACGTTCGCGGGCGGACCACCTCAATCCATATTTTTGGACCCAGGAGCGCGTTGCGGACATCAAGAAGCGCAATGAGAAGGTGTACCGCACAGATGTGCTGGGCGAGTTTGCGGATGTCGAGTCGAGCTTGTTTACGACGGCGACGCTCGAGAAGATTGCGCGCAAGGAGCCGCTGACGATTGGGGCCAAGGACCGGCACCATTACGTGGCTGTTATGGATCCTGCTACGCGAGCCAACGCGTGGACGCTGGTGGTGGGTACGCAGGCAGAGCGCCAGAACGAAGACGGCAGCGTGGAGAAATTTCTGCAGGTTGTCATGGCGCGCCAGTGGCAGGGCTCGGTGGCGCACCCGTTGGATCCTGAAGATGTCTTGATCCAGATTGGCAAGGTGCTGCGCCCCTACCGGGTCAAACGCGTCATTAGTGATCAGTATGCCGCCGATGCGCTCAAGGCACTGGGGCGGCGGCATGGGCTAGCCATCGACGAGCAGACGGTTACAAGCCGCAGCAAGGTGGAGAACTTCTCGAGCTTGGCGACGCTCGTGGATACGGGGCAGATTGAGCTGCCCGACGACCGCCATGTGATGGGTGATTTGAAACGGGTGCGCAGGGTGGTCACGCAGGTCGGGATTCGAGTCGACCTGCCGCAGACCGCAGATGGAAGACACTGCGACTACGCGGCAAGCTTGGCGATGCTGGCTGTGCAGCCACTGCGCGCCATCGCGCCAGAAGCCGAAGGGCTGCCAGATGGATGGACCGCCCGCGATATGCGCGAGCTAGCTGACAGCAAACGGCAGTTTGAAAGGGAGAACGACAATGGCAAAAAACGAAAATGGCGTACCGTGGGGCGAGTTAGAAAGTCTCGCTTCAGTGATTGACCTCTGCCGCGCCAAAGGAGTAACGCGGCTGACATGGGCAGGGCTCAGCATCGAATTGTCACGCTATGAGCCAGCTGCTCCGCGACAGCACCAGAGCGTCACCGCGCTCGAACGCGGTCTCATGGAGTTTGCCTCCGCAGAAAACACCACCGCAGACAAACACTGGCGCAGCAAGGATGATGACGTCCGCTTCCGCCATAGCCGCATCAAACCTGTCAACATTGCCGCCAAGAAGCGCGGCGTCGGAGTCGGCGAATGAATCTCAAACGCGTTGTTTTTACTGGATTTGTGCCGCGACCGGATGGTGATCAGAAACACCCCGTCGCCGGACTGCAAACATCCACCCCAGGCCGCGATGACTACACTTCTATGTTGCGCATTGACAACGGGGCGGTGTGGGTATCGGACACGACCGCCTATCCATTGCATATCGTCGCGTGGTACCAATTAGATAAGCCGGTTGCGCAGGTCAGGCCCCTGCAGTCGGCTAGCGGCAAGCGACGACGCAAGGGACGATAGCATGGCAGACGAGCTGAATCTCCAGACCAAAGCGAGCTTCGCGAAGGGCGGCACGACCGTCGAGTTTCCTGATGCGAACGCGCAGTCTATCAATGTGACCGTCACCGGAAGCCGCTTCATTCACAACCGGCAGAACATTGGGACGGTTATCGAGGCCATCGACCTGGGCGACATCGCGCTCGGTGGCTATTGCATGTTCATCAACCGGGACGCCAGCAACTACGTGCGACTGATGGATGGCGCCAGCGGCGCAGCTATCACGCGGCTGAAGCCGGGCGAGCTGCAGACCATTCGCTTCGAGTCGACGTTCTCGCTTTCGGCGCAGGCAAACATCGCAGCGGTTGATATTGAATATCTGATCATCGAGGACTAGATGCAGACCTACGGCAATCCCCCACCCCCTCGCGATGACCAACCAAGCGCGCGGCATCGCTGGTGGCTTGCCGAGGATTCCGAACTCGCGCAAGCCGTCGTGGGCGCAGCTGAAGCCTGCGACAACGCCAGCATGGCAAGGCAACAGCGCCAGATTGATAACTACTGCATGTATGGGGACGACAGCGTCCTGACCGGCAATGCGTATGAGATCAATAGGCGCAGGCTCGAAGGCAACCACATCGCCAATGCCATCGACACCGTGGTCAGCGAGGTCACCCAGACCAAACCGCGCCCTATGGTGGTCACCATCAATGGCGACTGGTTTGACCAGCAACGCGCCCGCGATATGACCCACTACGGCGACGCGATTTTCCATTCGCTCGACTTCTATTCGAAGGCAGTTGAGGCTGCCCGCGATTCGGCCATTGCCGGTATTGGGATTCTGTATCCGTATATCCACCCCACCTACCGCAAGGTGTGCTTGCGGCGCATTCTGCCGTTTCACCTCGTGTATGACGACCAAGGTATGACCGACCCCCCGCGGGAGTACTTTATTCGACATATATGCGACAAGCCGGAGCTGATGGCGCAGTACCCGGAGCACGCCGATGTGATTGACCGCGCGCCGAGCCCCGACAACGCCGCGTGGTGGGCCGACGCGCACGCGTACCGCGACGTGGTGCTGGTGTGGGAGGCGATTCGGCTGCCCTCGGGTCCTGGCAAGGAGCTGGAGGACGGCTCGGTGGAGACCGATGGGCGTCGCTGCTTGGTGGTGAACGAGGCGGTGTTGCTCGATGAGCCTTATGACCACGCCGAGCTGCCGTTCGCTGTGGTGCGCGCCATCAAGCCGGTGTGCGGTGTGGCTGGCGCCTCGTTGGTTGAGCGTGCTGAGCCGTTGCAGACGGAGCACAACGAGCTGAGCGAGCGTCTTCAGGACGCGTGGTATTTGTGCAGCAGTCCGATTTTCTTGGTGCCTCGCGCGGCGAACATCGAAAAGGGCCACGTTGTCAATGATGTGGGCACGATGCTGGAGTATGACGGGCCGCAACCGCCTGCTTGGTATGCGCCCACGCCGATGACTGGGGACGCCTACCGGTGGCGCGAGAAGCTGAAAGAAGAGATCTATGAAGCTGTCGGTGTCAGTCAGCTCAGCGCAACGAGCCTGAAGCCTAAGGGGCTTGATTCGGGGCGCGCGCTGCAGGTGTACAACGACGTCCAAAGCCGTCGTTTCATCGGTTTTGAGCGCGATTTCGAGGGTATTGCCATCGATACGTACAGCGCGATTGTGCGCCTCGAGGTGCAGCTGAGCCAAGAAGATCCAGATCACGAAGTGGTCTACGAAAACAAGCAAACCGGCCAGACCAACCGCATCAAGTGGAGCGAAATCGATCTGGAAGCCGACAACTACAGGGTGCGCGTGTTCCCCGCGAGCGCCTTCCCCGAAAACCCGGCGGCGAAGATCGAAATGCTCCAGTCCATGCGCGACCGCGAGGACATCGACTCCGATACGTTCTATGAGCTGCTCGATGTGCCCGACTTCGAGTCGGCCGCAGGACGCGTGTCCGCACCGCGGCAGCTCATTCTCAGGCAGCTCGACAGCATGCTGCGCACCGGTGAGTACGTTGCGCCTGATACGTACATGGACCTCGAACTCGCTATCCGCGAAACCGTCATCAGCATCCAACGCGCCACCCTCGACGAGGCGCCCGAAGAACGCATCCAGCTGCTGCGTGACTTCCTCGTCGATGTGCAGGCACTCATCGATGAAGCCAAGCCAGCAGAGCCGGCAGCCCCGCCCATGGGCCCCGAAATGCCACCCGGCGACATGATGCCACCCGGCGACATGATGCCGCCCGAAATGCCACCCGGTGTGCCACCCGGCATACCGCCCGAAACCTACCCCGGCGCGCCCCCTGATATGCCTCCCCCGCCCCTACCGCCTGAGGAAATGGTTGCATGAGCGAAGAGATTGAACAACTGCCCGAGCATGAGGCACTAGAACAAGCCGGCGAGATATTTGCAGCGGCTATTCGAGGAGACGCCGACAAGCAGCCCGAAGAGGCTGATGAGGCCGAAGAAGCTGAAGAGGTTGATGAGCCCGAAGAGGCTGATGAGGCCGAAGAAGCTGACGAAGACGAGGTCGACGAAGACGAGGCTGAGCAGGAGCCTGACGAGGAGCCCGACGAGGAGCCCGAAAAGCCCAAGCGCCGCCGCGAGGTGGATGTGCGCGCCGAGCAGAACCGAAAGCTCGACGCGAAGTGGGCCGAGTGGCGTAGCCGGTCCAACTCGCTGCGTGACCGCGAAGAGGCCTTTCACCGAGAGCGCCAGGAGCACGAAAAAACCCTAGCGGCTGCGCGCGAACTCGTTGAGATGACGCGCGGCAACCCGCTCCGGGCCTTCGACCTGATAGCTGAGAAGGCTGGCTGGTCAAAAGAAGAGCTGTTCGAGCGCGTGCAACAGCGGGTGCTCAATGACGGCGCCCCCGGCGACCTCGAGCAGCACGATGTGTCGAACAAGATCCTCGATAGGCTGGAAAAGCTCGAGAAGATGCAGCTCGAGCGCGATGAGCGCATTCAAAAAGAGCAGCAGCGCCATAGCATCGAACAAGAGCAGAATGCCTGGGATACCGCGCTCGGCGACCTGGTCATAACCGGTGAAGCCAAGCTTCCAGGCGTGCAGGATGCCCAGAACTGGGACCCGTCTCGATGGCAATACGTCGATGCCTTCGCAAAGGCGAATCCTGTGCAATTTCGCAAGGAACTGGGCGAAGAGGTACGCCGTGCATACGACTATGCACAGCGCACCGGCAATCCAGTCCCGCCAGGGGTGATGTTTGACGTTCTTGACGAAAGATTGGCAAACATACATGCTAGGGGCACGGCATTGGCCGGGCATCTGAGCGAAGATGCGTCACCATCGAGCAAGACGGCTCGTAAAAACGGTCGGCCAAGAAAGGCGCGAAAGACAGTGCAACGTACAACCCCTGATGTGGGCGTTGTGTCTGCGGGCCATGACGATGAACTCGACCTGGACGCTGTCGGCAAGATGCTGATAGCCGGAGGGTTCGGCAGATAGTCATACTTCGCGCAGCCATAGTCGCCCCGGAGATTGATAGCGGCTATGGCCTCACAGATGACGACCACCACCTTCGACAATGCGTTGAAGGTTCTCTATCCTGCCGGCTTTGAACAAGTCTGGTACAAGAAGTGCCCCTTTGTTGCGTGGATCCCGAAAGAATACGACTTCGGCGGCAGCAGCAAGCAGATTAACCCGCTCTATGGAGGCGTTCGCACCTCCCCGAGCTTCAGTGTGGCCATGGCAGGCAAAAGCACGCCGAGCCACGCCCGCTTCAACGTAACCCGCGTTAAGCAGTACCTCATCGGCTCGATTGAGAACGAGGTCATCGAGGCGTCCAAGGGCAAGCCGGCAGCCATTGCCGAGGCGCTCAAGACGGCTCTCGATGCCGCGATGTATTCGTTTGGTCGCACCACAGCCTTCCAGGTTTGGGGCGATGGCACCGGCACCCGCGGCACCGTGGGCGCATACGCCGCTGGTGTCATCACGCTGAGCAACCGTTACGACATCGTGCACTTCGAGGTCGGCGACATGCTGGTCAAGAAGACCGCCGCTGGCGTGCTTCTGCCTGGCCGCATGTTGGTTACTGCCATCAACACCAACAACGCCGGCAGCGGTGAGCTGACGGTCACGTTGCTCGACGGTGCGGCAGCTCCGGCTGCAACCGACACGTTGGCACAAGAGGGTGAATACACCGCAGCTGGCTCCGCTGTGCTCAGTGGTGTGCGCGCCTGGGTACCGGCAGCTGTGCCGACGCCTGGTGACAACTTCTTCGGTGTTGACCGCAGCGTCTTCCCGACGCGTCTTGCGGGGATCCGAATGAATGGTGGCGGCAAGAGCATCGAAGAGATCGTCTTCGAGGCGCAGGCCGAGGCCAGCGTCAACGGCGCCGACGTCGACACCTTGTGGATGAACAGCCACCGCTTCGCAGCGTTGTGCAAGAGCATCCAGAGCAAAGCCTGGTACGGCCAGAACAGCATCGTCAGCGTGAAGTCTTCGCGCGGCCGCAGCGGCAAGGTCAACGTGGGCTTCCAGGGCTTCGTCTTCCCCGGCGAGTCTGGCCCAGTCACCGTGATGAGTGATCCAAACTGCCCCTACGCATACGGTCTGATGACCAGCCGCAAGGCCTGGAAGCTCAGCTCGCTCAAAGGCGCGCCCCACTTCGCCGAGGAGGACGGGCGCCGCTTCCGCCAAGAGGTCGCCAGCGACGCCATCGAGTTCCGGCTCAAGGCGTATTGGAACCTCATGTGCAAACGGCCCCTCGATAACGTTCTTATCGATTGGGACAACTAGGAGGATTGACCAATGGCTGGAACAGTAGAAAAAAACTTCGAGGGCACGGTCGCAATCGGTAGTGCCAACAACACTACCGACGCGCGTCAGATCATTCACCGCGATTTCTCCCGCGCCCATGGTGGGCCGCCAGGTGAAGACCAAGACAACGCCGTATTTCAGGCTCAGTCCCCAATGAGACTGACTGCGGTTCGGATTGTGCCGAAAATTACCACCGCAGCCCACGCGGCCAACTACCTGACCTACACGTTGGGCAAAGGTGACCAAGCAGCCGGCGCCATCACGGCGTTCGACAGTTTCGACACCGCAACAGGCGGCGACAACGTGACGCTGACTTCGCGCGTAGCGCATCCCTTTACCATCGTTCCCACCGATACGCTGGACACGGGCGAAACGCTGTATTTGCGGATTGTTCACTCTGGCGCAGGCGCAGGGCACGGCGGCGTTCTCATCGTGGAATATGAGCTGCTAGGATGACGGCTTTTAACGGGTACAAGGGGCACACCCGCCCCTATACACACCACAACGGTCACACGGTTGGTTCTCTCCAATTCATGACCAATGGTGTGGGAACTCCTGACGGTTTGAGTGACCCCGCGGGTATCGTCGCGGGACTCGCTCGAATCGGCGTCGGCGTGATCTATGTCACGCTGAAAAACCGCTACGCCAAGACGCATGTAACGGCTTCGATTGGGGCCGGCATGGGCGGCGCAGGCCACACGGTTAACGCTATCGCCGTGGATGGAACTGGTGTCGTCAATGTCATCGCGTTGCTTACGTACAACGCGGCTGGCGCGGCTGCAGACACCAACGACGTCAGCATCACCTGCACACTCAACATGTACGACTCGACCTCAGATTCCTGAGGTTTAGGGGGTTTCTTTGTCAGCAATTACGCTCGCAGAATTGCGTTCTCGCACGAGGGAGCTCGCTGACATGGAAACCTCCGCACCGGCGTCTGCGTTTGTGGATGACACGGGTCTCGATAGAGCTATCAATCGCTCCCTACGACAGCTCTACAACAAGCTTGTCCTCAAGCGTGGCGCCGACTTTTACGCAGCAGAAAAAACCATCGCCTCCGAGGCCGGCAGGGCTTCCTACCCCCTGCCGGCCGATTTTTTCCAGTGCATCGAGGTCATCGCATCCGATGGCAACTTCTACCGCTCGCTTCCGCAGTGGGGCTACAAAGACCTGGCTGAGCTGAAGCGTCTCGAGACGCTGACCAGCGGGCAGATGTGGCAGTGGGCCTACCGCATTGTCGCGGACGCAATTGAGATCCGCCCCCAGCCGCAGAGCGCGAGCAATGAGATCATCTTGCGCTACGTGCCGACGCTGCCCGAGATGACCAACCCAAACGACAAGTTTGATGGCTTCAACGGCTTCGAAGATTGGGCCTGCTACACCGCAGCCATCGACTTGCTAAACAAAGAAGAGTCTTTCGAGCAAGCCGCCGCGCTCACCGCTGTGTTCGCGCGCCTCGACAGGCAGCTGAACGACCTGGCAGGCACGCGTGACGCGGGCCGCCCGCAGAAGGTACAAGACACCCGAAAGACTGGATGGTGGCGCCGCGGAAGGTACCGGCGCCGTAACAGCTGGTACTGGTAGATGGCACGCACAACTGCCATGCCCAAGCAGCCAGACCGTGTGTCTGAGTCGTTGCGTGATCAATCCAGCAGCCAGCAACGGCAGCAGAGGCAGGTGTCGTTTCTGCAGAACGGGCGGCAGATTACCGGCGTGGAAATTGGAGCCACCGCCATCAAAGCCATCTACCACGGGCTGGGCCGTCAGCCGAAAGGCTGGATGCTGACGGACATCGATGGGCTCGATGCGCGGATCAGTAGAACCGCGTGGAACAACAAAACCCTCACCCTGCGCAACGCCAGCGGCGCCACGGTGACCGTCGCGGTTTGGGTGTTCTAATGCCCCGCGAGCAAATCTTTATTCCCGTAGCTCGAGGTGTCGATACCTCTGCCGATGAGCGCGTGCGCTCGCCCGGCGAGCTGACTGCCGTGACCAACGGCGTGTTCCGAGTCGGTGACCGCGCCGCTATCGCCAAGCGCAACGGCTTCACGCGCATCTCGAACGTGGTCGCCTCCCACACCGGCACCGTGGTTCGCTACGGCACGCCCAAGGGGATCTTCTCGACCGGCGAAGAGCTGTGCATCCGCGGCTATCGCAACCTCTACGCCTACAACACCATCGAGTCTGCCTGGTACGACCGCGGAACACTCAGCCCCTTCACCGGCACGCTCGAGACGGTGTTTCACGACCAACTTAGCCACAGCTCCGTCGACCATTGGCAGAAGGGGACCTACCGCGGCTACATCACCATGAGCGTTCGCCAGTACGAGGAATCGACGCTGGCGACTGAGTTTGCGATCCACTGGCGCGCCATGACCACCGACGACCACGTGGTGCTCGGCGATGTCGTGCTCGCCAAGGCGAACAACACCGCGCCATCTCGCCCCGATTCGCCCCGCGTCGGGGGCTGCACCGGTAAACTGCTGCCCTGCTACGTCGATGGCGCATTCGGAGCTGCCGCCACGCTGCGCATCTACGAATACGTTCTGGCGACGCCCACCACCGCGCCAGTCAACGTGGTCACACAGGCAGATGTCTATCGGCCGATCACCGACAACCAGCGGCCCTACGACATCATCGAGCTGGACGATGGCAACTATGCCTATGCCTACGTCGAGAACACTGCGCAGAACATCAAGCTGTTCATTCGCTCGCCAAACCACATGCTGCTAGCCACCAACCTCATCGACACCGGAGCCGCCGGTGAGGCAGGCAACCCGCCGTACGAAATGCTGGCGTTGCATCAGGATCCGGCCACAGAGCAGATCTACATGATCGCAGTGGCTTGGGAAGTAATTGCCCAAGAACCGCCCTTGCCACCGCTGGGCACGCGCCAGGTCGAGATGTGGGCGTTCAACGACACAACGCTCGCGCGCAACTGGGGCCCGGTGGTTCTGTATACGATACCGGCCACCGAGTTTGTCTACAGCGTGGGCGTGGCCTTTGGCACCGACATCGTGACAGGCGCGTCGCGCGCGGTCGGCGCGTGGACCGTTTGGACGCGCTCCAATGTCGACAGCAAAGGCAATGCGACCAACAGCGAAGACTGGCGCATCGACAACCGCAGCACCGACGTGCTGGGCCTGAACCTCGACGACCGCCATAGCATCTACAACTGCGCGCAGCGGACCAAGCCGTTCTGGAAAGGCGGGCGCTGCTACGTGGCAGGGTTCACGACGGGTGGCAAGGTGGCATCCGACTCGAGTGTGATTTTGGATCTGAACATCACCGGCAGCACCGGTGAGCGGATGCACCAGCTCGCAGGCGTCTACGATGTGGGTGTTGCGCCCATTGCCGGCGTTCCTAAAATTGCCAACAAGAGCATTGAGCTAGGCAGCGCCAACAACGTCTTCACAACACCCACCGTCGACACCCCCGCCCGCTACGCATCAATCTCGGCGGCGTTTGTGCTCGACACCGAGCTGACGCCCCTGTCCGACCTCGCGCGCTACGCGGGTGACATGGTCGAGCTGAACTTTGACGAAGCGCCCCTGAGCATCACCGCCACGCACGGCTCGTCACTGGTCGGCGGCGGCGTCTGCGCTTGGTATTCAGGGGTGGCCACCGAGGAACTCGGCTTTGCCATGCCGCCCATGGTCATCGACACCAACGGCCAAACCGACCCATCGGGCGCGCTCGCTGTCGGCACCTACCAGTACCAGGCGATGTGGGAAGGCTACGATGAGCATGGCAACTGGCATCGCTCGGCGCCGTCGCCTCCGGTTTCAGGTGTGGTGGCAGCGGGCCAGAACTCTGTCGACGTCACCACCTTGGCGCTGGGCGCCACCAATGGCCTGGTCAACAAGCGCAACTTCGGCATGGTGGTCTACCGCGCCGAGGCCGACGGCGTCTTTGAGCGCATCAGCGACGCTATCCGCGTCATCCCCAACGCCGACAGCTACTACTGCGACGCTTACCGTGACCTTGGCACCGGCGACCTCGGTCCGCCCATCTACACGCAAGGCGGCGCCGAAGTGGCCGCTGCGATGCCCGAAGGGGCCGCCATTGCCACGGTAGGCCCCCGGCGGGTGTGGCTCAGCGGCTTCTTCCGGCGCGACCGCATCCAGTACACCAAGAACGCCAACCCAGGTACCGCCAACGAAGACGCCATTGCCCCCGAGTTTAACGAGGCCTTCACCTACATCTTGCCCGGCGGTAAGCGCTGCACCGGGCTGGCCATCATGGACGACAAAACCGTGGTGTTCACAGCCGACGAGGTCTATGCGCTCGCCGGCTTCGGGCCCGACGACGGTGGCAGCAACAACGACTTCTCTGGCCTGCAGCCCATCTCGAGCGATGCCGGTTGCATTGAGCCGCGCAGCGTCGTCAGCGTGCCCGGCGGCGTGTTCTTTCAGTCGGCTGCAGGCATTTACGTCCTGACCCGCTCGATGGAGATGAACTTCATCGGCGAAGCCGTGCAGGACACACTGGCCCTCTACCCGACCATCACCAGCGCCGTGGTCGTGCCAGGCAAGACACACATTCGCTTCACGTGCCTCAATCCGCTCTTGCAGAGCGTTGTGCTCATCTACGACTACGGCATCAAAGCATGGACCACCTGGACGCCGAAGACGGCAGCCGGAGCCGCGTTGCACATCATCGGCGCCACCATGCACAACGGCGACTACTACATGCTGACTGCCGACGGCACGGTCTGGCAAGAAGACCAGCTCACCTACCGCGACGACGGCACCGCCTTCGTCGAGCTTCGCATCGAGACGAGCTGGTTTCAGTCCAAACCAAACGGCTGGAACCGGGTGCGCAGCATCGTGGCAATGTGCCAGCGCCAGGACCATCACAACCTGACGATGACCATCAGCCACGACTTTGAGGGGGCCGGCGGCGTCGGTGCGCAGAGCTACACCTGGCAAGAGGCCACCATCGCGCAAATGCCAAACCCCAACGTGCGCGAGCAGCTGATGGCGCGCGTACAGCAGCAGAAGGCTACGGCGACCAAGGTGGCAATCTACGACACCATCTCGCCGTCGACCACGACCGGCGAGGGATATACGTGCGCCGGCTTCACCTTTGAGGTCATGCCAAAGCGCGGCGTTGTGAAGGTCGGAAAGCAGCAAAGGAACTAGTTATGGCGTTGGACCCAAGAATTTCCAAGGGCAAGGGCCTCTTCAGCGACCCGGATGACCCCGATGACGCGCCTCTTGACGGCAAGAGCGCTACCGAGCGGTCTCTGGCCTCCTACCAGCCCGAATGGTACGACGACTATACCAAGGCGGCGATGCAGCGGCGCAACCGGGCGGTCATCGACCACGCCCGCAGCGCCTACGACCGGCGCGTCGCTGGCGAGGGTTCAGTTGCTCGGGTTGCCCAGCAGCGTAACCTCGGCGGCGCCTACGACCGCGCTGCTCGGCTCGCTGCCTCCAACCCGATGGGCGCACAGCAAGGCGCATTCACTGCATCCCGTGCCGGCGCTGGTGTCATCGGCAGCGCCTCGATGGGGCGAGAGCGTGAGATTGGACAAGCTCGCGCCATGGCCTCCGACGCATATGCGCGGCAGATGGCCAATCAGCTCGAGGCGCAGCGGCTGCAGGAGGCGCGGCGCGTGGCTGCAATCAACGAGACTCTAGCTGCGCGGGCGCGCCAGATGCAGATGGACGAATGGCAGAACGCCCAGCAGCAGGCGCTTATCCAGGGGTATGTGAACGCGGGTACAACCCTGCTTGGTCAGGCGGCGCGTATGCCTAGTGGCGATACGATGGCGCAGGAGCAGGCCAACTACGACAAGTTTTTCGACCAGGCCACTGCCGACTTTAGCGCCGACAAGTCCGGCATCGATTACTCGGACACCGAATCTATTGGCTATGACCCCTACGGCGCCAACTTCGGCGACCCCCATAACTCCTACTACGGACCCTACTGATGCCTAACGACTACGACCCCAGCAAGCCGCCGGGCCAAGCCAGTGGCTACAATGATCCACTCGAGATGTGGGGGCGCCGGGGGTGGGGCGAGAGCTTTTCGCCTACTGGCGGAGCGACAGGTTTGCGCCCCGATGGCCTGGGCTATTACCAGCGCGCGCCTATCAACGAGACCTATGCCCAGCAGATGGCGTTTCTGCAGGGTCAAGACCCATACATGGGCTATGGCAAGATTGGCGACCCACGGTTTCAGAAGCGGTACGACGGCTCGCAGGGTCAGATGTGGGGCGGCGTCCGTCAGCAGCAGGCGCAGATGGGCGCCTTGGCTGCGCGGCGTGGGATGGCGCCAGGAGCAGCGCGCGCTGCGCAGTATGCGGGTGGTGAACTCGAGAGCCGGGGCTGGGGCATGGCCAAGCAGTTGCAGGCGGTAGAGGACCAGCAGCGCGACCGTTTGATGTACGAAGCGATGGCTCGTCGCTCTGCTGCTGAGATGGAGCAACAGCGCGGCGAAACGCAGCACCTGTCGGACCTCGCGGCGGCTCGCGGGCGCAAGCAAGATCTAGATGATGCCGAGGCAAGGGGCGCGACAAGGGATGCGCAGCAGGCCACGGCGACCGCTGCGCAGGTCGGCGGAGCTGTGTTCTCCGGTGCGGCTCAAATGGGTGGGGACGCCGACCCGAAGTCCGATGAGCGTGCCAAGAAGCGCGCCTTTAGGGCAGGCCAGCGGTCGGTTGATGCGCTTGTTGGTCAGCTGGGAGATGGCAGCATTGCCATGGGGGCGGCGCCCAATACAGCAGCTATGGTCCCCACGAGCATGGGCGCCTCGCGTGCGCGTGCGGCTGGTCGCACTCCTGCCTGGGTCGACGCTCCGGCGCCGAGGCCTGGTGTGCCTCTTGTTCCAGATCCGCGCGACCAGACGATTCGCAATCTGCGGGGCTACACCTACGACTACAAAGATCCAAACTCTATCGGCGCGGCCCCCGGCCGACAGTACGGCGTCATGGCGCAGCAACTAGAGCGCACGCCGCTAGGGCGCATGATGCTGACCAACTCGCCTGGTGGTGACCTGATGATTGACCAGCGTGCGGCTACCGGCGCAACGCTTGGGATGATTGGCCGACTCGGCCAGCGTGTCGATGAGCTGGAAAGGCGGAAGTGATGCCGACGAACTACACCCCGGCGCCGCCGCCGCCCCCTAACATGAGTTACGACTCTGGCTACGCGGATCCGCCGCCGCCACATGGGCCACCCGAGCCTACTGGCTACTACGGCCCGCTTCCTCCTGCCGACCCACCGCCACCGCCGATGCCAAATCAGGCCTCTGGTGGCTATGGCGGTGCCCCGCCGGGCTACCACTCTGGTGGCCATGGCGGCGCCCCACCGGCCTCCTACTCTGGTGGGCAGGGTGCGCCGCCGACACCGCCACCGCCACCGCCACCGACAGCTGCGCCGGTCGTTACGCCCACGGCTGCCCCTCAGTACGCGCCCATAACGGCGCCGATGCTAAGCCCCGCTGGCCAGGCCGAGCTGGCGAAAGCAAAGGCGCAGCAAGCACCGCCTGTAGCTGGCGCAGGGCGCGCTGCGGTAATTGGCCCCGACATGAGCCTGCTGCCGGAGCACCTGCAGCCGCAGTATGGGGGGCTGTACTACCCCAACATGGCTACCTATGAGGCTGACCTTGCCAAGTGGGTCGACGCTGCGCAGGGTGATGCGGGAATTACAAGCAGAACCGACGTCGCAAGACACGCTCTAGCAGACCTCAAAAAGATGCTCGCCAGCCCGTACGGGCTGCAACTACAAATCGACGCCAACAAACATGACCTGCTACAGGACAAGTCTCGCGCAGCCCAGCAAGTGGGCGAAGCTGAGCGCAAGGCGAACTACCTTGCTGGCGCATACGAAACCGCGGGCGCAGCTGCAGAGCGTGACAGACAGGAAGCTTGGCAGAAGCGCCAAGCCGAGCACCGCGCGGACATGGAGCGCCGCATCGGTGAAATCGACCAGCTGAACAACGAGATAGCCAACACCAAGCTCGACCCAGGTCGATGGTGGAAAAACCGCGGCGCGGGGCGCAGCATCCTGGCGCTTATCGGTCTGGGGCTCGGCGCTTTTGCTGAGGGCTACAGTGGTGGCAAGCTCAAAAACCGAGCTGCGGAAATGATTGAACGCGCAATCGACCGCGACATCGACGCGCAGAAGTCCGACATGTGGAGCAAGCGCGCAGCCCTCAAAGGCAAACAGACGCTCTATGGCATGGCTCGGCAGCGCTTTGGAGACGACAAGCAAGCCGAGATGTTCGCGCGATCGCAGATGTGGCGGCAGGTCGCACACGCGCAACGACGTGTTTCGCGTGGACTCGCCGATGACCGCAAAAAGGCGCAACTCGAACTCATGGCGACGACAGCTGACGCCAATGCGAATCACTTCGACCTAACCATGCGCCAGCGAGCCGCCCAGCTTCACCAGCAAGCTATCGAGGCACAGCGACGTGCGGCAGCAGCAGCAGCAGCAGCAGCAGCCGCGGCGAGGGCCAAAAAGCAGTACGGGCTACAAGCTGCAACCAAGGACGAAGAGCAGCGATATATCCCAGGCGTCGGGCTTGCAAAGCGCGGGCTTGACAGGAAGCTGTTGCAGAAGCTTGCGGGTGACGAAGCAATGCACCTCTCGCAAATGGAGCGGCTGCAGCGGCTGCATGCTCATTACAAGAAGGGTCTAGCCGGCAAGCTGACGCCTGAGCAGCGCTCAAAGGCAGACATGGACTACGCGCGGTTCATTCTAGATATGACCTTGCAAAAGAGCGGCAAGGCAGCCACCGACGCAGAGCGTAAGATCGTCGGGCGGGTTTCTGGCCTAAAGGACCAGCCCAACAAAATCCTAGAGTTCCCCGGGCTACAGCAGAGCGCCATCAACTTCCTAATGCGCACCACAGACCGCGAGCGCAGGGCCGTAAGGAAGAAGTACGGCATCCGACCCATCTATGGGGTTCACAACGCACAGCAGCTCATCAAGATGGGCCTCGACCCACGCATGCTGCACCTCGACTATAGCCGCACGATTCCATACACGACCTATACGGCCATCAAGTAATGCCGCCGCAGACCTACAGCGTCGTTGACCCTCTCGGCAACAAAGCCGGAACCGTCAGCGCTGCCGACGTGAGCAAGCTCCCCGAGGGCTTTAGCGTTGCCACGCCGCAGCAAGAGCAGCGCTTTGCCGAGCAGGAGAAGTACGGCGGCCTCGGCGGGATGGCGGCAGCTGGTGCCCTTGGCCTGGCGCACGGAGCTACGCTCGGCGCGTCGACAGCGCTCCTCGGCCGCACTGGCCTGCGCGACGACGTGCGCAAGTTGCGCCAGTACAACCCGCTGGCCACCGTAGGCGGCGACATCATAGGCGGCATCGGCTCTACACTTGCCGGCGTAGGGCCCGCAGCATTTGCCGCGAGAGCCGCAGCCAGGGCAGCGGCATCAGCAGGAGCGCGAGGCGCCGGGCTCGCCGGGAGGCTAGCCGTTGGCGGCGCCGTGGAGGGCACTCTTGTCGGCGCCGGCGAAGCTGCTGCCCAGGCCAGCCTCGACGATGCCATCAATGGCGAGAAGGTGGCGGCCAACGTTCTTGGTGGTCTGGTGGCTGGCGGCGTGGTGGGCGGCGCTCTTGGTGGCATCGGCGCAGGCGCGAAGAGGCTAGCCGGCGCGGTTAACAGGCCTGGCGCCAAGGCCATGCAAGACGTTGGCGACGCTGCGTTTGACGGAGCGGACAAAACGCTAGGCCGGCGCATTTCAGATGGCCTTGCCGATGTGTCGCACCACCTCACCGGTAAGGACCGCGGCTCGATACGCAAGGGCTTCGCGCTAGATGCCGAGGGTGACGCTTTTCGCAAAGCAGCCTTAGACGGCGACAAGCTCAAGCCTGCATTTGCGGAGCGCCTCGCCAACGAGATAGACGCCGGTGACGCGGACTGGGCGAAGGTCAGCGAGAACGTTCAGAAGCTGCGGATGAAGCGCGATGCCGTCCGTCCGCTGATGAAGGACGTTGACCCTGTAGCCGCGCAGAATGCTGGGCTGGCTTACTTCGAGGACATGCTTGGCGAAGTCGACAACATGCTCCTAAAGAAGGACACCTTTAAGGCCAAGGGTCTCAAGGAGCTGCGCAAAGACATCGCCTATCTCAAGGATGAAGCGATCCGAGGCGCCGGCAAAATCAACGATGGCCAAGAGCGCGCGCTGCACTGGTTCATGGCCACCGATGGCCTCAAGCGCAGAATTGGGAAGCTGTCAAAGCCGGCCAACCACCCACGAAGCCTCGGCAAGAGCTACAAGCACGCCGCTGCCGGCGAAAAGCTCGACACCCTTTACACGAGTCTGCAGAAGGGCCTCGAGGACACTGCCACGTGGAAGGCGGCCGGCGCCGTTCAGAAAGACCTCAACTCAAGCCTGACCTCGTTTCTCGGCGGCGCCAAGCACGTGCGCAAGACGCTCATGACCAAGTACGGCACGAGCGCCATGAACCCCTGGCAGGACGCTTGGGTTGCCAACCCTGAGGCAATCAATCGCTTCGTCAACAACATGGGGTTGAAGCGAAACGCTCTCAATGAAAAGGCGCTACGCGAGTCGCTTGTGTCCCGGCGCAATGCCGCGCGTGTGATGTTGGACAACTTCGACCTGGACGATAGTGCTCGCAAGTCTATCCAGGGGGTTGAGAGGACCACCGACACCATCCTCAAAACGATGGACGAAGCGGCTGGCACAATAGCCGCCGGCAACCAGATGCGTGACCTGAGCGGGGCCAACCAGACGGCGCTGCTTGGGCTCATGGCTGCGGGCGCTGGTGTGCCGGCGCTGGCGCTTTCGCCTCTTCTCGACCCCGCGCGTACGATTCGCCAGCTCGGCGCTCTGCGCAAGGTGGCCAACAAGTTTGACGGAGAAATCGACAAGAGCGTCACCAAATTCTTCTCGAACACCGTGTCAACGCGGTCCACGCAGGCGCTGTCGGCGACATCGGCCCGCATCGCCCAGGGAGCCATACGCAGCAAAGACACACGTGTGCAGTTTGCTGAGCGCAGCAAGATAGTGCGCGAGCTAGCCGAGCAGTTGCCCAAGACAGAGCGCGAAATGAAGGCGGCGCTTGCGCCCATTTCCAACGGCGCCCCGAAGGCGGTTGATGCTGCCACGCTCACCGCTTTGCGAGCCATCAAGTACCTCAATGACACGATGCCTGGCGGCACGTTTCAAATCGATCCGTTTGGCAAGCGCTCAGTCGTGAGCCTTATCGAGGCCGAGCGGTGGCTGAAGCGAGCAGGCGCCATCGACAAGCCAGCGTCGCTGCTCCACGACCTCAAGGACGGCAAGCTGTCGCGTGACGCAGTAGACGCGGTCAAGAACGTCTACCCAAGGATGTTCATGCAGATGCAGATGAAGGTCATGGAGAAGCTCGCAAGCCTCCAGGCCAAGGGCAAAACAGTGAGCTACGCCAAGCGCAAGCAGCTCGGCATCCTGCTTGAGATCCCAACCGACGGCACCCTGCAGCCACAGGTGATTGCGCAGGTCATGGACAGCTACGGCGCCGCCAAAGAAAAGGACGCCAAAAGCAAAAAAGCAAACCGAGCGCCGCGACCCAAAAGCCAGGCACTGGCTGCGGCTTATTCAACTGACACGCAACGAATGGAGGCGACGGCGTAGCCATGCCAAACACCGACAACCAACCAAACATCCGCCTGCATACGGGCACCCACCTCGCCGTCATCACGCTGAGCGGCTCACAGGTGTCGACAGCCAAAACGATTGGCTCCGACAACTACTACCCGCGTGAACTGCACTTCATCCAAGCCGGCGACTACACGCTGACGATGACCGACGGCACCAGCGTGCTGCTGGCGCTAACCACGCTCGCCGTCCCCGTTCCATATTACCTATCAAACGGCGGCGTCACCGCCATTAACGCAGCGAGCGGCACCGTGGTGCTGAATTACTAATGGGACTGAAAAAGCTATTCGAAAGTTACAAAGGCGTGGCGTTCTTGCTGAGCATCATCGCCCTGACTGTGCTCGTGGCTCTCGGCAAGGGCACAATGGATGACATCGTCGCGTTCCTGAAATGGGGCTTCAGCGCGCTCGTGGTAGCTCGAGCCGGCGAAGAGGGCGCTAAGGCAATAGCTAAAAAAGCGGGGTAGTGATGAGCTATGGACGGGCTGACTCAAGCACTGCTCCAGAACGGGCTGCCGGGGATCATTCTGGCGATTTTAGCCAAAGCTTTCTGGACGTTCCTGCAGAGACGCGACCAGGAGTATCGGACGGCAATGGAGCGTCACGACAAAACGGTGGCGGCGAAGGACCGCGAGATCGCACGACTCAACGAGCTACGCGTCAAAGAGCAACGCCAGGCAGCGGAACTCAACGCCCAAATCGCCAAAGGCGCACTCGAAATGAGCGAAGCACTGGCGGCGGATATCGATCAGACGTTCTCACCGCCAGAGCGATTGCTGCCATGAAATACCTCACCGACAAGCTCATGCAACGCGTCCGCGGGCGCGATAGCCGCAGGGGGGCAGCCTAGTGCGCATCGGGACAACCATCGGCATCGCAACAGCCGGCAAGCCAGCAGCATCGGGCGGCACGCCAGCCGGGCCGCTCAAGGTATCGGTCGAGGCCGACACCGACGTTTACGAGGACACCGGCGCCACCGACCCCGTCGAAAACGGTGACTTCGCGGTGCGATGGCTCGATGCGACCAACGGCCTACAGCTCGCCGGCGAGGGCGACACAAACCAACCACAGTGGTACTCGTCGAGCGCCAACTGGAACAACAAGCCCTATATCGACTACTACGCGTACTGGTTCGAGCAGCACGTCGTCGATGTCACGGGCATGAGCACCAGCACCGACCACACCATCTACGCGCTGCACCGTGGCACGATTCCACTGGACGGTCAGCCCATCATGCACACCAGCAACCTCTCATGCTGGTACAAGACAACCAGCGGTCCGTCCGGCTTCGACGATGGCACGCTGCGCACCAGCACCTACTGGCCTGGCACGTTCTCTGGCCTGTGGGTGTTCTCGTTCAACGGTGCGGGGGGCGGCGCGAAGATTCATGTCAACGGCTGGGAGGCGTACGGCTCACCGCTGACTTACACGCCACAGCAGCTAACCGGCAACCTGACGCTGATGACCACGGGCGGCACGCCGTCTGCTGGCAGCAACTATGCGTCCTATGGCGAGCTGCTGCTGTTCCGCTGGTACGACGTGCTGCACACCAACGCCGAGCGCGTGGCCATCGAGACTGAGCTGCGCACCAAATACGCCTTCCCGGATTGGTCATGATCATTGCGCACTGTAGCCGTAATCGTATGGGCCATTCTGCAGTCGCAGCCCGGCATGAACATCAGCCGAGCGCACAGGTATGCGAAGGTCATCCGCGCCGAAACAAAAAGGGCCAGGTTCGATCCACTGACAGTGGTTGCCCTGGTGCACCACGAGAGCAGTTGGCGCCCTGGCCTGGTGAGCCGCGATGGCGAGGACATCGGTCTCGGACAAATCAGAGCCAGATTTTTTGGAAAATGTCGCTCAGACCCGTCCCCAGTCAAGGCTCCCGGCAAAGGGTGCCGCGCTGTGCGTGCTCGTCTGCAGATAGGGACCTACAACCTTAAGCGCGTTGTCACAGCGCTATCGCTATGGAGGAAAACATGCCGCAAGCGAACAGGTCGAGCAATGCTGCGCAACACCTTGATGGGGTACGGCGGACTGAGCCGCCCGAAGCAGAACCAGTGGTGCGGCCTAGCTCGCCGCCGCGGCCGGTGGGTGCGCCAGTCTACGCCATGGGTGGTGGAGCGAATCATCAAGCGCCGTCGTCTGCTGGTTCGTCGCTTGGCCGTGTGTCGCGGACGGTGCACCGCGTATCGTTCAGTGCAGCGCAGGTTGACGCGCTTGCGCAGCTCGAGGCGTTGACTGAGCTTCGTGCGAGCGGCTTGCAAATTCACAACGCAATGCAGTTTGCTCAAGCTGCTGTTGTGATCCGCAGGGACGATGGCGGCCTCGATGTGGAGGTCACCACCTAGTGGAACCGGTGACGAGCATCTGGCTGCCGCTTGTCGTCGGTGGCCTCGGCTACTGCATGATGTGGCTTTTCGTGCGGCTGGGCTCACAGCGCACGCTGCCGCAGCAGCACGCCGAGGTGCGCGAGAAGGTCATCAGCTTGGCGATGCGTTGGATCGATGCCGAGCAAGAGCGTCTCTACTGCGAGCACGAGCTGGCCAGGTTGCGCGAGTCCGCGCCGGATGAGCAGTCGCTGTGGATCACCCACAGCATCGAGCAGCTCAACGTGCTCCCCCCGGCGTTTGTCCACCTTGCCCGCCGCTTCGGCTTCAAAGTCCCCGACCATGACCACGTCCAGCAGCCCACCACCGTGTTCGTTGCCGAAGGCGATGACATTGAGGTTGATGTCGAAATTGAACTGCCCCGCGTCAACGCATGGGGCCAAGCCACACAAATGAAAAACTGATGTCTGTTTTTGCCTCCCCCCTACACGCTGTCTATCCACGCACCGGTTTTGTGACGCTCAAGAGCGGCGCCGAGGTCTCGGAGCTCCCCCTCTACGACGGCGAGAACGAGGTGTTTGCGCGCTTGAGCCTCGCAGAGGCTAGGCAGTGGTGCGCCGACAACGGATACCGGTTGCCAACCGTCGCCGAGCTGCGGGAGCTACACGACGTCGCGCTTTGGATTGCGCCGGTCACGCTGCCCACCACCGCGATGGTGGTGTCCGCTCGCGTGCCACTCACAACGGACGCCATCAATCGGTTCCGCAGCGCCAACATGAGCAGCCTGCAATGGGCGCGCATCCACGACAATGCGGTCGACGCTGCGCTCGAGGAAACTGGCTTCGACGGCAATGAGCCCGTCGCCAACGTGGGCAAATGCTGGAGCGATGAGGGCGCGCTGTTCGGTTGGCGCAAGGCCGATGGCAGCTTTATACAAAAGCCCTACTCGGGCCACGGCGACCACCACCACGACTACGCGTCCACGACCTACGTTGCGCGTGTCGATGCGCCGAAGCCCGACGACACCGACCCAGGCGAGGCGCCGGTCTGTCATACCCTGGGCGAGGCTGTGCTTGAGGCAGCGCAGGCTGACCTCGACGCGGGGGTGCACGAGGACCTAGGCCCCAACGACGGCAAGCGCATCCGCGAATACCTCAAGCCGTTCGGCCTGCGCCCCCCGCAGAACTGGTGCTCAGTCGCCGTAGCAGCGTGGCTGCGGGAGGCGTGCGAGGCTGAGGATATCGAGCCACCAATCGCCGGGTCACCCGGCGCGCAGGCCACGATGGCGCAGCTGCGCAAGGCGGGTCTGTTTGTCGAGAAGCGCGACATCACGGCTGACGATATGACTGCTGGCGCCATCGTCATTTGGAAGCGTCCGCCATTGACGTGGACCGGACACATCGGCGTACTTGAGAGCTATGACGAGGACACGCGCACGATGACGACCATCGAGGGCAACGCGGGGCCGCTAGGTGATCGCGTCTGGCGCAATAACGGCAGGCGGCTGGATGACCCGCTGCTGTTCGGCGTGGGTCGACTGGACGGGTTTGAGACCGAGGCCATGGACTACGACGACGTGCCCGACGACGAGCCCGTCCACGAGGGCAGCGACCCGCTGTGGTTCGACGCGGATCACCTTTTCGCGCGTTGGCTTGGCATCGACAAGCTGGAGGAGCCCGAGGAGGGTGACGACGATGCCGAGTGGGTGGCCAACTCGACGGGGCTGGACATCTCGAGCTGGCAGCGACCTGACAAGCTGCATTGGGACGCGATTGTCGACACGCATGCGTTTGTGATTTGCCGAGCCACCTACGGTCGCGCCATCGACAAGGCGTACCGGTCACACACCGACGCAGTGAGCAACAGTGATCTGTTCCTCGGCGCGTACCACTTTGTGCGCACCAGCCAGCCGTGGGCAGAGCAGCTCGACGTATTCTGCGCTCAGCTCGACGCCATCGGCTACGGGCCGGCGGACATTCTGCCCGTGCTGGACATCGAGAAAAATGAACCGTACGACCCGTGGGAGCCGAGCAAGTTGCTGACCTACGCGTCCAAGATGGCGGACGTTCTCAAGGAGCGCTTCGGCGGATGTTTGCTCTACACAAGCCCGTCCGTCGACATCGAGCTGGGCAAGCCGCAGCTGTTCCGCGACAACCCCATCTGGGTCGCGCACTACGGCGTGACCAAACCGCGCTGGGACGGTGAGTGGACCATCTGGCAGCAGAGCGGCAGCCACCGCGGCCCGGAGTACGGCACCGGCTCAGCTACTGACCTTCTTGATCTGAACATCGCGAAGGTGCTGCCGCTGTGCGAGTAGCGTTGAGTAGATCATCAAACAGCGCAGCGACCGCCTGCTCATGCCGTCGCTGCTCTTGCTCGAGGTCAGCCCAGAACTTCTGTAGGAC
>PBMF01000025.1 GCA_002721995.1 Chloroflexota bacterium
GATACTGGCCGCCCTCTTGAACGCCCTCAGCCTCTGGCTCATAGCCGCCTGGATATTCTTTGAAGCTTCCCGGCGTTTCGACGAGGTCCCGGATGTGGACGGCGGTTTGGTGCTGGCCGTCGGCGCCGTTGGTCTTCTGGTCAATGCCGTTGCCGCCCTGGTCTTAAAACGCCCGGCCGGGGAGAGTCTGAACGTGGAAGGGGCCTTCCTTCATGTGATGGCAGACCTGTTGGGATCGGTGGCTGTGGTCTCAGCCGGTATCCTGGTCATAGCCCTGGGTTGGGACGTTGCCGACCCCATCTTCGGAATCGTGATTGGCGTCTTGATTCTGGCCAGTTCCTTCCGGTTGCTTTGGAAGGTGTTGCATGTTCTCATGGAGGGGACACCGGCCCACTTGGACCTGCACCTGCTCTGCCACCGGTTGGAAGAGCTGGAAGGAGTCACCGGAGTACACGACATAAACGCCTGGTCCATCACCATCGGCTATGATGCCCTGAGCGCCCACGTCACCGCCGACGCCGCGGTCATGGGAGACCCCAACCCGGTGCTGCAGCGTCTGCGGGACATCGCCTGCACCGAGTTTGGCATTGGACACGTGACTTTCCAATTGGAAGATTCCATGGACGGATGCGAAGAAGACCACCATATCGACCACCCGGAGATTTACTCCTCGGCCCACCGGCGGGACGGGTAAACTCCCCAGTGTATTTGAATCCTTAGTACGCCCGTCGGCGTATAGAGACGGGCCCCACCCGAGATAACACCAATGGCCATCACCAACCGAACTAGAAACTTGCTGCTAACGGCCCTATGCGGCCTGCTGGCTATCACTGTTTTGACGCCCCTTGTTTCCGCCCAAGAGCGGGAGTCGTTCACCGTAACCGCCGGCCCCCATGAGGTGCGGGTCGTCCCCACCAACACCAACCTGGCCGCCGGGTTTTTCCAGTTGGCCTTGTTCGTTACCAACTCGGATACGGGTGAGGTGGTCTCCGACGCCCGGGTGGCCCTGGTCGCCAAAAACGAAGAGGACGACTACGAGGGCTGGGCCACGGCCCAAAACTCCCCGGCCCGCCCCGACCGTTACGACGCCCGGATGAACCTGGGCTCCACTGGCCATTGGGTGATTGGTGTCGATGTGACCAGTCCCCTCGGCACGGGCGGGGCCGACGTCATGACCTTCGACGTACCGGCCTTGAACCGCTATACCAGTGGGAGTCTGGTCTTCTTCGGGATATTTGCCGCCCTGATGCTTGGCATCGTCTATCTTTTCTGGAGCGTCAAGCGCCAGAACAGGCGCCGTCGTGAGGCGGCCGAAGGCTAACTGCACCATGAGAATCGGCCGCGCACCGTGGCTTGTCATACCCATATTGGCCCTGCTCCAGATACTGTGGTTCGCCCCGGCCGTCCACGCCCACGGCGGTATCGAGTCTGGGCAGAACGTCTTCGCTGCCTGGAACTGGAATCCCTTGCCAACCGTCCTTGTATTGCTGGCGGCGTATCTTTACATCAATGGCCTGAACAATTGGCCCCGCCCCAGTCATCACATCAGCCGCTGGCAGAAGGCGTCCTTCTTCACAGGTCTATTCCTCATCTTCATTGCCCTGCAGTCGCCTCTGGACAACCTGTCGGAGCACATGTTGTCCTTCCACCAGTTGCAGCACTTCCTGTTGCGGATGTTGGCGCCGCTGCTCATTCTGCTGGGCGCCCCCCTTACCCCCATGCTGCGGGGACTGCCGCCCTGGGCCTTGCGGGGGATAGTCCGGCCCACGGTGCGTAACCCTTGGGCCCGTGCCCTCTACGAAAAATTGATCAACCCGGTGGTCTCCGTCTTTATATTCATGGGGGTGCTGTACCTGTGGCAACTGCCCGGTGGGTTCAACCTGGCCATCCGCAACGAGTTCGTCCACGCCCTCATGCATGCGACCATGATGTCTTCGGGGTTCATTTTCTACTGGGCGGTGATTGATCCAAAGCCCCGCCGCTCCCGCATCCACTATGGGATCCGGGTCCTCTATCTTGGGTTGATCGTGCTGCCCAACACCATCCTGGGGGCCGTGATCACTTTCTCCAAGAGCATCGTCTACAGCGAGTACGAAAAGGTACGCCAACCCTTCGACGTTTCCCTGCTGACCGACCAGCAGCTGGGCGGACTGCTGCTCTGGGTCCCGGGAGACATGATGAGCATCCTGGTCGCGGGGATAGTGATGGTTATGTGGTACGAACGGGAAGAAGCCGCCCACAGAGAGAAACAGACTGCTTAGAAGCGCCTGTGGTCGACCTATCCGTTTTGGTCTAGCTGAGTTTGCCGGGACCCAGCGTTCCCTACCCTTGACCGGTCTGAAGGCCGCGCCTACGATGTCCCTGACTACATTTCCACGGAGGAAATCGTGACCAACGGATACGGCAGCACGGAGTTCAGCTGGTTCATCCCCATCGATGGTGACGGGACCCGGGCCGGGACCTCCAGGGCAGAGCGCCCCCCTGATTTCGACTATCTCCGGAAAGTCGTTCAGATTGCCGAAGACGAAGGCTACTACTCTCTGTTGATACCGACGCGGTTCGCCAACGGCCTCTTCGCCGAGGACGCCCCCCTGGCCGAGACCTGGACCACCGCCACCGCCCTGGCCGCTGTAACCGAACGCATCCGCTTCCTCATCGCCGTCCGCCCCGGTTTTGTCGCCCTGGGCCTGTTCGCCCAGATGGCCGCCGCCCTGCACCAGATATCCAAGGGCCGCATCGACATAAATATCGTCCCGGGCGGGATCCAGAACGACTTTGAACGCGTCGGTGAGGTGAGCGACCAGAGCACCCGGTACGAGCGGGCCGAGGAATTCATCGCCGCCTGCCGCAAATTGTGGTCGGTGCCGGGCCCGGTGGAGTTCAATGGCGATTTCTACAAGCTGAGAGACGCCTTCTGCTCCCCCATACCGGAAGGACAGCCGCCCAGGTTCTATCTGGGCGGGGCCTCGCCCAGGGCCAACGCCCTCTCCGGCCGACAAGCGGACGTCCACCTCAACTGGATCGAACCCATCGAGGACTCCAGCGCCCGATTCGACGCCGTCCGGGCCGAGTTTGAGAAATCGGGCCGGACTCCCCACCTCGGCATCCGCACCCATCTGGTGGTCCGCGACCGGGAAGAAGATGCCTGGAGGGCGGCCAACGAACTTATCGACCATGCCGACCCGGCGGTTAAGGCCCAGCGCAAAGCTTCGGTTGCTGGCACTCCCATGGTTGGGGCTGCGGCCCAGGTCGAGGAGGCCCCGAACCATATCGTTGCCCCCAATCTTTGGAACGGCCTCTCAGAGGTCCGGGTGAACTGCGGCACCGCCATCGTCGGCACTCCAGAACAGGTAACCGACATTCTTATGGACTACTGGAAGCTGGGTGTTGAGCAGTTCATCCTCTCCGGCTTCCCCCACGTGGAAGAATGCCAGCGGGTCGCCACCGACGTGCTGCCCCTCCTCCGTGAGAAGATGGCCGCCTCGTAGGGGAAATCCCCCCAACCCCCCCTTTGCAAAGGGGGCTGGTACACCATTTCAGTCACGACATACCTTCAGGCCACATCCCCCCTTTCGTAAAGGGGGCTAGGGGGATTTCAACCCCGCCCCAAACCAACCTTACCCAGCTAAGAAACCCCCGGCTTCACCCCGTCCCACGGCTGTGCCTGTTCAAAGGCCGCGGCCGCCTGCAGCACCTTGGCCTCCGAGCCCCTGGGCCCAATGATGTGCAGGCCGATGGGCATGCCGTCCTCCGAGTACCCGCAGGGCACGCTGGCCGCCGTCTGCCCGCTCATGTTGATGGGATAGGTGAAGGGCAAGAACCCCCAGAACGGCTCAACCGTCTTCCCGCCGATGATGCTGGGCCGCTGGTCGATGGGGAAAGCCGAGACCGCCATGGTGGGAGTGAGCAGCAGGTCAAAGTTGTCGAAGAAGTCCTCCAACTGCCGTCCCACCTGGTCCACCCGGTGGATGGCCCGAGACATGTCCGCCCCAGAGGTTGAAGCCCCGTGTTCGATGGACTTTAGGCCATACTCCGAAAAATCGTTCCGGTGCTCCTCCAGCAGGTGCCCGTAGGATGTGTAGGCCGCTGTGGCGAACACGTCCCAGAAGGCGTCAAAGGGGTCTTCCATGGTCAGATTGGCGTCTTCCACCGAAGCTCCCAGGCCCGTGAAGACCTTGGCCGCCCGCTCCGTCACCTGGGCCACCACCGGGTCCACAGCCGCGTAGCCATAATCGGGGCTCCAGGCCAGGCGCATCCCGCTGACTCCGGCATTTAGATTGGAACTGAAATCCGGAGGGGCGCTCCGCATTGATGTGACATCTCTGGAGTCGGGCCCGGCCAGCACCTGGAGTAGAAGGGCTGAATCCGCGACGGTCCGGGTGATGGGGCCGGACTGGGAGAAATGGTTGGCCGACGGCCTACCGTAACCGCCGAACCGGGGCACCCGTCCTTGGGTGGGCTTGACACCGAACACGCCGCTGAAACTGGCTGGGATGCGGATGGACCCGCCGCCGTCTGTGCCCACGGATAGGGTGCAGAGACCCGCCGCCAGGGCCGCCGCCGCTCCGCCGCTGGAACCTCCCGGAGTGCGGGTCGTATTCCACGGGTTGCGGCAGGGTTCGCCCAGCATATTCTCGGTGGTGCCAGACTGGCCAAACTCCGGGGTGTTGGTCTTCCCCAGAATAACGGCCCCGGAAGCTTTCACCCGTTCCACCACGATGGAGTCGATTTCCGCCACCCGGTCCCGGAAGAGGGCAGAACCCATGGTGGTGGTCACGCCCTTGGTCATCTCCAGGTCTTTGATGGAGATGGGCACACCGTGCAGCGGCCCCAGATCAGCCCCTTGCTGTACGGCCTCATCGGCGGCCCGGGCGTCCGCCAATGCCTGGTCCCGGCACAGGGTCAGGTACGAGTTCAACTGGGAGTCCAGCCGGTCGATGCGCTGGAAGAAATTCTCTGTGGCCTGAAAGGAAGAGACCTTTTTATCGCGTATCGCCTGGGCCAATTCAACGGCCGGCATAAAGGCCAGTTCTGCGCTCATTTCAGTCCTCCCAGTGCTATAATCGGGCCTGCCCGCCCGTAGGCAGGCAGCAGCAGTAAATATCGGCGCAATTATAGCCCCGGGCCGGGCAGCCCACCACCTTTTGTCCAGCCGCACCAGGAGTTAGATTTGGCTCTGATTGGGATAATCGCCAACCCCGCCGCCAGCAAGGATATTCGCCGTTTGGTCGCCCAAGGCCGGGTGGTCCCAGACTGGGAAAAGGTGAACATCGTCCGCCGGGTGATGCTCGGCGCCCAGTCGGTGGGTGTGACCGGCGTGGTGGCCATGCCCGACAGTTCCAATCTGGTACGCCGGGCCGCCGACGACCCTGCACTGTCCATTGACCTGGAGTTTCTGGACATGCCCTCTCTGTATTCCGAGGGCGATACCGTGAAGGCCGCCGGTTACATGGCCGAACGGGGTGTGGACTGCCTGGTGACGCTTGGCGGTGACGGCACAAACCGGGCCGTGGTGGCGGGTTGCCGTACCATGCCATTGGTGGCCATCTCCACCGGCACCAACAACGTGTTCCCCACCATGGTGGAGGGTACGCTCGCCGGCCTGGCCGCGGGACTGGTGGCGAACGGCAGTCTGGAACTGTCCGAGGTCGCCATGGCCAGCAAGACCATGAACGTCTACGTTGACGGCCAACTGCGCGACATCGCCCTCATAGACGTGGCCCTGTCCAAAGAGAGGTTCGTCTCCACCAAGGCCATATGGGACATCGATACCCTCTTTGAGGTCTTCCTGACCAGGGCCGAGCCCGCTTCCCTGGGCCTGTCCTCCATCGGTGGCCGTCTCGAGGCGGTGACACTGGCCGACGAGGGGGGGGTTCAGTACAGCATCGCCGACCCGGGCACGGAAACCAACGGAGGCGATACCGTCCTGGCCCCCATCGCTCCTGGAATGGTGCCGTCAGTCCCCATTTCGTCATGGCGGAAGATGGCGGACGGCGAGAAATTGGCCGTGGAGAAACGCCACTGCACCGTGGCCCTGGACGGTGAGCGGGCCTTTTCCGTCAACGATTCTCAGCAGCTTGAAATGGTGGTCCGCCGCGACGGCCCGCCAGTGATTGACGTTGAGTTGGCCCTCAAAGTCGCCGCCGGCAAAGGATTGTTCAGTCTGGGCCAGGGAACCTAAGTCCAGCTTTGCTCACCGGCCTGGAACTTTTCTTCGGCATCCTGATAATCGCCGCCGCCTCCACAGTCATAGGCACCGTCGGCTTCGGGTTCGGTCTGGTGGCCGCCCCGGTGCTGCTGCTCTATCTGGAACCCCAGCAGGCCGTGGTGGTGATGAACTGCCTCACCGCCGTCTTGCTGGCCATGGTGCTGACCAAGAACTGGCAACACATAGACCTACGCGCCAGCGCGGGCTTGGTGATCGGTGGTGTGGTGGCCACTCCCATCGGCGTGCTGGCCCTGAATTCCGCCAGCCCCAGCGTCCTCCGCATCACCATTGCCGTTGTAATCATCTCCTTGGGCCTGTTCAGTTTGACCAGCGTCCAGTTGCCCTTCGCCGAGCGTCGGATGGCAGGCCCCAGTTTTGGCTTCTTGACCTCCCTGGGGGTTACCACAATAGGCATTGGCGGTCCCTTGGGCGCCATCTACGCCATAGCACAACGGTGGAAACCGGAGGTGGTCAGGGCGGCGTTGGCCCTCTTCTTCTTTGCGTCGGACTCGGTGGCCTTCGTCCTCTACGTCGCCACGGGTCTGGTTGGCCGGGACACCCTGGCCAACATCGGGGTCCTGATTCCGGGCCTGATCATTGGCTTCGGCATGGCCGCGATTCTGGTCAACCGCATAAACGACCGTGTTTTTCGCTATGCCGTGGTCGCGGTCATCATTATCGCTGGCAGTGTCATGCTTGTTCGGGAATTCACGGGTGTGTAATCTCTCCGCTCCGCCATGGGCCTTGGTATAGACCCCGGTCCACCCACCCTTTGGGCAAAAGTTATCATCATCCCCGCACCGGGTCATTCATCCTCCGTGGTAAAGTGGCCCACGTCCCGGCGCTAATCCGCAGGCGGGTGTCACTGAAAAACCGTGTGGGATGCGCCGCCAAGCCCCACCAATCTCAAGGATCCATGCGACGGATGGCATGACCCAATGGCGTTCCTCGGAATAGACATCGATACCGACGGACAATCCCCGGCAAGGCTGGTGAAGCCGATCGTGATCGGCGCTCTCTTGGGCGCGGTCGGTTTCAACCTGTGGCACCTCTTTCCAGAAACCACGGGCGGCGCCTTGGCCGTAAACGACAGCCTGTTTCATTTGTTACTGGCCGAGTCCGCAGTTGATGCTATCTCCCACGGCAGGGATTTGACAGATCCTTGGCACGGCAGGATGAGCCTGGGGTTCCCAGTCTTCCACCACTACCAACACCTCCCGCACGTGTCCTTGGCCCTGCTAAATTTCCTGACTTTCAAGGTCTTCCCGCTGATCGACCTCATGCGGTGGGCGACTTACCTGCTCATCAGTCTGTTCCCCCTGTCCATATTCTGGTCGTTGCGCCGGTTCAAGTTCGACCCGATCACCTGTGCCATGGGGGCCGTTGTCGCCTCATTGATCGGAAACGACTTCCAGCTGTTTGGCGGTTTCGGTTATGAGAACTACACGTTCGATGGGAGGGGACTCTATACCCAACTATGGGGGATGTTCCTACTGCCGGTCTCCCTGGCGATGGGATACCGGACTATCCGCACAGGCCAGGGGTATCTCTGGGCGGTCCTCCTACTTTCGGCCACTCTGTTGGCCCATTTGGTTTACGGGTACATGGCGTTTCTGACCCTTGGATTCCTCGCCTTTATCCCTCCCGCCCAATGGACGGGAAGCAGATTGTTGGCGCTGGCGGTTCTGGCCCATTGGAAGCGGCTGGCAATCCTCCTTGTTTGCGTCCTTTTGGCAACCATGTATTTCACCGTGCCCCTTTCCCTGGACAACGAGTATTTCAGCGGCGTGGAGGGTGTGGACCAGGTGGTCCTCGATTCCTTCGGGCACCAGGTGGTACTTGAAACGCTGGCAAAGGGGGACCTATTCGACCTGGGGAGGTTCCCTTCCCTAAGCATCCTCGCCGCCTTTGGCGTAGCCGGTTGTCTGTTCTTCCGCTCCAGCATCAGATACATGGTCCCCCTGGTCCTGTTTTTCGCCTGGTTGCTGCTCTTCTTTGGCAGGTCCACCTGGGGACCGGTGATGGACCTGCTGCCGCTGAGCCAGGATGTCTACATGCACCGGTTCATCGGCGGAGTCCACCTCGGCGGGATTTTCCTGGCGGCGGTCGCACTGGCATTGCCTTGGCGCTGGGCCGTGTCACGAGGGAACAACGGACTTTACGTGGCGGGGGCTCTGGTACTGACCCTGCTTGTCTTATCGCCGGTCTACATCGAAAGAAGGTCGTACCTGGCCGATAAGGCGGTGGAAAAACAGGAGAACCAAATGGTCCAGCAAGCCGAGCAGGCCGATATCGATGAAATCATTGACACCCTGAAAAGCCTTCCGCCGGGTAGGGTCTTTGCCGGTCTGACACCTGAGTCCGGAGACAGGTGGGGGCTCCGGTATCAGATCGGGGGTACGCCCGTCGCCCAACTGCTGGGGGCCGCCGGTCTGGATGTTTTCTCAACGACACTGCATACCTATTCGTTGCCCAGTAATGTGGTCGTTTCATTCGACGAGACCAGCGCCGGTCAATACGACCTCTTCAACATCAGATATGTGGTCGTGCCGGCGAACTCCCAAATGCCCGGTTTCATGACGCCGCTCAAGAAGATTGGCCGCCATCGGTTGTACCAAGTCCAAACCACGGGTTATTTCGACCTGGTCGGCTCCGGATTATCCTTTGACGGTGGGAAATCGGATTATTCCTCCGCCGCCAATTCGTGGTTGGCAGGCGGGCTGTTGGGAGCGAAACTTCACCCACAAGTTTCGATAGACGGATCACCTGGACCCCAAAAGGGAGTAACGCGGCCGAGTACCGTGGCTTCGGCCCCTGGAGACCTGGCAGATCTGACTCAATTCTCCGGCGGTGATCTGGACCGATACGCCGCCGGGGCCTCAGTTGGACCGCCGCGCGGCTTGATCGTCTCAGAAGCGGTTGGGACGGACTATTACTCCGCTGAGGTTGATGTCCAGCGGGATAGTATGCTGCTGTTGAAGGCTACCTTTCATCCCAACTGGCGAGCCACCGTCAATGGCGAGACGGCGGAAACGCTGATGCTGATGCCCGGGTTCTTGGGAGTTCAGTTGGAGTCGGGCCAACATGAGGTGCTGGTCGAGTACAGGCCGGGTGCACAGCGGAAGGTCCTATTGGTCCTGGGATTACTGTCGTTTCTGTTGATTCCGATCTGGGAGAAACGAGGCGCTACGATTTGGGCTTGGTTGGGCCAATGGGTGCCGGCGGCGGGTATCGGCAAAACCATTGAGGGCCGGTCCAGCCGGGCTGGAAGAAGGCGGCGGACCCGCCGAAGTCGCTGACGAGTGGTCCGGGGTTGGAACCAAGGTTTTTTGGGCTAATTCCGAGTTACAAAAACGGCCCCGCCTGGTACGCCAGGCGGGGCCGTTTTAATCTCTCGAGTGTATTAAAGGACTAGGTGCTTAAGTCGTGGAAGGCTGCCAAGGCCGCGGTAATGCCGTCTCCCACGGCGGCGCCCAACTGGCGGGTCGACTCGGCCCGCGCGTCGCCACAGGCGTAGACACCGGGGATCTTGGTCCTCATGTTGATGTCGGTACAGACGTGTCCTCCCGCATCCAGTTCCAACAATCCCTGCAGGTACTCGGTGTTGGGGTGAAAGCCCACGTAGATGAAGGCGGCGGCCATGGGATACTCGTAGGTCTTATCAGTTTTTAGGTCTTTGACCAACGCCCGGTCCAGGGCCTGGTCGCCCCGGAACTCCTCCACCACATGGCTCCAGAGGAATTTGACCTTTTCATTGGCGAAGGCCCTTTCCTGGACGATCTTGGCGGCCCGCAGTTCGTCCCGACGGTGGATGATGGTGACCGAGTTCACGATGCCGGAAAGGTAGTGGCCTTCGTCCAGTGCGGCATCGCCGCCGCCGACAACCACCACGTCCTGTCCGCGGAAGAAGTTCCCGTCGCAGACCGCGCAATAGGAAACGCCCCGTCCGGCCAGCGCGTCTTCACCTTCCACATCCAGCTTGTTGTGGGAGCCTCCCGTGGCAATGATAATCGCCCTGGCGGTGAAGTCCCGGTCGTCGGTTTTGACAACCTTGATCGGCTGGTCTATGTCCTCGATGGTGATTACTTCCGTGTAATCGATCTTCGCGCCGAATTTGGTGGTCTGTGCTTCCATCCGTATGGCCAGTTCTTGGCCCTTGATGCCATCGGGAAATCCGGGGTAGTTCTCGATTTCATCGGTGATCAGCAGTTGGCCGCCCGGGCCTAATTGCTCCAGAATGATGGTCTTCAGCATCGCTCTGGTTGTGTAGAGACCGGCCGCCAGTCCGCCGGCGCCGGCCCCAAGGATTACTACATCGTAGTCTGTTTCCATATGTGCCGTGTTTTCTCCTGTGTCTGTCTTCGGTGCCTGCCGGCCAGCCTAGCCGGCCGTCGGCACTCCTCCGGAGGAATTCATTGATTCTCGAAAGTGGTCCACGGTTCTCTGGAGCCCCTCTTCCAGGCTTATCTTGGGCGCCCAATCCAGTTCCAATGCGGCCCGCGACCAGTCTAGGGCAATCTTATACACCTCGCCAGCCCTTTGCGGTGCGTGAAGCGCTTCCCACTTATAACCTGTGATGTTTCTGAGGATGTCGAAGATTCGGTTGATGCTGGTGGCTTCTCCGGTGGCGATGTTCATGCACAGTCCGTCACCCCGGTCGATGGCCTCCAAGTTGGCGTCCACCACGTCGAACACCGAAACGAAGTCCCGTTCCTGAGTGCCGTCACCATAGATCGACGGCTGTTGGCCCTCCAACATGGAGCGGCTGAAGATGGCGACCACGCCGGCCTCGCCGTGGGGGTCCTGCCTCGGCCCGTATACATTACCATACCGCAGCGATGTGTAGTTTAGCCGGTACTGGCGGTAATAAAAGTCCATGTATTGTTCGGCGATCCATTTGGACATCCCGTAGGGTGAAACTGGCCTGATAGGGGCGTCGTCGGTGCAGGGGATGGTGTCCGGATCACCGTAGAGCGCGCCGCCGGTGCAGGAGTAGATGATCTTTTCCACGCCCACACGCCTCGAGGCTTCGAGGACCCGCAGTGTGCCCACCACGTTGGCATTGGTGTCGTCGATGGGGTTCTTAGTGGACGCAGTCACGCTGGTCTGGGCTGCCATGTGGAACACCAGATCGGGCTGTTCGCGCTGGATGATTTCCATCATGGGCCGTTTGGTGATGTCGGTGTGATGGAAGACCGCGCCAGAGTTCAGGTTCTTGATCTTTCCCGTGCTCAGGTCGTCCATCACGACGACCTTGTAGTCCAGTTCCAAGAGCCGGTCCACCATATGGGAGCCGATGAACCCGGCGCCGCCGGTGACCAAGGCTTTTTTGCCGTCTGCCATCCGCACCTCTTCGTGCCACTTTACGTGGGCCTGGGGAGACGAAATCCGTCAACCAAATAATGATAAACCCATCGGCCTACCAGTACAACGGCGAATCAACGGGATTGAAGCTACCGGACCCTTACCTGTCCCAGGCCTGGTCTAATGGAGAGGCACACTAATCTGTGTTACAGTTTTGGCCGGTGCCTAGGCACCCAAATCACGAACAACAAACAGACCGTTTTGAGGGGGTAGCTACATGGCAGAGCAGATAGGATTTATTGGACTGGGGATAATGGGTAAGCCCATGGCCCGTAACCTGCTCAAAGCGGGGTATTCGGTAACCGCCTATGACATCGTCGGGGCCAACCTGGAAGAGGTTGTCACAGACGGCGCCAAGGGCGCTTCGTCCAGCAAAGAGGTTGCGTCGGTCAGCGACACCATCATTACCATGCTCCCCGACTCCGCCGACTCGGAGAAGGTCATTCTCGGGCCCGATGGCGTGCTGGAAGGCGCCAAGCCCGGCTCCATCATCATCGACATGAGTTCAATCACTCCCCTGGTCTCCCAGCGGATCGCGGCGGCCTGCGCCGAAAAGGGAGTGGAGATGCTGGACGCCCCCGTCAGCGGCGGCGAACCAGGGGCCGTGGCGGGTACTCTGGCCGTCATGGTGGGCGGCAAACAGGAGGTGTTTGATAAGAGTGAAGCCCTGATGAAGGTCATGGGCGCCAACGTGGTGCTCACCGGGGACATCGGAGCGGGCGGGGTTACCAAGCTTGCCAACCAGATCATCGTAGCCGCCAATATCGAGGCGTTGAGCGAAGCCTTGGTGCTGTCGCAAAAGGCGGGCGTGGACCCGGAGAAGGTCTTCAACGCCATCCGCGGCGGGCTGGCCGGCAGCGCCGTAATGGAAGCCAAAGCTCCCATGATGCTGAGCCGAAACTTCCAAGCCGGGTTCCGCATACGGCTCCATCAGAAGGACCTTCGGAACGTGCTCCAGACCGCCCAGGAACTGAACATCCCCCTGCCGGTCACCTCTCTGCTGCAGCAGATACTGGGTGCATTGGTCAACGAGGGTGAACAGGAATCAGACCACTCGGCCATCCTCAAGTTTGTTGAGGACCTGGCCAAGGTGGAAGTGAAATCCGGCAGTTAATTCCGGAAGCTAGTCCAGCTCTTTGAACCGGGCGTCCCGCCAGTCCAGGGCCGCCCGGAGACCCTTCTCCGCGCTGATGGCGTTGAACTCTTCCTGCTCCGGGCTGGTGCTGGTATCGAAGAGGGTCATCAGCTCCAGGTTGTGACGCACGGCGTTCAGGTAGCCCATCTCTTCCATCGCCCGGTTGACCGACGCCTTGTTCAGCTTCACGCCCAACTGGGGCAGCAGGCACACCTTTTTGGCCATCTTTTCACATTCGGCCATCAGTTGATCGTGGGGCACCACCCGGTTGACCAGCCCTATGCGCGCCGCTTCCTGGGCATCCACCACGTCTCCCGTGAGCAGCATCTCTTTGGCGGTGGCCAGGTTGACGCTATATGGGGTGATAAGCAAAGGTGGTCCGAATCCGGCCCTGATCTCCGGCTCACCCATGATTGCGTGTTCCGAAGCGATCTTGATGTCGCAGACCTGAACCATTTCGCAGGCCCCGCCCAGGGCGTAACCATTAACGGCGGCAATGACCGGCTTAGAACAGTTCCAGACAGTCATGAAGGTCTTGACCAGGCCCTGCAAACGGGTTCGCCAGGCGTCCACTGATCCACTGGCGGGGTCCATAGAGTGGCCGTTCCGCTGGATGTCAAAGCCACTGGAAAATGCCCTTCCAGCTCCCGTGATAATCAGTGCCCGTATCTCATCGTCCGCTTCCACCACCCTCATCGCATCCTGGAACTCCGACATCAGTTCGGCGTTCAAAGCGTTGAGTTTCTTCGGCCGGTTCAGGGTCATATATGCGATGGGACCCTTCCGCTCGAAGATTATGTTTTCGAAGGACAACGAGGTATCTCCGTGGGCGCGTGGGAATAGCCGGTGAGGCGGGGACGCGCGGTGGAATCTATTGAATACTGATCGGGGTCTAGGGGAGTATGGCGATATCTATCCCCTGGATGATGACTGGCGTGGTAGGTCGGTCCTGGGCTCCCGTGGGAGTCAGAGAAATGGCGTTGGCAACCTCTTGGCCCTCTCTCACCTGTCCGAAGATGGTATGGTTCCCGTCTAGGTGGGGAGTGGGCACAGTGGTTACGAAGAACTGGCTGCCGTTGGTGCCTGGTCCGGCGTTGGCCATGGCCAGCCTGCCCGGCTGGTCAAAGCTGAGTCCGGCCACGATCTCGTCTTGGAATTGGTAGCCGGGGCCGCCGCCTCCGGTTCCCGTCGGGTCCCCGCCCTGGATCATGAAGGACGGAATCACGCGGTGGAATGTCACCCCGTCGTAATACCCGTCGTTGGCCAGGAAAATGAAGTTGTTGACGGTGAGGGGCGCCTGGTCCGCGAACAGATCAATGACCATGTTCCCATTGTTGGTCATGATGGTGGCCGCGTATTGGGCCGTGGTGTCGATGGTTATCGGCGGTATGTTGCTGTATTGGGGAATGGTGATTCCATTGAAATCAACCAGTTGTTTCAGAGGGCTGCCGTCGGCTGCCGGCGTGGCATCGGTCGGATCAGATGCCGGGACCGGTGTGATTGTGGGCTCCGGAGTTTCCAGAACACAGGCGGTCAACATGAGCATGACCGCGAAGATCGCGAGAAGAAATTTCAGTTTCATGTCCAAAAGCATAACATAGCCCAAACCGCTAAATCACGTCTGGCCGCAGCCTCAAGCCCTAGCTAGCGGGAAAATGGCCGGCTGTCGTCGTCATCGTTCCAGAATGACCCGTCATCGTAGTCATCATCCAGCAGGTCAGGGTCCTCCCACGGTTGCAGCCCCTCCTGGGGGGCTCCGGCTGGCCGAATCCTCCGGGCCCCTTTCTGTACGGAAACGGCCACCAACACCAAGACTGCCAATCCGCCCAGAAGCCAGGCGTCAAGGAACAGAAATGGCGAAGGCTGGTTGTTTCCCGGGGGTGCCGGAGGTGGCGCGGGCTGTCCCGGGGCCTCGCCCGCCCACCGCACATCCAGCCCATCAATATCAAAGCCGTAGACCGTCGTCAGCGCCTCATCAACGGTGTCTCCCTTGCTGAGCCGGTCCAAAAAGGTCTGGAAATTGGCCTCGCCCAAGTCGTCGATCAAGAACGCCACGACGCTCAGGGATTTTTGGTAAAAGGTGTTGATGGATGTGGGAGTGCCGGACAGCGTGCTCATGGACCGCAGCGGGTTTGAGCGGGAACTGAGACTGTCTCCGCTGTAAACCGTGGCGAAGGGATCTGCGTAGCTGGCAAATCCCTCGTTCAGCCAAGAAGGGGTGGGCAGGGCGTCTCTACCCATGACCTGTCCGAACATCAGGTGAGCGGCTTCGTGGATGATCAGCCCACGGTCCAACCCCAGTCCCAGGAAAAGGCCCTGCTCGGGAAAGGCGAACCCCTGGAAGGTGTGCTGTTCCGTGGTGGTGCGGCTCTGCTGGGGGAACGCCGCCAGGGTGTCATCTCTCGTGCTGTAGATAACCCCTTTGATTTCATCCGGGGAGTCCAACTGCAGGAGCCGGCCCAGGCGTTCCATGTCTGCTTCCAACCGCTCGGCAAGTCTTTGAACCCTGGAGTCGGACTGGTCGTAATACATCAGGGTTAACGGGCCGACCTTGGTCTCCTGCCAGTCAAACCGCGTGTCCGAGTACACCAACATGCGAGCGTCGGTGCGCAGCACATTGCCCAGGGAGTCGGTAATCTCGTAGTAGTATTCCAGTTCCGTTCCAGGGGGCAGGTAGGTGGGGACTTCACCGGTGAGGTTCAAGCTGGCCGTGATACGGCTGGCGGGGTCAAAATCCGGATAAGCATAGGCCCAAAACGGGCTGCCGGAAGTCCGGAAGAACAACCGGACCTCCACTATTTCAGCGTCGCCCTCAGCTGTGAGAGACAGGTCAACATTTCCGGGGAAGTCCACTTCTTCCGCGGTCTCCACCACCTGGATGTTCCCACCTGCCGCCGAGACAACGCCGGGCATGAGGTGGACAATCACGGAGAGCCCGGCCAACAAAATGAGGACGGCCAGTCTGGCGGAAAGGAGTGGTTGGGAGAATGGGACGGCCAAATCTGCCTGCCTGTCACGGGAAGAATATGGACTGGGTCACCAGTAAATTATACGTTGATTCCTCGTTGGTGGCTCTCCACCGCGGCTAGTCCGAGGCCTGTTCCATCTCCAGAAGAGACTTCTTTCGCTCCAGTCCCCAGCGGTAGCCACCCAGTCCACCGTCTTTCCGCAGTACCCGGTGGCAGGGGACAACCAGGGCCACTGGATTGGCGCCGCAAGCTGTGCCCACCGCCCTGACGGCGTTGTCCTTACCCAGGGCCCGCGCAACCTCCTGATAGGTGCGGGTCTCACCGTAGGGAATGGTGCGCAGCATCTGCCAGACCTGCTGTTGAAAAGCCGTGGCCCGGATGTCCAGAGGCAAGTCCAGTCCGGTCCGCTCGCCGTCCAGGTAGGACAGTATCTCCGCGACCCAGACCTTCAAGAGTCCCCCGTCCGGACTGTGCTTGGCGGAGGGATATTCCGCCCGCAGTATCTCTTCCAACTCCCGGTCGGACGCTCCCAATGTCACCGAGCAGATGCCCTGGTCCGTGGCGGCCACCAAAAGCCGGCCCAAAGGACACGCCACCACTGTGTGATAGATGCTCATGCCCAAGCCTCCCCTCTTGTACGCGCCGGGGCTCATCCCCAATTGCTTGCTTGACGACTCATAGAGCCTGCTGGACGAGCCGAACCCCACCTCGTAGAGTGCTGCTGAAATACTTTGACCGCCCCTTATCAATGCCGTGAACCGGTCCAGCCGCCAGGCCGCCGCATACTGCTTCAGCGTGACGCCTGTGGCCTCTTTGAACACCCGTTGCAGGTGGGAGGCGCTGCTGCCGACAAGGCGGCTGATGTCGGCCAGGGTCGGCACTAGGTCGGAATTTTCCTGAATGTACTCGCAGGCCCTGCGCACCAGACCTGCACTGGGGGACTCTTGGTCCGGCAGGCAGCGTTTGCAGGCCCTGAACCCCGCTGACTCTGGTTCACTGGGCCCGACAAAGAACGACACTCGGTGCGGGGCAGGCAGGCGGCTGGGGCATGAGGGCCGGCAGTAGATTCCGGTGGAGCGAACCCCGGATACAAACTGCCCGTCAGTGGCTGCGTCCCGTTGTCTAACAGCGTTCCACTTGACCGCGTCGGCATGTCCTGAGGTATTTGGCCTGGCGGCAACCATATTCTTTACCTGGCGCCTTTCCCGAGTTAGGCGCCGTCAGAATATCCTAATTCACTGGTGGGTTCTATCCGGTTCTGACCTTCAAATTAAAAACAGGGCCGAGTTCCCACGGCCCTGTTTTTAATTTGAAGCTGGGTTTCGGGTACTACTGGACTTCGGCTGCGAAGACGTGGGCCGCTCCGGTGTCCGTCCCTTTCTGGAAGTCGCCGGGAGACCCTGCCACCAGGTAATTTCCGCTGACCGAGACGGATGTCCCAGTTTTATGGTTGATGGCCGCGCCTGTGGCCGTGAGGTTGGCTTCTTGGGCCCAGACGCTGCCGGTCCGTTTGTAGACGTATACGGAACCGGAGTCGGGCCCCTTGGCGGTGTCATTCAGGGCCCCGGCAACCACCGTATCGCCGCTTACCGAGACCGACCAGCCAAAGTTATCGGCGGCCGCGGCGTCGCTGGCGGTAAGCCTGCCCTGTTCCGTCCAGGTACCGTCGCTGCGGAAGAACACGTAGACTGCCCCGGTGTCGGCGCCCTTGTCTTTGACGCCTGCTGCTCCCACAACCACCGTGTCTCCGGATATGGCGACTGAACGACCGAATTTATGGTCCAACGCCCCGTCACTGGCGGTGAGCTTGGCTTGCTCCGTCCAAGTGCCATCGGCGCGGGTGAACACGTAGGCCGCCCCAGAATTGGTCGCCTTGGTCGTATCGTTCAACGCTCCCACCACAGCCGTATCACCGTCGATGGCCACCGACCAGCCGAACATGTGGTTGAAGGCCTGGCCGCTGCCCGTGAGCTTGGCCTGCTGAGTCCAGGTCCCATCAGCGCGGGTGAACACGTAGGCTGTTCCGGAATCGGTCCCTGTGGGTGTTTCCGAGGGAGTACCGATGACTATGGAATCTCCGCTGACGGCCACCGACGACCCGAACTTGTCTCCCGGCCCCGCGTCGTCAGCAATGAGTTTGGCCTGTTGCGTCCAGACGCCCTTGCCACGGGCAAACGCATAGGCAGCGCCCGAGTCTGTACCCACGGGTGTATCGCCGATTGCTCCCAGCACCACCGTATCCCCGCTGATCGCCACCGCTTGTCCAAGCAAGTCGCCGTTGCTGGTGTCTTCTCCAATCAACTTGGCCTGCTCGGTCCAAACCCCGTCTGTCCGGGCGAACACCACGGCAGCACCGGAGTCGGTGCCTTTGGCGAAGTCCGCATGGGCGCCCACAATGACGGTATCTCCGTAGATGGCAACGGAGTTTCCAAGTTTCTTACCCTGGGCAGAGTCGCTGGCGGACAGCTTCGTAGATGCCGATCCGGTGACGAACCCGTAAACGGGCGCTGGAGTGGCCGTGGGCATGGGAAGCGGAGTTGCAGTCGGTTCTGGCTCGGGTGTTGCCGTTGGCTCAATGGTCGCCGTCGGCTCCGGAGTGGCCGTTGGCCGTGGGGTGGATGTGGGTCTGGGCGTGGGTCTTGGGGTCGCTGTGGCCTCCTGGACCGGGGTCGGCTCAGGGGGCTTCGTCGCGGTTGGTTCTTCAGTGGGAGCAGCCGTCGGCTCCGGTGTCGCCGAGACCGCGGGCGTCGGGGTGACGGTGGGAGTCGGCTCCAGTTGCGTCTCATCTGTCGCCGAGACCGCGGGCGTCGGGGTGACGGTGGGAGTCGGCTCCAGTTGCGTCTCATCATCGCCGGCGCAGGCCGTGAAGATTAACAGACCCACGAGAGGTATGAGAGTCATCAAACATTTCATGTGGTTCCTTGGACGGAGATATCCCATTGCTCTTGGTCGGGACGCTGTGGATATCCGCCTATTAAAAAATTATAAATAGCCAGCCTCTTATTTCAAGGATTTTGAGGCTCTTGACTGACCGGATTGGAGATCCCACAGGGCCGGAAAATGGCCCCACAGATGCACCCGCGCCTTGGCCTTTTGGGTGCTGACCTGGGGCCGTTGTTATGTCGCACAAACGTTCTATATAATCCGTTGCCACCGGCCAAATAGCCTTAAATCAAGGCCAAAACCAGACTCAAGATTAGAACGCACAAAGCCAATGACAGACCGTTCCATAGCCTGCATTTTAGTCACCCACCTTCCGGTAAAAGCCGAGGTGCGGCGTTACCCCCAGTTGCGGGGAAAGCCGGTGATAATCACCGAGAGTTACGGCTCCAAAGACCTGGTGCTGGACAGCTCACCGGAAGCCAAGGGCGTGACCGCTGGCATGCCCCTGGCCGAGGCCATGGCCCGGTGCAAAGACGCGTCCCTATTGCAGGCCGACGCGCCCCACTACAACCAGACCTTCAACAAGCTGGTCCAAGCCCTGGAACTGCGCAGTCCCGTGGTGGAAAGGGCCGGACTGGGCTGCGTCTACGTGGGGCTGGACGGCTTGGACCTGATGTACGGGGGAGAAGCCCGGGTCGTGGCATCCCTGGTCCAGGCGGCGCCCCAGGAGTTCAACCCCAGGGTCGGCGTGGCCACTGGTAAGTTCCCAGCCTACGTGGCCGCTGTCACCACCGAGGGTGGACGCGCCACCAGGGTGCCCAAAGACCCGGCTGGCCTGGCGGGATTTCTGAGCAGATTGTCCATCGGGCTGCTGCCTCTGTCCAGGGCCAGTAAGACCCGCATGCATCGCTTCGGCATTCACACCATGGGGCAGTTGGCGGCCCTGCCTGTGGGGGCGGTCCAGGCCCAATTGGGGAACGACGGCCGACTCGCTTGGGACCTGGCCAACGGACTGGACAGCAGCCCCCTTGTGCCCCACCGGGTGCAACAGGAGGTGGCGGAGTCCATCACCTTCCCGTCGCCCACCATCACCTGGGCTCCCATACTGACCGCCCTGAGCACGCTGCTGGGCCGTGCCTTTGCCCGTCCTGAGGTCGGCGGCCGCTACGTTCGCACCGCCACCATCGAAAGCCATGTGTACCGGCTGCCGCCCTGGGTGAAGCGGTTCGGGTTCAAAGAGGCCCTGGGTAGCAGGGACCGGGCCCTCTTCGCCCTGAAAAGCCGGCTGGGCAGCGTGACTCTGCCCGGCCCCCTGGAGGACATGAAGCTCACCCTCACCGGGTTCACCGGCGAGTCCGGCATCCAGACCAACCTCTTCTCCGACGTTCGCAAACAGGAGCAGCTAAAGGAGATGATGCGCCAGTTGGAGGCCCTTTTGGGCGGCAAACCGCCGATCTACCAGATGAAGGATATAGAACCGTGGTCCCGCATACCAGAAAGACGCCAGGCCCTGGTCCCCTTTGACCCCTAAAGATGAGAGCTGGAAAGATAAAAACCCCACGGGCCAAAATCCGTGCCCCGCAGCAGGTTCAGGACCTGGAGTTCCGTTCCCTGAACCTGCCGGTCCCCATCCAGGTGGCCAGCGACAAGACGGGCATGCCCGCCGCCGTGGCCCTGCCCCACGCCCGCTCCCGCCGCCCTCGCCCCGCCCCAAAAAGCCAATACCTGAGAATCACCGCCATCAATGACCTGTGGCAGGTGGACGACGAATGGTGGCGAAAACACCCCATCGCCCGACGCTATTACCAGATCACCATCCAAGACGACAGACGCCTAACCATCTACCAAGACCGAGCCAACGACCAATGGTACTGGCAGAGAGGGGGTGAAGCTGACAGCTAACAGCCATTAGCTGTCAGTCGTCAGCTATGAATACTACACATCTGTCATTCTGAGCCAGCCGCAGCGGCGAAGAATCTGCCAACTTTCAAGGACAAAAGGATGAACCGGTACTACGTGTACATCACGTCCAGCTACCAAGGAACTCTGTATGTAGGAATGACCAACGACCTATATCGCAGAGCCTACGAACGTCGTCACAAGTTGGTACCTGGATTCACCCGGAGATACAACGCGACTAAATTGGTGTACTACGAAGAGACGCCCAGTGTGGAGTCTGCCATTGCCCGCGAAAAACAGACCAAAGGGTGGCGGAGAAGCAAGAAGGCCTCTCTGGTGGCATTGTCTAACCTGCGCTGGGTAGACCTAGCAGAAGGACGGTATGAAGACCGAAGCTTGGCAGACCCTTCGCTTCACTCAGGGTGACAGTGTCGAAGCGAAGGAATGATTTGCAGCCTGACTCAGATAGACAAGAATCCCCCCTTCGTAAAGGGGACTATGGGGATTTCCGCTACTCCCCCAGCCGAGCGCCAACAACTTCTATGTACGCCGAACTTCACTGCCACAGCAACTACTCCTTCCAGGAGGGCGCATCCTCCGTGGAAGAACTATTGGTGCGCGCCCGCGACCTGGGACTCCGGGCCCTGGCGCTCACCGACCACGACAACCTTTGCGGGGCCATGCACTTCGCCCAGGTGGCCAAGACCCTGGACATCCAGGCCATCACTGGATCCGAACTGACCATAAAGGACGGCAAAGACGGTCAGGCCAACTCCCACCTCACATTCCTGGCCGAGACCCAAGACGGTTACAGCCAGCTCTCCAACCTGCTGTCCTACTCCTACGTGGCCGGCGACCGGAGGAACCCAGCCCTGGACCTGAAATGCCTGCCCGAGCGCGTGGGCGGTCTGATCCTGCTCACCGGCTGCCGCAACGGACGGGTGCCCGCCCTTCTGACCCAGGGCCGCTACGTCGAGGCCGAGACCCAACTGCGCCGGTACCTGGACTGGTTCGGCACTGACAATGTGTTCGTGGAATTGCAGCAGAACCTGGTGCAGGGCGACACCCGGCGCAACCGGCGGCTCATCGACCTGGCCCGCAAGCTGGGCGTGCCCACCGTGGCCACCAACAACGTCCACTATCACGTACCGGAACGACACCGGCTGCAGGACGCTCTGGTCGCCATCAAACACAACCTCAGCCTGGAGGAGACCCACAAAGAGCGCCGGGCCAACAACCAGTTCCACCTCAAGTCTCCGGCCGAGATGGCCGCCCTGTTCACCCGCTGCCCCGAGGCCATCAGGAACACCCTCCACATCGCCGAGCGCTGCTCCTTCGACGTGACCAAGAATCTGGCCTACCGCTTCCCCGACTACCCGGTCCCCGACGGAGAGACCGCCCAGAGCCACTTCGAGGACCTGTGCCGCAAGGCCGCCGAGCGCCACTACGGCAGAATCGATGAGAAGGTCAAAGCCCGTCTGGAAGAGGAGTTCCGGCTCATCCGCAAGCACAACCTGGCCGGCTTCTTCCTGATCTATTACGAGATCATCCAGATGGCCCGCCAGATCATGATCGAGCTGGGCTTAAGCGACGCCGAGATCCCCCTGGAAGAGCGCCCGCCGGGCCGGGGCCGGGGCTCGTCGGTGGCCATGCTGGTGGGCTATCTCATCGGCCTCTCCCACATCGACCCCCTGAAGTACAACCTGTCCCTGGACCGGTTCCTGTCCGACGACCTGGGCTCGGTGCCCGACATAGACCTGGACTTCCCCCGCAACATCCGCGAGGAGCTGATCAAACGGGTGCACCAGAAGTGGGGCTGGGACCGGGCCGCCCTGACCGGCATGATCAACACCTACCGTATGAAGGGCGCCGTCCGCGACCTGGGCAAGGCGCTGGGTCTCCCGGCCCAGGGCGTGGACAAACTGGCCAAACGGGTCGACTCCCACGACGCCAGGGAACTGGAGCTGGAGATGCTCCAACTGACCGAGTTCCGGGACAATGTGGACGCCCCCGGCTGGCAGGACCTCATCGACATGGCGGCCCAACTGAACGGCTTCCCCAAGTATCTGGCCCAGCATCCGGGCGGCATGGTCATCAGCTCATCGCCCCTCATCAACACCGTGCCGGTCCAGCAGGGAGCCATCGACGACCGCTACATCTGCCACTGGGACAAAGACAGCATCGACCAGGCCGGCTTCGTGAAGATCGACTTCCTGGCCCTGGGCGCCCTCTCCCAGATGCAGGAATGCCTGCTGATGATCGAAGAACGGACCGGCCAGTACATCGACCTGAGCCGCATCGACTTCGACGACAAGGCCGTCTACGAGACCATGCACCAGGCCGACACCATCGGGGTCTTCCAGGTGGAGTCCGCCGCCCAGATGCAGACGGTGCACCGCCTGAAACCCTGGAACCTGACCGACATGGCCTTCGAGGTGGGGGCGGTGCGCCCCGGCGTGGGCGTGAACGACGGCGTGACCCAGTTCATCCAGCGCCGCTCCGAAGGCGTCCCCTGGGACTACGACCACCCCCTGGAAAAGCGGGCCCTGGAACGCACCCTGGGCATCATCCTGTTCCAAGACCAGGTGAACCACGTGGCCATGGACGTGGCCGGCTTCAGCGGGTTGGAGGCGGACCAACTACGCCGGGCCTTTGGGCGGAGAAACAACGAGACCCTGATACAGCACTACCGGGAGAAGTTCCTTGCCGGGGCCGCTGAGCGGGGAGTCTCAGAAGATGTGGCCGAACGGATCTTCAACAAGTTCAACGGCCACTACATGTTCCCCGAGTCCCACGCCTTCGCCTTTGGCGCCACCGCCTACCACATGGCCTGGCTCAAGTATTACTACCCGCTGGAGTTCTTCGTCACCATCTTCAACCAGCAGCCCATGGGTTTCTACAACACCGAGACCCTGAAGGAGGACGCCAAGCGCCACGGCATCACCGTCTTGAACCCGGACATCAACCACAGCCGGGAGCAGTGCACCATCAAGGACGAATGTCTCCTCCTGGGGCTGCGCTACGTGCGGGGCATGGGCGAGGCCGCTGCCAACCAGGCCGTGGCCGCCAGGGACCGGGGCGGCCCCTTTAAGAGTCTGGCCGACGTCATGGAGCGGACCGGACTGCTGCGGGAGAACATCGAGAACCTGGTGGGCGCCGGGGCCTTTGACTCATTCTCGCCGGGTGGGTCCAGTGGAACGGGACGCCGCCAGACCCTGTGGGAGGTGGGCCTGCGCTACCGGCCCATCAACTCCCAGCAGCCCCTGCTCCTGCCCGTGGAACAGGACATGGCGGAGCTGCCCGAACAGAGCCAGTGGGAGACCATGGGCGAGGAGTACCGCATCATGGGCCTCTACCCCGAAGGCCACCTGATGGCCCTGGCCCGGCCTCACCTGCGGCCGGGTATCCTGTCCAGCCGCGACATCGAATCCAGGGCCGACGGTGAGACGGTCACCGTGGCCGGGCTGGTGATACGCCGTCAGCGCCCCCTGGCCAAGGCCGTATTTCTCACCCTGGAGGACGAATTCGGCCACATTCCGCTGGTGGTGTGGCCCGATGAATTCGCCAGATACCGCCACACCATCCGCGAGCCCCTGTTGGTCATCCAGGGCCAGGTGTCCCGCCGGGACGGCACCATGAACATCGTCGCCCAGCATGTGGAACCCATGCCCGCCATGGACAACCTGCCCAAGGCCAAAAGCTGGCAGTAAAGTGGCTGTCACAGGTGCGCTCCGGTGCTAGAATGTCCGCGTCTTGAAATAGGCACATGACAGACCTCGCACTATTCACCATCAGCCAAGGAGCCGCGCCATGATTGATACAGTGATTAAAGGCGGCACAGCCGTCACACCCGCCGGAGTGGGAGACTGGGACATCGGCCTTGAAGGCGAAAAGATAGCCGTTGTCGCTCTGCCTGGAGTGCTGTCCACCGAGGGCGTCCGGGTGATTGACGCCATCGGCAAGATCGTGGTGCCCGGCGGAGTTGAGGCCCACGCCCACGCCGCCGCCAACGTCCAAGAGGGCCTGCGGGAACTGGTCCCGGGCACTCCCAACGCCGGTCCGGCCGTCCACTCCCTGGGAGCCATATGGGGCGGCACCACCACCGTGGTGGACTTCACCCCCGTGAACAACGAGGGCGACTTGGCCGAGGGTGTCCACGATTTCATGGGAGTCTGGAAGGGCAACGCCTACACCGACTACACCACCCACGTCATCTACCGCAACTCAAACACCCCCGACTCCATCGCCCGATTCGGCGAGCTGGTCTCGGCCGGCTTCCCCAGCGTCAAGATCTTCACCACTGACATCCGTCCCCCCGGCACCGAGGGCCGCACCCTGACCCCCGGCGGCCGCCTCGAGACCGGCCGGCTCTACGACCTCATGGAACAGGTATCCCGCCACAACGGCATCCTGGCCGTCCACGGCGAGGACGACGAGCTGGTGATGTACAACTACCTGATGGCCCAGCAGCGTGACCAGTGGAGTTGGCACAACATGCACCTGGTCCACTCCAAGGCCGTTGAAGACCTGGCCTTCCGCCACGTCACCCGCATGGCCGAGCGCACCGGGGCCGGCATGTACTTTGTCCACGTCACCGCCAAGGACGGTGTGGACGTCATAGCTGAGGCCCGCAGCAACGGCCAGCCGGTCTACGGTGAGGTGCTGACCCTGGCGCTGTCCTTTGATTGCAGCCAGTACCGGGCCGACGACGGCATGAAGTACCACACCTATCCGTCCCTGAAGTACGAAGAGGACCAAGACAGCCTGTGGGACGGCATCATGGGCAGCGACCTGGCCTTCACCGCTACCGACAGCAGCTTCACAACCTACATGGACAAGATAGCCGGCAAGAACGTGGAGACGGTCCGCGGCGGCAACATCGGCATCGAGATACGCATGGGCGTCAACTACACCGACGCCGTGGTGAAACGTGGCATGTCCCTGGAGCGCTACGTGGACGTCACCTCGGCCAACGCCGCCAAGCTATTGGGTCTATACCCTAGGAAAGGCGCCATCGCCGTGGGCAGCGACGCCGACTTCGCCTTCATCGACCCGTCGGTGAAGAAGACCCTGTCCATGGCCGACCTGCACGTCCGCGACTACAGCCCCTGGGAGGGTTGGGACATCCAGGGCTGGCCCACCACCGTCATGCTGCGGGGAAAGATCATGGTGGATAACGGCCAGCTGTTGGGCGATGCTAACGACGGCCAACTGATACTCCGCAAGATAGACCAGAGCGTACTGCAACGACCCGGGGTCTAAAGCCTAGACCCCACTCTCTCCGTGGGGCAGCGGCCTGGACACCAGCTCCTCGATCCGGGCCCGGATATCGCTCTGGTCATAGCCCCGGAGCAGGTTGATCCGGTTCCGGTTGGGGTCGCCGCCGTGCCAGTACTCGTAGACTTCCTGGCGCATGCCCGAGGAGGAAACCGCCAAGTCGTGGGCCAACCGGTAGAGGCGGGACTTGTATTCGGCGTCCACCGACTTACCCCGCATGTACCGGTCCAGGTAGGGTCGAAGTTCGGGGTTGGCCAGGTCGTTCTCGCTGGGCTGCATGATCAGACCCGAGCCGGACACCTCCCGCAGTAATTGCACCATGCGGGCCGAGGTCTGGGCGAAGTAGATGTTCATGCCCGCCATGGAACCCAGGGCCATCACTCCGCCCTCTCCCATGTGGGCGCCGTGCTCCACGCCCTCCATGGCGTGGTGCCACATCTGGGTGTACATGGTCATCTCGCCCACCTTGGCGGCTACCTCCCGGTACTCCAGCACTCCGATGGCCTCGGCGATCATGGTCGCCACCGCCGTCATCAGCTTCATGCGCTCGTGGATGCGGCACAGGTTTGCCCATTCGGTGAAGTTGATACCGGCGGCGAAATCCCGCAGAAGCGGCCCAGATTCGTAGAGCATGAACACCCGGTCCCAGGGAACCAGCACGTTGTCGAAGAAAAGCATGCTGTCCTGTTCGTCGTAGGGCACGCCCAGGGGGTGACTGTAGCTGCCGTTCCAGACGGAGACCGGCTCCCGGCAGAGTATCTTCATGCCCTTGCTGTTGGTGGGGATGGAGAAGGCCAGTATGAACCGGGGATCGGCCCGGTTGGCGAAGGTGGCCGACAGCGGGACGGGAATCTCTTCCGAGGACTTACTACGCGTCTTCGACCGGTTCTTCAGGGCCGACGCGTCACGCTCCCGGGCCACCGGCGGCGTGGGACTGGGACTGACCATCGCCAAACAGTTGGTGGAAGCCCACGGCGGTTCCATCCACGTGGAAAGCGTGGTTCCCAACGGCGCCAGGTTCGCCTTTGAGATACCCATCGCCGGGCCGGGCGAGCAAGGGCAGTGACCGGGGCCGCAGATTGGGCTAAAGCTGGTCGATAAAGGCGGAAAACCGGTCCGTGCCATCCCAGGCGATGACCGCCCCGGGGCCAAGGCCGTTGCTCCAGATGCCGCCCTTGGCTGGGTCGGTGGTGATGGTCACATCCCCCGATTCCAGCATCAGCTCGATGTGACTCATGATCTCAGAGTAGGCCAGGAAGAAGTTGTGCTCCTCCAATTCCCGGTTGGAGAAGTACTTGGTGGTGATGGAGACCAGGTCTTGGGGGCCAGGCTTCATGACCTCGGTGATCTCGTAGCAGCGGCGCCGGTGGTGCTCCACGATCTCGGTGGCACGCTCCAGACCGATGGGGTTGAACTGCCCCCGGTGAAAGGCCCGGTGGGCCGGCAGCACGGTTATGTCACCGTCCAGCAGAGCCATTCGCTTGAGTGAGCTCAAAAGCGCCTTCAGCCCATAGATCTCGTTGCCGTTCTTGTAGGCCGTGGGCAGGGCCGGCTGGAAAGTGTCGTAGCTCATGGCCACTGACGGATGGGGCGTGATGAGCGGAAGTATGTGGTCCCCGGAAAAGAGGAATTGGTCAAAGAGGATGCACAGTTCATCCGGCGAATGACCGGGGGTGTAATAGAAGGTGAAACCGTCCGCCTGCAACCCTTCAGTCACCGGGCGGTCCAGGACCAAGTTGCGGTTCAGTTCACGGTGCTCGTTGGCCCGCCGCATGGTGTCCGATTTGGCGAAGGCCTCGAACCCCTTCACCTCGTTGCGCCAGGCGAGTTCCAGGTCCCGGCGGTCGGTCTTCTGCATGGAGCCCCAAATCTCGTGGGCCCACAGTTCAGCGCCGCTCTTTTGGATGACCGGCGGGCAGCTGCCGTCGTGGTCCATGTGCCCGTGGCTCACCACCACGCGGTCCACGGCGGTTAGGGAATGCCCCAATTCTTCCAGGCCCTGTTCCAGATAGCTGACCGACCCGTGGCAACCGGGGTCGACCAGTGTTAGGTCGTTGCCCTCCACCACGTAGCACCAGGTCGGCCCCAGCGGTGTGTCCCACGATTGGGGCACGCCTATGGCTTTGACCACGGCCCCGGTGGGAGAGGTGTATTTCAGTAGGGTCCCGTTTCCCGAATCATCGCCCCGTTTGATCGTTTCTGCGTGTAGCATTTGCCCCTGTGTCTCGGTTCATAGCCCGTCAGACCACGCCTCCTGAAGAGTCAGGCGCAACGTCGGGGCCCCAGGAATGTTACCATCTTGTCTGTGAGATAAAAAGCTGATGGCCTCACCAGGCAAGGAGATGACGCCATGGCCCAGTCCATAGGAATTGTCGGTTGCGGAGCGATTGGACAAGCCTTTCTGCGGTCCGCTGATTCGGGCGAATTGGGGGTGCCTGTGGCCGGAGTGACGAGCCGGGACGAGCACCGGGCCCATGAATTCCTGGGCACTCTGAATTCTCCCCCTCCCTATCTGGAGAGGAAGGAGCTTATCGATGTCTCCGACCTGTTGGTGGAGACCGCCGGTGGACATGTTGTAGCCGAACTGGCCGAGGAAGTGTTCTCCGCGGGCAAAGACCTGATGGTCATCAGCATCGGCGCCCTGCTGGAGAATCCCAGCATCATCCAGCGGTCCCGGGACACGGGCTGCCGCCTTCTGGCCCCTTCCGGGGCCATCGCCGGTCTGGACGGGATAAAGTCCGCCTGCGCCAGCGGGGTCGACCGGGTGACCATGGTCTCCCGCAAACCGCCGGTTGGTCTGGAGGGCGCCCCCCATATCGTGGAGAACGGCATCAACTTGGATGGCCTGGAAGAGGAGACGGAGGTTTTTTCGGGGACCGCCCGGGAGGCCGTGAAGGGTTTTCCGGCCAACCTGAATGTGTCCGCTGCCGTGAGTCTAGCCGGAGTCGGCCCGGACCGTACCTTCGTGAAGATGCTGGCGGTGCCCGGCCTGGAACGCAACTGCCATGACATCGAAGTGGAAGGCGAGTTCGGGTATCTGACGGTCCACATTGAGAATGTGCCTTCGGAAAACCCCAAGACCGGCCGCCTCACCGCCATGTCCATCATCCGTTCCGTACAAGATGCCATGGACCCCTTCCGTATCGGCACCTGATCCGTTTCCATGGCAAGCAAATGAAAAGGGCCGCTCATTGAGAGCGGCCCTTTTTGTTGCTCCAATCACCTGCCGAGGTACCGGTTATTTGCCGGTGGCGGCTCCGCAGACGGTGTCCAGAATCAACTGGGTTACCAGGTAGGGGTCGCAGTTGGCGTTGGGCCGGCGGTCCTCGATGTAACCCTTCCGGTCCCGGGCCACCTGCCAGGGAATCCTGATGGAAGCGCCCCGGTCGGACACGCCGTACCGGAACTCCTTGTAGGAGCAGGTCTCGTGCTCGCCGGTCAACCGCTCTTCGATCCGGTCGCCGTAGTTGGCGATGTGCAACTCGGCCCGGGTGCCCAGCGCCTCGGCGGCGGCCACGCAGGCGTCATAGTCGTTCCGCATGGTCACGGTGGAGAAGTTGGTGTGGGCGCCCGCCCCGTTCCAGTCGCCCCTGATGGGCTTGGGGTCCAGGGTGGCGCTGACGTTGTATTCCTCGCCTATGCGGTAGAGCAGCCAGCGGGCGACCCAGAGCTGGTCGGCCACGGCGGGGGCGCCGAGGGGGCCGATCTGGAATTCCCACTGTCCGGGCATGACCTCGCCGTTGATTCCTGAGATACCCAGACCGGCCTCCAGGCAGGCATCCAGGTGGGCTTCCACGATGGGGCGTCCGAACACCTCGTCGGAGCCGACGCCGCAGTAATAGCCGCCCTGGGGCGCGGGGAAGCCGTTGTCCGGCCAGCCCAGGGGCTTTATACCATCAAAATAGGTGTACTCCTGTTCGATCCCGAACCACATGTCCAACTCGGCGTACTTCTCGGCCGAGGCGGCGCAGGCGGCGCGCTTGTTGGAGGGGTGGGGGGTCATGTCGGTGAGGAGGACCTCACACATGACCAGCTTGTTGTTGCCGCCCCGGAGGGGGTCCGGGCAGACGAAGACCGGGTTCAAGACACAGTCCGAGTTTTCACCGGGGGCCTGGTTGGTGCTGGAACCGTCAAATCCCCAAATCGGAGGCTCTTCGCCATCGGCGATAACCTTTCCCTTGGAGCGCAATTTGGCCGTGGGCTGCTGACCATCAACCCAGATGTACTCAGCTTTGTAACTCATAATTCTCCGTCCTCTTCTCGTTGGCCCCTGCGGAGGCCAGCAATTATATGTTTTTCGGAATGCTAGGCAGTCCCGGCACCCATTTTGTGGGCAAACTATAGCGAGAATCCGCAGGCTTGGTCAAATTGCGCGTCGCCTTCATCCCAGAAGAACGCCGCAACGCCAAATATTCCCGCTGACCCGTGCCTGAATCCGGCACCAAATGTTGTAATCCAAGGGCCGCTCAACTAGAGTAGCACCTGTTTGTTTCAAGTATGTAAACTCGCCGGGGAAACTCAAATATTCGGTACCCGGAGAGCGGACCAAACACCAATCGAGAGAATTATCGGAGGAATTTCAGATGAGCATCGACGTGGGGACAGGACTGGCGCGAATCTTGAAGCAGGAAGGGGTTGAGTGGGTCTCCACATTCCCGGTCTGTAAGGTGAACAACGCCCTGGGCCGGGAGAACATGCCCATGATCATGATGCGCGACGACCGCTACGCCGTGGCCGTCGCCGACGCCTTTTCCCGTATTTCAGCAGGTGAGAAAATCGGTGTCTGCACCTTCCAGGGCGGGGTGAACGCCGCAGGACTGCAGGTGGCCTTCGCCGGCATGGCCCAGGCCTTCGAGGACGGCTCACCCGTGCTGTGCATCACCGACGGCATCGGCATCGGCGAGACTCAGAACAGCCAGTTCGACGTGACCTCCGCCCTGAAGTCCGTGACCAAGTGGTACGGGCACTTGGACCGGCCCGAGCGTCTGCCCGAGTTCATGCGCCGCGCCTTCACCATGCTGCGCAGCGGCCGCCCCGGCCCGGTGGTCATCGCCATCCCCAACGCCGACGCCCAATACGACGAGACCGCCGACCCTTACGTTCCCGTGAAGGCCTCCAAGTACGCTCCCGACCCCACCGATGTATCCGGGGCTATCGACCTGCTACTCAAGGCCCAGGACCCCATCATCTACGCCGGTGAGGGAGTCATCTACGCCGGGGCCTCGGCCGAGCTCAAGGAATTCGCCGAGTTGGCCAACACGCCGGTCATCACCACCCTCAAGGCCAAGGGCGCCTTCCCCGAGGACAATCCCCTGTTTGTGGGGGTGAGAGGCGACCAGGTGGACCACTACCTAAACAAATGCGACATGGTCTTCGCCGTCGGCTCCAGCCTGTCGCCCGGCCGGTTCAGCCACGGCATACCCAACGCGGTGGGCAAGACAATAGTCCACTGCACCATAGATGAACTACACGTTAACAAGGTCTACCCCACGGCCCAGGCCGTCATCGGCGACGCCCGCTTCGCGTTGCAGGCCTTGACCGCCGACCTTTCCGCCAAGACCACCGGAAATGGCCGTCCTGCGGGCAAGGTGGTAGCGGAAGTGAAGGAGGCTCGGGATTCGGCCCTGGCCCAATACCGCGAGGCCATGTCCTCCACCGACAAGCCCATCAACCCCTACAAGGTCTACGCCGGGCTCATGGAGGCGCTGGACCCCCACAAGTCCTTCGTCACCCACGAGTCGGGCAACACCCGTGACCAACTGAGTACCGTTTACGACACCCTGATCCCCCGGGGGTTCCTGGGCTGGGGCAACGTGTCGTCATTGGGCTTCAGCTTCGCCGCCACCGTTGCCGCCAAGCAGGCCTTCCCCGACAAGTTCTGTGTCGCCGTCACCGGCGAGGCCGGCTTGGGCTACATGCTGGGCCAATTGGAGGTCGCCCTTCGCCACCAGTTGGGCATCACCGTGGTGCACGTCAGCAACGGCGGCTTCTCCGGTTACGGCCCCGGCTTCTGGGGCGACGGCCACGACCCCTTCACCCACAAGGTGCTGGGCAACGATGAAGTGGACATGTCCAAAGTCATCGGCGAGCTGGGCTACCACACCGAGCGTGTCACTGAGCCGTCTGAGGTCGTCCTGGCGCTGAAACGGGCCCAATCGGCCAACGAGTCCGGGCAACCGGCCTACATCGAGTTCATCTGCAGCCAGTTCCCGGTCTATGGACGCTGGGTCAGCAAGTCCTAGACTCCGGTAGAGTAACCGATCAAAAAGAGCCGCCCGCGGGCGGTTTTTTTTGATAGTCTGGGAAGATGCGGTCCCTGAGAATAAGCGAACCCACGGATTTGGAATCAAAGTTTGTCCAGCGACCCCAGTCAACCAACCTCTGAACAGGCGGCCCCCAAGACCACCGGCATCTTCTACGGTTGGTGGATGCTGGGGCTCATCAGCGTCATGGCCGCCATGAACAACGCCTTTTTCGACAAGGGCCCCACCCTGTTCCTCATACCCGTGGGCGCCGCTTTGGGGCTGAACCGGGCCACTGTGTCTCTGATCTTCTCGCTGGGGCGGTCTGAGGGGGCGCTTAACGGCCCGGTGGTGGGCTACCTGGTTGACCGGTTCGGCGCCCGCCGCATCATGGTCATCGGCACGGTCTTGGCGGGCATGGGGTTCGCCCTCTTCTCCGCCGCGCCCAACCTGTGGGTCTTCGCCCTGGCATATCTAGGGTTCGTCGCCCTGGGCGCGACCATGGCCTTCCAGGACTCGGCGACTTCCATGGTCAACATGTGGTTCAGCCGCTACCGGGTCAGGGCCATGTCCATCCGCGAGGCCTCGGGCAACCTTGGCTCCACCGTACTGATTCCCCTCATGACCCTGGTGATTGCCATCTACGATTGGCGGGTGGCCGCCCTGATGGGAGCCGGGGCCTATCTGCTGCTGATACTCCCGCTGATCTCCTTCTTGAAAGAGTCGCCCGAGAGCATGGGCCTGCTCCCCGACGGGGCGGACCGTGACCTGGTGCGGCGTTCTGAAACGTCCCAAACCAGCCCCGCAGAGGTGCAGCGCATACGCAGTTTCTACGACCGGGTGGACTTCACGGTCAAAGAGGCCATGCGCACTTCTTCCTTCTGGTATCTGCTCACCGGCACAGTGCTCCGCCAAGTCTCCCGGGTGGCAATCGACCTCCACTACGTGGCCATCCTCCAGTGGAAGGACCTGGATGTGGGCGTCGCCTCCTTGATCTTCACCCTGCGTTTGGGCATGAACGTGCCCTCCAAACTTGTGGTGGGTTACTTTGGTGACCGCGTGTCCAAGCCGGCCATCCTGACCGGCGGCATGGTGCTCTACACCATGGGTATGGGGCTGCTGTTGGGCAGCGACCTGGTCTGGGTGCTGGTCATCTCGGCTGTCATCAGCGGCATGGCCGAGGGAATCACCCCCGTGAACTGGGGGGCCATCGGCGATTACTTTGGCCGCCGCCACTACGCCACGCTGCGCGGCATCATCAACCTGAGTTACAGTTGGGCCCTCCTGTCCGTGCCCTGGGCCGCCGGCTGGTGGTTCGACAACCATGAAAGCTACACCGTCCCCATACTCGTCTCCGGGATAGCCGGCGCCATATCCGCAGTGATCTACGCCCTCATGCGCCAGCCCCAGTCACCTAGCAGAGCGACAGCCGGGTAACCGCCAGCCCTGCCGATTGGGTATACTGCCCTAGGTAAACCGAAGCCAAGTGGAGTGCCAAGAATGACCACCTCGCCCAATACCAAGTTCGTTGAAACGCCCGTCCTGAAAATCGGTTACGAAGAGCACGGTGAGAGTTCCGGATTCCCGGCGGTCCTCCTCCACGGCTTCCCCTACGACGTGCGCTCCTTCGACGGAGTGGTGGGGCCGCTGGTCGAAGCCGGAGTGCGGGTGCTTGTGCCCCATCTGCGGGGCTACGGCCACACCAGTTTCCTGGACGCCGATGCTCCCCGTATGGCCGAACAGGCGGCCATCGCCCAGGACGTGGTCGACTTCGCCAACGCCCTGGGCATTAGCCAGTTCGCCACCGCGGGATACGATTGGGGCAACCGCGCCGCCTGCATCACCTCCATCCTCCACCCGGAGATGGTCAAAGGTCAGGTGGCCATCGGCGGCTATTCGGTCCAGGACACCGTTAACCGGGAGAACCCGGCCCGGGCCCTGTCCGAGGCTCAGCGCTGGTACCAGTGGTATTTCAACACCGAGCAGGGACGGGTCGGACTGCAGGAAAACCGCCATGACATCGTCCGATACCTGTGGGAGACATGGGCTCCCAAATGGGAATACACCGATGAGGCGTACAGTCGTTCCGCACCTGCCTTCGACAATCTCGACTTCGTGGAGATCGTCGTTCACTCCTACCGCCACCGGCACCGGAACGCGCCGGGAGAAGAGCGTTTTCTGGAGGTGGAGCGGCAATTGGCGGAACTACCCAGGATCACCGTGCCGTCAATAGTCCTGCGCCCGGGCGACAGCGGCCTCAACATCCCGTCCGAGGACCCTTCGGAAGACGAAGATAGGTTCCCGGGGATGGTGGCGCGGCGCATAGTGCCGGGGGCAGGCCACGACCTTCCCGTCCAGCGGCCCGACGCCGTAGCGGAAGCTATCTTGGAACTGTTGTAGGATAGGTAAAAGTTACGCGCCCAACGAGTGAGTCAAGAACATGAAGATAGGCGTCATATCCGATACCCATAACCCCAGCGTTGGGGATGAGCCGCCGCCGGAGGTGGCCGTCGCCTTCGAGGGCGTGGACGTGATCATCCACGCCGGCGACATCTACCAGCCGGCCTGTCTGGACTGGTTGGAGAAGATCGCGCCGGTGTACGCCGTTGAGCTGGGGGCAGGCGCCCATTTCAGTGATGACCCGCGGGTGGTGGACATGGCCAGGGTTATTGACCTTGAAGGACATACCATCGGAATAACCCACGACCTGCTGGTCCCGGGGATGGCCCAGGAAGTTACCGAGTTCACTCCCCTGGCCAAGCACTTCCCAGCCGACGCCAGCCTATCCGAAGCCATGGAAAAGGTCTTTGACGCCCAGGTGGGCGTGGTGGTCTTCGGCCACACCCACTACCCGGTGGTGGAGGAGTTCCAGGGCATCTTGATGGTGAACCCCGGCAGCCCCAGTCTCCCCAAGCAGATACGCCGGCTGGGCCAGGTGGCGTTGCTGGAACTAGGCCCGGACCACAAGAGCGCCCAGATACTGGACCTTTCCAGTTTCAGCTAACTGCCGATCACCCCGCGCTCTTTGAATTCGGCGATTTTGTCCGCCGAATACCCGGCCGTCTCCAGTATCTCCTCGTTGTGCTGACCCAAGGACGGCGGCGGCCGCCGTATGGAAGAGGGCGAGTCGGACAGCTTCAACGGAGAGTTGGGCACCTTAAGGTCCGGCACCTTGGGGTGGTTGATCTCCGCCACCATGTCCCGGGCCAGGACCTGGGGATTGGCCACAACGTCCGAGACGGTATTGATGGGACCGCAGGGCACACCTGCTTCAACGATCGCCGACACCCAGTGCTCGGTGGTGTTGTCCTTGAAGATGTCGTTCAGCTCCGCTACACATTCCGCCCGGTGGGCGACGCGGTCCGTGTTGGTGGTGTAGCGGGGGTCGTCCAGCAGCTCGGGATGGCCGATGGCCGGGCACAACCGGTTCCACAGCCCCTCGTTGGCGCAGCCGATGATGAAATGGCCGTCGGCAGAGGTGAAGCTCTGGTAGGGCACCAAGCTGGGGTGTCCCGAACCCATCCGCGTGGGCTCCACACCCGTTCCGATGAACCCGGTGGCGTGGTAACTCAAGGCCGCCACCTGTCCGTCCAGCAACGATGCCTCCACCAGCTGTCCCTTGCCCGTCTGGTGGCGTTGGTTCAGGGCGGTCATTATCGTCCCGTAGGCCATCATTCCCGCGAAGAGGTCCACCAGGGAGAACCCAACGCGCAGCGGGAGACCGTCGGGGTCGCCGGTCAGGCTCATCAGACCGCTGTAGGCCTGAATCAGCAGGTCGTAGCCCGGCATGTTGGCCATGGGGCCGGTGCGTCCGTAGCCTGAGATGGAACAGTAAACGATGCCGGGGTTGCTGGCGCTGATCTTCTCGTAGCCCAGACCCAGCCGCTCCAGGGTCCCGGCCCGGAAACTCTCGATCATCACATCGGCGTCCGCCGCCATGTCCTGGACGATCTTCACGCCCTCGGGCTCCTTCAGGTTCACCGACAGGCTCCGCTTGTTGCGGTTGAAGGTGAGGAACTGGGTGCTTTCGCCGTTCCAGAAGGGCGTCCAGCTGCGGGTCTCGTCGCCATGGTTCGGCTCTTCGATCTTGACCACATCGGCTCCCATGTCGCCCATGAGCATGGTACAGAACGGCCCAGCCAGAGTACGGGTCAGGTCAACAACCTTTATCTTGTCCAGAGCAGCAGCCATTGTTACCCCTCGGGAATTCAAATTTCCCTGTGTGTTTTTAGTCGTGAATCGAGCGTCCGTAGATTCGGGTGGGATTATAGCATGGGGGCGCCAGCACCATTCCATATGTCCGCAGAGCCCCAATATGGCCTACCCCGCCTTTTGACATATTCCCCAAATGTGAATATTGTTTACCCGTTGGAATCATTCACAAACTTTTACGCTTGGTAAGCTCACGCGACGAAGCGGAATGCCGAGAAGGTGGGAATAATGGTAAAGCAGGGTGTTGTACCCGATGAGTTGACCCAGGGATTCTGGGACGCCGCCAATGAAGGCAGGCTGGTGATGCAGAACTGCAGTGCTTGCTCGCGTCTCCAAAATCCTCCAACCCCGACCTGCGCCCAGTGCAAGTCTGCGGACAACCTGGAATGGAAAGAGATGAGCGGCAAGGGCAAGATCTACAACTACGGTGTAGTCTACGACTGTCCGGTCCGCCTTTTGCAGGAAGACCAGCCCTTCAACCTGGCCGTCATCATGCTGGATGACGACCCGGCGATTCAGATGTATTCCCACCTGCCGGGCACTAAGCCCGACGAGGTACCCGTGGGCGGCGCCGTCGAAGTGATCTTCGAGGCTACCGCCAACGGCCAGATGGTCCCAGAGTGGCGGGTTGTCAGCTAACCGGGCCACCATTTTAATCAATATTCAAGAGTCCTCTTCAAGGAGATAGTCATGACCACCCAAAACGCCCCGGCTTCCATGTACCGGGCCACAGAGGGATTGGGAGTCTGGGAACATAAAGGTAAGGTGGCGGCCGTTGGCATCGGCCACCCCCCCACCACCCGCCGCTGGGACGGCACCGCGGAGAACACCATGGGCGCCAATAGTATCCTGGCCCTGCGCAGGGCCATCGAGGACGCCGGCGTCAACCCCGCCGATATCGACGGCCTGGTGTTGGACCCGGTCACCACCACCGGCGCCCACTGGCCGGAGGGCCAGCCCATCCCCATGGATGTGGTAAACGCCTATAACACCACCGATGATTCCTTGGACGGCATCGCCAAGCTCAGCGCCGAGTGGATCCTGAAGAACATGCCGGAGCTGACCAACGTCAAGTTCACCATGTACGGCACCGGCTGTATGTCCCATGCCATCGTCGTCGCCGCCCAGGCCGTGGGCGAGGGACGCACCCACACCTGCCTGGTGCTCAAGAGCTGGCACAATCTGGAAGGCCGCTACAACCAGTCGGGCATCAGTGCCCAGGACTCTGTCCCTGGCACCTTCGCCATGACCCCCGGCCGCACCCTCTGGGGCGCCCCCGGTTCCTACGGCACCGCCCTCCAGTTCGCCGAGTACTGCCGCAAGTACGGCAAGTCCCACGACATGATGGCGCCCTTCATGGAGAACTCACGCCGCAACGGCCTGCTGTTCCCCGAGGGCTATTGGGCCCAGCACCGGCCCGAACAGCTTACCCCCGAGGACTATCTGAACTCCCGGTGGATCGCCAAGCCGGCCTGTCTCTTCGACAATGACATTCCCATCATGGTGTCGGGGGCCTACCTCTTCACCACCGCCGAGCGGGCCCAAGACATGAAACAGAAGCCCGTTTACATCCTGAACCACGCCTCCAGCCGGGGCACTCCGCGCAGCATCCTGCCCACTCTGGATGAGGTGGAAGCTGAGACCGCCGCCACGGGCCGCAAGATCTACGAGGGCGCCGGCATCACCGCCGATGACCTCTCCTTCGAGAATATGTACGACGGCTTTTCGCTGTTCCATCAGTTCCACATCGAGGGTCTGCGCTACCGGGGCATGCAGAACGGCGACGCCTTGGACTTCTACCAGACCGACATCAGCATCGAGGGCCCCAACCCCATCCTGCCCAGCGGCGGCAACATCGGCAGCGGCCGCAGCCGCTTTTGGATGCACACCGACTGCATCCAGCAGATCCAGGGCCGGGCAGGGGCCAGGGCGGTCATCGGAGTGAAGCCGGAGATCGCCGTGTCCGGAGGACCCATGCCCATGGGCGGCAACTTCACCGTTTGGAGCGCCACGCCCGACTAGTCCGGTACACATCCAGACCAACGGAAATACCAGGAGGGATTTACCCACTTTATGATTCTCATCAGCTTCGACATAGACGGCACTCTGGAAATGGGTGATCCCCCTGGTGTATTGACCCTGGACCTGGTGAGAAAGACCCAGGGACACGGCATCCTGATTGGCAGCTGCTCCGACCGGCCCATCAGCACCCAGCGGAACATGTGGGAACAGGCCCAGATTCCCGTGGACTTCGCCGTGTCCAAACACCAACTGCCCGATGTGAAAGAAAGGTTCGAAGCCGACATCTACTACCACATAGGTGACCGGGAAGACCTGGACCGTCAGTACGCTCTGGCCGCCGGCTTCGAGTTCCTCTGGCCCGATGAGGCGGTCTCGGAGCCCTGGTTGAGCCGGGACGGCTTCGCTCCCCAAAGCTAAAAAAGCCGGAAATAATTCAAAAAGAAGCAGGTTGACCAAATGCAGATTCCAAAACGCCGCAAGGACCGGCCACTGGAGGGAGTCCGCGTCGTCGACTTCACCTGGGTCCGCGCCGGACCCTGGGCCGCCCGCTGGCTGGCCACCCTTGGTGCTGAGGTCATAAAGGTGGAATGGCCGGAGAACATGGATATGCTCCGGCAGAACCGCTTCACCGTGCCGCCCGGCGTGGAACCCGGCCCCAACTCCACAGGCCAGTTCGCCGATACTAACGCCGGCAAGCTGGGTCTCTCCATCAATACCCGCCACCCCAAGGGACTGGAGGCCATCAAGAAGTTGATCTCCGTGTCCGATGTGGTCATCGAGAATTTCAGTTCCCGTATCATGACCCGCTGGGGTCTGGGGTACGACGAGCTGAGAAAACTCCGGCCTGACGTTGTCTACGTCTCCATGGCGGGCTTTGGTCAGACCGGACGCCAGCACTACTTCGGCACCATGGGCCCCGCCGCCCAGGCACTTTCAGGACTCACGCACCAATCGGGGTTGCCCGGCAAACAGCCCGCCGGTTGGGGCTGGTCCTACCTGGACGACACCGGCGGTATGTATGGGGCCATCTGCGCTCTGACCGCCCTGAGACACCGCAACCAAACGGGCCAGGGGCAGCACGTTGACCTTTCCCAGATGATCACCGGTATCACCCTCACGGGTACGGCGTTCTTGGACAAGAGCATCAACAGCCGTGAGGCCCGGCGGGAAGGCTATCCCCCGGGCAACCGCACCGTCTGGCCCGGCGCTCAGGTGATGAACAACTACCGTGGTCCCATCGCCGCGCCCCACAACGCCTACCGCACCAAGAACGGCGGCTACAACGATTGGTGCGTGATCACCTGCTTGACGGACGAAGAGTGGCAGAACCTGGTCGGTCTCATGGGTAGTTCCGGCTGGGCTGCCGACGAGAAATTCTCCACCCTGGAAGGCCGTCTGGCCCACCAGGAAGAGATGGACCAGGGTATCGAGGAGTGGACCAAGACCCTGGGCAAGTACAAACTGGCCGAGGTCTGCCAGGCCGCGGGCGTGCGTGCCATGCCGGTCCAGAGTTCCGAGGACCGGGTGGAGAACGACCCCCAGCTCAGGCACAGGGGCATGTTCACCGAGGTCAAACACCCCATGTTGGGACCCTGGAAATTCCAGGGCGCTCCCTTCCGTCTGGACGGCAACAAGGTGGCGGTGAAAGGTCCGCCCCCCATGATCGGCCAACACACAACCAAGATTCTGGGCGACCTGCTGGGCTACACCAGCGAGGAACTTATTGCCGGCTACGAAGAGGGCGTTCTCTGGCCCGAATCGACGCCCAAGTTCCCCTACGTACAGCAGGCTATCGAAGAGGAAGAGGCCAAACGATGACCACCGCCGGACAGGGCCCCGGCCCCTTGGCCGGTCTTAGAGTACTGGAGATAACCAATGAGCATGCCCAGTTCTGCGGCAAGCTCATGGCTGATCTGGGCGCGGACGTGATTAAGATCGAACCCCCCGGCGGCCAGTATACCCGCAACGTCGGGCCTTATCTGGACGACGAGGAACACCCGGAGCGCAGTCTCTATTTCTGGCACTACAACACGTCCAAGCGGGGCATAACCCTGGACATCACCAAGCCAGAAGGTCAGGAGGTCTTCCGCAAACTGACCGCCACCGCCGGGCTGGTGCTTGAAAGCCACCCCGCCGGTTACCTTCCCGGATTGGGCCTGGGCTACGACGATCTGTCCAAGCAGAACCCCGAACTCATCATGTGTTCGGTTACCCCCTTTGGCCAGGACGGGCCCTGGCGCGACTACCAGACTTCTGACCTGCTCCATCTGGCTGCCGGCGGGCAGATGGCCTCTTCGGGCTACGACCCTGAGGACGTGCCCGATGCTCCGCCCATAGCACCCGGTGGGGGCAACGCTTGGCACATCGCCAGCCACTACGCCTACATCGGCATCATGGGCGCCTTGTACCACCGGGACTTAACCGGAGAAGGGCAGTACATCGATGTCTCGGTCCATGAGGCCTGCTCCCTGACAACGGAGGGAGCCATTGCCATCTACCTCTCCACGGGAGAGGTGGTGCGCCGCCATACCGGCCGCCACGCATCCCCGGACCAGTCGCCGGGCATCCAGCACGCCACCAGGGACGGCGGCCACATCAACACCACCCGGTCGGGTAGCAACCTCACTCCCGCCCGTATCAGAGTCCTGGGTGAGTGGATGGACGAGTACGGTCTGGCAGACGACCTGCTGGACGACAAATACCAAGACCCATCCGTGGTGGAGCAAAGCGGTCAGCACTTCGCCGACGTTCTGAGAAACTTCTTCGCCAATATGCCCCTGGTCGAGGCTTATGAAGGCGGCCAAGAGCGGAACTTCCCCTGGGGCGCCATCCGTACCATGAATGAGATCATGGGCGACCCCCACCTGGAGGACCGGGACTTCTTCGTGCCCGTGGAACATCCCGAACTGGGACGCGAGTTCACCTACCCCGGCGCTGCCGCCATCTACAACGCCTCACCCTGGCGCATCTACCGCCGCGCCCCGCTGATCGGCGAGCACAACGAAGAGATACTGGGCGCGGAGATAGGGCTATCCGAAGGTGAACTGCAAAGCCTGAGGAATTCCGGGGTTATCTAGAAGGAAGAGGTCTGAAAGGGGAGTGGCGACCCGGACGGGATTTGAACCCGTGATCTTCGGCGTGACAGGCCGATATGTTAAACCGCTACACCACCGGGCCACACGATACGCCGGACTGTGAAAGTCCGGCAATCCGAGTGTATGTCTTTAGATTTTCAGTGTCAAGATAATCTGCGCAGTACACTTGCCCAGTCACGGCAAATAAAAAGCCCAGGACTATGTCCTGGGCTTTTTGCTTCACGCCGGCCGGCCCTACTCCAGGGACAGGGCCAGGACTGTCGCGCCGCCCTTCTCCCAGGTGCCGGTCTCACCCGTCTCCTCGCCGTTCACCCTGAAGATTATGGTCCTGCCGACAAAGGAGTCGGTGCCGTGCTGGTGGGCCAACACAGAGTAGTTTCCGCCGTCTGTGAAAGACGTTCCAATGGGCCGGTTGAACTCTGCGACCCAAACTGTGACCTCGGTCCCGTCCGAGGCTACCAGCCCGTTCACTGTGACGGCGCCTACGAACACATGGGGCGGGTCGTCGTTGTTCCGTTCCGGCAGCGCCACGGCGAGAGGCGTGGCCGTGGGAGTGGGCGTTGGTTCCGGAGTGGCGGTAGGCGTGGGTGTCGGGACTGCCGTCGGCGTTAACGTGGCTGTGGGCGTCGGCTCGGGCGTCGGCTCGGGCGTTGCCGTCGCGGTCGGCAGCGGCGTGGGAGTGAAGTTCTCCTCCCGCTCCACCTTTGAAGCACAGGCGGACACCGCCAACAGCAGCGCAAAGATCGCCAGTATTACCCCGGTCTTTTTCATCTAGCGGACTCCATTGGTCTGGGCGTTCCGGTTCAAGGGCAGGCTCAGCAGAAAAGCCGTATGGTGGTGGCCGTCAGGACGGTCATCACTTTCGACCGTTACTTCACCGCCGCCCTGCCTGGCCAGGCTGCGGGCGATGAATAGGCCCAGGCCCGAGCTGGATTTCTCCTCCCTTTTCACAACCTCGGGAGTCCAGCCACGGTCGAAAAGATGCTGGAAATATTGTTGCCCAATCCCCGGCCCGTCGTCCCATACACGGACGAAGAAATGGCTGGGGTTGTTGCTAAGTTTAACCTCAACGTGGGTGGTGGCGAACCGCACGGCGTTGTCGACCAGGTTGGTGACGATGTGCTCGATGCCATTGGGGTCGGCGTAGACCAGGCCGAACTCGGCCGGTTCCGACCACCAGCTGATCTCCTTGCCTGCCTCCGACGCCACCGGGGTGTACCGGTCTGCGATGCGCCTCACGACCTCCGCCGGTTCCACCGGCTGATTGTGGACCTCCACGTCCGGTGATTCCAGCTGAATCAGAACTTGGATATTGGACATCATCAACCGGAAGTTGGGAGTCTGCCGTTCTATCTCATCAAGCAGGTCTTTGACCCCGGTGTCCACCACTCCGGGAGACGCTTCCATCACGGCCCTCAGTTCCCGCTCCTTACCGGCGATCCGCCGCAGGGGACGGCCCAGGTCATGGTCGAAGAGCTGGAAGTACTGGAGTGTGGTCTCGCTCCAGCTATGCTCGGGATGGTCTCCATTGAGGCTGAAGCCCGACCGCCGTCGGGATACCTCAGACCACAGATACGTTGCAGTGGCCATGCCCAGCCCGCCGATGATGAGCATCAAGCCGATATAAGACAGGGGCTCAACGCCCCAGAGGAAGTTGAAAACGCTCCCCCCAATGAATGCCGCCAAAATGACGCATATCACCCCGCCCAGGGCGATAACTCCGCCGGTGATCTTTATCGGTGTGGCCAATTTGGTCATGATTTGGGTGGTACCAGTCTGTAGCCCTGGTCTCTGACGTTCAGGATCAACTCCGCCGGGCCGAACCGGGTGTCCAGAGCTTTGCCGATGGCGTCTTTGATCTCGCGGATGCGTACCCGCAGGGAGGCGCGCGGGTCTTCCCCCTCAGAGTAACATTCCAGGCGCGAGAAAGGCACCAATTCGCCGGGACTGCGGTACCAGGCTGCCGCCAACTCTCGGAATATCTCGAACTTCATGCCCTGCACGTCCAGGACCGGTGCGCGGTCTCCCTCGTCCCCCACGTACAACAGGCTTGTGCTCACATCCACCAGTATCTGGTTGCCGATGGGAATGGACTCTGGCGAAGTCCCGATGAGCCGCCTTAGGCGTAGAATCACCTCATCCGGGCTGGCCAGCTTGTCTATGAAATCAACCGGTGCGTCCCATTTGAGGGAGCCTCGCACCGCGGTCTCCCGGTCTGGCCCCTGGGCATACTGGGTGAACATCAGGATGGGCAGTTTGGGCCAGCGCTCGACGACCTCGCCCAAGATACTCAGTCCCCGGAACTGGTCGTCTCGGTGCTCGCCAAAGCGCACATCCAACAACACGGCGTCGGGGTGGTTATCCTCTATGGACCAGAGGGCGGCGGCCTCGTATTCCTCACCGATGGAGTGACCAGCCTCGGGGACCACCACCAGGGTCTGCCAGCCCTCTTCATCCAGACGTCGGCGGACGGCCCGAAGAATCGCCGATTCGGATTCGTCGTCCACGATCAGTATCTTGCGTGCCGTGCTTATTCTAGCCACAGTTTTCGGTTATCGGACGTTTCCCATTTTGCGGTCGGAATTGCGCCTGACGACATAACGCACAAGACGCTGCTTAGATTCTATCAAATATCAGCCCCCGAACTTAGGTGACTTTCGTGTGAGTAAATCCGGTTGTTGGAGCGGCGGGACCGCTCCAACCGAAGTCCGCTAATTCGCCTCTGGTTGACATTCAAACACGCCTGATTAGAATAGGCGGCAATACCCCCGAATCAGACTCCAAAGGAGCGTTCAATGATCACCAAGTTTGGCAGTTTGTTCGCCGGCCACGTAGATTTTGAGGACATGGGTTTCGACGCCACTCCGGTCAACGACCGCTGGCTCTCCGACGAGAGGTTGGCGGGGGTATTCGACAAGTCCGGGGCCATAGTCCTCAAGATGGAGGAACTGGGCTACGACACCTTCTGGTCCGCCGAGCACCACTTCCAGAGGGAGGGTTACGAGTGCATCCCCAACCTGCTGCTCCTGTACGTGCACCTGGCCCACCTGACCAAGAACCTGAAATTCGGCTGCGGCTTCAACGTGAACCCCATGTGGCATCCCCTGCGGCTGGCCAAGGACTACGCCACCGCCGATATCCTGACCGGTGGCAGGGTGATTTTCGGCGTTGGCCGCGGCTATCACTCAAGGGAAGTGGATACCTTCGGCGTCCCCAGTACCCTCACCGATAACGACGCCAACCGTGAGGTCTTCGAAGAGCAGGTTGAAATCATGATGAAGTCCTTTAACGAAGAGAGTTTCTCCTACGAGGGTAAGTACTATGAGATTCCGCCGGAAGTCCCCTACCGGGGCTATACCCTAAAGGAGATTACGTTGGTTCCCCGTCCGCGGACTCTTCCGGTGGAAACATGGCAGCCCATCGTGAGCGCCAGCCAGCATGCCATGGACTTCATGGTGAAGCACAACATCAAGGGAATCATCGGCGGCGCCGCCGCTGCCGGCGGTGCTGCCGATCAGGTCATCCGGCAGTGGCAGGAGACCCTGGCCAAGAGCGGCCGCGAGACCGAACTGGGAGCCGACCTGTGCATCGGCTACACCGTGCACATCGCCGACACCGAGGAGAAGGCCATCAGCGAGGCCATACAGTACTTTGAGGAGAACATGAAGATGTTTGCGCCGCTGGGCTTCTCCCGCGGCCTCTCCGATGCCCAGATCACGGCCTTGGGTCAGGGCTCCCAGGCTAGGACCGCCAATCTGCCTACCCTGGAGGATGGCATCAAAGCCGGGTCCTGCTTGTGTAGCCCGCCCGAACTGGTGGCGGAGAAGATAGATGACCTGCAGAAGCGCTACCCTGGGCTGGAACAGATCAACGCCGGTTGTGTCATCGGCACACCCCAGAATGTGATACTGGAACAGTTGGAGCGCTTCGGCAAAGAGGTCATGCCCAACTTCAAGAAGTAACCCAGACCCACACTCGTACATCGGAGGCGGCCCGTTGACTCAGAATTTTAACGAACAGGAATTGCTGGAGCTGGCCCGCAAATACAGCTTCCGCAGTCGTATCGACACCAACGCGGTCGCCGGCCCCATCATGGTCTGGGGCCGGGGGTCAGTGGTCCGGGATGTGAACGGCAAGGAATACCTGGACTTCAACTCCGGCCAGATGTGCGGGGCCCTGGGACACAACCATCCCCGCATCGTCCAGGCCCTGATGGAAAGCTGTGAGACACTGATCCACAGCCACATGAGCATGTTCAACGACCGGGAGATCGTCCTGGCCGCCCGCCTGGCCGAGATTACCCCTGAGGGCATGGACCGCTCCATGTTCCTGACATCGGGAAGCGACTCCAATGAGGCCGCCATGGCCATCGCCAAACGCTTCACCGGCGGCTACGAGTTTGCCAGTCCCGCCGTCAGTTTCCACGGCATGAACGACTCCACCCGGGCGGTAACCTTCTCCGGATGGCACGAGGGTTACGGCCCCTATGCTCCGGGCCACTACCCCATCATGGCGCCCTACGAATACCGCTGCACCTTCTGCAAGGACAAGGGCGGCTGTGATTACTCCTGCCTCAACACCAGCTTTGAACTGCTGGACGCCCAGGCCGACGGCCCCCTGGCCGGCGTCATCACCGAGCCTCTCTTCAGCGCGGGCGGGGTCATCGACCTGCCCCAGGGCTGGCTCAAGGAACTAAAGCGCAAGTGCGAGGAGCGGGGAACTCTCCTGATAGTGGACGAAGCCCAGACCGGTCTGGCCAAACTGGGTTCCATGTGGGGCTTCGACAACGAAGGAGTGGTGCCTGACATCTTCACCATCTCCAAGCATTTTGGCGGTGGGGTGGCCATCAGCGCGGCCATAACCACCGATGAGATAGAAGAGAAGGCTTCCCAGTCGGGGCTCGTCGTCGGCCACTCTCATTCCAACGACCCCATGCCCTGCAACGCCGCCATTGCCAGCCTGGACATCATCCTGGAAGAGGCCCTGACCGACGTTGCCCAGCGCATCGGCGCCTACTGGCGCTCCCATCTGGAAAGGCTGGCGGCCAAGCACGAGATCATCGGCGACATCCGGGGACGAGGACTACTCCAGGGCATCGAGCTGGTAACCGACCGTGGCACCAGGGAACCGGCCTATGACCGGGGGCGGGCCATCGGACGGATGTGCCTGGAGAACGGGCTTATCATGAGCCTGCGCCGCCGCGGTTCCGTCTTCCGCTTTGTGCCGCCCTTCACCACCACCGAAGACCAACTGGACCAGGCCGCGGAGATATTGGACCACGCCATCACCAACGCCGTTTAATCCTCTAACCGGACGCGTCTACGCAGGAGGTCAGCAATGGTCAGATTGGGAGGAGTTGCCTCGGTCTCTCACATGGAGGTATTCCAGGGCCTGGAGACCCTTTTCCGCCGCCAGGGCATCGACCTGAAATGGGTCCTCTATTCGGACTATGACAGCATGGTCAACGCCTTCGTCTCCGGCGAGATCGACCTGGCGTGGAACGGCCCCCTGAGTTACGTAAAGATCAAGCAACAGGCGGCGGACGCCTGCCACGTCATAGCCATGCGCGACGTTGACGTGGACTTCACCACCCATTTCATCACGGGCGCGGACTCGGGAATACTGACCGTGGAAGACCTCAAGGACAAGAGATTCGCCTTCGGCAGACGGTCTTCGGTACAGACGGGACTCTTGGCCTATTCCTTCTTGAAGGAGTCGGGGATCGACCCCAGGAAAGACCTGTCAGCCAACAGCTTTTACGACGACCGGAATTCTCAGACCAAGTCCGACGAAAGGGACGTGGTGGAGCGCGTGGCCTCGGGGGAGTTCGATGTCGGCGCCGTGAGCAAAAGGACTATGGAAGTGATGGCCCGGGAAGGGACCCTGCCCCAAGACGGACTGCGGGTTTTCTGGTCCAGCCCCGGTTATAGTCACTGCTGTTTCACGGCCCAGACCGATATGGATCCTGCACTGGCCGCCGAGATAGAGATAGCCTTTCTCTCTGTTGATAGCGAAGACCCAGTGGGGAAGCAGGTGTTGGACGGCGAGGCCTGTGATTACTTCGTTCCAGGCCAGGAGACCGGCTGGGAACTGATCGAGACCGCCGCCCGGGCCGAGGGCCTTATCTGAGGGACCTTCGTTAGCAGCTAGGATTCTTCCGGTTGGTCGGGGGCGTTGCGCAGGATGTCTTCCAGGGTGCGGTCCAGCGCCGGGTCCAGGGAAACTGCGGTCTCGAACGGCACGTAGTTGAAGTCGGTCTTGGCCCTTTCGATCAGGTCCTTTGCCGTGGGGTTGGTCGAGGAGATCTTCTCCAGCGTATCAACCAACTCCTGGGATTCGGCCTCCCCCAGGGACAAAAGCTCGGACAGGTCCACGTCCAGTTCAAACATGGACTTCAGCCGCCGCATGATGTCGTAGAACGACCGGTGGTCCCGGTTTATGCCCACCGGGTCGTTATTGGCCGTTAAGAAGGGAAACATGGGGGCCATGGCGCCCATGCGGAGCATTTCCAGGTCCGGGTGCTCGTAGTGGGCAATGGTCACCAGGGCCATGGCGATGGTCGGCCCGTTGCGGCTCTGGGAGCCGTAGTTGGAGTAGCGCAGCCCGAACTGGTCCAGCTTTTCCTTCATGTCGGCCCGGCTGTAGATGCAGCTGACGCTCCGTTCGATGTCCGGCGGCGCGGCCCCGTTATATCCTTCCACCGCGACAATGCTGGGAGAACCCAGCTCTTTGACGGCCTGGAAGAATGCTTCGGCATATACATCGATGCGGAACCAAGGCTCTTGGCCCAGGAAGATGATTAGTCCGCTGCCGGCATCATAGAACTGGTTGCGGCGGGTCATGGGTTGGCTGGGGAGACCTTCATTGTAGGCGACCCTGGGGCGGTAGGTGTCGTGGGTGCCAGGCACCTGGAACGGGTAGCAGAGCTTGGAGACTTCCGGCCCCATTTCACCGATCTGAGTGGCGCCGAGTTTGTTGATCAGGTAACGGGGCAGACCGCCGGAAATCTCGCCGCCGTCTGACCACTGCCTGCGCCAGCCCGCGATGAGCTGTTTTGCCGGCGGTTTGGACTCAAAGTTAAGTAGCTCGTCTGCCATTTCCCTTCACTCCCCTGCCGGCGGGAACCAAGTTTCCCAGCGCCACCAGCACAGGTATACCCACATATATGCTTCGATGCTTTACAGTGCCTGTAGGGTTGTATTTTGACAGAGCGTTGGGGCAATCGCAATCTGAGTTTGGGGCGGGTTACCGGACATAATCGCGGGTGTTCGGGGGAGGTCCCAGTTGCCTTGACACCCTTCTTGGGCCGTTCGTAAGATAACTTGAGGCTGGCTTCAAACCGAAAGCTCCAGAATCACTCCCCACGCGTCCCAGTAGCTCAGGGGACAGAGCGGCTGCCTTCTAAGCAGCGGGTCGGAGGTTCGAATCCTCCCTGGGACGCCACCTTTTTCCTTTCCGGACTGCGCTTGAAAAACCAAAGTGCCCTGATGTCGCTAAGAGATCAGGGCACTTTTTTATGTCGGGATGGTGGGAGAGAACCAAAGCTCCCTTGCCGGCCAAAAACCAAGTTAACCGTGAACAGTTGGTTAAGCCGGAGCCACGAACTCCACGGCCCGCTCCGCCATCATGAGAACGGTGGCGTGGCTGCCGCCGGACCTGGTTATGCGGGGCTTGATGGACGCGTCCACCACCGAAAGTCCCTGCACTCCCTTGACGTTGCAATATTGGTCGACCACCGCCATGGGGTCCGAGTCAGGGCCCATCTTGCATGTTCCCGAGACGTGCCTGGCGGTCCCGACGGTCTGACGGATGTAGATGTCCAAGGCATCGTCGTCGGCCAGGATCTCATCGGTGGGATGCAAACGCCGGTCGCACACATCTTTGTACGCATCGGACTCCAGGAAATCGGCCGCCTTGCGGATGCCGTCCCGCACCCGCCGCTTGTCGTTGGGGTGCTGGAGATAACGGTAGTTGAATTCAGGCTGGACCGTCGGGTCGGCGGACGCCAACTTGACGTATCCCGCCCCGTCGGGCAACCCGAGGGTAACGGAGAGCCGTGCGACCCGGTCGGTGGGAACGTCGTCGTTCAGGAATTTGGTCCGCAGACCGGGATTGCGCTCCGGACGCTCGTCCACCATGGGGGTGGTGCGGAGCAGCATGTCGTTTACCTCGTCGGACCCATCGGCGGTGTAATGCAAGCCAAAGTGCACCGCCTCCTGGTCTCCATGAAGGGACTTCCCATCTTTGACCTTGAAGGTGACCTGGGCGCTCAAGTGGTTCCAAAGATTCTGGCCAACGCCGGGGAGTTCTGACAGCACGGGGATTCCGAACTGCTCCAGCTGGTCCTTGGGACCGATGCCGGAGAGCATGAGCAGTTGGGGGGATTTGATGGCCCCGGCGCTCAGCACCACGCGTTCGGCTTCAACGGTGAATATCTCCCCGCCGCTTTCCACTTCCACGCCGACGGCTTTGGTGCCCTCGAACAACACCCTTCGGGCGAAGACATTTCCCTTCACCGTCAGGTTGAGACGGTGGCGCATGGGGTTCAGGTGGGTGATGGCAGCGCTCATCCGCCATCCATCCAGGTTGTTGGACGGCCAGACGCCGACGCCGGCTGGATTGGCCCCGTTGGTGTCCTCTACCACTGGGTAGCCTTCGTTCAAACAGGCATCATGGAACGCCTGCTGGATATCCGGCCACACGCCGGCCTGGCGCCGCCGGACGGGTATCGGCCCGTCGGTGCCGTGGAAATCGTCCCGGATGTCCATGTCGTGTTCGGACTTTCTGAAATATGGCAAGACCTTGGCATAGGACCATTGGTCGTTGCCCATGGCGGCCCAGGAGTCGAAGTCCTCGGGCAGCCCCCGTTGCATGGCGGCGCCGTTGATGGATGACCCACCTCCGATGACTTTGCCCTGGGCGACGTGAATCTCACCCTGTTCTTCGGTGATGGTGCCCCGCAGGGCCCAGTTGTGTTCCGACTCAGGGGATTCCGCGTAACTTGTCGTGGCGTACTTGACCTCGTCCGGAAGCACGTCCACGTTGGGGTAGTCCGTTCCGGCTTCCAGGAGCAGTACCGAGGTATTCGCGTTTTCGGCCAGCCTGGCTGCCAGCACCGACCCAGCTGCACCCCCGCCTACGATAACAACGTCATATTTCATGGGTATTCCCTCATCGATTGGTCTTCTCGCCTGGGTATTCCAGTCCTAATGACCCGCCCCGAGGGCGGAGGACTCAGTGATACTACATCGGCGCCAGATATCGGGCAACAGATAAGACCGGATGAGCCCGAAATTCGGTGGGCTGCCAGGCCGAATCATTATTCGATGACTTGGAGGTACATGAAGGCGCCGCTGAGAAGGGTGGCGTCTTCGCAGTGGCCGCCGATCATCTCACCCGACGGCTTGGCCGCGGCGACGTGGATGTGCACCCGAAGTTCGCCGTCCGGTAGGGGCTGGACATATCCTTCCGCGCTGACCAGTTCCAGGGATTCGGTGATGACCTCTCTCTGGAATTCAGGGGTCCCCTCTTCCCAAGCGCACAGGTTGCGCAGTTTCAGTTCCCTCAAGCTGCCGATGCAAGAGGTGATGATGGCCTCCTTGATCCCGTTGGCCTTCGCCAAATCCTCAAGGCCGCCGACCAGCGATTCGCCTGCCTGGAATTTCCTGTAGATAACGCCCGATGTCTTGGTCTCCCAATCTTGTACTGCCATTCCTTCTCCTTAAGTGCTTGTTAAATTCTGTGCCACTCAAGAACCGGCGGTGGTCTTTTTCCGTTCATCGTGCCGGTCCCGCATGGCTATGGGGACAAAGCTCCGGGTCAAGCGGCCGATCAGACCCTCTTGGTACGCCAGGGCCGTCTCCCGAAGCAGTTCTCTACTGATTCCTGGTTTGTGAACAACGCCCTCCCCGATTGCCGCCGCGGTGCCCGGGAGGAGGGCCAGCCGGGAATCAATGTCATCATCATCCAAAACGTGGGCCATGAGGACGAGCATGTCGGCGCTGAGAAGCCTTTCACGGACTTGATAGATAACGCCCCCTGCGGCCGTTTCCAGGAAGAACCACTCTTCCAGCGCCTCCGGGTCTGGAAACCCGGCGCCGGGTTTGGAGATCGCCGCTTCGCTGTAGAAAGCCCTCACGTCGGCGGTCAAAAGGCGCAGCAACTCGGGCATCGATTGGGCATAGCCGTCCGGTACGGCCATGCTGCCATCCATGGCGAATCTCACCAGGATATCCACCATCTCTTCGATGGAGTCCACTCCCTTCCCACTTATCCCGACAGTGGTGCGGCCGCGGGTGCGCAGTCCTTCGTCGAACCACGGCCTGAGAAGCTGGGCCTCCGTCCGCAATTGGGCCGCCGCGGCTTCCGCTCCGGTTGTCGGTTCGGCGGAGGGGAAGGTAACCGGGCAAGACCATCCCTCTTCCGGAGGCGTGTCGTCCACGAGGGTGTCGGGATAGTCTTCCAGCACGGGTCCCGCCGTTTTGTTGACCAGCCCCAAGGTCCGGCGCAACACATCCAACTGTACATCCGGACGGTTGGGAGGTCCCAGCGGGCGGCCGAGGGGGAACGGGACCCAAAGGGCGCGCGGTGGTTTTACGGTCTCGCTCACCGGTCTGATCAGACTGACCTGGACGGTAGCTATGCCGGCGCCGCCTTCTTCCACGGGCTTTTCGATGTACTGGGAGAGTACGCCCACGGCGTAGGTGCAATTGGGTCAAACCGGTATGAGCAGCACCAGGTCTACGTTGTCGCCGGTCAGGAATTTTGAGACCTCCCTTGCCGCGGGTTCCATACGCTCTGGGGCCGTCGATCCCATGAAGGAATAATGCCAGTCTGCCACGGAGCCGATCTCTCCGGCCTCCGCCAAGGTCCTCAAATGTTCCAAAGGAAAGCAGACATTCACATCCTGCTGGAAGGCGCTGCGGTCGAAATTAGTGCTGGAGTGGGTCATCGCCAGGTCGTCATAGGCAATCTCACCCGGGATGACCCGATAGTCCCCTTCGTGGCCCGTGAAGGGGCGGTCATCGGACCGGTGCAGGGCAGCTGTGGTGACGATGGCGACCCGGGCATCGCTTAGATTCGGGGCTTGGGCCCAGGGCGTTTGTTCAAAGGGCGGGGCGTATCTTCCCTTCAATCGCTCCATCAAAGTCACCTGTTCATTTGGATGTATGTCTTCCCAACGGACCACAGGTAATACCCCTCGGTTTAGCAATGATCAGAAAGAACGGGTTTATCAGCCGTCTGCTCCGGACATTCTATAACCAAAGGCGGGGCATTTCCTCATCACCTGCCGGGACCTCTTCCGGAAATGCCGCCCATCCTCATTGGGATAGGCCATATGGATCGATTTCAGCGGCTGAGAACTGGGGTGTGACTGGCGTCACAGACCAGAGGGCCATACCGCAATAACATGACCCGTGTCGGTCGAACAAATCAGTGGCAGACCACAAATCTCTCGGGCCGGCAGGAGAATGTAATGGCTCAGACTTTAGCTACAGCGAAATTGGCTTTCACGGGGCGCTCGCGTGTCACCGCGCTGGCCCTGTTTTCCCTGGGAATCGCCCTGCTCTTCATGTGGACGGCGTCAGTATCCAGCGTGTCCGCGGACGGGCACGAAGGCATGAACCCCGCCACCGAGCAGTGCATCATGGACACACTGGGTTACATGCCCTCCAGCCCCGACGAGCTGACCCAAGAAGAGATGGACCTCATCGGCGCGGCCTGCTTCGGTGACCATGGGACCAGTGGCAGTTCCAGCGAACACGATGCCGCCATCGACCAGTGCATCATCGACGTTCTCGGTTATCTGCCTTCCAGCCCCGACGAACTCTTCGACGTGGAAGTGAACCTGGTGGCAGAGACCTGCTTCGGTGGTGCAGGAGTAAATGAAGACCCGAACCACCTGGACGAAGCTACCCAGCAGTGCATCATCGACGTACTCGGGTTCCTGCCTGAGAGTTCTGAAGAGCTCACTGAAGAGCAAATGGTCCTGGTTGGCGAGACCTGCTTCCCGGACGAATTCGCCTCCGAGCCGGAACTGGTCTAATCAACGAATCATGGTAGGCCCATCCGGGTCGGACAAATCATTCGAGGGGCGACCTAAATCCGGGTCGCCCCTCGTCATGTTTGCCGCCCTGGCACTCTTCTCTTTTGTGCCTTTCCATCCGCGTGGCCCTGCTGAGTATGCTTCTTTCCGGCTGACCAAAACCGACTACGAACGTTTGACGGTGACGGCGGCAACTGTCAGCAAAGCGGCGGCGAACCCGGCCAGCACTCCCAATTCGGAAGCAACTTCAAAGAGCGACGCGCCGTGCAGCATGATCTCTCTCAGGGCTTCCACCGCATAGGTCAGCGGGAGAAACTTGGCGGTTCCTTCGTTTCACCCCCGGTGAACAGTCGCGTTCACCGGTACTTCATCCCCACCCCTGGCATTCTCCACCTTCCGGTCTTAAACTCTCGGTAATATCTGGGGGTTGCGTCCTGTTGCGCCATGTTATGGGTGCGCTGGCAGGCCTCCGAGGGAAGGGGAAGAGAATGTCAATTTCCAACGAAACGCTGCAGGCGATGATTCGGGACTACCAGGGTCTGGAATTGTCGGACGAAGAACTGGAGTTGGTCCGGCCCGAGTTGGAGAATTACTTTTCCGAACTCAAGAAGCTGGAGGACCTGGACCTTTCGAACGTCTTTTCAGGCCGCCTCATGGACCTTGTGGAATAGCCACCGTTCGGTCCGGTCCTCTCGGCCGCTAAGTCCCGTTCCAAGAATTTCTCAGGAGGCGTGAACATGTCCAACGCTGATCTGCTCAAGATGACCATCTCCGAGTTGGCGCCCAAGATCAAAAACAAAGAAGTTTCGCCGGTGGAGTTGACCGAAGCGGCTTTGGCCGAAGCTGACCGTCTGCAACCCGAGCTGAATTCATTCATAACCATCCTGCATGACCGGGCCATGGACCAGGCCCGGGAATCTGAAGCCGCCATTTCCCGCGGCGATTACCGGGGCCCGCTTCACGGAATCCCCATGGGGCTGAAGGACAACCTTGCCACCGCCGGAATCACCACCACCGTAGGTTCGAAAGTGCTGGCCAGCCATGTGCCCGAGGAAGACGCTGAGGTGGTCGTACGCTGCCGGGACGCCGGAGCGATCTTCCTTGGCAAGGAGAATCTGGAGGAATTCGCCGCCGGGGCCACGTCCAACAATCCCCACTACGGGGCCGTCCACAACCCCTGGGGACTCGACCACATTCCAGGAGGGTCCAGTGGGGGAGGCGGCGCCAACGTAGCTGCCGGGGTAACCTTCGCGTCACTTGGCACCGACCTGGGAGGGTCGGTACGTCTGCCGGGCACCTTCTGCGGCGTTGTTGGACTCAAGCAGACCTACGGGCGGGTTAGTCAGCGCGGGCTGATGGTTACCAGCTTTAACGGAGACCACATCGGCCCCATGACCCGGTCGGTGCCCGACAGTGCCCTGGTGCTCCAAGTCCTCGCCGGCAACGACCCGCTGGACCCCAGCACGGTGCCCGTGCCCGTCCCCGACTACAGCGCCCTGCTGGGGCAGGGGCTGAAGGGCCTGAAGATGGGTGTTCCCTCCAATCATTACTTCGACGTCCTGGACTCGGAGGTGGAAAGGGCGGTGCGTGGGAGCATCGCCGCCCTGGAGGAACTGGGCGCCGAACTTCAAGAGGTCAGCTTGCCCGCCATGGAATACGTCGGTGCGCTTCGTATCGCAGCTATGGCTGACGGCGTCGTTACCCACGAACCCTTCCTCAAATCAAACCGGGAAGACTACGGGCCCGATGTCCTATACCGCACCATTCCCGGACAGTTCGTTTTAGGAAAGGACTACTCCAAGTCATTGAAGGTCCAGCGACTGATCCAGGAGGAATACGCCCGGGTCATGCAGCAGGTTGACTTCTTGGTCACCCCAACGGCCCCGGTGCCGGCGCCTAGGATCGATGCCGAGTACATAAATATCAACGGCGAAGACCACCGGGTCAGGGGCCCCGGTTCCGGAATCATATCCCGCAATACCAGTCCCATGAACTCCGTCGGTCTTCCTGCCATAACCGTGCCCTGTGGAGCAAGTGAGGGCGGACTGCCCATCGGGGTACAGTTCATAACCGGCCCCTTCGAAGAGGGATTGTTGTTCCGGGTGGCGGACAGCTATGAGAAAGCTTCTCCGAGCCAGGGTCTCAGGCCTGCGGTTGCCGTTGGGGTCTAAGCCTTTTTCCTCGATTGCCGCCATGCGGCATGAATCCTGAACCAGGAGTAAAGATGTCCATCGGCTGGGCAATCCTAAGCTGCGGCGACTATGCCGATTCCAGGGGAGCTCCCGGCGTCAACCAGGCCGAGGGTGCGGAGTTGGTGGCTGTGCACAGCCGTGATCGCGGCCGGAGCAAAGCATTCGCCGAGAAACACGGCGTCAAGACCTGCTATACCACGGTGGAGGAGGTGCTCGGCGATTCCAGGATAGACGCCGTCTATATCACTTCGCCCAACCACCTGCATGCCCAGTACACCAAGATGGCAGCCGAGGCAGGCAAGCACGTGCTGGTGGAGAAACCCCTGTCTCTGAACATGGACGACGGCCTGGAGATGCTCCAGGTCTGCCGCGCCCGGGGCGTTAAACTGGGCGTGGGACTGCACCTTAGGCATCATCCGGGACACATCGAGACCCGCCGGTTGGTGGCCGACGGCGCCCTGGGCACAGTTGCCCTGGCCCAGTCCCAGTTGGGCCAGGGGGAGAGGGGCAACGTCCACTCCATACCCAGGGCCGGACTGCGCGATTGGTGGACCCACCCGGAGTTGGTCGGCGGCGCCTTTGCCATGTTGACAATCGGCGTCCATGCCATCGACGACCTGCAATTCCTCCTGGATCAGCAGGTGGTGGAGATTGCCGCCATCACCGACGGGCAGACCGCCGAACGGCCCCTGGAAGACCTGGCCACCATGTGCCTGCGCTTCGACGGCGGCACGATTGGTACCATGTGCTGCGGGATGCGCCTGCCCGAGTTCCAGAACGACGTCGCCCTCTACGGCAGCGAAGGAAAGGTTGTGCTGGTCGACGCCTCATGGCCCCGGCTGCAGGGAGAGCTGCGGGTGTCCAGCGAGACCGTGAACACCACCGTGGCCTACGAACCAGACTTCGTCTACCTGGTCACTAGGAATATCGAAGACTTCCAGCGGGCGATGGCCGAAGACCGGGAACCGACCGCCTCCGGCATCGACGGACTCAAGCTGGTGCAGGTGACCGGGGCTATGGTGGAATCCGCCAAGACCGGCCGTACGGTGAAGCTGGAGCCTTTGACCTTTCCCTGAGACCCAAGGTAATTCCACGGATAACCTAATCAATAACTATGGAGCCAAAATTGACTACCTGGACCGATGATCAACTAGCCTCAATCCACAACATGCTCAACCCGCGTTCCATCGCTGTGGTTGGGGCCACCCCCCGGATGCAGTACGGTGGACGGATGCTCGCCGCCGCTCTTAAGGCCGCAGACCGGGTGAACATCTACCCGGTCAACCCCCGTTACGAGGAGGTCATGGGAGTCAAGTCATATCCCAGCGTTAGCGACCTTCCGGAAACTCCCGACGTCGTTGGGGTCGTTGTTTCCTCCGGACAAGTGATGAACGTGCTGGAGGAGATTCACGAGAAAGGCACCAGGGCCGCAATAGTGATATCGGCCGGCTTCTCAGAACGGGGCACCCAGGAGGGCCGGGACCGGCAGGCACAGGTGGGCGCCTTCGCCAGGGAGTCGGGACTGCGCATCAGCGGCCCCAACTGCCTAGGACTGGCCAACGTCAAGGACAACATCTGGGTCACCTCCTCATCCAGGGGAGCCGAGGGAATGGGAGGTCCGGTGGGCCTGGTCTGTCAGAGCGGGGCCTCGGCCTTCGGTCCATTCTTGAACCGGGCACTGGACAGCCGCATCGGCCTCAGCTACATCATCTCCACCGGCAACGAGGCGGACCTGGACTTCTCGGACTTCGTGCGCTACCTGATCGATGACGACGATACCAAGGTCATCGCCGGGTTCGTCGAAGGTTTCAAAGACGCCGGCAAGTTCATTGAGGTGGCGAAACTGGCGGCCGAAAGGGGCAAACCCATAGTGCTGATCAAGATTGGCCGGTCGGACCTGGGCGCCAAGGCGGCCCAGTCTCACACCGCCGCTCTGACCGGTCTGGATGCCCTCTACGACGATGCGCTGGCCCAGTACGGGGTGATACGTGTCGCCGACTACGATGAGCTGCTGGAGGTTTCCAACCTCCTGGCCAACTCGCCGCCGCCCCCGGCCAAAGGCCTGGCGGTGGTATCCCACTCCGGAGGCATCAGCTCCCTCACCGCCGACATGTGCGGTCAGGCGGGTCTGGACCTCCCCGAGCTGAGTGACGCCGCCCGTGATGGTATCAACGACGTCCTCAAGGGCTTCGGCTGGGCCTCCAACCCCTCGGATGTCACCGGGTTCGCCAACAGTGACTCCTTCCCTGACATCATGCAGTTCATGGCCAACGACCCGGCCATGGGCACCCTGGTAGTGGCCAGCGCCGGCGGTGATGCCCAGGCCGAGCAGGTGATTGCCCAGCGGGACCTGGACAAGGAGAAGGCCCTGGCCTTCCTCTGGACTGGCAGCCGGGGAGAAACGGCGGGTCTGGGAATGCTGAAAGAGGCCAGAGTCCCGGTCTTCTACACCCCCAACCGCCTGGCGACCGGGCTGCGCAGTCTCCTTGATTACCACGCCTGGCAGGGGCACCGGGGTAAGGCCGGCTTCCCCGCCGTCGGAGCCATAAACGGTGAGCAACAGGCCGCGGCCGACCGCCTTGCCGCCACGGGCGGGGTTGCCCATTCTGAACACCAGAGCAAAGGCCTGCTGGCGGAGTGGGGAATTCCCATAACCCAGGAGTCCCTGGTCCAGACCGCCGCCGACGCCGCCGCGGCGGCGAAGGAGATCGGGTTCCCGGTCGCCCTGAAAGCCGACGTGACCGGCATGCCCCACAAGACCGAGGCGGGCCTGGTCAAACTGGGGCTGAGCAGCGAGGCGGAGGTCAGGTCGGCCTTTGATGAGATAACGTCCAATTCGTCTGGGATGGAAACGAACGGCATCTCGGTTCAGGAGATGGTCCAGGACGCCGTGGAGGTCATCGTGGGTCTGAGCTACGATTCCCAATTGGGCGCCACCCTGTTGTTCGGGTCGGGCGGGGTGATGGTCGAGGTCTACAACGATGTTGCCCTCCGGCTCTGCCCCATCGATGAAACCGACGCCAGAGAGATGATTGCCCAGGTCAAGGGGGCCCGGCTGCTGGAAGGATTCCGGGGCCGTCCCGCCGCGGATGTCGATGCCCTGGTCGATACCCTGATCAAGGTCTCCCAGATGGGCGCCCAACTGGAGGGTAGCCTGGCCGAGCTGGATATAAACCCGCTGATGGTCCTACCCGGGGGCCAGGGTGTGAAAGCCGCCGACGCGGTGGCCATCTTCGGCCAGTAGCCCGCCCGGGGGCTAGAGTCTTCTCAACTTGGGCGCCAGCAGGGCCAGAAGGAGCACCAGGACGATGCCCATCGTCCCAACGATGGTTGCCGCGTGGGGCGCGCTCCAGAGTCCGGCCATGGCGCCCGAGGACATGCTGCCCAGGGCGAAGGCGTAGATGGCCAAGGAACGCAGGCTCATCACCCGGCCCCGGTATTCCGCCAGGGTGTTGCCCAGCAACGCCGATAGGATGAAGAACTGGGTCGACGCGAAGCCAGCGCCGGTTATGGTGAGAATCGCCATGGACTGGTAGAAGGAAGGAGTGGCGGAAAACAGCAGGATGCTGGCGTGCCACACCACCACAGACCCGATCATCAATTTACCCACATGGCGCATGCTGCCAATCATGGCCCAACCCAGCGCCGCCGTCACCGCACCGATACCGAAGGCGAACAGCAGCCAGCCCAAGCCGGCGGAATCGACCCCCAATTCATCCCGGGCGAATATGGGCATCAATGTCGTGTGGAAGGTCCATCCCGAGGACTCGATGATCAGGGCCAATACCAGCGTCCCCCAAAGCACCTGTTGACCTTTGACGTACTTCAGTCCGCCTATCATGGTCCTGAGGACCGGTTCCGGGTCCCGGTGGCTGATGCTGCCCGACAGTCTTATATAGAGGGCCACCCAGCCGCTCAGGAAATACAGGGCCGCTACGGCGGCAAAAGCACCCTCTGGGCCGAAATCCTTGAAAAGGATCCCGCCCAAAAGCGGCCCGGCCAGCATGGCGATATTCCTGCCCAGTGTGTTGAACGCGGCGCCGTTGGCCAGGCGTTCGGGCGGCAGGGTGTCGGCCACCAGGGACTGGGCGGCAGGCATCTGGAACACACGTACCATCCCGGCGATCACCGCCACCCCGAATACGTGCCACGTCTCCAATAGACCGCTGAGGATCAGGGCCAGCATCACCAGGGAGAAGGCGGTCATAGAAAACTCCACGCCTGCCAGAAGACGGTGACGGGGGACGCGGTCGGCCACGGCGCCGGCGAATAGGGCCAGCACGTTCAGGGCCATCCGGGCCGCCGAAATCGCCCCCACCAGGAAAGGCGAGTCGGTCAGCGTGAGTACGAACCAGCCCAGGACCACCGCCTCCATCTGCGTGCCCATGGTCACCAGGGTGGTGGAACTCCAGACAAAGGAGAAATCTCGGTACCGGAAGACCGATAGCGGATACCCCGCCCGGACCGCGTTTGCGGTGAACTTCGACAATTGACTCCAGCCAAGGGCCCGAAATAACCAGGGTCGCGAGGATTATGGGCTAAACGTCTTCCACAGGGGACGTGGCTATGCCGTAGGTCCCGTAGAAAAAGTTGGCGTAGTGGGTCGATCCGCCGGTGACAAAGAGCAGGAACTGCTCGGGGCTCTCCAACGCTGGGATGGTGGCATCCGGGTCGTCCGCCAGGTGCTGCAGCTCTGGGTGGTGTAGCCAATTGCCGTCGGCGTCGGTGGGCATGCCGCCTACTCCCAGGGCAGACTGCAACGAGACCCGGCTGTTCTGGTGCAGCCACTCCTGGGCATCCTGCTTGCTCATGCCGGCTTCCGCCATGATGACGGCCCGCGATGGGCTGAGGAGAATGGGGTGGTACGGCCCCTGGTAGGGGACCCGCTTATTGGTGTGGCCCACCTGGGCGGACTGCCAGCCCTTGATCCAAGAGCCTCCCCCGGAGTTGGGATAGAACATCATCGAGGCGATGTTGTTCAGCGTGTCTTCGTGGGTTTTGGACCGGGGGTCGATGATGGTGGTCGGGCCGGTGACTGTCACCACCGTCACCGCGCTCTCGTCGGCCTTGAAACCCCTGTCCACGTGGTAGGGCTGCCACGGGGAGACTTCCTCATTCTCGGCGATGCACATCCCGAACTTGGTGGGCAGACCGATGAAGTTGGGGTCTCCGGCGCCGGCGTTGCAGTAGCCGATGTTGATCAGGCATAGACGCAGGGCCCGGCCAATGGCGGTGTTGGCGCTGTTCACGACGCCGGGCCCCATGGCCGTGGTGCCGAAGTTTATACCGGCCTTCTTGGCCACGGGTCCGTTCACCAGAATTATGGGCGCTTCGGTATGGCCGGAGACCTGCATATCCCGGTGGTTCATCTCCGGTTTTGCCAGGCAGTCTATGGCGGCAAGCAGCACCGGGAACTGCTCCGGCCGGCAGCCGGCCATGACGGCGTTGATGGCGATCTTTTCCACGGTGGCCAACCCGAATCCCGGCTCCATCACCATGAGCACATCCTGGGGAGCCCGTTTGGTGCCCTTCAGCATCTGCTCCACGGCGGCGGGAGTGGGCGGAATGACCGGTATGCCGTCGCTCCAGTCGCGCTCGGTGAGGAACCGGTTCACGGCGTCCATCCCAGCAGGCGTCTCGTCCATGTCTACGGTGAAAGTCTCGGTCGCTTGACCTGCCGCCCTGGGACCCCTCTTGGCACCTGAGGACGCCGGGATGGTGGTCAGGGCTTGGATGATGCCGTCTATCTGCTCGTCCACCATCCGGTGGATGAAGTCGGCCTGCTGCCCTGTGGTGGCGTGGGGGATGGTCACGAACTGGGCGTTCGGCTGACCCCAGCCATCCACGCAGGACTGCCAGGCCCTGGCGAAACTCCTGGCGGCGATGCCCACGGCGGGGACGCCGGCCCGTTCGATGGCCACCATGTCATGGGCAAGCCACGACGTGCAGCCCCCTCAATGGGCGGTGGCGCCAATCATGGCGTCAACCTCGGTCGCGATTCGGGCTGCCTCTTCTTCGTCTATGTGGGTGCCACGGCTGAGGGCGGGGCGTCCTGACCGGAGCTCGCCGCCGTATCTTTCAAACTTCACGCCGGAGAAGCGTTTGGCGATGTGTTCGGCCGCACGGTCCACCGCGATATCCGCTCCGCCGGTCATGTTGTTGTAGAGCCCAATGGTCTTGCCTTCGAGGCTGGACAGGCGAGGGGCGGGCGGGACCTTGAAATCGACTCTGTCCGCGGCGGGGGACATGATCTGTAACTTCATATTCTGTTGCTCCTCGCTGTTCATGGAAGGCTTGGCTGGCTGTACGTATGGGAGCGTAGTCCGCGCGGAAAGTATCGTCAAGCGCACTTACTTGGCCGAACCCAACTCCCAATTGACGCCCCTGCCCGCCATGGGTATATTCGTGCTCAAAGACGCGGCCTCGGTTTCCGGCGGCGGGAAACCAGGGAGGGAATATTGGCCCCGAACCAAGAACAATTCACGGCGACCCCCGGTTCGTTGGAAGGCGTCCGGGTTTTGGATTTCACCTGGGTGAGGGCGGGTCCCTGGGCCACCCGCTGGCTCGGAGCCCTGGGAGCCGAGGTGATCAAGGTGGAATGGCCGCTGAACGAAAGGGGCCGGACCACCGGATTCTCGCCTCCGGGCATGGAGCCCAATCTCAACACCGCCACCAACTTCAACGACACCAACGCCAACAAGAAGGGCATCACCGTGAATCTCCGCTCGGAGAGGGGCCTGGAGATAATCAAAAAGTTGGTGGCCGTCTCCGACGTGGTCGTCGAAAACTTCAGCGCCAGAGCCCTCCAGAGTTGGGGCCTGGGCTATGACGAGTTGAAGAAGATCAAGCCGGACATCGTCTACGTCTCCCAGTCCGGGTTCGGGCACACCGGCCGGCACCGAGAGTACCTGACCATGGGCCCCATCGCCCAGGCTTTCTCCGGATTGACATTCCTGTCCGGCTTGCCGGGCGAGCAGCCCGCGGGTTGGGGATGGTCCTACCTGGATGACACCGGCGGTATGTACATCGCCTTCTCCACCATGACCTCCCTATACCGCCGGAACATGACCGGCCTGGGCCAGCACGTTGACCTCTCCCAGATGATTGTCGGCGTGACCCTGAACGGGTCTGCCCTGCTGGACGCCACCGTGAATGGCCGCTCCTCACGGAGGGAGGGATATCCCCCCGGCAACCGCGCCTATTGGCCCGGCACACCGGTACTCAACAACTACCGGGGGCCGACAACGGCCCCCCACAATGCCTACCGGACCAAGGGCGGCGGCTACAACGACTGGTGTGCCATTGCCTGTTTCTCCGATGAGGATTGGCGGCGTTTGGTCGGAGTCATGGGCTCTCCCGCATGGGCGGTTGCCGCCAAGTTCAACACCCTGAGCGGCCGGCTCCAGCATCAAGAGGAGATGGACCAGGGCATCCAGGAGTGGGCCCAGGGTCTGGAAAAATACGAACTGATGGAGCTGTGCCAGAAGTCGGGCGTGCCCGCCATGCCGGTACAGAGCACTGGAAACAGGGTAGACGACGACCCCCAGCTGAGGCATCGGGGACTGTATTCCGAGCTCGACCATCCGGTGGTGGGCAGTTGGAAATTCCAGAACGCCTCCTTCAAACTCTCTGAGACCCCGGCCTTCAACCACCTGCCGGCGCCGTTAATCGGCCAGCACAACCAGGAGATTTTCGAGGGTATGTTGGGCCTCAGCCACGAGGAGTTTGTTTCCGGCTATGAGGACAACACCTTTTGGCCCGCGACCCTGGATCGCTATCCCTACATGGACGAGATGATAGAGGGAGACCCTCTGCCCTTCACCGGACCGGGTACTGGCCGGAACAACGGGAAGGTAATCTCGGCCGGCCAGGAAGACCGGCAACAGGGCCCGCTCTCCGGTTTGCGGGTCTTGGAGTTGGCCGATGAGAAGGGCCAATACTGCGGGAAACTGATGGCCGACCTGGGCGCCGAGGTCATCAAGATAGAACCAACCGCCGGAGAGAACGCCAGGTCTGTGGGCCCTTTCTTGGACGACCTGCCCCACCGGGAACGCAGCCTTTATTTCTGGCACTACAACACCTCTAAACGGGGCATCACCCTGAACCTGGAGACCGAGGACGGGCGCGACCTATTCAAGAGGCTGGCGGCTACCGCCGACGTAGTTCTGGAGACCTTCGACGCCGGGTATCTGCCATCCCTAGGCCTGGGATATGAGGAACTGAAAAAGTCCAACCCCAAACTCATCATGTGCTCCCTGACATCCTTCGGACAGACCGGCCCCTGGCGGGACTTCCGGGCCGGAGACCTGCTCCACTTGGCCGCTGGCGGACAGATGGGCTGCTGCGGGTACGACAGTGAACACGTCTCAGGGGACATCCCCATAGCGCCGGGCGGCGGCAACGCCTGGCACATCGGCAGCCATTACGCCTACATGGCCATCGTCGCCGCGCTGATGCACCGGACCGGTTCGGGGGCCGGGCAGTACATCGACGCCTCGGTCCACGACGCTTGCGCTCTCACCACCGAGATGCACGTCAACACCTTCATCTACCAGGGTAAAGTCGTGCAACGCCAGACCGGCAGACACGCTGCAGTCACACCCACAGCTTTGAGTCAACTGCTCTGCAAGGACGGCAAGTACGTCAATGCCTCGGCTTCCAGGGTTACGTTCCGGCAATTCCCGGCCCTGGTTGAGTGGTTGGACAGCCACGGCATGGCCGATGACCTGGGTGACGAGAAGTACCAGGACCCCAAGGTTTTCGCCGCCAGCACAACGCACATCGAAGACGTGGTCATCAGGTTCGCCGCCAGCTTGACCCGGGACGAGATTGCCCACGGGGGCCAGGAACGGGGATTCAACTGGGGCGCCATCCGCTCGGCGGACGAGCTGGTGGACGAAGGCCACTTGAACGACCGTGGCTTCTGGGTGGATGTTGACCATCCGGAGCTGGGGCGTACATTCAAGTATCCCGGCGCCGCCGGTATCTACAACGGGTCGCCCTGGCGGATCTCGACCCGGGCGCCGTTGGTCGGCGAGCATAACGAGGAGATCTACTGCGGGGATCTGGGTCTGAAGAAAACGGACCTGGCCTACCTGGCCGAAGCGGGCGTGCTCTAGGAGAGGTTAACCGCTGGCTTTGGAAATGGCGCTGATCCGGATTCCCAGGCCGGGTTCAATGTTGAAGTTGACCCGGTTTCCGGTCATGGCTTCGGCGTTGCTGACTTTGAAGACTTCCAGCACATTGTTGATGCGGCTGCCCGTCTTCTCGGCCTCCAATCCCAGGTAGACGTCGGCCAGAGAGCGGACGCTGAGCAGCCCGCCGTCGGCCATAGAGTCGGGGTTGGCCGCGATGACTATGGAATGTCCCGCGTTGCCCAGCGCTTTGCACTTTTCCAGGAAGTTGATTACCGCCTCTTCCTGCTCCCCAGTCACGATGCCGGTCAGGTCGTCGATAATCACGAACTGGGCTTCGGAGAGTCCGGCCACGATGTGCCCGACCAACTCCGCCAGACCGCCGGTCTTCCGGCCGGTGGAGTCCCGGAGCGGTATGGCGCATATGTTCAACCGCCCGTCCGCCACGTGGGCCGCCGGGTCCATGCCCAATGACGCAAACTGGGTGACCAGGGCCGCCGGACTGCGCTGGGAGCACAGGTAGGAAACCCGGTACCCACCGTTGAGGCCGGCGTGGGCAAAGTGCTGGGAGAGCACGCTCTTCCCTGTGGACGGCCCTCCTTCTATGCAGGACAGTCCCTCACGGGGAACACCCCCACTCAGTTTGAGGTCCAGTAGCGGGTTTCCAGTGCTCAGAAATACCGAGTCATACTTCTCCACTTCGACGGACTTCGGAGGGTTGATGATGTCTTCGCCCCAATCAAAGGTGAAGGGCGTTTCCGGTCTGTTCTCCGCCTCAGTAACCACCTCGTCGCGGGGTCCGGGGTCTACCGTATCTGGGTCCCCATCCATGGGAGGGGTATCTTGTACCTCCGACCTTTCCACCTTTTTGACATTCACGGCCGGTTCACCGGCGGGTTTCGCCGCTACAGTCTTGATGTTGGGGTTGGCCGATCTTTCGATACCGGCGGCGCTGCTAGTCGTTTCGGCTACGCCGCCCCCGTCGTCGTCGGCTGCCAGGCCCGGCGGGGTTGCGTCGCCCGGCCCGTCTCCGGAGACATTTTTTGCCGGCGCTTTCTTGTTGACTTGTTTCTGCTCCACAATCAGGTCAGGCCTGCCGGCTTCCCGAAAGGCAACCCTGATGACCGCCGGGATTGTGCCGATTCTCCAGGGCTTGGAAACATAGTGGGTCGCCCCCAGGTCCAAAGCTTTCTCTTCGTTATCGATCGCCGCCTCTGCGGTAAGCAAGATCACTGGTATCTGGGCCGTCTGGTCGTTGTGCTTAAAGACCTTCAGGACTTCCAGACCTTCCATCACCGGCATGATCTGGTCGAGAATCACCAGGTCTGGCTGCTGGGTGTAGACCCGCTCCAGCGCGACGGCGCCGTTTTCGGCCTCCACTGTCTCGTATCCGACGGCGGTCAGTTCGGCGGTGACCAGCATTCTGATACGGCTGTCGTCGTCGACGACCAATATTTTAGTCATATCTACGCGATTTCAAGGTCCAAATTCGGGAAACAGGGGCCCCCTACATTAATGAGGCACCTTCAATAATGAGGCACCTTCAATTGTTTCATCCGCGGTGCGTCCGGCTAAGTGACATCCAGCCCGCTTCGAGTATCTGTCTGGGCCCCTTCCGAGGTCCCAGAGGCTCCCGGGGGTGGCCCAACAGGTCACGGCGGCGGCGATTCACGGGAATATCGGGTCATACGGCGGCCCAAGCTGTCAATCAGGGGTGTTGTTCTGGCATAATGGCCTGGCCAACCTCCAGAGGGGAATTTCCCATTCGGAGAATCCGGTCGCCATCGCAGAGGGGGAGTAGATATGGCGGAGGCCCACACACATCACGATCACCATGACCATCACGCCCACGAAGAGGCCAAGGGCGTTCGCAGCACCGCCCAGTTCATCCTGACCGGACTCAGCGGCGGTCATGGGGTTTTCCACTGGTTCAGTCAGAGCTTCTTTGTGATGCTGCCCGAGGTGGTGGCCACGTTCTCACTCAGCGGCCTACAAGTAGGGGCGATCGCGACAACCAGAGAGGTCGTCTCAGGCATCATCGCCCTCCCCGGTGGAGTAGTCACCGACATGCTCCGCCGCCATTGGGGCGCCGTGTTGACCGCATGTATGGCCCTGTTCGGCATCGGCTGGCTGATCATGGGCACGTCGCCGGTCTACCCGGTCCTGCTGCTGGGAATGGCCATCGTGGCTGCTGCCGCCTCCATGTGGCACCTGCCGGCCACGGCTGCACTTTCCCACCGGTTCAGCCACCACCGTGCCTCCGCCCTGTCCATCCACGGAGTGGGCGGCAACATCGGCGATGTGTTGGGACCCGCCCTGACAGGCGTGCTCCTGCTGACATTGAGTTGGCGGGGAATCCTAAGCATCTATGCGGCCGTGCCGATCTTCCTGGCCTTTCTGGTGTTCTGGGCCTTTCGCGATATCGGCCACTCCGGCACGGAGAACGCCCGCCCCGCCCGTTTCCGGGAGCAGATGGCAAATACCAAGGAATCGTTCCGGGAGCATCCCCGTTTGTGGGGAATCATGGCTGTGGCCGGGCTTAGGGGCATGGCCAACGTGGCCTTCCTCCCCTTCTTGGCCCTGTACCTGGGCCTGGACGAAGAACTGGGGCTGGGCAACGCTTCATTGGGACTGCACATCGCCCTTCTGGTGGGAGTTGGCGTCTTCGCAACGCCGGTCACCGGCTACATCTCCGACCGGCTGGGCCGGAAGTTGGTGCTCATCCCGGGGTTGATCGGTCTTTCAGCCCTGACCGCGCTTTTGATTCCCTTCGGAGAGGGTATCGGCCTGATAATCATCCTGGCCTTCCTGGGCACGTTCCTGTTCAGTGACCAGCCCATCCTCACCGCAGCGGCACTGGACGTTGTGGGTGAAAAGGTGGCCGCCAGCACCCTGGGGGTCTTCTCGTTCTCCAGGTTCGCCCTTGCGGCCGCGTCCCCGCTGATCGCCGGTCAACTCTTCGATGCCCAGGGTATAGAGGCTGCGTTCCTCTACATCTCAGGCATCTATCTGGTGGCAACCATAGTGCTGTTGGCAGTGCCATTGGCCCCGCCACAACGGGCCGCCGGCCACCGCCACTAGGCTACAGCCGAAGAATAGAAAAGCGCCCCAGAGGACTGGCTCCCCTGGGGCGCTTTTCGTTTGAGTAGATGTGCTGTGAGTTGGTTCCTAGCCCTCGGCTATCCACCCCACGGCCCGTTCGGCAATCATGAGGACGGTGGCATGGGAGCCGCCCGACCGGGGGACCCTGGGCATGATTGAGGCATCCACCACCCAAAGCTGCTCCACCCCCTTGACCCGGCAGGTTTGGTCGACCACCGCCGTGGGGTCGGAGTCCGGCCCCATCCGGCAGGTGCCGGACACGTGGCGGGCCGTTCCCACGGTTTCCCTGATCCATTTGTCCAGGGACTCGTCATTGGCCAGGATGTCGTCCGTGGGCGCGATCCGGTAGTCCATCACGTCGTTGTAGGCGTCCGACTCCAGAACCTTGACCGCCATGCGGACGCCGTCGCGCACCCGCCGGGCGTCGTTCTCGTTTTTCAAGTACTGGTAATTGAATTCCGGCTGCTCGCCCGGGTCGGCCGAAGCCAAACGGACGTAGCCGGAACCGTCGGGCAGGCCCAGCGTGCACATGATCCGCGCGCACTGTTCCGGGTCGACGGCTCCGGTGATGTACTTGGTGCGCACACCGCGTACCTTCTCTTCCCGCTCATCAACCACCGAGTTGGTGCGAAGGACCATGTCGTTGGCTTCGCTGGAGCCGTCGGCGGTGTAGTGCAGGCTGAAGTGGATGGCGTCATCGTTGTCGCCGACCACCGTCTTACCGTCTTTGACCTTGAAGGTGACCTGGGCGCTCAGGTGGTTCCACAGGTGGTCGCCGACGCCAGGGGAATCCTTGATGACGGGAATGCCGAACTTCTCAAGCTGCGCCTTCTGGCCGATGCCCGAGAGCATCAGAAGCTGGGGAGACCTGATGGCGCCCGAGCTCAAAACGACCTTGCCGGCCTCAATGGTGAAGACCTCACTGCCGCTCTCGGCTTCAACGCCGACCGCCTTTCCACCCTCGATCAAGACCTTTCTAACCGACACGTTGCCGCGTACGGTGAGGTTCAGGCAATGGCGCACAGGGTTCAGATAGGTCATGGCCGCGCTCATCCGCAGGCCGTCCAGGTTGTTGGAGGGAGAGACGCCGATGCCGGCGGGGTTGGGCCCGTTAGTGTCCTCGACGTCGCCGTAACCGGCAGCCAAAACGGCTTCATGGAAGGCCTTTTGGATGTCGGGCCAGGTGCCGGTCTGGCGGCGGCGCACCGGCATGGGGCCGTCGGTACCGTGGAAGTCGTCCTTGATGTCCATGTCCGTCTCAGACTTCCGGAAGAAGGGCAGGACTTTGTCGTAGGACCATTCGTCGTTGCCCATGGCCGACCAGGAATCGAAGTCCTCGGGAAAGCCCCGCTGCATGGCCTGGCCGTTGATGGACGACCCGCCGCCGATGACGTGACCCTGGGCCACGTGGATCTCGCCCTGCTCCTCGGTGATGGTGCCCCGCAAGGCCCAGTTGTGCTCCGAGTCCGGGGCCTCCGCGTACCGGGTGCCGCCGAATTTGATCTCGTCGGGTAGGAACTCAGGGTTTGGGTAGTCTGGCCCTGCTTCCAGCACCAGGACGGAGGTATTGGGGTCTTCGGCCAGCCTGCTGGCGATTACAGATCCGGCGGCCCCGCCGCCTACTATTACAACGTCGTACTTCATGGTCCCTCCAATGTGGTCCGGTTATCTATGCTTGTTCTTTGGTGGCCAGGTATGAATCGGTGGCCCGTTTCAGACCGGCCCTGCGGTTGGCCTGGAGAGCTTCCTTCATGCTGGCCGACCGCTGCTGGGAGCCGATGATGCCCGTCAGGCTGCCCTGGAACTGGGGCATGACGTAACGGGCCATCAGCTCGTAGCTGCGGTGCAACTTGTCCCGGGGCGCCCAGTCCTCGGCCCGGAGCAGCAGACCGCCGAAACCGCCGCTGGCTTCCTGCAGCCGCTCGATACCAGCGATGCAGTCCTCGGGCGTCCCCACGATCCACTGGTTGTTCTCCACCATGTAATCGACAACCTCGTTGGCTGGTACCGGCGGGATGGGGTTGCCGTTGGTGCCGCCGGTGTATTCGGTGACCACCCGGCCCGCTCCCACGCGGATGTCCTCAAAGGCCTGCTCCCTGGTCTCGGCCAGGTGGCAACCCACGGACAACCGCCAGTCCTTTCGGTCAACGGTCTTTCCGTGCTTGGCAGCGGTCTCCTCTGCAATGGCCCATTGGTCCTTCAGGCTGGTCGTTCTGACCACGTCACGGGGCACGCTCAGAGAGATGACCGACACGCCATGTTTCCCGGCCAGGAGAACTCCGGCGGGCGACTGTACCGAGGCGACGGCCACCGGCAGTGACGGCTTCTGGTAGGGCCGTAATTGCAGAGTGGCGTCCTTGAGCTTGAACCAGTCGGTCTCGGCGGTCACCGGCTCGCCGCCGTCCAGGAGCTGCATGATGACGTCCAGGGATTCTTCCATCATCTCCCGCTGGCGTTCGGGGTCGATGCAGAACATGTTGGCATCGGAGGCCAGTGCGCCGGGACCCACGCCCAGCATGACCCGCCCCCTGGTCAGGTGGTCCAGCAACACCATGCGGTTGGCCACCATGTAGGGGTGGTGGTAGGGCAGGCTGACCACGCCGGTGCCGAAGCGGATGTGGCGGGTGCGGCCGGCGGCGGTGGCGATGAACACCTCGGGCGAGGCGATGGTCTCCCAACCTCCGCTGTGGTGTTCGCCGATCCAGGCCTCATCGAAGCCGAGGTCGTCCAGCCACTCGATCAGCTCCAGGTCCCGCTCCAGGGCCAGAGTCGGGTTCTCGCCCACCCGGTGGAAGGGGGCCATAAAGGTCCCAAAGGTCATATTGTCGGTGAGTGCTGCCATTGTCCTTCCTCCAATTCCCGTAGGCCGACTGTGGCCGCAGGAGTCCGTTCGATGCCCAATTCAGAGGACATAATAAATGAAGAACCCCCGGACTGCGAGAGTATGGGGGTATTTGGATGGATATTGGGCCGGCGAATCCAGCGGGATTTTCGGCGGCTCGGCCGCTGGGGAAGAACTATTCAGCCGTGACGTTGTCCGCCTGTTCGGTCTTGTCCAGATGGGGGATGACGTATTTCCCGAACAGCCGCAGGGTTTCCTTGACCTCGCTGTCTTCCATGGGGCCTATCTGGAATAGGGGCATGATCTCATCCACTCCGGTGGAAGAATACTGTTCAAGAAATCTGAGGCAGTCGTCGGGGTCCCCGATGCAATACCGCCCTTCCTTGATCTGGTCCAGGGACGATGTCTCGTTCCGCTTGGGTGAGTCCGTCGCCGTGGAACGCTGGTAGTGCCACTGGTAATCGACGGGCACATTGTTCCGGTCCTGTTCCTGCCAGACTTTCACATCCCGCAGGTCCTGTTGGCGGCGGTACCAGTCCAGGACCTCGGCGCCCCGTTCCTGGGCTTTCTTCCGGTTTTCGGCGCATATGGCCAGCGTGCTGATGGACACCCGGTCCGTGACGGATTTCCCCACGGGTGCCGCATCCCGGATGCCCTCCCGGTAGGCATTGATGAGCTGGGTCAGCCGCTCGGGCCCGCCGCCGGACATGGCCAGGCAGCCCAGTCCCTGTTCCCCGGCCTTGCGAAAGGTCTCCTCGCGGCTGCAGCCCAGCCACATGGGAGGATGGGGCGCCTGCACCGGCTTGGGGTGGACTTCCCGGAGAGGGATGTTGAAGAATTCCCCCTGATAGAAAAACTCCCCCTCGGTCCAGGCCTTGGGGATTATCTCCAACGCCTCTTCCACCATGCCCGTGGCGTTCTCCAGATCAACGCCAAAGGCCGCCATCTGGTAGGGATAGCCGGAACGGCCGATGCCCAGGTCCACTCTGCCGTTGCTCAAGATATCCAGGGTGGCCGTGCGGGCGGCGATGTGCAGTGGGTGCTGGACGGGAGGGACGGCGACGGCGATGCCCAGCCTCATCTGGGAGGTGCGCTGGCTGATGGCGGCCAGTGTAACATCCGGCGCGCTGGAGTGGGACCACTCGGTGCGGAATTGGTGGTCGGCCAGCCAAACGGTGGAGAAGCCCAGTTCCTCGGCCAGGACGACCTGGTCCATCATCTCCCAGTGGCGGTCGTAATCGCTGGTTTGCGTCCACGGTCTGGGCACCTGTACCTGGTAGAACATCCCGATCTGCATGAGTCCCTCTCCAAGCCATATGCGGCAGGGCCCGGATTATACTACGCGCCCTGGGCCGCTTGGCTCCCCGTAGGCCGAACCGGGGGGCGGCCATTATTGCCGGGTGCGCCCGCGCCAATCCAGATGATTCGTTGATAGCGTACGCCCCGTTGGCAGCCGTGGTATCTTCTAGGCAGAAAATTTCGGGCCTACCGGGGCGGCCGGTGTCCTGACATAACCGGTCCGGCCCCATAGGAAATTCCGCGGGAGAAGAAGCCATGCCAGTGACCAAGCTAGAGATCAAGACCACCCAGCCATTTGCCGGTGGCCAGGATTTTGGGCAAGCGGGCGCCTACGAGCAGTTGGATGGGGTTGTCCATTTCGCCGTAGACCCGGAAAGCCCTGCCAATGAGACCATCGCCGATATCCGATTGGCGCCGCGGGACTCTGCGGGACTGGTCAACTTCTCCACAGACTTTCGGATTTTGCGCCCGGTGGACCCGTCCAAGGGCAACCGGCGCATCCTCTTGGACGTGCCCAACCGGGGCAAGCCCCTGGCGCTGCGGAACATCAACAGCGCGCCCGAGGTTTCGCCCGAAGCCCCAATGGACCCCGGCAACGGTTTTCTCATGAAGGAGGGCTACAACGTGGTCTGGTGCGCCTGGCAGCATGATGTCCCCGACGTGCCCGGCATGCTGCGGGTCGATATTCCCGAGGCCATCGAAAACGGGAAGCCGATCTCAGGGAAGGTTGTTGTCACCTTCCAACTGAACTCCCCTTCCCAGGTGGAATTCCTCTCCAGCAGGAACCACCGGCCCTACACCGTCTCCGATGTGAACGAACCGGGCGCCATACTCACCGTCCAGGACCACGAAGACGGACCGGAGTCCATCATCCCCAGGGACCAGTGGTCATTTGCTCGCCTGGAGAACGGCCAGGCTGTGCCAGATGACAGCCACGTGCATCTTCCCGCTGGGTTCGAGCCGGGCAAGGTGTATCAGGTCATCTTCACCACCACCGGCGCCCCTGTGGTCGGTCTGGGCATGCTGGCTACCCGGGACCTGACCACCTTCCTGCGCTACGCTTCGGCCAAAGATGGCAACCCGCTGGCTGGCAGTGTCGATCATGCCTACAGCTTCGGTGTGTCCCAGAGCGGACGGTTCCTCAGACTGTTCTTGTACCTGGGTATAAACCGGGACGAAGCGGGACAAGTGGCCTTCGACGGTTTCATACCCCACGTGGCCGGGGGAAAGATGGGCGAGTTCAACCACCGTTTCGCCCAACCCTCCAGCCAGGCCACCCGCAGCGGCAACAGCCTTTTCCCCTTCAGCGACGTGGCCCAGACCGACCCGGAGACAGGACTCACCGACGGGCTGCTGTCCCGGCTAATGGTCCAAGGCGGCCTGCCCAAGATCATGTACACCCACACACCATCCGAGTACTGGGCGGGCCACGGCTCGCTGATGCACACCGACATGGCCGCCAGCAAGGACCTGGCAGCCCCAGAAGAGGTACGCATCTACGTATTCTCGGGCACCCAGCACGCCCTGTCGGGGTTCCCGCCGGTGGACGACGACGCCGATCATTACCACGGGCAGTTCAAGTACAACATCGTCGACTACCGGGCCCTGCTCCGCGCCGCCCTGACCAACATGGACCGGTGGGTGACCGGTGGAGACGCCGCCCCACCCAGCCGGCATCCCAGATTGGATGACGGCACGGCCGTATCGCCGACGGATGTGTCCCAGGCGTTCCAGGGCATCCCCGGGGCCAAGCTGCCCGCACCCATGCGCCGGTTCACCAGGCTGGACTTCGGCCCCGACCCCATGGTGCCGACCGTGACACCGGCCGAGAAGGGTGGTATATACCCCAACCTGGTGTCGACGGTGGACCAGGACGGCAATGAAACCTCGGGCATCGCCCTCCCCTTCATCACGGTGCCCCTGGCCACCCACATGGGCTGGAACCTGCGCCACGCTGACATCGGTGGGGAGGGACAGGTCATCGGTACCGGCGGCGCAACCGGCGGCACGCTGCGTGGGTCAAGCATCCCCTTCGCGGCCACGCGTCCGGAGCGTGATTCGACCGGCGACCCCCGTCTTTCCATAGAAGAGAGGTATGCCTCTAGAGACCAGTACCTGGGTCTGGTCAAGGACGCCGCCCAAGAGTTGGTGGGTCAGCGTTACCTGCTTACGGAGGACGTGGATGGCCTGGTCGCCATGGCGGCGGAACACTTCGACTTTTTCACCAGCCGCGTCGCCGAGGGTCAGGCAGCCGACGACTAGTCCAAGTCATCCTAATAAGAAGGAAGCAAGACGAAATGGCCGAGATATTTGTCCTGGGTGGCGGCACGCCCACCCCCACCGCCGAGCGGTTTGGCAGCTCCCACGCCCTGAGGATCGGCGATGAACTGCTGATGTTCGACTGCGGCCCGGCGGCCACCCACAAGCTGGTCAAGGCAGGCCTATACCCTACTCAGGTGGACAACCTGTTCTTCACCCACCATCACTTCGACCACAACATCGACTATCCCTGCTTCTTGCTTTGCCGCTGGGACCAGGCGGCGGGCATGGGCAACGATCTGAACGTCTACGGCCCGGCCCTCACCGAGGAGATCACCAGCGGTCTGATCGGCGAGAACGGCGTCTTCTCCGCCGACTGGCGGGCCAGGGTCAACCACCCCCTCAGCCAGCAGATCTACGTGAACCGGGGCGGCACCCTGCCCCGCATCCCGCCCAACCCACAGGTCAAGAACGTGGGAGAGGGAGAGGTGGCAGCGGGAAAGAACTGGCAGGTCACCGCCGCCCCCGCCGAGCACGTCCAGCCCTGGTTGGACTCCCTGGCCTACCGGGTGGACACCCCAGACGGCAGCGTGGTCTTCACCGGAGACACCCAGCCCTGCCAGTCGGTGGTCAACCTGGCGCGGGACGCCGACATGATGCTCTGCATGTGCTGGGACGACCAGGAGGTCATGAGCCAGAGCGGCGAGGCCGTCGGCCAGTGCGGCACCACCGGCGCGGCGGAGATGGCCCAGGAAGCCGGGGTGAAGAAACTGGTGCTGGTGCATATGGGGCCGGGGCTTTCAGCCCAAGCCCCCTACGACCACGCCAACGAGGCCATGCGCCGGATCTACCAGGGGGAGATCGTATTCTCCGAGGAACTGCTCAAGATAGACCTGTGGTCCTGGCCTAGCGGTGCCAGCCCCCTCCCCGGTAGAACCCCCTGAGGTAGGCAACCTGGCCGCCGTGGACGATGCTGTCCCAGACCAGTATCCCGAGGGATTCTCGGGCGGATAGCGTCATGGTCGGGTTGGTCATGGTGATTTCCCTTCCCAGGTCCGCGTCGGTCATGGAACTTAGGTACTTGGCTGCCGTCGTATTCACCGCCTCGAAGTAGTCCATGAGCACGTCTTTGGGCGGCGGCTGCCAGGCAGCCACCTGTTCGTTGCTCCACCCCATGCCGAAGTCCTGAGGGTCAGGGTCCATCCCAAACTTCTCATGCCAGGCATCCACGGTCCAGATCTGGGGCTTGTCGGCCAGACGGTAGTGGATGAACCGGTCGGTGACCCTGGTCATGTGCCAGATGAGCCAGCTCATGGAGTTGGAATTGGCGTTGGGCCGGGTGTTCAGCGCCCCTTCATCCACACCCTCCACCGCCAGCTTCACCATCTCCCAGTTGCGCTCCAGCGCGGCGAATGTCGTTGTTTATCGACATTCGTGATTAACCAGGCACGGCCTCTCGATGCTATGGGCCGTTCTGACGAGCAGGGTAGGCTAAACGTAGTGTGGCATCACCTTGTCGATAAATAGTTCTATGGACCGTTCGGCCACATCCGCGGACATATTCCCAAAATGGAAGGCGCAAACAAAGTAATTGGCGCCTGTTTCCACATAGGTGTCCATATATTCGCGGAAGGTATCTGGGGTGCCGGCCAGAACCCGGAAGGAAGCGGAATCTCTCTGGGCGATGGCATTTTCCGGTTCTGTGGCGCCCGCCGGTCTCTCTCCAGTGCTGCTGCCCGACCGGTAACGGGAGTCGGCTTCCCGGTCCGGGATTCCGGCAGGCCGGGGGTTCTCTTGACCGCCGATGAATTGGTCAAGGCCCCTTTGTTCTGCCTCCATACGCCGGGGCGCTGACAGGTTCCACAGGTACTCTTCCCAGGCCGGTTTGGCGGCTTTTATGGCGTTTTCCTCGGTGTTGGCGATCACCATGTGGGTGACCAAGCCTATCTTCGGTTCCGTCCCCTGGGCCGTCATGGCTCCATTACCCTGGGACTGCTCCCAGACGTCCTTGAAGCGGGTCACATTGGGAGCAAAGCTGTCCAGGGTGCCCACGATGATGCTGTTCATACCATCCACAGCGGCCGTCTCGACGTTCCGCATGTACCAGAAGGGTGGATGGGGGTCCTGCTTGGGATGGAGCCGCATGGGGAGTTTGTCGAAGTTGTAGAACTGTCCCTCATAGGTCAGGAAGTCGGTGTTCAGGCCCTGGCGCACGATGTCCAAGGTCTCGTTGTACTTGGTGAAGTTGCCTTCCACATCCCAATCGCTGCCCCAGAAATAGGCTTCCAACACGCCGCCTCGGCCTACGCCCACCTCCAGCCTGCCGTCGCTTAGGTGGTCCAGCATGCAGATCTCTTCGATCAGGCGCAGTGGATGGTGCAAGGGCAAAACGTAGATGCACGGACAGAGCTTTATGCGCTCCGTCCTTTGGGATGCGGCGGCCAGAAACACGTTCTGAGAAGGGGCCAGACTGTGCACCGCCGGGGTGTGATGCTCGGCCAGGTGGTAGCCGTAGAATCCCGCCTTATCGAATATCTCCACCTGCTTCAGGCGGTCGGCATAGACCTGGTCCAACTCCTGGCCAGGAATCGGCTCAATGTGGTCAAAGACTCCGAATTCTATCCCCATGTTGTTTTGGTCCGATGGGCGCCGGTGGGCCATGAATGAAAGCCCGCCCGGTGCCGGTTGAGTATGGTTTAGTCCAGGCTAAATGGTTCCCCGTTCACGGTCAGAGTCTCTTCGAAGGGGGTGGGATTGGATACCGCGGCCCTGACCCAGCAGCCGTTCTTGGCATTTTTCAACACCGCGGCTACCTTGTCGGGAGCCTCGGGGGATTCAATCTCGTACGACGTCTCCACCTTGGGCGCTCCGGCCTTGATGGTGCCGGCCAGCACGGACCCGCTGATGTCGAAATGCACCTTGGCCTCGGCCCGCACCTTGGTGATGTTGACCTTCATTAATTGAGAGTACCTCTCAATCTGGGTCATCTCTCAAAACAGGATTGACGCCGCGAAGTAGTGCAGCGGCGCCGGCGCGCTGGCGGACCCGCCGATGGTCTCGGGTTCGTCGCAGTAGATGAAATGCCCGCGCACCTTCGCCCGTCTCAGCATATTGCTCAGATCGTCGGCCTCGCATTCAATCACCATCGACCGGGAACTTTGGCCCGGTGGGATTGGCTCGTAATTCGGTTCAACCTCGGTAGACATATCCATACCTCGTCGATTGATCAGCTTGGATTGAGGTAGGCCATTGCCTGGCTCACAGCGCCAATAGCCTAGTGCATAAAGCGCCCTGAGTCCACCAAGGGGGTGTCGCGGTTGTGGGAGAGTGTTCAATTGACATGGATTCGGCTTAGGCTGTAATGTTGTCCCCCCAATTTCCGGGGCGGCTTTCCATTTCAGCCCGGTGATTCCCGCTGGCCCTCATGCCAGCCGGGCGGCCGACGTACAAAAGAGCTTATTAGGTGGCCTGGAGTCTATGGCGGCGAACGAGACAGTCCTGGAAGTGAACGACCTTCACACTTACTTCTTCAACAAGCGCGGGATAACCAAGGCCGTGGACGGCGTGAGTTTCTCCCTTCGTGCTGGCGAGACCCTGGGAATAGTCGGCGAATCGGGTTGCGGCAAGACCATGACCGCACTCTCCCTTCTGCGTCTGATTCCGAGGCCGGCTGCCCGTATCGTGTCCGGCGAGATCCAAGACATCGGACACCAGCCTGCATTTATCGTCGAACGGAATCTGGAGGACGTAAATGCTGGCGATCTCTGCCAATTACTCCAACGGATGTGTGGGTAAGGGGAGTCTGTCCCGGGAACCAAATGGGGATCGTCCGGAGATTTGGGCCGGGGCTTTAGCCACCGGACCATTTGGTCAAGCATGGAGAATGGTATGCCTAGCTAATCTGGCCGGACGGCAAGAACCGCCACGGCTATCGTAGCCCAGACCGTTTAGGCAGGTACGGTCCGAGGTTGAAAAAAAGTGACCGTCTAGCTCCAACACGGAAGCCAGACCGGTCCAGTTAATTTTCGATGATAAGGGGCCTTTTACCGTACACCCGGCTATTTTGTAGGCAAATAAAATTAATGCAACGATATTGAATGATTCTTGTGTGAATTTCGTTTTTTAGCCTGAAATTCGGCCGATCTTGTTGTCGAAAGAAGCTGAAAAATAAAGGCCCCGGCCTGAATCCTAATCAAGACGGGGCCTTTGGCAGATGATGAGCGAACTGCTCTTTGATTCCTACACCACCAGGGGCGCTTCTCCGTCCTCAGGAACATCAACGTCAAAGGCGTTTACGTTCAAAGCCAGCATGGAGTAATAACCCATCATGGTCGTAAGTTCGGTGAGCAACATCGCCCCGAAATGGTCGATGGCAGCTTTGAATGTGCTGTCGCTCACCCTATTTGTGCTGAACAATTCAGTCGAGTAGTCCACCACGATCTGCTCATCGTACGGCAGTTTGGGCAGCGGCTTCTTATCCCGCAGCGCATCCACAAAGGCGTCGCTGATCCCCTCTTTCCGAGCCCTGGCGGCATGGGCATACCAGATGTATTGGCAGTCCTTGGCACGCGCGGTGAGAATCATTGCCATCTCTTGAATCTTTTGGGGCAATTCCGACTCCTGCCGGAAGTAGAAGACCAGGTGATTGGCCCGTTTCCTCATCTCTGGACTGTTGATCATCACGGAACCCGGCCCGTTTTCGGCCGCGCTCCGGCTGATGGCGATCTCATGGTCGAATGCTTCCCGGTACTTCTCGGGAACTTGGTCTCTGGTAACTGTAGGCGTCCGGGCCATCTGGTCCCTCCCCGTTTCAAAATCTGTAATTCGCAGTGTCTAAGTTGGCCGAATCATAACCACGAACTTGGGCGAGGGCAAGACCAAATGGCCTGAGGTCCAGGCTCGGGGAGTTGGTAAAATAAGATAAGGGATATGGGCGGTACCAGACCGGTTGGGCGAGGGCCTGGAATGAAAGCGTTGGCAGCCGGTAGGAAGACCAAGGCCCGCGGGTTGTGGCCCCGGGGAATCGGCGTGGCGGCGATAGTGGCTATCGGGGTCGGCGGGTTGCTGGTGGCCGGTGGAATGTTCGGCCGCTCGGCCAGCGTTCCGGCGCCCCCACCGGACCATGTGGTGGACCCGGTCTCAGAAGCCTATTCCTTCGCCGTGGAACGCCCCGATGTGCTGGCCTACATGCCCTGCTACTGCGGGTGCTCCGGTGAAGGTCACTTGAGCAATGAGGACTGTTTCGTACACTCCCGATTGTCGAATGGAACAGCGGTTCTGGACTCCCACGGCGGCGCTTGAAGCATCTGTGTGGGAATCGCGCGTGAGGCGAAACGCCTGACAGAACAGAACTGGTCCCTGGCCTCTAGCCGGCAGTACGTGGAGAGGACCTACGGCGAATTGGGACCGGGAACCAACACGCCTCCGGTGGTCATCGATACCCCAGGTCCAGGTTAACCCGGTTTCCGGTTGCCTCGAGCCCTGGTTACCTCGGGCCCCTCTTACAGGCCCCTCTTAATCGAAGGCCACTCCCAATTCTCTGCGCCTTTTCCTCCTACGCCACACAAAGAAGAAAGAGGCGTTTAGTACCGCGAACAAGGGTATGCTGATGGTCAGCCACCAGACGAAGGAAGCGCCCTCTTGGGAGGACACTGAGAGTATTCCGGACAGCCGGTCTATCCGGACTTCGTAGGAACCCTCTTCGGGGCTTATCTCGAAGCTGACATTGCTGGACTCTTTGGGCCCCAATGCCAGTGTTTCGCTGCTGTTCATGGCACCGTTGACCCACAGCACCGCGACGTATTCAGCGTTCTCGTCCAGCAGATTGGACACCGTGGCGGCCACCTGCTCCCGGACCAACACGGCCCCAGGAAGCGATGCATGCCCCATAAGTTCGCGCTGGCCGGGCCATTGACCAGCACCGAGGCGAGACCCGTCGTTCTCACCGTTGGGGTTGAGTCCGGTTGGGGAGACCCAATCGCCGCGAAGTCGATTCGTCCGGCCGATAATACACCCAATTTCCAGTTCTTTCGGGATTCAGTCCCACTAGTCTCGAATCTTGTATAATTTTCCTGTGCGTCCGCACAGGCTTAGATACGATTCGAGGGACAGCAATTGAATTATTCTCATGTTTATTCGGGTAACCCGGTGGATCGGGGCGAGAAGGAACGCCGGGACGACCAATGGCTGACCGACATGGCCAAAGACCCCAGCAGCAAATTTCTTCCCCTGAACGACCTGAACGTCTTGGTCCCGGAGGGTGATTCGGATGCTCTGGGTTGGATCGGCGCCGGCGACCTGGAACGGCTGGGTGTTACCGCCGCTCCCATGTACCTGGGAATGCTGGACAGCACAACCCACTTTGTCGTCGATGTCTCAGGGCAGGAAAAGGCCGTTGCCGAACTGAGCGAGGGCCACGGTTTCCGTTTCATAGATGCCAGGTCGGTTACCGACATCATCAGCGCCCAGGACTCGGGCATAGTTGCCCAGGCCAGGGCCCAGATCAACTGGCACAATGTGAACGGTTTCTGCGCCATCTGTGGCGGTGAGACCTTCGTAAAACGGGGCGGCCAAGTGCGCCAATGCTCCAAGTGCAATAAGGAGAACTACCCAAGGACGGACCCCGTTGTGATTACCGTGGTTTCCGACGGGGACCGCTGCCTGTTGGGCCAGTCCCGCCGGGGCCGCCTGGCCCGCACCAACACCTACTCAGCCTTGGCCGGTTTCGTTGACCAGGGCGAATCGGTGGAAGAGGCGGTCGCCAGAGAGGTGATGGAGGAAGCGGGCATCCAGGTGGGAGAGGTCAGATACCACTCATCCCAACCCTGGCCCTTCCCGTCCTCATTGATGATCGGCTGCCACGCCGACGCCGCCACCACCGAGATCAACTTCGACGATGACGAGATGAACGACGTGAGATGGTTCTCCCGGGATGAGGTTGTGAAGGCCCTGGAGGGTAAGAGCGAGATCCTCGCCGTGCCCCAGCCCATCGCCATCGCCCATCATCTGATCCGTGCCTGGGTCAACGGCAACGGCTAGGGGATGGGCCAAATCTCGATGCCCTCGCGGGCGTAGGGCAGGAATGACGTCCGCCCGTCGCCCTGGCCGGTGATCCCTCTGTCCGGGTGGCCAATGAGAATACCCTCGGCATTCAGCAGGTCGCTGAACTGGTCGCAGCAGGCCTTCACCACGTAGTAGACCGTTTCCCCGCCGTACTCGTATTGGGTTATGGACTGGGGAGGGTTTTCTTCCCTGCCGCTCTCCAGGTCATCCAGCCATTCGGTCAGCCAATCGGGCGTGCCGCCGGCGTCCGGTGATGACTCTGGCACAGTCACCGAGGCCATTTCGCGGAACCCAACCACATCCCTGATCTCGATACTGTGCTCTCCAGGCGCCACCTTTTCGAAGACGTAATCGAGCGTTGGAAGCTCCTGGTCCACCCTGGTCGCCTCCTGCCCGTCAAGCCTTACCCGCACGGCGATGCCCACGAAGACCGATAGGGACACCGTCACGGTGTCGCCTTCCACGGTGATCTCCTGCAGTACCCACTCTTGGGTCGGCCCGGGCGTGGGCCGCTCCGTCTCAACCGCCGGGGTCGGGCTGGCCGCCGGCCCTCCCTGAGAGCAGGCGGCGGACAATCCTAATGCCGCGAGAGCGATGCACAGGAGAATCTTCTTCATATCAGTTAGACGTATCTGAGCCCCGTTTTGTTCTCGGTCCGGGGTACCTTTGCGACACCGGATAGCCTTATAATAGGCCGCGTCCATCCCCAGACCACGCAGGAACAAGTGTAGTTCTGGGGCGCTTTTCAAGAAATTAAAAAAAGGATATTGAAAATGACCCAGCCACTGAAGATAGACCGCGACAAGACGGCAGTCCTGATCATGGACTTTCAGCAGAGGATAGTCGCCAACAACGCCAGTGACCCCGATGGCGTGGTAAAACAGGCTGCCCAGGTGCTGGATGGTGCGAGGAACGCCGGAATCCCCGTGATTTACATAATGCACCGGGGCGGCGCCTTGACCGAATACGCGCCGGATGTGGAACTGCATGATGGCGTGAAACCCGCTGCCGGCGAGCCGGTCATAACCAAGATACGTCCCGGTCCCTTCTCCACCACCAATCTGGACGTCACCCTGCGTGAATTGGGCCGCGACACCATCGTGATAATGGGAGTCTCAACCAGCGGCTGCGTGCTGTCCTGCACCCGCTGGGCTGTGGACGTGAATTACAAGTTCATCGTCGTGAAGGACGCCTGTTCCGACGGTGACACGGAGGTGCACCGGGTATTGACCGAGAAGGTATACCCCCGCTTTGGGACTGTGATTGATACCCAGGAATTCCTCGCCGCCCTCTAGGGACCCCATCCGGCGATCCAGTGGAGTGAATATGAAGTACGACGTAATCGTTGTTGGCGGCGGTTCGGCTGGATCGGTGGTTACCGCCCGTCTGGCCGAGGACGTTAACACCTCTGTGCTGCTGCTGGAGGCGGGACAGGACTACCCGGACCTGGAGAACCTGCCCTTCGACATCCAGTACGGGCACACCAGGGCGGCGGAAGAGCCGGACAGCGAATACAACTGGGCGCTGCGGGGCGGCATCACCGAGGAACAGGGGGAGATTCACGTCGCCCAAGGCAAGGTGATCGGCGGCGGCGGCTCGATCAACGGCCAGATCTACCTGCGGGGCATCCCCGAAGACTTTGACCTCTGGGCGTCCTGGGGCAATCCCGAGTGGTCGTATACCAAGGTACTGCCCTACTTCAACAAGGCCGAGACCGACCTGGATATCCGCGACGATTTCCACGGCACGGACGGGCCCATCCCCGTCAGCCGGAAACCCAACGAGAACTGGCCGGTCATCCAGTCGGCCTTCCACACCGCCTGCCTCCAGCAGGGGTTCGACATCACCGAGGATATGAACGGCACCAACCCCACCGGCGTGGGGATGATCCCCATGAACAACCAGAACGGCGTCAGGATGAGTACCGCCATCACCCACCTGGCCCCCATGCGTCACCGGTTGAACCTGACCATCCGGGGCAATGTCTTCGTGCGGCGCATCCTATTTGATGACGGCCGGGTGACTGGCGTTGAAGCCGAAAGCGGTGGCGAGATTTTCAACGTGGTAGCGGACAAAGTCGTTTTGTCCGCGGGGGCCCTGAAGACTCCCCACATTCTCATGCTCTCCGGAATCGGCCCCAAGGAGCAGCTGGAGGAGTTCGGCATACCGACGCTCCAGGACACTCCGGGTGTGGGCGCCAACCTGCGGAACCATCCCATCGCTCCCATCTCATTTCGCATCAAGGACGGGATACAGCTGCCCCCCGACGCCGCCGGTGTCCGCATCGCCCTTCGGTACACCTCCCAGGGTACCCAGGACCCCAATGACATGCTCATATCCACCAGCTCGGTGTTCAATCCGCTAACAGGAGAAGAATTGCCCGACCGGGTGGGCCGCATCTCCTGCGTGGTGGAGCTGCCGGCGGGAGCGGGCTATGTACGTCTCAACTCACCGGATCCGGCTGTGCAGCCCAAGTTCGATTACCGCTATTTCAGCCACCCCGACGACATGCGGCGCATGCGGGAGGGCATACGGCTGGCGGTGAAGATACTGGAATCAGAAGCCTACAAAGAGGTGTGTGACCACCGCATCGCCCCCACCGAGGAGATATTGGCCTCCGATGAAGCGCTGGACCTGTGGATACGGCAGACCGTGGGAACGGCGCGCCACGTATCCGGTACCTGTAAGATCGGCCCCGACTCCGATCCCACGGCTGTGGTGGACCAGCAGTGCCGCGTCAAGGGTTTTCAGGGCCTGTGGCTGGCCGATTCGTCAGTAATGCCCCAGGTGCCCCGGGCCAATGCCAACGCCACGGCCATAATGATCGGTGAACGGGTGGCGGACTGGGTCTCCTAGTTCCGGATAGCAGGTTACTCTCACCGGTTGCTCCACGTGACCGCGATATCAATGGCCGGCGGCGCCGGGAAGGTGAGAAAGCGGGGTATCTCTTGGCCCAGGGAGCGGCCGCGGCTTCCATGTTTCAGGCCCCGGCCGGGCGCCGGTCACAGTCTTCAGTCCCATCTATCCCTGCGCCCCGCTGATAACGCCCTGCTCCCGGCCCACATTTTCCTCCGTCGATCGGAGCCCATGGACTTTCTGTTGGCGGCCGGGACTCTGCTCAGCGTCGTGGGGGCTTTTTTGGTAATTTTAGAGGCCACAGGGCGGCAAACTTTATGGTAATTCCAGGCACGGTTTACGCTTGACATTTCCCCTCCGCGTAATACCTTGATATATGTTATAATTCTTGGCGGTGGCAGCATTCTGTGTCTATCTGCAGGCATACTAGATCGGTGTACGGGTATCCACGGGCAACCGGGTCTCCTTCAGACATTCCGCGTCTTTTCGTCTCGGTGAGCAGTCTTTTGCCAACTCTATCTATACAGGGAAGACATATATGAGTTTCCAAGACAGAACCCTAACATGCGTGGAGTGTGGACAATCGTTCATCTTCTCAGCTGATGATCAGGCGTACCACGCGGAGAAGGGATACACCAACGAGCCCAAGCGGTGCCCGTCTTGTCGGCAGGCTAGGCGTGCGAACCGTTCCTCCGACGGCTTCGGCTTCGATCGCGGCCCCCGCGAGATGCACACCGTCGTTTGCGCCGAGTGCGGCAATGAGGCCACCGTGCCCTTCCGCCCCCGCGGCGACCGCCCCGTCTACTGCAGCGATTGCTTCAGCCGGCAGGGTGGCGGCGCCGGTCGCTACTAGACCACCAACCCAGAGTTGAAAGGGACGGAACGCCCCCGCGTTCCACCCACTAACCGCTCGAAATAAAAAAGCCCTCCGCGGTACACCTGCGGAGGGCTTTTTGTTATTCCGGACCGGCGTCCATCTGGCGTTGTACTCCTAGGCGTCGGCGAACTCTATAACGCAGTCCACGATCACCGCAGTGTCCCTGGGCAGAACCGCCATGCCCGGCGCTGAGCGGCTGTGCCGGCCCTTCTCTCCGAATACCTTGATGAACAGGTCAGAAGCCCCGTCCATGACCCGGGCCTGCTCACCGAAATCCGGAGAGCTGTTGACCATTCCAAAGACCTTCAAGATTCCGGTCACCCTGTCCAGGTCGCCGAGCTCGGCTTTCATCCGGGCCAAAAGGTTCAGGGCGCACCACCGGGCTGCCTCGTAACCCTGCTCAACAGTCAGGTCGGCACCCACCTTGCCGCTGATACGGGAGCCGTCGGTCCGGCGTGATCCCACACCGGCCATCCACATGATGTTGCCGCTGCGGCTGGCGGACAGGTAATTGCCGATGGGGTCAGGAGGCGGAGGCAGGGTCAATCCCAGTTCGGCCAGCCTAGATTCAACTACTGCCATGGCCTTTAGGCAGCCTCCCGGACACACTCTTGGAGCAGGTCCAAAGCTGCCTTGGCGAAGACCCACATGTTCTTCTCACGGTCCGAGTCACCAGTCTCCAGGGTGATTGATTTTTCCACGGGGCCGGAGACGGCGAAGCAGGCGTGGCCGTAGTTGTCGCCGTAGCGGTTACCCGTGGGTCCGCTGGCGCCGGTCTCCGCCAATGCCCAGGTGGTGCCCAGGGCCTCGCGGATGGTGCGGGCATTGAGGAGAGCGTAGGGCTCACTGCTGGCCCGCATGCCCTCCATGGTCTCGTTCGGTACCAGAAGCAACCCCTTCTGGGCCACCCTGGTATAGATGGTGCTGCCGCCTACGTAGTAGTCGGAGGCGCCGGGTATGGATACCAGGGCTGCGGATATGAGGCCGCCGCAGGAAGATTCGGCCACGGCGATGTTCTGTCCCCGCTCTTTCAGTAGCGCGCCTGCCGGGGCGCCCAGTGATGTTAGGTCTGGCATACGTCCACTCCCGTTGGTTGTCTAGAATTCTTGGGCCCCTTGCGGGGCACGGCTATTCTACATGAGAGCTCGAACAACGCCTACAGGCCGTTAACAGCGCCACTTAACTGTGGGGTATTTTGTGAATCCAGGCGTAAACTATTGACAAGATAGGGTTGCGTATGCTAAGTTAGCGCAAGCGCTTCAACAAAATGAGTTGGGGCGATTTTTTTTGCCCAAAATATCTCCACTCTTGGTAATTAAAAAGGCCCCGGCATTTGCCGGGGCCTTTTTACGTGTTCCCAATGTTCCCTTGCCGGCTATTTTACGGCAACTATGAACAGACGCTTAAAGGGTAAGACGGTCTTTCCGTTTGCCCGCCGGGGATAGGCCTTGGCCACCTTCTTAGTATAGGACGCCACGAACTCCTCACCTTCTTCCGGGCTCAGGTTGTCCAACAGCGGCCTGAGCATGGTGCCCTTGGTCCACTCCACCACGGGGTCTTCGCCCTCCAGGATATGCATGTACGTTGTCTCCCACATATCTATGGAACTGGATAGAGGGCTGAGCATGTCGTAGTAGAACGATGGCTCGGACACCGGCTGCTCACGCTGGAAAGGGGCCAGCCGCTCCCGCCAGGCGCCTTCGCGGACCGTATCGGCGATGGAGGTATGGCTGGGCGCACTGAAATTCTCCGGCATCTGCACCGCCAACACCCCGCCGGGCTTTACGACACCCATCAACCGGGGAAACAGCTGTTCATGGTTGTCCAGCCAATGGAGGGCGGCGTTGGTGTATACCACGTCTGCCGGGCTGTCCGGGCGCCAGTCGTTCAGGTCGGCATGCTGCCAGTAGACTCCGGTCTCCACATCCCTGGTCCGCTCCAGCATACTGGCCGATGAATCCACTCCGGTGACCTTGGATTCGGGCCAGCGTTCCTTCAGGATTCCTGTGATCGTCCCCGTGCCGCATCCCAAGTCGTAGACCGTCTCGGGGGAGTCCAGTTGGATGCGGGTCATCAAGTCCAAGGCGGGGCGCAGACGCTCTCCGCCAAAGCGTAGATATTGGGCGGGGTTCCAGTCGGTCACTTCATTGCTCCTGCCGGATTATGGCTGTGAAACATGGCCGGCCAGGGGCGCAGAGTTACTAAGTTTCTGCGTTCGGCGGTTGCGGCCAGTTCCGAGGGGTGGTTGCAGGGACAATGATAGCCCAGATCAGGCTGTGGACGCCACGCCGCGGTCCCTCCAGGCGATGGCCTGCTGAACATTGTCAGACCGGAGGAGGATGGCGTAGAGGAGCAGGCAAAGACCGGGCATCTGGACCATGTGGTAGATGGAGTTGGGGTCGAATTCCCAGCCTCCCAACGTGAACTGCACGCCGGCGGCCTTCAAGCTGGAAGCCAGGATGCTCAAGGATATGGCGGCCAAGAAAAGACCGCTGCCAGGCTGGCCTCCTGCCAGGCCCGCACCCAGAGGGCAATGACGATCCCCACGGCCAGGCCTTCCGTGATGACCAGTGTGGCTACCGTGGCGTTTCCCGTCACTGCCAGGGTGAAAAATACGGCCAGGCTTATCGCTCCCACGGCCATTAGAGGTTGGCCTCGTCTTCTGCCGAGCACCAAATGGGCCGTTGCGGCGAATATAAAGGAGATGGCTATGGCAACCAAGATGCTGATGATGGTCCAACTCGCGGCCGCATAGGTCTCGTGACCGACGACGAAACCGTGGTGTATCCCGCCGCAGGGCTCAGGCCTGCAACTCGTTGACCCCCTGGAGACGGCTGTGGGACAATATGTGTAGCAAGGGGACGCGCGGGTTCGACAGGGGCGTTCCGTAGCGGATTGCAAGCCGAGGATGCTATCTCCCTCGTAAATCCGGTAGCACAAATAACTGGCGAACGTGAATTCGCTCTAGCCGCCTAATCGCGGTTACGTCTGCTCCCAGGTAGGCCTGGAGTCAGGGATGTCAGGCGCCATAAATCCGGGCTGCGGACCGCAGTACGCCGATAAAAGCGGCCTAAGAAAGATCGGCTGTCCCGAACGAGGCTCCGTCGGTGGTGCCTCCAAAGGGCGAGGACTGAACCACCGAATAAGCTTGTAGTACATCCGACCTATGGTCTCTTCTGGACGGGGAGTTCAACTCTCCCCCGTCTCCACCAGGTCATCAAAAGAGGCGCTTTCAAGCTCATCTGAGCCCGGGGCGCCTCTTTCTTCGTTATCTGACTCGGGCTCTCCCCGGTCTGTCAGACCAGGGGAGAGCCTGTCTTCGATCTGCCTTACCGGGGAATAGTTCTCTAATAGAGCCGGAAGATCTCTAGTTACGTACCTGGACGCTACGCCCGGTACATTATCTCGAATCAGTGCCATTGAGACCGTGAGGTTCGGCTATTAATAGCAACTGATGCAGCTTGTGAAGGTCTAAACCTTCAGACTCTTGGAACTTTGATAAACGTTGATCTTCCTTGGAATCCTTCCCGCTTAGAACAAAGGTTAGGACGCATAAAACGTATTGGTCAGGCCCGCTCATCTGTGGATATGTTGAATCTCGTTTACCACGATACTCAAGACGAGAAGGTCTACGACGTGATATCTAGACGCATGCGAGATAAATTTGACATCTTCGGAGGATTACCGGATGTTATTGAAGACGAATGGATAGAAGACCAGGAGAACCTAGAAGAAAAAATGGACGAATATATTCATCTTCGTCAGAAGTCACGAGATGTATTCGAAATCCGCTACGAAGAAACAATAACCGCGGACGAAGATCGATGGGAACTCTGTGCTGAGGTCTTTTCAAGGCAGAACGTTTTCAAAAAGATGTCCATTCCGTGGTAAGGCGACACGCTGCGTGTCCCGCGGGCTAGTCGGAGAATGATTATTCTGATTAGTAACCAATTGGCTTATGTATAGAGGGATTTTATGCCAACGCAACAATACGCAGTAGTTCCTCAACACATCGAAACTCTTCTCACGTGGATAAAATCCGGTGAGATTGCGATACCAGAGATCCAACGGCCATTCGTCTGGTCGGCAGTAAGCCGAACTTCTTCCCATCCAAGCTGGTCAACATTCTGGAGAGTGACGGGGACACCTTGAAACCGGCTAGTTGATTTCACCAGCTAGCTTGGGTGCTTTCCGAACATCATCCAGCCGCCGCTGCTGGGCGTTGTAAAGGCCGCCAACGCGGTTTCGGCCCGCACTGTGACCTGCCGTGGGCCGGCCGTTCCTCGAAGCTGCTCGATACTGTCAGTGTACATGGCGGTGCGGGTACGGCCGTTGCCCAGATTGCCGCCGCTGGAGCTGAAGGGATGCGGACCCTCAACCCTGATGTCGTCCGCGTAGAAGGCGAAGGCGTCTCCCCTCTTAACCCCGTGCCACTGGAAGGCCTCCAGGTAAAACTGGGTCATTATGGAGTAGCCGTCGTAGGGGTTGAAGATGTCCACATCCGCCGGACCAAGGCCGGCGCCCTCATACATCCGCTTCGCGGCGCGGTCCGTCCAATCCTCGATCTCGTCCAGGTCCGGTTGGGTGGTGCGGTTCGTGAAATTGTGCTGGGAATGGTTGAGTACGTACACGGGCGGTTGTCGCATATCCCGTGCCCGCTCCGCGGTGGTGACCAAATAAGCCGCTGAGGCGTTCACGGGCCTGTCGCAATCGAATATCCGCAGCGGGTTCAGGATGTATCTGGAATTCACATAGTCCTCAAGGGTCAGTTGGACCAGGCCGGCGGAGGAGTTGTAGCCCCACGGGGTCAAGAGCCCGTTCCGGTGCTGGTTGATCACGAATGGCGCCAGGTCGTCGTGGGTACCGCCGTATCTCAGGCAATACTGATTGTGGGGGAAGATATTGATGAAGTCGTTGCCTCCGTGATTCCCCCAAGGGACCGTCCATTGCCTGGCCCCACCCGCATGGTTCTCGGCGTTCTCACCGCCGCGCCGGTACCTACCTTCCATGTTTCCCGTTGGGTAGATCACCAGACAGGTGTTGCAGAGCCCGTCGGCCACCGACTGGGCGGCAAGGCCAAACATTTCCCCAATGGTGGGTACGTTGGACGGCGCGTATTTGACGTTGGGGAGCTCCATCTGTTTGACCAGCCATTCGCCGTTCACCAGGGTAAGACCCCATTCAGAGTCGTAGGGCGGGTCGAAATAGGGGCGCGGCGCCCAGACGGAAGCGGTCCCGCCACTGTTTCCGGCGATATGACTGTCGCAGCAGATGACCCCGTCGATCTGGTCCGGAGTCACCCCCGCGTCCTCCATGGCCAGCTCACAGGCGAGTATGGAGTACGCGCCCAGGGTCTTGTCCATGGATGTTTCGTCCCAGCGCCGGTCAACCGGGGAATGCCCGAATCCGGCCACCGCCACCTTGCCGCGGTGTTCCCATACTCCCAGACCGTCTTTATCTCTCCTCCACTGATATGGAGTTTGTGTAGCCATCATTCACCTATATTCATAACAAAAGTTGTTTGGACCGGACCGCCTGGTTAACTCACCACCTGCCATTCGTGGATCAGTTGGTCGGGCGCGACTTCTTCAAAGACCACCTGGACGGCAGCCCCCACGGGGACTTCATAGGGAGGGACGCCCGGGAGGTTGGAGTAGAAGTTAACGCTGGGGTCTTCGTCCAGGGTTATCAGCGCCAGGTTGTAGGGCTGATCGGGCATGCGTCGGTTCAGACGGCCGTCCTCTATCACTATGTAGGTGGAGATATGGCCCTTGCCTTCCACATCCTTCCACTCCAACTTCTCGGCGGAACCGCACTCGAAGCACGTTGGACGCGGCGGGTATTGGAGGCGGTCGCAGACAGCGCAATGCTGCAACGACAGCCGCTTTTCGTTGACGGCGTCCCAAAAAGGTTTGCTCAATTCATCGGGGACCGGGATTATCTTTGGCATCTTGCCTCCTGATTAGTAGCTAGATGTTAAGACAGAACCCCGGTCTAGTCCAATGGACCGGGGACTCCTGTTTGGCGAACGGGACTGAGATGGGCGGCCATATTGCCATGAAAGCAGCCGGGATCGATGTAGTGGACAGTCCTCCCGCCCCGCCGCTGATATCCCGTCATAATGCCCAGTGAACGCATCCGAAGCCGCATCGACCTCCTCCTTGATGAAGCCGTCGCCAGATTCGATTGGGACCTGGTCCGGGACCGGGCCCAAAACGTCCTCGCCCTCGACCCCGAAAACCCGGATGCCTTGGCCCTCGTAGCCGCCTCCCAAAGACTGCCTGGCGAAATCCGCCCGGGCGGTGGCGCTGCTCGACCAGGCAAATGACCCCTATTGTGAAGTTTTGGCACGCTATACGGGAATCTTGGCCAGCTTGTCCGTCGGCGACCCGGACGGGGCGTCCTCCCCGGTTGAATCACTACGCGCATTGGCCGAGAGACTTCGGGACCGGTTCTGGATGTCCATGGCCCAACACATACACGGAGACATCGCCCAGCTGCTGGGCGACTGGTCCACCGTCCGCGCCCTGTTCGAGCTCGGCCTTGCCGCGTCTCCCACGGAACCGACGGCGCTGTGCAGCAGTGCCATAGTGGAGTATCAGTCGGGCGACTTTGCCAGTGGCGAGGTATTCCTCGAGCGGTTGGCGGAGGCCATGCGTCGGACTCCCCGGGGACCGGCTATGGAGAACGGTCTCATGAGCCTGTCGGCCACTGTAATAGCGGATGTAACGGGCAATCGGGGCCGCCTGGATGTGGCGAAATATGCTGCCCAGCAGGTGCTCTCGACTTCAACGGCTACACCCTGGGTCGCCGGTTCAGCGAGAATCGCACTGGGCCTTTTGTCAGTTGACTAAGGAGATACCCGGGCGGCAAGCGGCCACTACGCTGCCCTCTCCCCGTACCAGGGCGTTGTCTGGACGTTCGTGATGATATCCGTGGACCGGGTACTGGGAAGGTTGGCCATGGCTATGGGCAACCCGGACCAAGCGGCGGTCCATTTTGACGATGCGCTGGCATTCTGCCGCAGGGCAGGCTATCGGCCGCAGCTGGCTTGGGCCTGCTTTGAATATGCCGGCATGCTGCTGGAACGCAATCTGGAGGGTGACCGGGCCAAAGCTGACGCTCTGTTTGACGAGTCATTGGCCATCTACAGCGAACTTGGCATGAGACCACTGGAAGAACGATTGCTGTCTCGCCGGCAGGGCTAAGGCCATTTAGGCGGCCCTCACCCGACGAACAATGTATAGGTCCCTCGGCCCGGTTGGCTGACTGTCTGGGCGGTCAACAGCCGGCTGTCTTCGGCCAGCGCCCGCTTGGCGACTTCGATATTCACCGGTGAGATCTGCTCCATGGCCTGTATCTCCGCCAGGCTGAAATACTCGGCCCTGTCCACCTCTTTCATGTCGGGGTTGGGTGCACCGGACCGGGGACTCAGGAGCAACACCACATAGGAGCTGTTACCGCCATCCTCGTCGTACCGGTTTCGGATGCCCAAAACACCCTGGACCGAGGCGACGACGCCGGCTTCTTCCTCGACCTCACGGACCACGGCCGCTTCAATGGTCTCGTTCAGCTCCACGAAGCCGCCGGGTATCTGCCAGTTGCCGCGTCCCCGCCGGGATGCCCGGCGCACGAGCAGCAGCCGTCCGTCGTTGACAACCGCACCGCCCACGCCGAGGTTGTATCCAGTGTTATACCGCTCCGGTGGTGGCATTATTGATTTTCCTCAGCAAATTTGTTGACCGACTCATCCTTTGCCGTCGGGTTGGGATATTATAGGCCAAGGAAATTCACCAGGTTCATTCCTTGGCGCCAATGGGTGGACCAAGCAGTGGCCTATTTTAAAAAAGGAGCCTGATACTTGGATGGGCTGGTCAATACATCATCAAAGGGGTCTGATTCACTACTCGCCGCAAAACAGCTTTCGCGGTTACACCCTATTCAGCAATCTGGGTGGTAACCAAACCAACCTGATAGACATGGAGGGCCGCGTGTGCCAGACATGGCATGCTGAGGAGGGGATCAACTATAGCTATCTCCTACCCAACGGCAATCTGCTGCTCCGGACGGGCCCACCGTCCCAGGAAGTCTCTTTTCTGGACAGCCCGGAACGGGCCCTTCTGCCCAGGGGAGGTAGGACTGCTTCCGGGGCCATCATGGAACTGGACTGGGACAGCAACGTCGTCTGGTCCTACCGCGACCCATTTCTCCACCACGACTTTGAACGCCTGTCCAACGGAAATACTCTGGTGCTCCTGTGGCGGGCCATCCCCGAAGAACTGGCCTCCCAGGTGAGCGGCGGTTTTGACGACGGGACTGCCAAGGGCCAGATGCTGGGCGACGTTGTGCGGGAAGTAACGCCCGGGGGCGATACGGTCAGCGAATGGCATTCCTGGGAGCACCTGAATCTGGAAGAGGACATCATCTGCCATCTGGAAGGGCGGCTCGAATGGACGCACCAGAACTGCCTGAATCTGACTGATGAGGGAGACCTTCTGGTGAGTTTCCGGCAGACCGACACCGTCGGGATAGTGGACCGGTCCAGTGGGGCTTTCACCTGGAAATGGGGCCCCGGCGATATTTCCCACCAGCACAATCCGACCTATCTGGGGAGCGGACGCGTCCTGCTATTCGACAACGGGCCCCACCGGCAGGGCATGAGCCGTTCACGGGTCATAGAGATCGACACAAACAACAACCAGATTGCCTGGGAGTACGAAGGGGACCCGCCCATATCTTTCTTTAGTTACCACATCAGCGGCGCCGAGAGACTGCCCAACGGCAATACCCTCATCTGTGAGGGAGCGCCGGGACGAATCTTCGAAGTGACACCCACCAAAGAGATCGTCTGGGAGTACATCAACCCATTCACCGCCAAAGGCGGGCTGCACGCCGGCGGGACCACCTCCGGCTATGCCAACTCAGTGTTCCGCGCCCACCGGTACGGCCCCGACCATCCGGCCCTACAGGGCAAGGATTTGGACCCGGCCCGTTACGCCAACCTGAACCGTCTCTATTCGCTCGAATAGTCTCTTCTAACGGTCAGGCCGGGAAAAGACGCACTAAAAGTAGAATAAAGGGAACTACGCCAAATTGGGTATGTAGACGAGACCGTTGAAACCGGCCTGGCATCTCCCGGCAAGGCTGTGTACCCGTAAACCAAGAGTTTGTAAGCATGAAGATTCCTTCCCCCTCATCGTGACAGCAAATAAAAAACGCCCCGGTTCCTTGAAACCGGGGCGTTACTCGCGTAAACCGTTATATTGGGGGACGCTTTTTTAGGCTTTGACGGGTTGGTGCTGCTTCAGGAAACGCCTGACCTGGTCCACCACCTCGTCGATGTGTTCCTGGGTGTCCTTCCACGGGAACCGGGTCACCTCTGAGTTGGGGGCCAGTTCCGCCACCTCCATGGCCACCGCATGCGGGTGGGCGGGCACGTTGTCGGGGGCTGTCAGAATGGGAGTTTGGAGGTTGCGCACGTAGTCTCTGGTGGACGTGAAAACGAAGTCGGCCCGGTTGGTGTACATGCTGGTCAGGAAGTCGTGCACCATATCTATGGAGATTTCCGGGCGCTTTTCGCACAGGGGCGGTCCCCAGGCCCGGGTGTTGTTCTGGTAGAAAAGGTCAGGGTGCTCGGGGCTGTAGCCGCTGGGCTGCATCAGGGCGGCTGCCGTGATGCGCTCTGGCGCCAGTCTCAGCAGATTGTGGATCATCGGTCCGCCGATGCAGAAGCCCATGACCAGAAACTCGTTTATCCCCAGGTGGTCCATCAGACCCAGTTGGTCATCGGAGTAAGAGTCCCAGGGCCGGTCTATCTCCAGCGGGCCGCTGGACTGGCCTGGGTCGGCGTTGCGCAGGTCCAAGGCGATGCAGCGGAAGTCGTCTTTATAGGTCACCATCGGATTGAACGGGACAGAGGTTTCCAACAATGGTATGGAAGCATTGAGCCCACCACCGGGGATGATCAGCAACGGGAACCCGGAACCCACCTCTTCGTAGTTGACGCGGACGTTACCTCTTTCGTAGACAGGCATGGCTTTTTAATCTCCTGAAGTTGACCGCAGATAGGGCCGGATTCTGCGGCAGGGGTTGTTTGCAGTCTGCCTAATATACTCCTCATGGGTTGGGCCGTCATTCGTTGGACAACCGGGTTCCCGCCACGGTAGATTGTTCCCCTGGACCAAACAGCAACGGGAGTAGGACCGATGTCAGCTACAGAAACCGGCCTGTCCGCCCTGGAACGCAACTGGGGCATGGTGGATAGGGCCCTGGAAAACCTGGACGACGCCCAGATTGGCGCCCAACCAAACGAGGACTCAAACTCCATGGGTTGGCTCCTCTTTCACATGACCAGGATAGTCGACCGTTTCGTCCACACCTGGTGTCAGGACGCTCCCCAACTGTGGGCGAAAAACGGCTGGCACCAGAGATTCGGCCTGGATGACGACGCGAACAACACCGGTCAGGGCTGGACCAAGGAGCAGGTTGCCGCCTGGCAGCTTCCGGCCAAGGAGTCCCTGCTGGGCTACTACGAAGAGGTGAAGGCCGCGGCCAGGGAGTATATCGGGGCACTCTCCGCGGCGGAATTCGAGAGGGAACTCAACATACCGCCCCGGCCGGTGGCTTCAATTGGGTCGTTCCTGGGTGTGCTGGTCTTTGATAACTGTGTCCACGGCGGCCAGATCGCCTATCTCAGGGGTTATTACAAAGGCATGGGCTGGTTCCTGTAGCCGGCGCCAGTTTCCAAGGAGATAAAAGATTGCGCGTTAACCGTCTGGTAGATGCCCCCATAATCTCGCCCCAGCTCCACCCTTCCCTGGGTGACAATATCCAGGGCCCATCCATGATAAAAGTGCCCGACTGGGTACAGTCGCCCCTGGGCAAATATTACATATACTTCGCCGACCATAAGGGGGCCTACATCCGCCTGGCATACGCCGACCAACTGGCCGGGCCGTGGCAGGTGCACCCACCGGGCAGTCTGCAGCTTGCCGATTCATGTTTCTTGACCGAGCCGCCGGACGCGCCGCCCGAAGAGGTGGAGAAGATCAAGGAGCAGCGGCGTCAGGCCATGGGCAGCGATAACCTTCCCCATGACTTGGTGACGGAATTGACCACGCCCCACATCGCATCACCAGATGTGCATGTCGATGAGGAGGCCCGGACGATCGTGATGTACTTCCATGGGCTGGAAGCCTTGGGCGTACAGGTCACCCGCATGGCCACCTCCTCGGACGGCATCAACTTCACTGCCCGGCCGGAGGTCTTGAGTAGGAGTTATCTGAGGGCATTTGAACATGCCGGGCGGAGATTTGCCCTTGTCATGCCCGGGCAGGTCCACCGATTCCGGGAAGACTCCCTTGCTCTGGAAACAGGACCGTTGCTCTTCAACAGGAATATGCGCCACTCGGCCCTTTTGAAGACCGGTGACACCCTTTATGTGTTCTGGAGTAATGTGGGAGACAACCCGGAGCGAATCTTGGTCAGCACCATCGATTTGTCGGCGGACTGGTTGCAATGGAAGGAGTCGACGGCGGTGGAGGTGATGCGTCCGGAAAGACCCTGGGAGGGTGCGGACGCGCCCCTGGAACCGTCCATCCGCAGTGTCGCCTACGACCACGTTAACCAATTGCGTGACCCGGCTGTCCACTCAGAGGATGGCCGCCATTATCTGCTCTACTCTGTGGCAGGGGAGAGCGGCATAGGTATCGCGGAAATAGAACTGCCCTAGGGCCTCGCCTGAGGCAACTAGGGCAGTTAAGGACTCGTTCAGTTGTGGTGGTGGAGCGGCTAGCTGTTGCTGCCCACCAGCGTGTATGAAATGAGGTCTGACGACTCTCCTTCCTCGTGGTCGATGCTCTTGACATCGAACCCTTTTACGGCGTGAGAAGACCAGGTGGTCTCAGCGGGCTCGCCGTCGACGTCGTATTTGACGACCTTGAAAGCCCGAAAGGTGTCGGCCGGGACCGTCACGTCTTCGATTCCCTCCACCACGTAGGTGTAGGTACTGGTGATGGTCTCTTCTTCGCCTTCACCTGCAAACATGAATTCCGACGACTCTATTTCGGTCACCGTGACTTCTTTGCCCGCAGTCAGCGGATAAATCTGGGAGTCTTTGGGTTCGTACTCCATCGTGGTTTTCATGCTGAAGGGGACGCCGCCATCTCCGGTAGCCTCAAGACCGGTATCCCTCAGGTATTGCTTGTCGATGGTGAGGAAAGCGGAGCTCAAGACTCCCTCGATGGGCGGGTCAAAGGACATCTGACCCTGGTATTCACTGGACCCTTCGCCGCCTATGATCTCAAACGTGGCGGTAAGCTCACCGTCCGGGGTCATCATGGCCAGTTCCCAGGTGTCGCCGGTGTCGAGCTGGGGGAGGATTCCCTCATTGACGGTCAAAGTCTTGGTCAGACCGGCGATGGTGACTTCGGCGCTGGGTCCGACGGTCCGCACCAACGCGAACGTGGCGGTCTTGGTCTGGCCGGCGGGAATGGTTAACTCCTTGGTGTCCATGACCACACCGTCAACTGTCAGTGTCGCCGGTGTTTTCGACCACGGTTTCAACCGTGATCTCCTACCAAACATCGGCCGCGGCGGGCATGTTCACGGCGGTTACGGTGAACGCCGCTGGGCTTGGGCTTCCGCAGGCGATGACTGCCATCAAAACGACGGCCACCGCTCCCAACATGATTCGATTTACCTTCATAATAGTGCTCACCCTCAAGTGTGATTTTGGGCTATCTGCGTGCTAATCGTATGAAGGCCCCTGCCCTATATCAAGCCGAGCCGGGCGTTAACGAGAGACGCGATTCGACCGTTAAAGGCCCGTCATGTGGGCCGATCGGCGCCAATGGGTTAGACTACTCCAGTCATTATCAAAGCGGCCAACTACATACATTCATAGAAACGGAGACAGAGAATATGGCATCGCTCAGCCGGCAGCTCGCCCAGTGGGTCGTGGGACTCAGTTTCGACGATCTCCCGCCCGAGGTGGTGGATAGGGCCAAGGGCGTGACACTCCACAGTCTGTCTTCGGTGCTCCTGGGCTACCAGTCCCGGAGCGGCAAGCAGGCCGTGGACATGATGAAGGGTGACGAATCCGGCGTTAGTAACGGCGCCACCATCATGGTGGACGGCGCCACGGTGACCAAGGGCGGTGCCGCCTTCGCCAATGCCGAGATGGCCATGTCCGGCGGCAAGTTGGACTCCTTCCGTATGCTCACCCATCCCGGCACCAGCATCCTGCCCGGCGCTTTCGTGGGAGCTGAAGCGTCCAGCGCTTCGGGCAAGGATTTTCTCACCGGCGTTGCTGCCGGTTATGAAGTCATGGAGCGGTTGGCTTCGGACTTCATTCCAACCGTCATGTCCCGGGGCTTTCACGCCGGCCCCGTGTTCGGTATCTTTGGTCCGGCCATCGCCGCCGCTAAGATGCTGAATCTAACTGAGGACGAGGTGAACAGCACCATCGCGCTATGCGTCCACCTGGCGGCGGGCAACCTGGAAGGCCCTCGCAACGGCGGCCGTGCCCTGCGGGAGGGCGCCGCCGTGCGCAACGCCATGCTCGCGGTGGCGTTGGCCCAGACGGGTCACGTAGGCGGCGACACCACCCTGGAGGGCGACGCCGGCTTCTATCACGCCTACACCGGCAACAACCAGGGCCAGTTGACCTACAGCTTTGTGGGCGACACCCAGACCAGCCTGGACAAGATCACCCAGGGGCTGGGGCAAGAGTGGATGTTCATGGAAACCCTCTACCGCATCTACTCCACGGCGGGCTACAACATCGCCCACGTGGATGTCCCCGCCCAACTGTGCACCGAGTACGACATCAAATATGAGGACATCGACCGGGTGGAGGCCGTGGTCAACTGGATCGAGACCCAGTACCCCAGCCCAGCCTTCCCCAGTCGCCGTGAGGACGGGCCGGCCCAGAAGGGAGGCACCAAGTACTACACCGCCTACGGCGTTTCCCAACGGGGATTCCCGGTGCTGCGCAGTCAGCAGATGGGCGAAGCGGACGGCGGCGGCGACCCGCCCGAGGTGCTGGACCTGATGGAGCGGGTGACCCTCATTCCGTCCCATGGGATGACCCTCTTCGGGCCCCGGTTCACCGTATACACCAAGGACGGCAAGAGCTACACCAAGCAGTCCACTGGCCGCGAGTTCATGTGGGACTTCGAAGAGGAAGCCCGGCGGATAAGGGACGTCATACCCGGCCTGCCCATCCCCGGCGGCCAGTTCGAGGAGATAATCAGCACCTGCCGCGACCTGGACAAAGAGGACCGGGCCGACAAGCTGGTGCAGCTTACGGTCAAGAAGGGCTAATTAGACTACGGCCTGCTCCTGGCCGGTGTCAGACGCCTTCTTGATGACGTCGATGAACTTGTGTAGTCTCACCGCCTCGTCGAAGGTGGGCGCGCCGCTTTTTCCGGTGCGTATGGACTCGGCGAACTGGGTATAGAGCTGCCCCACGTTGAAGGGGTCGCCCTTGGGGAAGTCGGCGGGGACACAGACGAATTTGTCGGGTATGGTCAGGTCTTCCAGGGTCTGCGTGCCCTTGGCGCCCTGGACCCGCAGCATCTCTCCCCGCTGGGATGAAACGCTGCCGGTGGTGACGATGGTGCCCGCCGTGCCGTAGATCTCCATCCGGTAGCCAGTGCCGGCCCAGGGAACGGCCCCCACCGCAACCGTTGCCGCCGCGCCGCGCTCTAACTGGCCGGACACCCGCACGTTGTCCGGGGAGGTGGGCTCCACATATTTCTGGGTGTCGGTCTCGAATATCTGCTGTAGCTGGGTTGTGACCATGCAGGCCACCCGCTTGAAGTCGCCCAATACGAAACGGAGGGCGTCTATGACGTGGCCGTTAGCGATGGTCAGGGTGTTTGCGCCCTGGGTGATGTCTAGGTTCCAGTTGCGGCTGGAAGGACGCTCCAGCGCGCCGTCGCGCATGGTGGTGACGTGGCAGGACAGCACCTCGCCCACGTAACCATCTTCGACCAACTCCTTGATGTACATCAGGGCCGGGCTGACCCGCGACTGGAGTCCCACCACCGTCTGCACCCCTTTGGCGTTGGCCAGGGCAGCCAGTTCCTCGGCCTCGGCGGTGGTCTTACCCAACGGCCACTCGGTCAGGACGTGCTTTCCTGCTTCGATGGCGGCTTTGGTCGGTCCGTAGTGCAGCGGCACCCGCACTACCACGGCCACCGCGCCGATGTCCGGTGACGCGCACATCTCGTTGTAGTCGTGGAAGGCCAGCTTGGCGCCGAATTTCTGCTTTGCCTCTTCGGCGCTCTTGGGCCTGGACGTGCAAACTGCGGTAAACTCCACATCCGGACTGGCCAGCAGCGCCGGATAGTGGGACTGGGATGCCCAGGTCGAGTTGACGTTGGCTCCCACGAATCCCAAGCGAATCTTGTCCGCCATGTTGTTGGCTCCTTGAATGGAATCGCTACACTATAGCCAGGTATCAGCCGAGTCTCAACCGCCGCAGCTTCAGCGGGCGACTGGCCAAAGATGAGGCCCTGGGGAGAGTAAGAGGGAATGCCGTATCTAGATCTGGATGGAAGCCGCTTCCACTACCATTGGGACGATTTCACCGACCCTTGGGGGACCAAGAGCGTCGTATTGCTGCACCATGCGGCGGGGGGAAATCTGCACCGCTGGCGGGCCTGGGTGCCCACGCTGGCCCGTCAGTACCGGGTCCTGCGCTTTGACATGCGGGGCCACGCGGGCACTGACCCGGCCTCCGGCGGGACTCTGACGTTGCCTGGACTGGCGACCGACATCGCGACGGTCATGGACGCCCTTGAAGTGGACAAGGTCCACCTGGTGGGCGCTTCGGCGGGCGGCATCGTCAGCCTGCGTTTCGCCCACGATTTTCCCCAGCGGCTCCACAGCCTGAGCCTGGTGGCGTCCACTCCCAGGCTGGCCCGGATGGGCGCGGGAATCGACGCCAGCGTGTGGCGGCGGACCCTGGAAGAAGAGGGCACAAAAGCCTGGCTCTTGGCCGACGCCCAGAAGCGGTTCGGGCCTCAGGCCGAGCCCGGAGTCATCGAATGGTACGCGGCCGAGGGCGAAAAGACGCCGGCCGAGAATGTATTGGCGTTGCAAGGCTGTCTTCTGGCGGAAGACCTCAGCCCCCTGCTGCCCAACATCCCGGCCCCCACGTTGCTGCTGGCCTCGGAGAACGATGAAATCACGCCCATGGACGCCCAAGAGCTGATGGTCCGGGAGATGCCCAACGCCACGCTCCAGACCTTCGCCGGAGTGGGCCACAACATGAAGGTGGAGATTCCAGACCTGCTGGCCGGGGCCGTTAGGGACTTCGCCAGAAAGGTCGAGTCGCCCTAGCGGCGGCTGGCGGGCTTAGGCCAGGGACCTGGGATTTATGGGCGTGGGCATGGCCTGCACGTGGGGCAGGACCTTCTCCGCGAACAGACGCAGGCTCTTTTCCGCCTTTTCCCTGGGCATCCCGCCGTACATCATGTGGATGACCAGCTTTTCGTTGCTGATCATCTTCTGCATCGACTCGATCTTCTCGATGATCTGGTCCGGGGTGCCGATGGGCTGGGTTGCCCTGCGGGCGGCCAGCCTGGCCTCGGCAGGGCTGATGTCGGCGGTCTGGCGCAGCAGGTACTCTTCGTAGCCCTTGATGCCCTCGTAGCCCGGATTGTTCCAGTCGAAGTAGTGGTGCTGGGCCGCCTCGCCCTGGTTCTTGAAGAACTCCCACCCTTCTTCTGCTTCCTCTTCGGTCTCGGCGCAGTACATCCACAACAGGGTGGTGGGCTGGTCCGGTTCCAGGCCCAGTTCCTTCCTGATCCTGTTGAACCTCTGCACCTTGGCGACCATCTCATCCACGTCGTCGCCGGCGACGAACATCTGGCCCAGACCGTTCTCGGCGGCCATCTTGGCCGATGCCTCGGTGCTGAAGGCCACCTTGATGTTCTTGGTCAACTCGCCCTTGTGCCGGGCCTGGGGCCGGATGGAGGTCGGGGGCACGTTGTACACATCACCTTGGAACTCGAACCGCTCCGCACCGTCGGCGGCCTTCAGGACATTGATAACGTCATAGAAATACTTGTGGGATTCCCCTATGGGATAGCCCAGAGACGCGTACTCGTGGGGGGCGATGCCCCGGCCGATGCCCAGATGCAGGCGGCGTCCCTGGAGGAGGATGTCCAGCATGGAAATCTCGTGAGCCAGGCGCACCGGGTTCCACCAGGGGGCGACGATGACCGCCGTGCCCACATCAACGCGTTTGGTCCGGCCCGCCCAGAACGCCAGGTACTGGAGGGGGTTGGGCTGCATGGAGTATGCGGAGCCGTAGTGCTCGGTGGCCCAGATGGAGTCGAACCCCAGCGGCTCGATCAGGTCCCCCATGTGCAGGGTGTTGTCCATATTCTGGGCGTCGGAGATGGTGGGCGGCCGCCCGTAGTCCTCGTCCAGCAAACGCTCCCAGTCACCCTGGTTATACCCGGTGACCATTACTCCACAGTGCATCGTTGTCCTCCTAAATCCTGGCTGAGGGCACAGTATAACCCTTCCGAGGGCTGAAAGCCGCAGTAGGCCTTTGCCTTCGGGTATATAATCCCGGTTCAGACGATTGACATAAAGACGATTGACATAAAAAGGAGAGTCATGGACGTAGGAATGATGATGATCTTCTCCAGCTACGGCTGGGAAGAGGGTTCGGATGCCCTGATGTGGGAAGAGGAACTCCGTCTGGCGGAGGTTGCCGCCGACGCGGGGTTCGATTGCCTGTGGTCAGCGGAGCACCACTTCAACGACTACTCCTTCGTGCCCGACAACATCCAATTGATGACCCATCTGGCGGCCAAATACCCGAACATCGATGTGGGGACAGCCGCCGTGATCCTACCCTGGCACAACCCGCTGCGGGTGGCCGAGAACGCCGCTGTCCTGGATATGCTGAGCGGCGGCAGGCTCCGGCTGGGTTTCGGGCGGGGTCTGGCCCGCCGGGAATTTGAGACCTTCGGTATAAATATGGACGAGTCCCGGGGACGCTTCGATGAGGCGGCGCCCATGATCGTGAATGCGCTCAAGACCGGCTTCATGGAGGGAGACGGCCCATTTTACAAACAGCCCAGGACCGAACTCAGGCCCCGGCCCACCCATTCCTTCGACGGCCGCATCTATGCCGTGGCCTCCAGTGAGGAGTCGGTGATCTCCGCGGCCAAGCTGGGCGCCCACGTGGTGATGTTTGCCGACCGCCCCTGGGAGATGCGCCTGCCGGGTATCGAGAAGGTGAGGGCGCTACACCGCGAATTCCACGGCACGGAGCCGCCGGTGCCCATGCTTACCGAGTTCGTGATCTGCGGCACGGACCTGGCCCAGTGTGAAGAGGAGGCCCGCCAGTACCAGGGCAAGTTCGTGGAGAGCAATTTCTACCACTACGAATTCCTCGGCGACCACTTCCGGACCGTGAAGGGCTACGACTCCTACCAGCAGAAGGCGGAGATTGCCCGGTCCGCAGGCATGGACGGCGCCGTCACGGGCTTCATGCAGGCGGCCAGCTGGGGCACGCCCGACAAGATCCTGCGCGGACTCGAGGAACGGCGGGACCTGATCGGCGATTTCGAGTTGAACGTCGCTTTCCGCTTCGGGGGTACACCCCTGGACGTGGCCGAACGGGGACTGAAACTGTTCGCCAAAGAGGTACTGCCCGTACTGAAGTCCTGGTAACGGTATTGGACCGACCCGAGATTATGGAGGGGAAACATGGCTACGCAGACCCAGACCATTGACGTGCAGGTACATGCCTACGAGAGGGACCATCCAGGGCGGCCCTGGCAGGGGTTCCTCCGCGGGCCGGATGAAGTCACCGGCGATGACATGGTGAAGGCCATGGCTGCAGTAGGAGTTGCCGGGGCAATCTTGATCTCGCCCTACAGCCTCTACCAATACGACGCCAGCTACGCCCTGGAGGTCTACGCGAAACACCCGGGCAGCTTCGGCCTGGTTAAACCCTTCGACCCTGAGTCGGCCACCATCGCCGATGATGTTGCCCGGTGGGCGGCGACGCCGGGGGTGATTGGGGCCCGCATAATGCTTACTGGCGGGACCTTGGAAGCAGACCACCCCGGTCTGAACGAGATACTGGCCGCCGGCGCCAAGGCCGGTATCCCCGTGAACATCATGTGTTCGGACAGGCTATCCGTCTTTGGCGAACTGGCCCGCCGCAATCCCAACACCAGCATGGTCATCGACCACCTGGGCATCCCCCAGCCGCCTGAACCGCCGGCCCCGCCCGAGCCCTGGGCGGACCTGGACCATGTGCTGGCACTGGCGGCATTGGACAATGTGACCATCAAGATCTCCGGGGCCGGCACCCTCTCCCACGCGGGCTTCCCCTACCCGGACATCTGGGAGCCCCTGGGCAAGATCTTCAACGCCTTTGGTCTCGACCGCTGCATGTGGGGGACGGACTGGACCCGTGCCAGGCCACTGTTGACCTACGAGGAGGGAGTGGAAGCCTTCCGTGTTACGGACACTCTCTCGGACTCCGACCGGGCCGTCCTGATGGGCGGCAGCCTGACCAAGATCTACAACTGGTCGCCCTCTTCAGGCTGACAAGCCCCTTTCTTACACCGATGGGAAACGCCCCGGCGCATCATGCCGGGGCGTTTTTGCGTTCTCCGGAATCGTGGCATAATGCCCGAAATCTCCCAGGGGGAACCAAGAATGTCTCTCGCCCGCCAGAGGTTCCGTGAGGTGCTGACCCGCCTGGACTGCACCCTGGCCGCCAACATCTTTGACCCGCTCTCCGCCCGGATCGCCCATATGCTGGGTTACGAGGTCTGCTTCCTTTCCGGCTCGGTGCACAAGGTGGCCAACCTGGCCGTCCCAGACATCGTGCTGGTCAACATGTCCGACCTGGTGGACGTCTGCCGGCGCATCACCCGTATCGCCGACGTCAGCCTGATGCACGACGGCGAGGACGGCTTCGGCAACGCGGTCAACGTGGTGCGCTCGGTAAAGGAATTGGAGGCCGCTGGCGTCTCCGCCATCGAGATAGAGGACGCCATCCCGCCAAGCCGCTTCAACCAACCGGACCCTGGTTTGTACTCCCAGGCGGAGCAGGTGGGCAAGCTGGAGGCGGCGGTGGCGGCCCGCGAAGACCCCATGACCGTCATCGTCGCCCGCACCACGGCCCTGGCCCAATTTCCCCTGGACGAGGCCCTGGAACGCATAAAGGCCTACTCCCAGACCGGGGTCGAGGCCATCAGGCTGGCCGGCTTGAAGACCAGGGAGCAGCTTGAGGCGGTCCACGGTGCCACCCACTTGCCACTGACCGTCCTCAGCCCACCGGACGGCATGCTGGAGGACCGGGATTTCCTGGCCGCCAATGGTGTGAGCATTCTCATGGCCGGAAACCCAGCCTTCGGAATGGCCATCCAGGCCATCTACGATAGCCTGAAACACCTTAAGGACGGCGGGTCGGTGGACGACTTGACCCCCCGGGAGGCCAACGCCGAACTGCTGCGGCAGGTCAACCGGACCGACGAGTTCATCCAGTTGCAGGAGCAGTACCTGCGGGAATAGTACGAACGGTTAACGAGAAGAGTCATGAAGTACGAAGCAGGAATAATCCAGACCATCGTCGGCACCGGCGAGGAAGGGTACACCGGGGACGGCGGCCCGGCCCTGGAAGCCACCATTGGCGAGGCGTATGGCTGCTCCTTTGACGCCGCCGGAAACCTCTACATCTGCGACGGTCGTAACCATACCGTCCGGCGCATCGACAAGGACACCGGTGTGATAACCACCGTGGCGGGCACCGGCGAGGCCGGTTACTCGGGAGATGGCGGCCCGGCCACCCAGGCCACCATGGACAACCTGTACTCCCTCACTCTGGATACCAACGGCGACATCTACATCGCCGACCGGTTCAACGCCGCCATCCGCAAGGTCGAGGCCGCCACCGGCATCATCACCACCGTGGCGGGTACCGGAGAGCCGGGTTACAGTGGCGACGGCGGTCCCGGCACCCAGGCCCATATGCGGGAGCCCAACGACTGCTACCTGGACGGCAGGAGTGGGCTCCTTATCGCCGATATCCAAGACCAGCGGATACGGCGTTTGGACCTGAACACCGGCATCATCACCACCTTCGCCGGCGACGGCGAGCTGCGCCGCGAGGGCGACAGCAGACCAGCCACCGAAACGTCTTTGATGGGCCCCAGGGCGGTCTGTCTGGACTCCAAAGGCAATACCTATATCGCCGAGAGGGAGGGCAACGGCGTCCGCAAAGTGGACGTTAACGGCGTCATGTCCATCTTCGCCGGCACGGGGGAACGGGGCTACTCGGGTGACGGCGGCCCCGCGCTAACCGCAACCTGGGGCGCGCCCAAAGCCATGCGTTGCGACAATGACGACAACCTGATTGTCGTGGATACCGAGAACAACGCCGTCAGGTTCATCGACGTGAACACCGGCATCGTCACCACCATCGCCGGCGGCCACCAAGGCGGTGACGGCGACGGTGGCCCCGCCACATCCGCCGGCCTGGAGCGCCCCCACGGCTGCGGAGTGGACGGCGAGGGGAACCTCTACATCGCCGACGGCATCAACCACCGGGTCAGGGTGGTGGGGATGGGCTAACCGCCCGTCGTGATATGACGCCGTCAGGGCACCCACCAGAACGAGATCAAGCATGGGGGTAAGAAAACGTCTCTGATCAAGAACCTTGGACACGTGGGCATCATTCGTGACGACCTCATGAAGATGCGGGACTTCTACACCAGGGTCATGGGCTTGACCGTGCCCGACGAGAACCCCTAGCGGGGCATCTGCTTCCCCAGCGCCGACCCCGGGAACAACGTGGGCGAGGTCTACTACAAGACCGGCTTTGTGGTTAAGCAGGGATTCAGCAGGCCGATCGACTTGGCGACTCAAACGGACCAGGAGATACTAGATTTCTCCCAGTCCTTCGAGGCCACGAAAGGGCCCTTCCAGGGGGCCAAACTCCCCGCTGAGGCGGCCGACTAACATCCCGGAGCCTCGATATCAGACAACGGAAGACGCCCTGGGTTGACCAAAAGTGGCCCAGGGCGTCTTCATTGCCACCGCCCACGCCCCGTTTTTGAAGGGCTTCCAAAGGCAAATTAGGCAGGGCGTGTGTTAAAATCTGCTAACTCTAGGACACAGTCCTTTCCATCCGTCCAGTCAGGAGAAAAGAATGGCCTCCAATGTGGTGTTGACCAACGAAGAATTCGATGTTGTCGGTTCCAGGCCCATCCGCCACGACGGCAACGACAAGGTGACCGGCCGGGCGCGCTACAGCGCGGATATCACCCTGCCAAGGCTGCTCCACGGGAAGATACTGCGCAGTCCCCACGCCCACGCGGTGATCAAGTCCATTGACCCCTCCAAGGCCCTGGCTCTGGACGGCGTCATGGCTGTCGTCACGTCTGAGGACTTCGCCCAGCCCAGCGGCAAGGTTGCTGACCTGAGCGAAGGCGCCATGGCCAACCCAAAGTGGATCAGCAACAACTGTATGGCCAGCGGCAAGGCCCTCTACAAGGGTCACGCCATAGCCGCCGTGGCCGCGACCAGCGTGGAATTGGCTACCCAGGCCCTGGCCCTCATCGAGGTTGACTACGAGGTCTTGCCCGCCGTTGTCGACCTGGAGTTGGCCATGAAAGACGACGCACCCCTGGTGCACGAACGGCTGGCCAACCCCGAGAACGCCAACGTCCGTCCCGGCGGTCTCATGGACGACGACGACACCAGCAAGGGCACCAACATCGCCAACCACTTCCTGTTTGAACTCGGCAACCCCGAAGAGGGCTTCAAGAAGTCCGATATCGTGGTGGAGCGCACCTACCGCACCGCCACCGTGCATCAGGGCTACATCGAGCCCCACACCGCCACCGCCATGTGGGGTGAGGACGGAAAGTTAACCGTCTGGGGCAGCAGTCAGGGCCATTTCCAGATAAGGGACCTGACCAGTCTGGTGCTGGGCGTCCCCGTCTCCCAGATCAAGGTTGTCCCCATGGAGATCGGTGGCGGCTTCGGCGGCAAGACCGTTATCTACCTGGAGCCGGTGGCCGCGGCCCTCTCCAAGAAGGCCCGCCGTCCGGTGAAGATTTCCATGGGCCGGGCCGAGGTCTTCGAAGCCACCGGGCCCACCTCCGGCAGTTCCATCCGGGTGAAGATCGGCGCCACCAAGGACGGCATTATCACCGCCGCCGACCTGACCATGATTTATGAGGCCGGCGCCTTCCCCGGCTCGCCCATCAACCAGGCATGCCAGTGCGTTCTGACCCCCTACGAGATCGCCGACGGCCGCATCGAGGGTTACGACGTGGTGGTGAACAAGCCCAAGGCCGCCGCCTATCGCGCCCCCGGCGTCCCCGCCGCGTCCTTCGCCGCTGAGTCGGTGATTGACGAGATCTGCCAGAAGCTGGGCATGGACCCGCTGGAGTTCCGGACGAAGAACGGCGCCAAAGAGGGCAGCCGCCGCATCCCCGGGCCGGTGTTGCAGCAGGTGGGTTACATGGAGACCCTGGCCGCCGCGATGAACACCGACCACTACAAGTCCAAACTGGAAGGTCCCAACCGGGGCCGTGGCGTCGCCGCCGGGTTCTGGTTCAACGGGACCGGACCTGCCTGCGCCACCGCCAGCGTCAACGCCGACGGCACCGTGAGCCTGGTCGAAGGGTCGCCCGACATCGGCGGCGGCCGCGCTTCCATGGCCATGCAGGTCGCTGAAGTGCTGGGCATCCCCGCCGAGGACGTCCAGCCGACGGTGGGAGACACCGATTCCGTTGGCTACACATCCCTGACCGCCGGCAGCGGCGCCACCTTCAAGTCCGGTTGGGCCGCCTACGAAGCCGCCACTGACATGAAACAGCAGTTGATCGAACGGGCCTCCCGCATCTGGGATGTGAGCGCCGAAGACGTGGAGTTCAAGGGCGGCGTGGCCTCCCACAAGTCGGACCCCGAACTCAACCTGACCTTCAAGCAACTGGCCACCCGTTTGGTCGGCACCGGCGGACCGGTGGTCGGCCGGGGCAACGTAAACCCTGCCGGTGTCGGCAATGCCTTCGGTGTCCATATCGTGGACGTGGAAGTCGATCCTGAGACCGGTAAGGTGGATATCCTCCGTTACACTGCTCTACAGGACGTGGGCAAAGCCATCCACCCCAGCTATGTGGAGGGCCAGCTCCAGGGCGGCGTCGCCCAGGGCATCGGCTGGGCCCTCAATGAAGAGTACGTCTACAACGAGTCCGGCGTCATGGAGAACTCCTCCTTCCTTGACTACCGGATGCCCACCAGCCTGGACCTGCCCATGATTGACACGGTCATCGTGGAAGTAGCCAACCCCGGACACCCCTTCGGCGTCCGCGGCGTGGGCGAAGTCTGCATCGTGCCTCCCCTGGCCGCGGTGGCCAACGCCATCCACGGCGCGGCGGGAGTCCGCATGGGCGTCCTACCCATGTCCCCCGGCAACGTCCTGGAAGCCCTCTGGGCCAAAGACGGTAAGTAGACTTCCAACAAAGTCCTGACGAAAAGCGCCCCGGCCAATCGGCCGGGGCGCTTTTTCATTGTTCACACTAGACCATTCTCAGGCGGCTAACCCGTCCGCAGCCCCTCGCGTTCCAGTCTGGGGAGCACCTCGTCCCGGAAATAGGGGAAATGCTCCAGGTAGTTGGCGAAGCCCATGGCCAGGGCCGAAATACCGCTTTCCGACAACTGCTTCATCACCGAGACCACGTGGTCAGGGTCGCCCACCACCGGCAGCGCGCCATTTCCGCCACCCGCCCGCATGCGGATGTTTCTCAGTTCCTCCTCGGTGATGCCCGGTTTATTCACGCCCCGGCCCACGATCATGTTCTCCACCGCGTCCCGGTCGGCATTCTCCACTGCGTAGTAGTGGAAATATTCATCGGCTTCCTTCTGGGTGGGCCGGCAGACCATGGCGATGTTGGAGAACACCCCGATATCCCTGCCGTAGGCAGCCGCCATGCCCCGCAATTCCGAAGTGTTCCCCGGCACTTCGTCCAGACTGGAGCGGATGTTGGTGAACATCATGTCGGCGTTCCTGGCGGCGAAGTCCCGGCCCCTTGGTGAGTTGCCGGCGCAGACTATCAGAGGCCAGCCTCCGCCGTGGGGCTTGGGGTTAATCTCCGTCCGCTTCACCTGGTAGAACTTACCCTCGTAGTCGAACGGGCCGTCCACCGACCAAGCATTGGTGATGATGTCGATCCACTCCTGTCCCTGGTCGTAGCGCTCGTCATGCAGGGCCAGGTCGATGCCCAGCATGTCGAACTCATCGCTGTTCCAGCCGCAGACGATGTTCAGCCCGAAGCGGCCCTGACCCACGTGGTCGGCGGTGACCATCTGTTTGGCGGCCACCACGGGGTTGAACAGGGAAACGTGGACCGTGCCGAAGGCCATGATGTTCTTGGTGCTGGCCAGGATGCCGGTGGCCCAAGTCAGGGTCTCGAAGTTGGAGCCGTTGTGGTCGGTCTCGCCGCGGTAGCCCTTCCACCGGCCCAGGGGCAGCATGAACTCGATGCCTGCGTCGTCGGCCATACGTGCGGCCGCCTGTACGTTCTCCCAACTGGCGTCCCACCGCTCGGGCACAGTGGTGATTGCCAGACCGCCGGAGCAGTTGGCCCCGAAGAGGCCCCAGGCTCAGTTTGTTGCGGCCAAGCTGGTCTCTGCATTGGCCCCCATTAACACTCATCAGTCGGTCCCTCAGGTACTGATTCCACCCGGAGATTGGGTTATAGCTCTGGGATGACCTCGTCGCAGAGAAGGGTCATGGCCTCATCCACGTCCGGCCCCAACTCCGAATACATCATCTGGTGGAAGCCCTGCTCCTGGGCAGTGTCCTGCACCTCTCTCAGCCTCGGCAGACAGTCCTCGGGCCGTCCGGCCACAAAGATGGCGTCGATCATGGAGTCGGTGACCAGGCGGTCGAAGCCATCCGGCGAGACGCCGTCCTTATCTGCTTGGTCCAGCAACTGGATGTCGGCCAGGTCCACGCCCAGGTTCCGGATGTCTTCGTGGGTGTAACCTCGGCGGTACATGTTCAGCACCCGCTGACCGGCGCTCTCCCGCACAAAATCCCTGGCCGCCTGACGGTCCTGGGACAGGGATATCTTTATCTCCGCCACCCTGGGAATCTCCCCGTTCTTCCCCGCCTCTTTGGCGGCGTTGTGGAACCTGTTCATCAATTCGGGCACTCTACCCGTGCGGAGGGCGGCCATGTAGTGGCCCCCGAAGATGAACCCGTCCATGGTTTGTCCGCCCACCGCCATTCCCAAAGGTCCGTTGCCGCCGCAGTAGGTCCTGATCGGTGTCTTGGGGTTGAAGTTCAGTTGGAATTGGGCCTCGGGATTGAGGTTAAAATACTCCAGGATGTTGGGATAGTCGGCGAAGCAGACCTTGTCGCCGTCCAGGAGCCGCTGCAGGCTCTGGGCGGTCTCCCGCAGCACGCTGACGGGCCGGGGAGTCTCGATCCAGTTGTGGGTGCGGGGGTTGCCGAATCCCAGGCCGATGCTCAGCTCCTGGCCGTGCATCAGTTCACTCACAGAGGCCACCATGTCGGCCAGGTCCACCGGGCTCCGGAAATACTGCACAGTGATGGCCGTGCCCAGCTTGACCTCCAAGTTACAGGCGAAGGCCGCCAGCACGACGAACGAATTGCGGCTCCGCAGGTTATCGGTGACCCACAACTGGCCGACCCCACCCTGCTGTGCCTGTCTGCCCAGTTCGATCAGTTGGGGCAACGGGACATGGGAGTAGGTTGGCAGGTGAAATTGGACTCCGGTTTCCAGTGCTGGCATGTCTATTGCTGTCCTCAGCCGGCCACGGTGCCGAAATTTAGCGTAGTAACGATAGCACAACCACCGGTGACCGTAGCCAGGACCCCCGTTGGCTGTGGTAATATCTCGTGGAACGGCACAAGAACAACTAGTCTGGGAGGATTTTAAATGGCTACGATGTTGGATGGCGAGTCTTATCTGGGCTCCGTGCTGATACGCCCGTTGAGCGAGTCCGGCGACATAAAGATCTATCTTTGGCCCATGCGCTGCCTGAAGAACAAGATTGGCGGCCCGACCTTTGGCGTCGATGTTAATGGCGAAGAGGTCATCCGCTACGACCCCCACGGCCTGCGCGGCCACTGGCACAAGGGCGGCTACGATAAGCTGGGCGCCGGCGGCTCCCACACCGAGTACCCCGACGACGTGCGCGATGTCGAAGGCCAGCTCACCTGGTCCTTGGACCATGTCCGTGACCACGGCGCCGAGTTGCTGGCCGAGGCCGGCTTCCCCGAGGCCGCCAAGAACCTGGACCTGGACAAATTGAGCGCTGCGTCCCAGGACATCAGGAGCCACCTGAAAGACCAGGGTGACCTCTTCACGGTCGCCGTGGACCAGGGCCTGATCAACGTCTAGAACCCGGTTAAGGCGCAACCAGGAATCACGAAAGGCCGGTGTCCCAAACTGGGCACACCGGCCTTTTCTTTGCACCAATCGCAACCAGAGGGACGGTCATGGCAAAAGAACGGTGGGAGGAAAGCGAGGTCGCGGCGGTCAAGGCGCTGGAAGCGTTCATGGCGGCTCTGAACGCCGGGGACAACCAGGCGCTCTACGACGTCATGCACATCCCCCACATCCGCATATCAGGCGGCGGGGTGGCCATCTTCAACACGCGGCGGGAGCTGGAGAAGAATTACCTAAAGGGGTTCGCCGCCAGGGCCGGAGACCGCTGGCACCACACGGTGTTGGACTGGGCCGAGCCGCTGCATAGTTCAGAAGACAAGGTCCACCTCTACATCCAGTGGACCCGTTACGACGAAGACGGCGGGCAGTTGGCCAGCCACCAGGCGCTCTGGATCATGACCAGGGTGGACGGCCACTGGGGCGCCCAGTGCCGCTCCAGTTTCGCGCCCTAGATGGGTCTATAGAGGCCCGCCGGAGAAGTTGGCGGACTGCTTCTGGAAGACCTGCACCCTGGAGCGCGTGCACTCGGCGACGAAAACCCGCAGGTCGTCGTCAACGGCCACCGCGATGGGGCCGGTGAAGGGCTTTTCCTGTTCCTCCAGGTTCTGGCAGATCTCCCGGCCGCGCATGGCCAAGGGGTCGATCTCCACCCGTTCCAGGCCCCACTTGGAGAGGGTAGCTTCCCCGGTCAACTGGGTGAGGTATTCGCCCTCGGGGTTGAACACCTGGAGACGGTCGTTCTTGAAGTCGGTTACATAGATGGTCCCTTCCCTGTCCACTGCGACCCCCGTGGGCCGGTTGAACTCACCGTCGCCATTGCCGGAGGAGCCGAACTTCATCAGGAACTTGCCGTCGGCGGTGAACTTCTGGATACGGTCGTTGCGCCAGTCGGCGATGAATACATCTCCGTCCTGGTCCATGTCGATGCCCCAGGGATAACTCAGTTCGCCGTCGCCGGTCCCTTCAACACCCCACTTGGAGATGAAGTTTCCTTCGCCGTCGAAGATCTGGACCCGGTGGTTATGGCTGTCCACCATGAACAGGTTGTCGTCCTTGTCAAAGACCATGCCCGAGGGCCGGTTGACCTCGCCGTCGCCGTCGCCGGGGGTGCCCCATTTCCTGATCCACTCGCCGTCCTTGGTGAAGACCGAGATGCGGTTCAGCCATTCGTCGGCCACAAAGGCGTTCCCCTGGCTGTCCAGGGCAACGGACGTGGGCCAGAAGAAGGAACCGTCGGGGGCGGAGGCGTCGGCCTCCTCCGGGGGAATCTTCTGACCGAACTGGCCGAGGAGTTCCTCGTCCACGGTGCAGATGGTCACGCGCTTGCAGGGGAAGAAGGCCGGGGTCTCGGTGCCGCGGCTGAGCACATACAGCCGGTCGCCCTCGCCGCGGGTCAGGGATATGGGTAGAAAGAACCCGTCGCCGCCCCGGGTTTCCTGGCGGCCGATGGTATGGCTATATCTGAAAGTCGTCGGTGCTACTTGCGCGACCATTTTTCCTCGCAGAGGTTGTACTTCCCCGGCGCTGCCGCCGAAGATTGGCCAGTTAAGATTGGATAGTTACTTGATGAAGTCGAACTGCTCGTAGGAGCCGTTCAAGATGGGTTGGGAGTCCAGTCCCAGCCACTGTTCCAACAGGGTGGCGTAGGTGCTGCGGAAGTCGTTGTTCCAGCGCAGGTCGCCCTCGTCCAGTTTGTCCGGCTCCAGGGAGGGATACTCACCGTAGAGTCCGCCGTTCACCTGGTCGCCGACCACGAAGGCCACGCTGCCGGAGCCGTGGTCGGTACCCGAGCCGTTCTCCTGGACGCGGCGTCCGAATTCGGTGAAGAGCAGCATGACGACTTCCTTCTCGGCATTGTGCTCTTTAAGGTCCTGGTACAGGTCGCCCACAGCGTTGGACACCTCTCCCCACAACTTGGGGAAGCTGGTGGTCTGGTTGGCGTGGGTGTCGAAAGTGCCGGGGTTCAAGCCGGTGTACAGCACCCGGGTCCCGTAGTCTCCCAGATGCACCTGGGCGATGTTCTTGCACCACTGGGAGAACTGGTCGCCGGCGTATTCCACGGTGGAGGAATACTTGCCGGGGGCGGTGCTCAGGATGTCGGAGCCCTTCAGTACGTCCAGACCGGTCTGGGACAGGTAGTCGTTGGCGGGGCCCGAGCCGATCATCGGCGAATACATGCGGGCGAAGATGTCCAAAGCTTCGGTCCGCTGGTCCTGGCTGTCGATGCCGGTCAGCACACCCAGGGAATCCAGGCTGCCCACGGAGGCCACAGACACGCCGGAGGAGGCCAACGCCCTGGGCAGGCCCCGGCCGAAGTTGACCGCGGTCAGTACATTCTCTTTGTTGGGGTCCAGTTCGCGGACCGCCCGGCCCAACCAGCCGTCCATGCCCATCTTGGCGGGTTCGGCGGTGTGCCAGATGTCCATGGAGCGGAAGTGGGAGCGGATGGGGTTGGGGTAACCGATGCCCTGAATGACCGCGACCTTGCCCTCGTCGTAGAGGTCCTTGATGGAGGTCATGGCCGGGTGGAAGCCCACCTTGTCGTCCACGGCCAGGACATCTTCCGGCTCCACGGTGACCAGTTGCCGGTAGTCCTTGTAGTGGGGGTCGTTGTAGGGGATGAAGGTGTTCAGCGCATCGTAGGCGCCGGACATCTGAAGTACCACCAGGACCGTGTCTTTCTTGTTCGTGGTCATAAATATTCCTTCCTAGAGGGCTTTCGCTCTCACTTCTTTACTATTGGATGGACCCTAGGCGTAGAGGTATTCCTTGGTGGCGACAATCATTTGAAGAGTGTCGGCCACCGTGGTCGGAAAATCTTCCGAGCCGGTGCGGATCTCGCGGCCCTTCTCGGCGTGGGCGACCAGCATCTGCTGGGTCTCCTCGGAGACTTGGTATTCTCCCAGGTACCGCAGGCACTCGGCCACCAGGTCCTTCGGGGAGATGGTCTCGCCCTGGACGGCCACCTTCTGCACGATGTCTCTGATGCCCGGGCTGTCGGTCTCGCTTACCGACTCGGCGATGAAGTTGATGCGGTGGGCCAGAGTCCCGCCGTCGATCCACTCCTTGCCGGTGTGCCAGCCCTCCACCGAAGGCGGGTTCAGGATCTCCTGGCCCATGTACTTCATCTCGTCGAAGATGAATTCTAGGCCCGGCTTTGGGGTGTTCCAGGTGCCGATCAAACGGAGAGTGCCGATGATGGTCTCGATGGGGCTCTTGATCTTGGAGAACCGGGCGTTCTTGAACGCGTCGGAGTTGAACAGGAGCCGCAGCATGGAGCGGATGTCGTAGCCGGAACGGAAGTACTCCTCCTCCAGCATCTTGATGGTTTCCATGTCCTGGGGCGGGGTGTCCATCCAGGCTGGGACCTCAACGTCGTCGGCGACGAAGAAGTTATACAGGTGGCGGGAGACGAACCGGGCGGTTGCGGGCCGCTTGCAGATGATGTCGATGACATCCTCACCGTTGAAGTTCCCGGTCTCGCCCAGGAAGGTCTTCTCGCCCTCGTCGTGGTCGTCGGGATTGTAGAGGAAGTTAGCCGCGTAGCGGCCGTAGGGTTGCCCGGGTACACTATTGGCAATGGTCCAGCCGGTGAAGGCCCGGGAGCATTCTTTGACGTCGTCCTCGGTGTAGTTGAACTTTCCGTCCATGCCCACACCCATGGAGAACAGTTCTAGCAACTCCCGTCCGTAGTTCTCGTTGATGTTGCCCTTATGACTGAGGCAGTTGTCCAGGAAATAGACCATGGCGGGGTCTTTGGAAATCTCCACTAAGAGTTCCCTGAAGCTGCCCATGCCGCAGCGGCGGAACATCTCCAGCTCGTTGTGCTCGGTGGGATAGCTCTGCAGCTTGCTGTCGGCGATGCAGAGGATGCCGTGCCAGAAGAGGATCATCTTCTCTTCCAACTGACGGGCGGAGTTGATCATGCGCCAGGCGTGGTATTCGGGCACGCCGCGGACGTGGTGGTTCCAGTCGATGAACGACCGCTCGGCCAGGTCCAGGTCCATGCCGTCGGGATGGTCCTGGGGGTTGAGCAGCTCTTCAACCGTGGCCTCGTATCCCTTGGCCGCGCGGGTCTCCAGTTCGTCGTATCGGGCGCCGAACCCGGCCCGCCGCATCAGGTGGGCCATCAAGGCAATATCTTTATCTGCATCCGCCATGAAAAAGTCCTCGCTTTTGGGGCCGTTGACCTCGTTTCCCTGGGTCTTAGATTGGTACGTATAGTAGCATTTCGAATTTTGTGCGTGTCAAGCTCGAAATAGCCTGCAAAATCCCTTCTGCTCGTGCCTGGGGGCCGCCCCTGAGTTCTTGCTATGAAAAAACGTCCTGACTCGGGGAGCCGGGACGCCTTTAACAAGAGTCCGCTTCGGTTATTTTGATGCGCGACGCCGCAGTCTAGTGGCGTGAACCTTTGAGGTTGTTCTTTTTCAGACCGGCGCTCCGCGTGGGCGACTTGGCCATGCGCGCCACGAATTCCTCGATGGTCTCCTGCTTCTTTTCCTTCTTGGGCTTGGACCGTGCCATGGTTGCCTCTCCTGGTTTGTGGGAAATTTCCGTCTTAGCTCCGACGATTTTACAACTTTCCGGGATATACTGCACGGCAACCCCCTTAGCCGGCCTGTAAACCGGTCTATCAGAGGAGACCCAAATGCTGTTTTTGGTGATTAGCAACCCCGCTCCCACCCGCCCCTCGGATGTACGAGAAGCCCGCAAGAGCTTCTGGCCCTGGGTGGAGGACAAATTGGAAAAGGGCGTCGCCCGTGCCTTCTATCCCCGCACCGGCCGGGGCGCGGTGGGGATATTCGACGTGGACTCCCACGAGATGCTGCATCGGCTCCTCAATGAATGGGCCGACGCCGTTCCCGCCGAGTTCTCCATCTTCCCTTTGATGGAACAGGACTCCATCAAAGCATTCCTGAACGAGGGCTAGGCCGGACCCTGTGATAGGATTGGCCCACCATATATAGAGGAAACTGTACATGACGGCCCAGCCTGGAATAATCGGCGAGTCCATCCCCCGCATCGAAGGCCCGGCCAAGGTCACCGGCGAGACCCTGTACACCGCCGATGTGAATCTGCCCGGCATGCTCTGGGGCAAGATTCTCCGCAGTCCCCACCCCCACGCCCGCATCCGGAGCATCGACGCCTCAGCCGCCTGGAATGTGCCCGGTGTCAAAGCCGTGGTCACCGGTCAGGACGCTGAGGGCTGCCTTTTTGGAAAGATTCTGCGGGACATGCCGGTGCTGTGCTGGGACCGTGTCCGCTACATCGGCGACCGGGTGGCCGCGGTGGCTGCTGAAACATCCGAAGCCGCCGAGGAGGCGCTGCTGGCCATTGAGGTGGACTACGAAATTCTGCCGTCGGTCTACGACCCCGTGGAAGCGCAAGATCCCGGCGCCCCGCTGCTCCACGACGATGTTGCCGCATATGAGGGCGCGCCTCTGGACCTGATGTGCCCCGACGTCCACAACGGCCAGACCCGCCTCTATTGGGAAAAGGGCGACGTGGCCCAGGGCTTTGCCGAGGCCGACGTGGTACTGGAGCATACCTTCACGGTCCCCAGCCGCCACCAGGGCTACATCGAGCCCTTCGCCAGCGTGGTGTCCGTGGAAGACGACCGGATCGAGGCCTGGTGTTCCAGCAAGGCCCCCTTCCGGGCGCGGCGTCAGTGGGCCCAGGCTTTGGGGATGCAGGAAGAAGATATCCGAGTCAACGTCTCGGCCATCGGCGGCGATTTCGGCGGCAAGGGTGATGCCCGTGACCTGCCTATCGCCTACCTGCTCTCCAAGATGGCCAAATTGCCGGTGAAGATCGTCATGACTTCGGTGGAGGAACTGACCGTCAGTAACCCCACCCACCCCACGGTGGTGAAGATACGCTCCGGGGTGACTCGTGACGGCAAGATCACGGCCCGGGAGGTCAGGACGGTGCACGCCAGCGGGGCCTACGGGGCCATGAAGCCCAGGGCCTACCTGTCCACCCACCACTATGTGGGCGGCGGCTACCGGGTGGAAAACGCCAACTTCGAGTTCCTGCAGGTCTACACCAATACCGTACCCGGCGGGTACTTCCGCGCACCGGGGGCCCACCAGTACACCTTCGCCCTTGAATCCCACACCGACCTTCTGGCCATTGAGGTAGATGTGGACCCGGCGGAGTTCCGCCGCAAGAACCTGCTGGGCCCGGGAGAAGACGACGCCCTGGGACGCCGGCTGGACTTCGTCAGCGTCCGGGAAGTCATGGAAGCCGCCCTGGAGATGGCGGGTTGGGACCGGCCCAAAGCAGGCGCCGGCCGTGGAAGGGGCGTGGCCGTATTTGGCCGTCAGATCGGTGGCGGCATCGCCGGCGCGGTGTTGACCGCCGAGGCCGACGGCTCGTTCACTGTCATCAGTCCCACCGTGGATATCGGGACCGGCACCCATACCATTGAAAAGCAGATGGTGGCCAGCGAGATGGGCGTTACCCTGGACCAGGTGAATGTGCGCCCTGGCGACACCGACAGCACCCCCTACGACGAGGGCCCCAGGGCCAGCCGTGTCACCTACACGGAGGGCCAGGCCGTGATGAAGGCCTGCCAGCAGATGAAGCAGGCCATCGCCGACGGGGCCACCCTGCCTTTGACCATCACCGTTGAGCACACCGCCGAAGAGCGGGAGGACGTGACCTACTTCAGCGCCCAGGTGGCGGAGGTAGAGGTTGACTCCGAGACCGGTCAGGTGGATGTGCTGCGGTTGGTGACGGCCCACGATGTGGGCACCATCATCAATCCCCTGGCGCATCAAGGCCAGATTGACGGCGGCGTGATAACAGGGCTGGGGATGGGGGTTACCGAGGAGTTCGTCTCAGACAGCGGCCAGGTCTTGAACGGTAACCTGGGCGATTACAAGCTGCCCAGCATGGCGGACATTCCAACGCTGGATACGGTGCTCATCCAGTCCGAGGGAGGCACCGGGCCCTACGAGGCCAAGGCCATAGGGGAATTGGCCAACAATGCCACCGCGGCCGCCATAGCCAATGCCGTGGCGGATGCCATCGGGGTGCGGGTGTTTGAACTGCCCGTGACTGCTGACCGCGTCTACGAGGCGATCAGATCGGTGGCGAAGTCCTAGGCGGCGAGACGGTTGGTGTGGGCTGTCTCGGCTAGTGGCCTATCGTCCCTGACGCCGCAGATCTCGCAGCCCCACTCGACAAAGCTGTAGCCGATACTGAGGGCGTGCATCGAGTTTGAGCCGCAGCCGCTGCAGCTATCATTGGGAGAACAGTCGGCGTTTCTCCGGTCGAAAGCGCGCTGCGCTTCAGCCGGGGCGAGGTTGCCGTACCCGTTGAAATGGCCATTGGGATTGGCCCAGGGCTTGTCCCGTTCAAACTCAGTGGCGGTCTGGATTTGGGGCCGGGTCCCGGACGTTTGCTCGTGGTTGCTCGATTGGGCCATGCGTAGCTTTCCCTCAAGTGCCAAGCGGCGTACGGTGAGATTTCCAGTCGTGTCATCAAATGGTGCTGGAACCGCCCGTTGAGTTTTAGTACCCCGGCGACCTATGTGGAGAACCCAACGTATCAATCAGATGGGCCGATTGGTCCACGGCGGCGAAACGAGACCCCTTCAGAAGACAGGAGCAGAGATGTACCTTCCCAGATATTACGAGGTGGACGACAGAGAGAGGTTGTTCCAGTTCATGAGGGACAACGGGTTCGGCATTCTGTTTTCCCACACCGGCGACGAGCCCATGGCCAGCCATCTGCCCTTTGTCGTTGACGAAGAGGGCGGAGAACAGGGACTCATTATCGGTCACATGGCCCGGGCCAACCGCCAGTGGCGCTACGCCGACGGACAGCAGGTGCTGGTGGTCTTCCACGGCCCCCACTCCTACGTATCCCCCACCTGGTACCGGGAAGAAGACGTGGTCCCTACCTGGAACTACGTCGCTGTCCACGCCACCGGAACCTTTCGGGCCGTGGGTGACAAGGCCGGCATGGAAGAGAACGTGGCCCGGCTCACCGACTTCTATGAGGCCTCCCAGCCCCAGCCCTGGCAGGCCGATTTCAGCACCGAGTACTCGGAACAGATGATGAAACGGGTCATGGGTTTCGAGATTGAGATAACACGCCTGCAAGGAAAGTGGAAGCTGAACCAGAACCACCCCGAACACCGCCGCCGCAGGGTGGCCGAGCAGCTCAGCAGGTCCAGCGGGGATGCAGACCGGCAGATAGCTGGCCTGATCGAAGAAGACATCTCAGGTTAGACGGTGTCCACCTGCCGGACTGTCCGGAATCATGCCTGGAAATATCCGACGGCCCGGGGCATGATCCTTCGAATTCCCCAATGATTTATCTCCGTTGACTCGGCCTGTCGGTCCGAGTTCCGGCTGACAAGGTTGGGACCTGGTCCATGGGCTGTTTCGAAGATGACGGTGACCACTGGATAGACGGCATGAAGGGCACCCTCGAAGTAATCAGCTAGAACCCTGGTCCGGCCCGATCAATCACCAAAAGGAAAACGCCCCAGCCNNNNGGCTGGGGCGTTTTTTGCGCCAGGTCTGATTGACCGCCACGGGTGCGTGTGCTGTAATGCCAGATGCTCTCGTTCCTGCCGGGACGATGGCACACCGCCTGAAAACTGGAGGCCCCATGAAGTTATTAACCTATGATGCTGGAAATGGCCCCCGCTGCGGCGTCTTGGACGACGGCCAAGTGGTGGACGTTAGCGCTCTGGTCGGCAACGGTCAGGTGCTGCGGGATGTGAAAGCGCTGCTGGAAACGGGAGACTCGGCCATCGACCGGGTCCGCGACGCACTGGCCAAATGCAACGATGCCCAGCGCACCCCCCTGGCCGATGCAAAGCTGCTCTCCCCGGTATTGCAGCCGCCCACCATCAGAGATTTCATCGTCTACGAAGAGCACGCCAGCAACCAGGGCACCCGTGAACCCGCCGAGGTCTGGTACCGCATGCCCGTGTTCTATTTCTCCAACCCACTGTGTGTCTTCGGCACTGATGCCGAGATTCCCTTCCCGGCCGCGTCGGAGCAGTTCGACTATGAGCTGGAGATAGGCTGCATCATCGGAAAGGAAGGCCGGAACGTGTCCGCGGCCGACGCCATGGAGCATGTGGCCGGGTTCACCCTTTTCAACGACTGGAGCGCCCGGGACCTGCAGGTGGACGAGATGGCCTTCGGCCTTGGCCCCGCCAAGGGCAAGGACACAGCGTCGTCCGTGGGCCCCTGGCTGGTTACCACCGATGAACTGGCGCCCTTCCTGAAGGACGGCAGACTGACTCTGAATTGTGAAGTCAGGGTGAACGGCGAACATTGGCTCCGCGACGGCGCCGCCGAGCATGCCTATCATTCCTTCGAAGACATGATTGAACGGGCCTCCATGGACAGCCGCATCGTCCCTGGTGATGTCATCGGCAGCGGGACCGTGGGAGGCGGCTCCATCAGGGAGGCCATCCGCAAGGGCTATGAGTCCGCCCGCTTCCTGGAGCCAGGCGACGTGGTGGAACACGAGGTTGAAAACATCGGTGTGCTGCGGGGCACCATCGGCCCCAAGCCCAAGCTGGACCCCAGCTACCGCTACCAGGTCAAGAACCCATCGCCGATGCCCGAGCGGGGAATATCCAAGGACTACAAGTACCAGCGCTAACGCCCCTCCAGGCGGGTGTATCCAGGAGGAATCATGGCCGCGGTGAGTTACGACCCAAATGGGGTCTGCGAAATAGAAGTACGGGATCTGGAGTACCAGCGGGGTATGTTGGTGCGTGTCTACCGGCCCAAAGGGCCCGGGCCATTCCCTGCCATGTTGGACATCCACGGCGGTGTCTGGAGTATCGGCGACCGCACCGCCTCAGAGGTCATGGACCAGGCGGTGGCTGAGAGCGGAGTGGTGGTGGCGGCCCTGGATTTCAGGTTGGCCCCCGACCATGCCTATCCGGCCCAGGTGCAGGACATAAATCTGGGAATCAGGTGGTTGAAGTCCCGGGCCGCAGACTTTGGCGGAGTCCCTGAGACAGTGGGGGTATTTGGATGTTCCAGCGGCGGTCACAGCGCGTTTCTCTGCGGCATGAGGCCCGGTCACCCGGAGTACGCAGCGCTGGACCTCGCCGGCTCTCAGGTGGATGCGACGGTGAAATACGTGGTCGCCGGATGGCCGATCGTTGATCCGTTCGCCCGTTACCAGTACGCCCAGGAGGGCGGCAAGGACAGGCTGGTGGAGCTTTCCGAAGGGTATTTCCTGACCACCGATGCCATGAAAGAGGGAAACCCGTTTCAGATGCTCCGGAGGGGCGAGAAAGTTGAACTGCCCCCCGCATTGATTATCCAGGGTACGGCCGACGAAAACCTGCCCGTGCTGGTCACCGAGGAGTTCGTGACCGCCTATAAAGCCGCGGGCGGAGACATCGATTTGGAGATGTTCCCCGGTATGCCCCACGCCTTTGGCGTCCAGCCTGGCCCAGAGACGGATCGCGCAGTGGCCCTGATGAAGCAGTTCATCGCCCAGGTGCTCTAGCGGCCGGTTAGCCTCTCTGCTGCTGGGGCTGGGCCAGAATGCGGTCGCTGAGCTATTTGCCGGCCTCTTCACGGGAAGCGAAGGTGGGCTCAAGCTCCATTTGGACCAGAGCTGATTTGTTGTCGGGCAGCCGTTCTTCCACCAAAGCTGCCACGTGGTTCGCGGCCATACAGATCCTTTCCAAGTCCGGGCGAATGTCCATCTGGCGGTCCGACTCAACATCCTCCTGGATCAATTAGATGTAGCCGATGATCGAGTGCAGAAAAGTCCTCAGCTCGTGGTTGATGTTGTGTTCGCGGTTTCCTTGTCGGGGCATGGTCATCAGGCAGCTTTCCTTTCCAGTAGAGATTCGATCTTCGTCAGCAGGCGGAAGAGGTCGATTGGCTTGGTGTCGTATTCGTCGCAGTCCACTTCCAGGGCCCGTTCCCGGTCGCCGGCCATGGCATGGGAGGTCAATGCGATCACAGGGATCCCCTTGGTCTCCTTGGAGCCCTTGATGATCCGTGTGGCTTCCCAGCCGTCGATGTTGGGCAGGCTCATATCCATGAGAATCAGGTCTGGGCAGTCCGATTTGGCTTTGGCCACGCCCTCGCGGCCATCGACGGCGATGGTAGTCTCGTAGCCCTTTCGTTGCGACGACGAGTAAGCATGTCGCGGTTCATCTCGTTGTCTTCAACCAGAAGCAGCTTGGTCATTGGTTCCTCTCTTTTTCTTCTTGTGTTTCGTTGCGGACGCCCGTGTGGTCCATAACCGCCCACACACCTGGGCGAGATCTGCACTCTCTTTGAAATCTCGCTTACATCCGAGCCAGTGGGGCTGCTTTCCAGGATTCTCTCCCTCGGTTTTTCGGGCTCAACGCTCGCTTCGGGAGCATCCACCACCGGCCCATCGATGTGGGTGGGCAAGGCCAACACGAAGGTTGATCCCATCCCCAAGGCGGTGTCCAGGGAAATCGTCCCACCCATCATCTGGCTGAAGCTGCGGCAGAGGCTGAGGCCCAATCCGCTTCCGCCGTATTTGCGGACGGTTGATGAGTCGGCCTGGGTGAAGGGTTGGAACAGATTTTGGGCGGCGCTGGGTGTCATTCCGATGGTCGGTGTGCATATCCCCGACTTCGTTGCTCCAATCTACGGTCAATTCGTTGCGGTTCCTCTGGATCAACGTCCCGGAGATGGCCTCCACCTCCTCAATCATGGATGAGACCGCGAAGTCCTCGATCAACAGTTCCATCTTGCCCGCCTCAACCCTGGCCAGATCGAGGATGTCGTTAACCAGCGTGAGAAGGTGCCTGCCGGAGGCGATGATGCGGTCTAGGTCAGGCACAATGGCGGTGTTTCCGTCCTCGGTGGCCTCATCGATCAAAAGCTCGCTGTACCCGATCACGGCGTTCAAGGAAGTGCGCGGCTCGTGGCTCATGTTGGCCAGGAATTGGCTTTTGGCGGCTTCCTCGGCGATATCCCAGGTCTTCTCCAGCTCGAGGGTTCGCTCCAAGACCAGGTTCTCCAGTTCGTCATGGGCGCGCAGCAGCTCGGTCTGGGCCTCCTGACGTTCGGCGAATATCTGGGCGTTGGCGATGGCGCCGGCCACCTGGTCGGCCACCGCCCGGGCGACTGTGGTTTCACTTTCCGAGTAGGGCATTTCTTCCACTGGGGCGAACACCAGGACACCGATCACCCGGTCCCTGGAAAACAGGGGCACTCCCAGCACGGAGTGGAACCCGGCTGCGGCGATTGGGGAGACGGTGGGATATTTGCCCTCGATGGCGTCTTGGTCTTTGAACGTCTCAACGATGCAGTCGCGCCGCTTGGACACAGCACCCACAAAGGTTTTCTCCAGGTCAAGAGTGGTGCCCCGTCTTAGGTAGGGGACGAACTGGTCTGAGACATAGTCGACGCGCTGTTTTTCCTGGTTGCGGTCCAAGATTGAGACCGCCAGCCAGTCGAACCGGATCACCTTACGCACCTCTTGGGTGAAGGCGCTGTAAACGTCTTCCAGGTCCAGAGTCGATGTGAGAATCCGGCCGATGGTGGCGTTTACCGCGTTTTGGTCGGCCAGGTGCCTCTGTTGTTCTTCACTCAAGACCAACGCCGCTTCCGCCTGTTCCCGGTTGGAGATCATCTCATTGAAGGCGGACCCCAGCAGGCCAATCTCATCGTTGGAAGTCGCATCCACCCTGACGGATAGATCGCCCTCTGCCACCTTGTTCGTGGCCGCAACAAGCACGTTCACGGGATGGGATATCCGCTTGTAGACCAGAAGCGCCCCACCGCACACAAAACTCAGGCCTACGAGCAGGAGCAGCAGGGTGACCTTGTTGGTCTGGGAGTCGATGGCGTGGACGGCGTCCTTGGCCTCCATCATCTGGAGATGGACCGGCACCAGGACCTCTTGGGTAAGTATCCGCATCAGTTCGTCCCTCTTTGTGAGGTACTCTCTCAGGTTGGTCTCGGTCTGGTCGTGGAGGTCCAATAGCTGGGCTACCGTTGCCTCGGCATTGCTGAACAGATCTTCCAGGTCCTGCGCCAGTTGGTGATCTTCCTCGGTCTCGGCCAGGCCATTGCAGCGCTGCATTGCTGCGTAGAATTCTTAGGAGTGCTGGTCTATGGAATCTCGTTTGGCCTGCGATGGGGAGCGGAGATACGCGGCGACCTTACTATTGATCTCCGCTATCGCGGTCTCCATGACCTGGAGTTGGACCAGCTGCAACGCCCCGCAGGTGGAATGGAGGGCCATATTCTGACCGATGTTGATGGAGGAGAGTGATGCCAGGGCCTCGAAGTCCATCTCTAGAGACATCCACAGGCCGTGCTTCCTCTCGGCCAGGCCCATTAGCCGCCGGCTGTCCTCCTGGTACCCTAAGGAGACCTCGTCCAGAGGGCCGGAGACCTGGTCAAGCTCTTCCTGGGTGCCCAGGCGTAAGTATTCCCTTTGGAAACGGCCGAATTGGGACGTGGACTCGGTGATCAGCATTCGAATCTCGGGGCTGGGAGACCGGAGGTATTCCAGTATGCCCTTCTCCGTTTCCACTGAGGTTAGCTGCATCTCGAAGGCAACGGTCCGCTTGGGCTCCAGGCTCTGCACGATGTTTTCCGTCTTACGGTCCACGGCGCCTGCCTGCCAGAATGACATGCCCGCGGCAGCAAAAAAGAGGGCTAGGAAAAGCGCTAGCCCCAACACCAACTTGATTGCAATGGGATTTCGCAATTCCCAGCCCTTGATGGTCCGTTGGCCGGCCAAAGTTTTCGCGGTTTGGCCCCGCAGTGGCCCGAAAGATATCGGAAAATCACAGCGGATGAAGGCCTCTGAGAGTGGTAGAGGCCTTTTTCGAAGGTATCAACGGGACAGGTTAAGTTCAAGGGCAGAGGTGTGGGGCATGGGCTTGGGGGATGGCTATTCCAGCCGGCGTATCTTGGGCAGGCCAACCGCCGCGGCGAGACTGATTCCGGCCAGCGCCGCGCCGTTGACCAAGAGGGCGCCCTGGGCGCCCAGGGCGGAGGCCAGACCGCCCACACCCACATGGCCCATCGGCGCGACGCCGATGCTGAGTACCCAGGAGCCCATGGCCCGACCCCGCTGCTCATCGGGGACGTTGGACTGCATCAACGTCTTATACAGTGTGTCCACAGACATGGCGCAGGCGTTGACCGCGGCCAGGACCACGATGAACAAAACCAGGGCGGTTGAGATCGAAAAACCCATAAGCCCCACTCCGAACGCTCCGGCGATGAGAAACATGAGCAGGCCCTTGCGCCGGAAGTCACGCAGGTTGGCCAGGAGCAGCAGCCCCAGCAGCCCGCCCGCCTGCCTCACCGCCGTCAGGTAGCCCAGACCCACCGGCCCCACGTCCAGCACTTCCTTGGCGAAGACCGGCAGCAGGGTCATATGGCTGAAGCCCAGCACTTCGGTGATGGAGGCCAACGCCATGAGGACGATCAACACCCGGTTTTGGGCCAAGAAATGGAAGTATCCTGTCAGGTTTTGGAGCACCGGCTCGGGCTGGGGCTGTACCGTGTTGGTGGAGCGTCCGATTATCAGCAACACCCCCGCCGACCCGAGATAGCTGCCGGCGATGGCCATGTACTGCCAACCGGCTCCTACCGCTTCGATCAGCGCGCCCGATATGACCGCTCCCACGATGCCACCGGCCTGCATGCTCATCTGATTCAGCGAAAGGCCGTTCAGGGCGTGCTCGGGTCCGACTATGTCATAGGTGTAGGCCTGGCGGGCGGTCATGGTGAAGGCGAAGGAACAGCCGCCTGCAGCCACCAACGCGATGACGATCCAGACGTTGGGGTCGCCCGCGATCAACAACATGGCCATGATCACTGAGACCGCGGTACTGGCCAGGGCGCTGATGATCAAGAACGTCCGCCTTTCCAGCCAGTCGGCGATGGCCCCGGAGAGGACTCCCAGGAAGAACAGGGGCGCCATGCGCGCGCCGGCCGCCACTCCGACCATGAAAGCGGAGTCGGTGATGTCGAAGACCAGCCAGCCCACGGCCACATATTCCATGCCCGTGCCCAGGGAATAGCACAGTGTGGAGGCCCAGAAAAGACGGAAGTCGCGGAAGCGCAGGGACACGGCCCAGGCCCAAGCGTGACCGGCGTTGGTGGAAGGGGTCATAGCGCCATTTCCCTGGGTGCCGTCCTGCTATATACTCGCCGTGCCCAACCGGGCCCGGGCGTGGGGATGGTCAAGTCCGCCTGAACTGACTTTGAATTTTGGGAGCCGAAATCTGTCATGAAGTTCGCTCTATTCATTCTGGCATCCTGGGCCGAGCAGGACGCCTCCCACCAGAGCCGCATCTACGGCGAGGCCGTGGAGCAGATTCAATACGCCGAGGAGCTGGGGTTCGATTCGGTCTGGATCGCCGAACACCATTCCAGCCGCTACGGGATCTTCCCGACGCTGATGCCCATCCTGACATATATCGCCGGTCAGACCAAGACCATCAGGCTGGGCGCGGGTGTCAGTGTGCTTCCCTTCTACAACCCTATCTTCCTGGCCGAAGAGGCCGCCATGCTGGACGTGTTGAGCAACGGCCGCCTGGATTTCGGCGTCGGCCGGGGCTCGGCGGACTATGAGTACGGCAACTTCAAGATCGACTTCGAGTCGCGGGACACCCGTTTCCGGGAGGTCTTGGACATCATCCTCGGCCTGTGGACCACCGGCGATTTCACCTACCACGGCGAATACTACCAGGTGGACGGATTGACCATAGCGCCCAAGCCACTGCAAAAACCCCATCCGCCGGTGCACATGGCCGTTTCCCGCACCGCCGCCAGCATCGACGTGGCCGTGGAGCGGGACATGCCCGTGCTGACCAGCTTCTTCACGCCCCAGAAGGACACTCTGGACCTCATTGACCTCTACGTGGAACGCTGCGCCGCCACAGGTAAGCAGTCCCGGCTGGCGGACATGCCCTTCTTCCGGTTCCTGCACCTGTCCGATGACCCGAAGAAAGCGGTGGAGACGCCCAGGGACGCCCTGACCTGGGTGCGGGACCTGAGCACCTACCGGCGTACGCTGACCCAGGGCGACGAGATAAACGTGGACCTGGACCATTGGAAGACCATCAGGCCCGAGGAGCCGCCCAGCTACGAGTTCGATCTGGAGAACAACGTCTACTTCTGCACGCCCGAGGACTGCGTCGGGCGCATCAAGAATCTGAAGGCCAACCACAACATCGACTACTTTGGCGCCGCCTTTTCCTTCGGCAGTTTGAAACACGCCGATGCCATGGCCAGCATGAAACTGTTCGCGGACCAGGTAATGCCCCAATTTAAATAGGGGCCGCCGTCTCCGGCAGCCCCTATCAAGTGTTCACCCGAACGGCGTTGGCTTACTTGAACTTGGGGATGACCTTGTCGCTCAAGATGCGTATGGAATTCATCACCACGTCACGGGGTACCGAAGACGTCCAGTTGGTCTCGAACATGATCTCATCGGTGCCGTACTGCTCGCGGAGCACCTCGATCTTGTCCACCACTTCCTCCGCGGTCCCGAAGAGGTTCACTTCTTGGGTGGTCTCGGGGCTGGCCGACCCTGCGTCGGTGCTCCCGATGCCGATCCGGCCATTGAAGTAGCGCCTGGCCAGGTCCAGCAATATCTCGCTCTGCTCGTCGGCCTTTTCCTTGGTATCGGCCAGCAGGGTGGGAATGCGCACCACGGTGGTCGGTTCGCCGGGGTGTCCGGCCTCCTTCCAGGCCTGGCGGTAGCTGGCTACGTCCTTCAGTTGTTGGGTGGTGCCGCGTAGATTGTGGGTGGAGCTTCCCGCGCCGATGGCGATCTTATAGCCCATCTTTCCCATGGGTATGAAGCTTTCCTGACTGTCCACCGGCAGGACCATGGGAGGATAAGGCTTCTGGTAGGGCTTGGGGATGGATAGGTACGGTTCGTAGAACGGAGGATAGTTGTAGTACTTCCCTTCGAAACCGGAGAAGTGGTCCTCCGTCCAGAGCTGCTTCATGACTTCCAAGAACTCATAGAAGTAGTCACGGCGCTCGTCGGAGCCCCGGGAGCGGGCGCCGGCGCCGTAGTAGAAGCGGCCCTTGCTGACCTGGTCGATGATGGAAATCTGCTCGGCGACCTGGAACGGGTCGTCCAACATCAGATTGTCGAAGGCGTACCTCTCATGGGGCAGGGCCCTTTCTGAGAGCTCCTCGCCCTCCAGCTTCATCAACGGACGGTGAATCGAGGAGCCGATGCGCAGGTTCTTGGTCCTCGCGGCGATCACCGCGGAAAGCATCAACACCTGAGGGTCCATGCTGGCCTGGGTGGAGAAATGCCCGCCGCCGAGCCAGATGTAGTCCCAGCCCGCGGCTTCGATGGTATCGACCTGCTCGAAGTTCTTGTCGTAGGCTTCCGACTCCAGGAGTTCGCCGCCGTCGTATTCTGGGTCCCAGGGCACCTTTCCGCCGGAATAAACGGCGTTCCAGGTGTCAAACAGTCCAAAATCCATTGTTCCTGCCATGCTGTCACTCCATCCTTGATTTTCGAATTGGGTCCAGCGATCTGCTAGGCTTGCTGGGCAAGCTCTTCAATCGTGGGTTCGGGCATACCGGCGGCCCAGGTTGGGTCGCGCAGCTCCAATTTGTTGCCGCTGGGGTCGTAGAAATAGAGTTCCCGGCCGGTGAAGAATCCCTGGGCGCGGTGCACCAGGGTGTCGATGGGCACCTGGCGGTCCAAGAACAGTTTACAGGCCTTCTTCAAGGTCTCGGTGCTCACGGTGAATGAATGGTGCACGTGCTCTTCGGATTGTAGAGCAACGTCCACGGGGTTCTTCCGCTCGCAGAGGAGGATGCTATGCTCGGCGACCTTGAAACAGGTCATCCGCGAGTTGCCCAACCGGCCCACATGCTCCAGACCCAGGAACTCGCCGTAGAACTCCTCGGACTCCTCCAGGTTGTTCACCGGGATGGACCAATGGGTAACGTCTTCCACGCTGAGAAGCCCCATGTCAGCCTCCTCCAGATCCTCTAGGAGCTGAGGTATTGGAAACTGGATTCCAGGTTTTCAAAGACCTGGTCATCCGAGGGTATCTCCATGATGGCCGCGCCGTTGTAGCCCTTGGCATCCAGGATGTCCCGCATCTTGAGACAGTCCAGGTCGCCCTCGTCCACGCTGGGGTGGGTCTCGCCGCCGCGAAGCTGCTTGAAATGGACGATCTTGATCATGTCCAGGGGCAGGGCATCCAACTCGGCCAACGGGTCCGAGTCCGGGAATTGCCGCAGTTGGTTGGTGGGGTCGGGACAGAGGCCCAGGCCCTGTCCGGCGTCCGCCGCGACCATGCCGCGCACTGTCTCGATCAACATGGCCATGCTGCGGATGGGCTGCTTGGAGTTCTCCATCGACATGATCACGCCCTGCCGGTTGGCCTCGGTGATGAGTCCGGCGAGACCCAGGGCTGCTTCCGGGATGTCATTGGGTGTCTCCCAGGCGGCATCGAAGGACGCCGGGTCCACCACCCGCAAGTGGGGCTGGGAGGCGCCCACCAGCTTGGCGCCGGCAAGCGCGGCCTGGAAGCCGTCGCCCAGAGGGTCGATCTTCTCGGACAGGCAGGGCAGGGCCATGGCCAGGTCGAAGGTCAGGTTGGGGTATTCCTGGACCACCTCTTTCAGGCCGTCCAAGTTGGGCCGCCAGTCGGGCCCTTCGCCGCTTTCGCACTCGCCCAGACAGGTCTGGCGCAGCTCGATGTGCTTGGCGCCCTTCTCCACCGCCTGGCCCACCAGTTCTTTCATCGTGGACGAGGGCAGCTGCTCCCGCCACGAGTTGGTTATCGCACCGTAAATCATGGTGGTCTCCTAGACCAGCACGCCGAACCCGGACACCGTGCAGATCTCGATACGGTTGCCGTCCAGGTCGTTGAGATAGAAGGCCCGTTGGCCGTCGTTCCTGGTCTGGATGTCGGTGGTCTCGATGTTCTTGCTGTGGAAGTACTCGAAGGACGCGTCGATGTCGTCCACTTCAAAGGCGGTATGGTGGGACGGGGCCGAAGGGGCGTCCACATTCTCGATGATGTGGATCATGGCGCCGCTGGGCAATTGCAGCCAGTAGAGGTGGTCGCCGTTGACCATCTTGGGAATCTGTTTCACACCCAAGATATCCTCGTACCACTTGAGCGCGGCGTCCTTGTCCTTCACGTTGTAGGTGATGTGGTTGATATTCTTCAGCCGGATGTTTTCTGCGAGCATCGGGCCCTCCGTGGTTCCAATTTAATGCGGGATTTCCGGGCATTATAATCGCCCACGGCGGAGAAGCGAAACATCGGGGGTGATTCCTTTTTGAATCGTCTGCCTGGCGGTGGACGTTTTACCGGTTGCAACGGTAATATTCCCCCCAATAATTGTCGTCAGCAACGGTCAGGGTGAGGGCGCTGACGGAGGATAGGACGCATGAAGGCATCCATGTTCGCTGCGATGGGCTATTCCCAACGGGCCAACTTCCCCGCCACCTGGCCGGTCCCACCGGCCTACGACGACCCCGCCGTGGCCATGCAGAGCTACCGGGACGGCATGGAAGAGTGTGAATTCGCCGAGGAGATGGGCTTTGACTGGCTCAGTTTCTCGGAGCACCACTACTCCGGCCGCATACTCACCGGCACCCCCGCCGTCGTGGCCGCCGCCGTGGCCGAGCGGTGCAAACGCATCAAGATCGCCATCCTGGGTCATCTGCTTCCTCTAAATAACCCCGTACGCGTCGCCGAAGAGGTGGCGCTGCTGGACAACCTGACCGAGGGCCGTCTGGTCGCCGGCTTTCTCCGCGGCACTCCCAACGAGGACCAGGTCTACAGCGTCAACCCCGCCGAAGGCCGCGCCCGGCTCTTGGAGGGCATGGACCTGATTCTGAAGGCCCTCACCGAACCCCAGCCATTCTCCTGGGAAGGGCGCTATTACCAGTTCCGCACGGTATCTGTCTGGCCTCGGACGGTGCAGCAGCCGGTGCCGCCGGTGATCGTGGGCACGAGGAGCGACGACACCATCCGCTACGCCGCGGAACACCGGCTCGGTCTCGGCGTGTCCTTCCTTCCTGTGGAACAGACCCGGGTGATCACCGACAAGTACCGCGCCTGGTGCGAGGAAGCGGGCTGGACCCCCGGGCCGGACGACATCGTCTACCGGGGCAGCATCTACGTGGCCGAGACAGACGAGCTGGCCAACGAGTGGTACGAGAGTCTCATGGAGTCCCGGCCCGGCCCGAATATACCGATGCGCCGGACGGTGGCGGAGGCCATACAGGCGGCTAGGTCCGGCAACGTCTTCGACCTTCGGGGTGTGATTGCCGGCAGCCCAGAGGGCGATGTGGTGGGCAACTCCCTGGGTATCAACTTCCTGGGGGGGCCGGACACCGTGGCCAAACAGATCAAGGAATTCCACGACCGGTGCGGTGTGGGCGTGGTGGACATGCCCTTCCAGCAGAACAATGTGGACCACAAGGGCGTGTTGAAGGAGATTGAACTCTTCGGGCGGGCGGTCATTCCCCAGCTCCGAGAGTTTTAATCATGGCTCCCAAGGAAAAGCAGGTAGAGGTAGACGGCTTTAGCATCCGTTACTGGGAGGCGGGTCAGGGCAGGCCGGTTGTGACGTTGGATAGCACGGGCTGGAGACAGACCGCTCTCCACGATGCCCTCGCCACGAGCTACCAGGTGGTTTCTTTGGAACTCCCTGGCACCGGGGATTCGCTGGCCAACACAACCTCCCAGTCCATGAAGGACCTGGCCGCGACTGCTGCCAAGGCTGTGTCGGCCATCACCTCGGAGAAAATCACCCTCATCGGAACGTCCTTCGGCGCCAGTGTGGCGCTCTGGCAGACGTTCGCAGCCCCCGAGCAAACGGAAGCCCTGATATTGGTCTCTCCCCTCGTCATCGGACCTGAGACCGCTCCAGCCGCCGATTCTCAAGAAGCCCACCGGTCCATGTTCGCCCACCCTGAGAACGCCGGGAAGTATACGCCGGTTTCCCAGGAGGTTTTCGCCAAGGAACAGGCGTTGGCGGACCGGCTGGCCTACGGAGTCCACGACGCACAGGCGGAGTCTCAGATGGGAGATATTCACTGTCCCACGCTGGCGGTATTCGGCGCCAAGGACCGCTTGGTGTCTCCCGAATCAGCCCGGGTCTACCGTGAAAAGATACCCAACTGCAACATCGCCATTGTCTATGACGCGGGCCACTGCATCATTGGGGAGCGTCCGGAGGCCCTGATCAACTCCGTCACCGACTACGCGGAACATTGGGAGACCTTCATCGTCGGCCACTCCACCACACTGATCAACCCCTGATTCCCGTCGAATCCGGCGCGACAAAAGAAAGAGGCCTCGGCAATGCTCGCCGGGGCCTCTTTGCGATTCCGGGTTGGCCGGTTCTAGGTGGCCTGCACCAGGTTCTCGGCGATGGCCTGGGGACGTAGGTCGGCATTGGCATCGACATGGGCCTTTATGCGGTCGATGGCAGATCGGACCATAGCGGGGTCGAGGAGCTTGCCCGCTTCGCTGTGGTCGGCCTCCTCCAAGAAGGCCTTTCCGTTGTCCTTGATCTGGGAAAGGGCCCAATCGACCTGGATGTTGACCCGGTCCACATCGTCGGGGAAATCCACATGGGAGTTGCCGGGGGAGCCGAGCTTGTCATAACCACCGCGATGCCAGTGGCCGGGGGTGTCATGACAGTCGAACCTGACGATCTCTTCATTGCCGACGTCAACACCGATGGTCGGGCCACCGTAGCCGATGCCCTTGATGTTCAGGATCCTTAGGGGCCAGACGTATACCGAAACCTGCCCGTCTTGGGACAAGGGGAGTGACAATACTTCGCCGCGATAGGTCTCGCCGGGTCGCTTGGACGCCATAGGAAATTCCTCCGAGTTTCGTTTGTTCGCGATTTCAGGTCGCAGGGTTTCCCAAAAATAGCACACTTGCCCTGACTCGCAAAATCAAAAACACCGATGTTTGTTATCAAAGGGCCGGGTTACTGGTCTATGATGGGTCAACTTTTTCAGCCGATTGCTTACGCATCCATTGTCACAGGAGGCCTTTGATGCTGACCGCCGAGCAGAACGAGAGAATCACACGTGTAGGGCCCGGCACTCCCATGGGTGAGTTGATGCGCCGGTACTGGATCCCCATCCGCCCCCTGGCCCAACTCCTGGATGAAAAGGTCATGCCGGTCCGGATCCTGGGCGAGGACCTGGTCCTGTTCCGGGCCAAGAACGGTGACATGGGCCTGGTCGGCGAGTATTGCCCCCCACCGCATGGTCCAGCTCAAGTACGGCTTCCCCGGCGAGAACGGCATCCGCTGCTGCTACCACGGCTGGATGTTCGACGGCACCGGCCAGTGCATCGACACCCCCATGGAGGCCAAGGGTGGCACCTTCAAGGACCAGATAAAGATCACCGGATATCCGGTCAAGGAACTGGGCGGACTGGTCTAGGCCTACATGGGACCCGACCCGGCCCCCCTGCTGCCGCCGTGGAGCCTGTTCGTCTTCCCCAACGCCATCCGGCAGATCGGTGTGGCCGAACTGGCCTGCAACTGGCTGCAGTGCCACGAGAACACCGGCGACCCGACCCACAGTGCCTACCTCCACGGCCACTACTTCAAGTTCCTCCTGGAGCAGGAGGGCAAGCTGGACGAGCGGGCCGGTGACGAAACTACACACACCCTCTACGGGCGCATGAAGCTGGAGGAGGGCATCGAGTCCCTCTGGGTGAACGGCACCGAATACGGGATGGAGAAGGGTCTCAACTACCTGAAATCCCTGGGCGCCGCCGAGGACCATCGGTCCCGGCATTCCACGGTGATCTTCCCCTTCTACACCCAGACCGGCGGGCCCAACCGGCCCCGTCAGGAGTATCAGATCCGGGTGCCCATAGACGACACCAACACCTACCACATCAACTACGGCTGCTACATCGCCCCGCCCGAGATTCCCCTGGAGGAGCAGGAGACCATTCCCTGGTATCAGGTGCCACTGTACCACGACGACGGCCGGCCCATGCTGGACTTCGTCCTGGCCCAGGACGCCCACGCCTGGATATCCCAGGGCCCGATCACCGACCGCACCAAAGAACACCTGGGCCGCACCGACGTGCCCATAGCATTCATGCGCCGTCAATTTGAGGAGCAGATGGCCATCGTAGAGGACGGCGGCGAGCCCATGAACGTCTTCCGCGATCCGGCCACCATGCCCGACCTGATCCATGGCGGAAAATGGGACATGAAGGACTCGGCGGTCATCGGCATCCGCCGGGGTGTCTCCAATTTCCGCACCGCCTATCACAAGGGCTACGGCATCGACGACGCCGACCGCTACGGCCCGGCCATGCCCCAGATAATCGACATGATGCGGCGGATAGAGGAGTTGGGAAACTCCCCCACCCCCGGTGATTAGGCCGATAGCAGAAAGGCAACTCGAATCCGTAGGGGCAGGTTTCCAACCTGCCTCGTTTCATTGCAGGATTGTTCGGTGGGATGTGCCAGGTCCCGGTACATTCGTGTTCCAGTGAGGTGCGTTATTGCGAGGCCAGGGCGGGTTGGAAACCCGCCCCTACGCCGTGGCGTATCGGCTACACAGGCACAGGCACAGGCCAGGCTGGGTTACGTGCTATTATTGGGCCGCCAACCAATTACTGGACATAAACGGAGGACCACCATGGCCCCTGGAGGCAATGACTGGCTCGCCCAGACCCCGGAAGAGACCCTGGAGCCGGAGATTCCCATCTGCGACCCCCACCACCACCTGTGGGTCTCCCGCCCGGAGCCGGAGCATTACCAGCAATACCTGCTGCCCGAACTGGCGGCCGACCTGACCAGCGGACACAACGTGCGCTCCACCGTGTTCATCGAGGTGCGCGCCGGCTACCGGACCGACGGCCCCGACGAGATGAAACCGGTGGGCGAAGTTGAGTTCATCCAGGGCATCGCCGACGAGGCCGCCACCGGCAGCCACGGTCCCGCCAAGGCAGCCGCCGCCATCATCGGCCATGCCGACCTTAAGCTGGGTGAAGGCGTCCGGCCCGTGCTCGAAGCCATGCGGGAAGCCAGCCCCAACCGGTTCCGGGGCGTGCGCCATTCCGTGGGATACGATGAAGCCCCCGAATTGGCCAACCGGGACATCAAGGGCGCCCTGGGCACCGATGGCTACCGTGCCGGCGGCAGGGTGCTGGCCGACATGGGCCTCATCCTGGAGAACTCCCTCTACTTCCACCAACTGCCGGAACTGGCCGAGTTCGCCAAAGCCGTGCCCCAAGTGACCATCGTGTTGAACCACATCGGCGGTCTGCTGCGGGTGGGCCCCTATGCCAACCGGGACGACGAGGTTATCCCCCAGTGGCGTGCAGGCGTTGAAGAAGTGGCTAAATGCCCCAACATAGTCATGAAGCTGGGCGGCGTCGGGCAGCTCAGGTACGGTTACTACTGGCACGACCGCGAGACGGCCATCGGCTCCGAGGAATTGGCCGGACAGCTAAGCCCGCTCATGGAGCACTGCATCCAGCAGTTCGGCCCTGACCGCTGCATGTTTGAGAGCAATTTCCCGGTGGACAAGATCTCCTACTCCTACAACGTCATCTACAACGCCTTTAAGCGGCTGTCAAAAGGTTATTCCGCCTCGGAACGGGTGGCAATGTTCCATGACACCGCTGCCCGCGTCTACAACATAAACGCCTAGCCACAGGAGCAATGAAATGCCGGTGAGCGACGGAAACGAAGTAAGGCCCTTCACCATCGATGTGGCGGATGACGTACTGGCCGACCTGCGCCAACGCCTGGCCGACACCCGCTGGCCCGATGAGATTCCCAACACCCAGTGGGACTACGGCACCAACCTGGCCTACCTGGAGGAACTGGTGGAGTACTGGCGCACCGGGTTCGACTGGCGGGCCCAGGAGACCAAGCTCAACAACTTCAGCCACTTCAAGTCCCAGGTGGACGGTCTGGATATTCACTTCATCCACGAGCGGGGCAAAGGCCCCGATCCCATGCCCCTGATAATCACCCACGGCTGGCCCAGTTGCTTCTTCGAGATGACCAAGATCATCCCCCTGCTGACCGACCCCGCTTCCCATGGCGGCGACGCGGCGGACTCCTTCGATGTGGTGGCGCCGTCCCTGCCCGGATTCGGGTTTTCCGACGCCGCCCGCGACCGGGGCATGGAAGTGCAGCGTGTTGCCGGGATGTGGAACAAACTCATGACCCAGAACCTGGGCTATCCCAGGTTCGCCGCCCAGGGAGGCGACATCGGCAGCGGCGTTACGGCCCGGCTGGGTTTTGCCCATTCCGACACCCTCTACGGCATCCACCAGACTTCCATCACCCGGCCCACACCCTATCTGGGCGAGGGTTCCAAGCCCATCACCGAGGCCGAGCAGGCCCACATCGACCAGCGGGCCAAGTGGTTCCAGGACGAAGGTGGCTACAACCACATCCAGGGCACCAAGCCCCAGACGCTGGCCTACGGGCTCAACGACTCACCGGTGGGTCTGGCAGCCTGGATCGTGGAGAAATACCGGATGTGGAGCGACTGCGGCGGCGACGTGGAAAAAAGGTTCACCAAGGACGAACTCCTGACCATAGTCACCATCTACTGGGTGACCCAGACCATCAGCTCGTCCACGCGGATGTACTACGAGAACCAGCACAACCTGTGGGTTATGGAGAAGGACCAGAAGGTGCCGGCGCCCGCCGGAATGGCCCTATTCCCCCAGGAGATCGCAGTGCCGCCCAGGGAGTGGGGAGAGCGTTCCTACGATATTCGCCAGTGGAACTACATGCCCAGGGGCGGCCACTTCGCTGCCCTGGAAGAGCCCCAACTCCTGGCCGAGGAGGTCAGGGAGTTCTTCCGTCCTCTGAGAGAGGGTTAGATCACTGGCTATCCGCCGCGCTCTACGGAATGGAGGACACTGGCGGTATGGTGAACTTGAACGTGAAGGACGAATCGATCTTGGAGTCCGCGGTCCGCACGTAGAAGTTGTGGAAGCCGGTGCTGTCGTAGGTGTGCCGGGTCGTGCGGGTGAGGGCGTCTTGGTTGGCTTCCATCAGGTACTCCTGCTTGTCCGCGTCCCACAGTCCCAGAACATTGCTGTCCGTACTGCTCAGGTGGACTTAGAGTTGGAGACCTTCCCGTACGTTGATCCGAAAATTCTCGGATTTACCGCCCTCTTCTATCTCGTTGGATTCATCGGCCACGCCTTCCACGACGGCCCCGAAAAAGACCTCAGTACTGGATGCGTCGCAGGCGGCAAAGACTATGACCAGCAGACCCGCCAGGACGGGTACAAGTAGCTTTTGCATCTTCCCAATTCAATCAAGGGGTTTCCTTCCACTCTAAACCTGTCCGGCCTTAAGGTTAAGCCGCGGCCCGTATCGGCCCGGAGTTGCCGCCTTGGAAAGAGTGAGGGCCTATCTGGGAGACCAGATCTTGAAGGTGAATGGCGAGGGTACGTGGGGTGCGGGAGACTGAATGAAAAGTTCCTGCTTGCCACCTTCGGAGAACACGTAGGGCACCGAACGGGTCGTGACGGATGGGCTGACCTCGATGATGTAGTCGCACAGGTCCGGACTCCGGACTCCAGACACCGACAACATCGCCGTCCAGGGCAGTCAGGTCGAAGAAATATTGGAATCCTTCCCGGACCTCAACCACATAGGTCTGGGATTTCCAGTCTTCATCCGTCTCATCGGACTCGGTAATGGTGCCCGATATCAACTCTCCCAGTTTGATCTCGGTGGGCCGGCACCCAACCATGGCCGGAACAGCGTGCAGGCCAAAAGGGTCAAAATGGTCTTCAACAGTCTCTCTAATAAAGAAGGCTGCTAACACTGTAACTTGATTTTCTGGTTCATCGAAAGCCGGTTGATTCCTGTTTCGGTCAATCCTATACTTCTCCCGCCCTGGTTAAGACAACGCCAAAATCCCTGGGGTAATGATGGTCACATTCGAACAACGGGTCAGCACATTTAGGTCTGAGGCCAAGCGGTTCCAAGAGTATTTGAAGGGCCTCCCGGAAGACGCCTGGGACAAGCAGAGCGCCTGCGACGAATGGAAAGTGGCCGACGTGGTGGCCCACCTGGTGGGGAATTCCGAGTTCTATGCCCGGACCGTAACCCAGGGTCTCCAGGGAAATTCATCTCCGCCGGAAGGCCGGCCCGAGGCTGGAACGGGACACCCGTCGATCAGCTCCGCCTCCCTGGCCAAGTCATCCATCGAAGCCCGGGAGCGGCTGGGCGACCAGCTCCTGGCCACTTTCATCGAGAAAGACGACGCCCTGGGCGATATCCTGTCTGGCCTCAGTCCCGAAGACCAGGCCAAGCCCTGCTACCACCCGGGAAGCATAGTGCCCGCCGGAAATTTCGTGGACCTTCGGTTCAAGGAGATAGTCCTCCACGAATGGGACATAAGGTCCGGCATCGAGGACCAGGTAACCCTATCGCCCAACAGCCTTGAGTCCATCGTGACCCTTATATGCGAGTCCTTCGCCTCCGGTTCGGTACGCTGGGCGTTCTGGGCGGGGAAGCCATTGGAAAAGCCGGTACGGTACCGTTTTGAGGTGAAGGAACCGGTGCTGATCACCGCCGGAATCTTGGTCAGGGGAGACGCATTCCGACTGGAGCTGTCCGCCCTGGGGCCGGCTGATGTGACCTTCCGCTGCGACACCAACACCTTCGCCCTCATGATGTACGGGCGTATGCCGGTCCAGGCAGCGGTGGAGAGCGGCCAGCTAGAGGTGGAAGGCGACGCTCAATTGGCCGCCCGCTTCGGCCAGTGGTTCAAAGGCATCTAGGCGCGGTTCACTCCGGTGGGGCCAGCCGCTCCAGGGGCTCTCCGGTCAGCCGGTAGGTAAGCCAGCCGTTCACTTTACGGGCGCCCAGGTTCTCGTAGAACCCGATGGCCGGTTCGTTCCAGTCCAGTACCGACCACTCCATCCTGGGGTAGCCCCGCTCCTTGGCCAGGGCGGCGCCGTAGGCCATCAATTGGCGCCCCACGCCGTGGCCCCGCCATTCGGGAAGAACGAAGATGTCTTCCAGGTAAAGGCTGTTGCGCCCCGAGTAGGTGGAGTAGTGCCGACAGAAAACCGCCATTCCCACCGGTCCGCCATCATCATGGTCGGCGAACACCGCCTCCGCGTTGGCGTCGGGGCCAAAGAAGGACTCGTGGAGGTTTGCCTCGGTGGCCACAACCTCGTCCGATAGCCTCTCGTAGTCCGCCAGTCCCCTGATGAATTGGAGTACCAACGCCACGTCTGCGGCTGTGGCCGCGCGGATCTTGATCTTGCTTTCACCGGGCATGTACTACCCCACCCGGTAGCGGTTCAGCAGGTCCATATTCAGCTCGTAGCCGATACCCGGTCGGTCGGGGACCGTCACAAAGCCGTCTTCGTCGGGCTTCAAGATGGGCTGGAACATCTCGGCCCGCAGCGGGTCCACGGCCACGGGATAGTACTCCAGGAACTCGCCGTGGGGGATGGCCGCCGCCAGGGGCAGTTGTAATTCCTGGCAGCCGTGGGGCGCGATGGACACCCCTCGTTCCGCCGCCAGGTCAGTGATGTCCTTGGCCACATCGTAGCCGGGTACGATGGCCACATCCACGTTCAAGATGGATGCCCCCAGGTGGTCCAGCAGTGTCTTGAAATGGGCCAGGTGATAGCCGTTCTCCCCGGTGGCGATCTTCACGCTGGAGGCATCGGCCAGCTTGCCGTGACCCTCGTAGTCGTGGATGGGCAGGGGTTCTTCGAACCAGTAGACGTTGTACTGGGGGAGTTGACGGGCGAACTCCAGGGAGGTGTCCAGGTCCAGTGCGCAGTTGGCGTCAACCATCAGGGTGATGTCGTCGCCGATGGCCTTGCGGGAGGCCTCCACCCGGCGCATGTCTCCGGCAACGCCCACGTTGGGGTCGCCGATCTTGATCTTCACCGCGGAGGCGTGCATCTCCTCGACGTTGAAGCGCACCTCCTCTTGCAGTTCCTCCAGGCCCTTGCCCTCGGCGTAGTAGCCGCCGGCGATGTAGGTGCGGATGCGGCTCTGCGCCCCGCCCAGCATCTGGTGGATGGACTGGCCCAGGGCCTTGCCCTTGATGTCCCAGCAGGCGATGTTGATGGCCGCCAGCACCTGGGTATGGATTCCTCCGATGCCCAGTATCTTGATCAGCTTCTCGCCCAGGTCGGCGGCGATGGAGCGTGTGTCCATGGGGTCGCGGCCGATGAGCAAGGGGCGGAAGTAATCGGCGTAGCCGGGGAACAGGTTCAGGGGGCGTTCGGCGGCGGTGCCGCCGTTCCAGCCGTAGCCGGTGATGCCCTCGTCGGTCTCCACCGTGATCTTGTGGAGCCGGCCCGGCCCGTAGAAATGTCCTCCGTTCCAGATGCCGGGGCGCTCCCACTCAAATACTTCGCTCTTGATGTCGGTAATCTTCATATCGGGCTGATTCTTCCTCAGGTTCGGGTTGAGGGCGTTACGGCACGTCCATCCGCCGCAGGCGCCGCACGCTCAGCAACCAAAATACCACGGTTACGGCAGACGCGCCGACTATGGGCCTCGCCGGTCATTGACTTGCTTCCCATCTCAGACCATAGTGCACCAAAGCTATCTAGGCGCAGATACAGGAGGCGGAGTTATGGCGACACTGGTGACCGGCGGCACGGGTTTCGTGGGGGCAAACATCGTTAAAGACCTGGCGGACAACGGGCACCAGGTTGTGTGCTTCGATCTGAACGGCCCCGATGACCTGATGCACGATTATGTGGGCCGGGACTCGTCCAAGGTGACCTACGTCCAAGGAGACGTGGTCGATCCGGAGTCGGTGGCGCGGCTGGGCAGCGAGCATTCCATCGACAAGATTATCCACGCGGCGGTCTACACCGTGAACCGGCTGCCCCTGGAGACCCAGCGCAGCCGCGACATAGTGGCCATCAACGTGGAGGGCACCGCCAATTTGTTGGAACTGGCCCGTACCCAGCAGGTGACCCGTTTCGTCTATGTCAGTTCGGGCGCGGCCTATGGCTCGGCACTGCCCCGCAACCAGACGATGAATGAAACGACGCCGCCGGCCCCGGACAACCTCTACGGCATCACCAAATTCACCAGCGAGATGCTGACACGGCGCTACGGTGAGTTGCACGGACTCTCCACCGCCAGCGTCCGGCTCAGCACCCCCTATGGCCCAATGGAACGGGTCACCGGCCACCGGGCAGTAATGTCGGTGCTTTACGAATGGACGGGCCAGGCCGTGCGCGGCGAGGGCATCACCCCCCATGACATGGGCGACGGCCGGGACTATATCTACATCCCCGACATCGCCGACGGTCTCCGCACGGTCTTGGACGCTCCGTCTCTGCCCCACGGTCTCTACAATCTGACCACCGGGATATGGGTGACCTTCCAGGATATTCTCGACCAGGTTGTGGCGCTTTCGCCGTCGGCACAGGTGACCGCGCCCGCCGCCGATGAGGATACGGACAGGTACGGCCGGGGACCGCTCTCGGGGCACCGGCTGTTTGAAGACCTGGGCTGGAAACCCAAGTACGACTTGAAATCGGGGGTCGCCGCCTATCTGGACTGGCGCAAGTCCGCCAATTTCCTGGACTGAGCCGCGCGACTTTTGACAAAAATCTGGCGTCCCAATAGCATTGGCGCCACAGAGAGCAACCACATTTTTAACGGAGGGAACCAGCCATGGAAGCAACAGGAATCTCGCACATAGCCGTCTGCGTCAGCGATATGGAAAAATCGTTGGCCTTCTACCGCGACATCCTGGGTATGAAGGTATCCAAGGATGAGATTCAGGACACCAGCACGGGCGGCCTGACCCACACCTACAAGCACAAGCGCAACACCCGCCGCACGGTTCATATCGGCTGGGGCGCCGAACCCTTCCTGGTGATGACCAGCCACCCAGGCGACCAGGCCGACGGCGGCCCCATCAAGCTGGACCAGGTGGGCGTCAGCCACCTGTCATTCACCGTGAAGGACGTGCGCGCTCTGGCGGACGAACTCATCGCCAACGGCGTGGAGATCGCCGGCGGCATCGAGGCCTTCGCCGACGCCCAGGGTAACGTCCGCACCTTCTTCGCCTTCGACCCCGACGGCATCCTGGTGCAGTTCGACAACGGCGTCGAAGCCTAACCTCAAAGGACCACCCGCGACAAAAGGGACGCCGGGAACCATTTCCGGTGTCTCTTTTGTCTTTTCGCCGCCGCCCCTGCCTGATGCAATTGCACTAGGCGGATGGTCCATACGCATCTGTCCGCTTCATTCACGCCTCCCTACACTTGGAAATTAGTAGCTGGAACAAGCTCTATGAGCAGGTATTTTGGGAAGGAGAATGATGGCAGAGCAGAATATCATGGCCGACCACAGGATGAAGTTCGGCGTGTTCATGGCGCCCTTTCACCGCATCGGCGAAAACCCTACTCTGGCCTTGGACCGGGACCTGGAACTACTCCAGTGGCTGGATGTGCTGGGGTACGACGAGGCCTACATCGGGGAGCACCACAGCGCCGGCTGGGAGACCATCGCCTCGCCGGAGGTGTTCATCTCCACGGCTGCCGAGCGCACCCGGCACATCAAGCTGGGCACCGGGGTGATCAGTCTCCCTTACCACCACCCGTATATGGTGGCCAACCGCATGGTGCTTCTGGACCACCTGACCAAGGGGCGGGTGATTCTGGGCGTCGGCCCCGGCGCCCTCACCTCGGACGCCGTAATGCTGGGAATCGAACCGGCCCGGCAGCGGGAGATGATGGACGAGTCCTTGGACGTGATCATGCGTCTGTTCACCGAGACCGAGCCCCTGTCACATCAGAGCGATTGGTTCACGCTGAACGAGGCCACCCTGCAGCTCAGGCCCTACCAGCAGCCCCACATCCCCGTGGCCGTGGCCTCTGCCCAGTCACCGGCCGGACCCAGGCTGGCAGGCCGGCACGGGGCGGCCATGATCTCCCTGAGCGTACCCCGGGACACGGTCAGGCGCACTAGCCTGGCAGAGCTGTGGGCCATCGCCGAGGAGACGGCGGCGGAGAACGGCAAGACCGTCCGCCGGGAGGACTGGTAACTGGTCATTCCCTGCCATCTGGCCGAGACCCGGGAACAGGCCATTGAAGATGTTAGAGAGGGCGGCGGCCGGTTGATCAAAGAGTACTTCGGCGGGATTCTGGGCAACGATACCCCCGACGTCCCACCCAACGAGGTGGTGGACTTCATGGTGGCGAACCACCAGTGGATCGTGGGGACGCCCGATGACGCCGTCGCCGCCATCAATAGACTGCAGGAGATAAGCGGCGGGTTCGGTGGGTTAATGGTCCTGGTTGCCGACTGGACGACCAGGGATAAGGTACTTCACAGCTACGAGCTCCTGGCACGTTACGTCTTCCCCCACTTCCAGGGCACGTTGGCCGGCATCAAGACCACCGCCCGTTGGGCCAGCGAGCGGAAAGAGGTGATGCAGGGTGGCCGCCTGGCCGGTTTGAAGCGGGCCGACGAGCTCTACTATGATGGGAAAAACCGTAACTAGAGTCTCGCCGGGCACTCCCCTGAGACGCTAGGGTGTGGTCCTGATCAGCCTTGAACACCCGGGGCCTGCATCGGGGTCCGGGTGTTTTGTTGCCCTTTGGATTGGACAGGTCTTCAGAAGGGCGTTACCATTCTTCAGGCCCTCTGGCACGCCTACGGCCAACCCCCACCTTCCAAAGGCGGTCTCCAAGATTTGATGGCGTACAACCCGTCTCCCCGGTCTTTTTAGAGTTGAGGCTCGCCGTAAAACTTGGCGGGGCTGCCACTCCCCTCTCGTTACTCCGCCAGCGCAATTTCGGGCTGGTCTGGTCAGCCATAACCCTGGCACACCTGGGCGCTCAGATGGAGACCCTGGTGGTGGTCTGGTACGTGCTGAATCTCACCGATTCCCCTTTCTTGGTGGGTCTCACCGCCACAGCCCGGTTGGGGTTCAATTTCCTGGCCCTCTTCGCCGGGGCCACTGCAGACCTGGTCCCCAGGAGAATCCTTCTTGCGATTGTCCAGTTCATCATGGCCGGCCTGTCGGTCATCATGCTGACCCTGATAGCCACCGGCTTGATGGAAGTGTGGATGGTATTCGCCATAACCCTTGCGGTTGGTCTGGTGCGCATATTCCAGATGCCGACAGCCCAATCCCTGGCGGTGGACAGCGTGGAACCGGAACGCACCTCCAACGCCATCGCTCTGGCCAGCGCCGGCATGAATATCGCCCTTCTGGCCGGGCCGCTGCTGGGAGGAATCCTTTTCGACCTGGTCGGCCCGGACGGCGCCTACGTGCTGGTTGCCGGCTTCTATGGAGTGAGCGGACTGGCGGCGCTGGGCGTCGGCAAGACCCGGGTGACCGTGCCGGAAAAACGGGAATCCGTCCTCTCCACCGTGAAACAGGGCTTGAAATACGTGAAAGGGGAGCAGCTCCTCTGGGCGGCATTGGTGGTGGCCGTCATCATCAATATCACGGGCTTCTCCTTCCACACCACCATGCTGCCCATATTCGCCCGGGACGTGCTGGACCGGGATTCGGTGGGCCTGGGGATACTGATCTCGTGCTTTGGCGGCGGGGCATTGATCGGCTCGGTCATCTGGGCGTCGATACCCAACCTGCGTCACGCCGGAATCCTGTGTGTCCTGTCGGTCATCGGCTGGCACGGCACGATGATAGTGTTCGCCGCCTCCACGAACTTTGTCCTTTCCGCCGGCATCTTGGTGCTCACCGGGACCATGTTCTCATCCACTCTGGTGCTGATACTGACGGCGTTGATGCAGACGGCGATGCCGGAATACAGAGGCCGGATCATGGGCCTCCGGACTCTGGCCATCTACGCCCACGCCTTTGGGAGTCTGGCCGCGGGAGCGGTCGCAGGCTGGGTTGGGGCGCCGGCCACTGCCACCATCAGTGGTTCCCTGGGTATCGCGATGGTAATCACCCTGGCCCTCATCGCTCCCAAGTTCCGCCGGTTCTAGGCGTTTCTGGTGGTCTAGACCATCGCCCAGAGCGGTACGGAGGACGATTCTTTCCTCACCCTGACCGCCGTAGCCCTGGCGTTGGGTTCAAAGGTTTCCAGCAGCCGCCAAAACCTGTCCGAATGGTTGAGCTGCCGCACGTGGCAGAGCTCGTGGACCAACACATACCTGGCCATATCCTCAGGGAGAAAGAGGAGGTTGCGGTTGAGGCTGATGGATTTCTCTGCCGAGCAGCTGCCCCATTTGGTCCTTTGGCGCCGGACACCCACCCGGGTGAAGGGCAGCCCGAGTTCGAAACTAAGGTTGTTCAGCCACGGGACCAGCGTCTCTTTGGCCCGTTTCTGGATCCATTGGTTCAGGCCATCGGCCACTTCCTGGGGCGCGGATGACGGCCCGCTGACCAACAGTTCCCCGGGATCTTTTTCAGTGACACGCAGCTTGCCGTCGGAGGACTGCCGGTAGCTAACCCGCCAAGACTGGTTCAGGAGACGGAGTTGGATGTTGTCCGGTCTTTTCAGCTCTTTGACCGGGCCGACTTTCTCCAAAGTCCTCACGATCCAGTCCAGTTTGGAATGGACAAGACCGGGGATGTCAGAGCGGCGGAACCGGACCGGGACCACGACTTCCACTCCGGCATGGGACGACACCTTGATGGTGACCCTTCTGGCCCGTTTATTCGGGCGTACGCTGTATTCGGGTAGCCGCTCAGCCTGACTCATCTCCCCTGATCACCCCACAAAAAAGGCGGCCAATCGCCGATTGGCCGCCCTAAAATCTCGCTCCAGTACCGGGTCCTAGTAGTGGCGGAGCTCCACCACGTTGTCGTCTGGATCATAGATGTAAAGGGATATGCCGTCTCCGTGGGAGCCCCAGCGTTTGCCGGGCCCTGCCTGTATCCCGACGCCCATGGCCTCGAACTTGGCTTTCAGCTCTTCCATGTTGGTGGGCTCTATGACCATGCAAAAATGATCCTGGTTTTTGATTCCGTCCCTGGGGATGGGTTCCTGGTCCGACCCAAAGAAGTCGATAATGGTATCGGCGTTGATCCGTGCGGATGGGAAGCGGATTTCTCCAGACCGCCATTGCTCCACCCGTTCGGCTTTGAGGCCCAAGACTTCCGTATAGAATTTTAGAGAGGCCTCCACGTCCTTGTTCCGCAAGACTATATGGTCCATCTCTGTGATCTTGACCAGCGCTTGGGTTTGCACTGATGTCTGGGTGTCTGTGGCCATTGGAGCCTCCTAAGTGCACTTCAATTTGTCAGGTTTGGGGTAAGTATACATGCCGAATGGGCCGAGCAACACAGGCTGGGGCCTCCGTCCGCAGGCATCAGGCGAGCCCTGTCATGGGTTTTTCATGCGAATTTATATCGTTTCCTTTACTTTTCGCTTTGTCCGGATGTGATAATCATATTCCGTTGGGGAATTTGCCATCACCGGATCGAATAGTATAGCGTTGCAAGGGTTTTGATCGACATATCAGAGGAATACTCCAGGCTTCTTGACGCCCATTGCCAAGTTGGTGATGCGGCGTCCCTTTCCCAGGCGTTGCAATCGGGCATGCAGTTCGCGGCTCAGAGCCTCTCCCCCTGTGAGGTCGCCAGAGTCCACCAGCGAGCCGTCGATAGCTTGCGCCCAGAAACACCTGTGGAGATGGAAAGGGCCGCCGCTTTTTGGCTGAACTTTTTGTTGGGTATGCCACCTCCACCAGGCAGATCGCCGTTGAAGCGGCGCACCGGCGTGACGACCGTGCGCGGTACGCCGAGATTCTTGAGGCCATGCAGCATATCGCCGAGATCATGTCCGGCAGGGATTCCTTCGTTGAAAAATGCAGCCTGGTTCTTGACGTGTTGATCGACCTGGTCCCGGCCGACCTCCTGACCCTCCGCAGGCCTGGCCCCGATGGTAATGGCATGGAACTTGTCAGCTATGCTTCAAGCCCTGGTTTTGGTTACGTACCGCCAGAGTAAGTCACCGACCCCAATCTGATTTCGTACCAGGCCTATTGTGAAGACACCATTAAATTTCTCAACAATTATGCCGAGGTACCCGAAGCGTTCTCAGGGTCCGTAGAGATCGGCGTTCAGTCTTCCGCCTTTCTTCCCCTGATTTCCCGAGGCAACCCACTGGGCTTGATCTACATCATCTCCAAAGAGCGGGACCATTTCACTCCGGAAAGGGTGCAGCTGTTGTCCACCATCAAAGACGGCCTGGGTGTGCTCTTTGAGAACGCGGACCTGAACGACAAGATCAGCGAAGAGCTTTCCCAGCGCCGCCAGACCCAGTCTGCTTTGGCCGAGAGCGAAGCCCGTTTCAGGGCCTTGGCCGGAAGCGCAGCCGATATCCTCTGGGAAATGGACCTGGGCGGGACCTATACCTACTGCAGTCCCAATGTCAGGGGGGGCACCGGTTACGGGCCTGAAGAACTGACCGGTAGGTCCCATTACGAATTCATGCCCGCCGACGAAGCAGAACGAGTGAGGGATGCTTTTTCCATTCTAGCCGGTTCGGGCGGCGATATTTCGTTGATGGAATACATTTTCATAGCCCGAGACGGGCGTAACTTGACCATGGAGCGGAACGGGGCCGCGGTGCTGAAAGAGAACAAAGAGTTGACCGGTTACAGGGGAATCGACCGCGACATCACCGGCCGGATCGCCGTTGAGGAAAATCTCCGGGAAACATCGTGTCTGGCGTCGATCGGAGTGCTGGTCGCGGGAGTGGCTCACGAGATCAACAACCCCTTGACTTCGGTGATGCTCTACTCGGAACAGGTCCTGTTGGAAGAGATACCTGACAACATCCGCAAGAACGTGGAAACCGTTAACCACCAGGCGCTGCGGATGAGCAGAATCGTCAAGAGCCTTCTAGATTTCGCCCGGTATTCCAAGCCTGAAAGCAGAGAGACCAATATCGCCTTGATGTTGCACAGGGCGATCGAACTGAAGTCTTATCACCTTGATTTGAAAAAAGTTACGGTGAATGACGAACGAATCCCGGTGAACCCGGAAGATTCGCCTTTGGCCCTACTGGATGAGAATCAGATAATTCAGGTGGTCTTGAACCTGTTGAACAATGCGGAACACGCCAGCCTTGTGGGAGACCAGCCTCCACAGGTCTCAGTTGGCATCACCGTGTCGGATGGTCAGGTGACCATTGGTGTGGAAGACAATGGACCTGGGATCCCCGACGATGTCCTTCCCAAGATCTTCGACCCCTTCTTTACAACCAAGGAGATTGGCCAGGGAACGGGACTGGGCCTCAGCGTGTCCCAGGGGATTGTGCGGAATCACGACGGAGAGATATGGGCCAGCAACCTCCCCGAAGGAGGGGCCGGGTTCTACTTCAAACTCCCTATCATTCCCCGTAAGAGCCGTGCCCCGGTTCCGCCAGACGGTCCCGTGCGACCGTGAAAATCCGCCCCTTCCCGGTTATTATTAAAAGGTCGCGCCCCATTTTATTTCGAACCGGGAGTCTCCTCCGCCCATGCCTCTGGTGTCCGCCTCGAATCTCGCCGTCCACTACGGTGTGGAGATAATATTTTCCGCCATCAACCTCGACATCAATGAAAGGGCCCGGATCGGTATCGTAGGCCCCAACGGGGGCGGCAAGACCTCCCTCCTCCGAGTGCTGGTCGGTCAGCAAGATGCCAACGAAGGCCGGGTGGTCCGTTCCAACGGGCTTCAGGTCGGCTACGTACCCCAACACCCGGGATCCACCAGCCACGGCACCCTCCGTGAAGAGGTCTTGGCGGGCTTCCAGCACCTTAGAGACCTGGAGCAAGAGCTGGAAACTGCGTCCCAGCGGCAGGCCTCCTCCTGCGGCGACGCCGAAGAAGCGGGGCGGGCCTACGCCGCCCTTTTGGAGCGGTACGAGTCTCTGGGAGGATATTCCTACGAACGCGAAGCGGAGCGGATGGTGGACGGCCTTGGCCTGAAATCCGAAACCCTGGACTCGCCGGCAGCATCGGCCAGCGGCGGCGAGCGCACCAGGGCCGCCCTGGCCAAGGCGCTTCTCGGCAGTCCCGATCTGCTGGTCTTGGACGAACCCACCAACTACCTTGACCTGAAGGGCGTCACCTGGCTGGAACGCTATCTGTCCCATTTCGCTCCGGCGGTGGTGGTGGTGTCCCACGACCGTTATTTTCTGGACCAGATGGCCACCCAGATATGGGAATTGGACCACGGACGGCTCAACACCTTCCCTGGTAATTTCACCAAATACCGGACGCTGAAGGCAGAGCGGGACGCCCGCCAATTGAAGGAATACGAGGCCCAGCAGGAATTCATAGCCAAGGAACAGGAATTCATCGACCGCTACCGGGCCGGACAACGTTCCAGGGAGGCCAAGGGCCGGGAGACCCGTTTGGCCCGTCTGGAACGCATTGAGCGACCCGATATCGACCGCACCATCAATCTGTCCAAGGCCACCGCCACTCGCACTGGCCAGGCGGTGCTCACATCCAAAGGACTGCAGGTCGGTTACACCGACGGCGGTGAGACCGTAAAACTGCTGGACGTCCCCGACCTAAGACTGGAACGGGGCTCCCGTACGGCGGTGATCGGCGACAACGGTACCGGCAAGTCCACCTTCATCAAGACCGTGTTGGGTGAAGCGCCACCTTTGGGCGGTTCTGTCGGCCTGGGCATGGGCGTCAAGATCGGCTACTACAGCCAGGGCTTGGACACCCTGGCTGACGAGCACACCGTGTTGGACTCTTTCCTGGAGATCAAGAACTTGCCCTTTGAGGAGGCCCGGTCCTACCTGGCCCGGTTCCTGTTCCAGGGGGAGGATGTGTTCCGCGAAGTCGGGGTCTGCAGCGGCGGGGAGAAGAGCCGGCTGGCCCTGGCCCGTCTCCTGATCACCGAGCCCAACCTGCTGGTCCTAGATGAGCCCACCACCCATTTCGATATCCATAGCAGGGAGGCTATGGAGGCGGTCTTGATGACCTACCCGGGCACCATTTTGCTGGTGTCCCACGACCGGCAATTGGTTTCGCTACTGGCCGAGACGCTGCTGGTGACCGGCGGAGGGAAGATAGACCACTTCCTTGGGACATTCGCGGAATGGACCCGGGCCAAAGAGGAGGCGGAATCCGCCGCCGTGGAAGCAAGGGCCAGAGAGCGTTCCAAACAGACCACCATTCCCAAGTCTGCCGGCGCCGCCAAGAGCCCCAGGCGCCGCAACCCGGCAGCCCCGGTCATAGACTTTGAAGGTCTGATCATCGAGCTGGAGGACCGGCTGAAGGAGCTGGAGACCCAGCTTCAAGAGGCAACTATGGGTCAGGACCTGGAGGAAATGACGCGGTTGGCCGAAGAACACGCCCAGACCCAGGCGGAACTGGACCAGAAACTGGAGGAGTGGGAAGAGTAATCCACCCTGCCCTTAGAAGGGAAAAGAAAAAGCCCCGGTCATGAGTGTTGCCGGGTCTTTTTCTTCTTCGGGATGGTGCTGGGCCCGGGCGCAAAGAAGGCCCCGGAGATTTCGTCCGGGGACTTTTGGTGTCGTAGGATGGTGGGTAATCTAGCGCGGGGGAGTGGTGTACTGGCGAATCTCGGCAACCCGCTTGTACTGGGATGGCCAGACGCCCTGCCCGTCCAACTCCGTCTGGGCCTGGATAGGCCAGTAGGGGTTGCGGAGCAATTCTCTGGCCAGCAGGACCACGTCGGCATCGCCGTCTTCCAGAATCTTCTCCGCCTGAGCCGCTTCGGTGATCAGGCCCACCGCGCCGGTGGTTACCTCTGCCTCGCTCCGGATGCGGGCTGAGAACTGGACCTGGTAGCCGGGGTAGGGGGTCAGCTTCTGACCCTCGGAATTGCCGCCGGAGGAGCAGTCAATCAAGTCCACGCCCTCGTCCTTGAGCCAGCGGCTGAACTCCACGCACTCGTCCACGTCCCAGCCGTTCTCCATGTACTCGGTGGCCGAAACCCGGACAAAGAGGGGCATGGAGTCGGGGATGGCGTTGCGGACCGCCCTGGTGGCCTCGAGAGCGAAGCGGGCTCGGTTCTCCAGGGAGCCGCCGTACTGGTCCGTGCGTTGGTTGGAGAGGGGAGAGAGGAACTCGCAGCCCAGATAACCGTGGGCCATGTGCAGTTCGATGACCTTCATGCCGGCGTCCACCGACAGCCGGGCTGCGTTGGCCCAGTCTTCGACCATCTCGCCGATGTCTTCAACGGTGAGCTCCCTGGGTACGCCCCAGTCCTCGCTGTAGGCGATGGCGCTGGGGCCGACTATCTCCCAGCCGCCGTTGCCCTCGTCCAGGTACTGGCCGCCCTCCCAGGGCTTGTCGTGGGAGGCCTTGCGGCCGGCGTGGGCCAACTGTATGGCGGGGACGGACCCGTTGGAGGCGATGGCGTCCACCACCGGTCCCAGGGCTGCCACATGGCTCTGGTCCCAGATGCCCAGGTCCCACGGGGTGATGCGTCCGTCGGGCCGGACTGAAGCCGCTTCCAGCATGACCAGACCGGCGCCGCCCACAGCCCTGGTGCCGTAGTGCAGGGGGTGCCAGGAGCTGGCCCGGCCGTCTTCGGTCTCTGAGGAGTACTGGCACATGGGCGCCACGAAGACGCGATTAGGGATCTCTTCGCCCCGGATGGTGATGGGTGAGAATAGCTTACTCATGGCTCTCCTAGTCTCAAAATAGTTGCCGGATGGGGTCTGGACTATCCACAAAAAAGACCCCAGCTGTCGCTGAGGCCCATATTAGGTGTACTGGAGGTGTTAACCGAGCTGCTATTCCCAGGGAAATAATCGTTAGGAAAAACGTCGGGCAAAAAAATAAGCCCCGTCATTTCTGAGGAACTTGGGCAGTATTGTAGCATTTATTTTCTTGGCCTGTCAATACTTTGGGCGTGGATTCGACAAATACATGCAGAAACGTCCTAGGGGGAAGGATCGTCCAGGGCTGGCCGGTATTCCTCGGTGGTGTCCAGGTCGAGGAATGATTGGGTGGCGTTGGGGAGATGTCGGAATATGTCCTCGTCTAACTGGGTGACCTCGCACTGGGAAAGCAGGGCCCTCAGTGAAGTGGAACCCTGCTCAAGGAGCGCTTCCGCCCTGGGCAGACAGCTTTGGCTGTAGAAGGCGTGCAGATATTGGAGACGGCCTCCGTTCTCGGGGACAACGGCGTCGCAGTCGCCCAGGTGGGCGGCCATCTCCTGGACTACCGCCGGCTGGATGAAAGGCATATCGCAGGCGGTGACGAAACACCAGGGCGCGCCGCTGTGGGCCAGGCCCCGAGCCAGCCAACCAGGGGACCGTGCAAGGGCCGGTCGTCCGTGAGTATCTCCGCGTTGGCGCTCGTAACCAGAACCGGTTCACGGGCGATCACCAGGACACGGCGAAACATGGGCGCCAAGACACCTGCCACGGCGTCCACCAGGGTTGTGCCCCGGAAGGGAAGCGTGGTCTTGTCCGAACCCATGCAGCGGCTGTCGCCCCGGCGAGTACGATAGCGTCCAACTCCGGCAGAGCGGGTTTGCCGGACACGGACGCCTACGCCAGGTTGCGAGGCACGAAGCTCATGGTCTGCTTGAACTCGGACTCTCCCGTCTTGGTCACCAGGCCTTTCCCCAGCTTGTACCGGTAACGGTTGTTGATCGGGTCGGTCTGACCCGGCGTCACCGAGTTGGCCGCCATGTCCAGACGTCCCTGGCCGAACAGGAAGTAGCTGCAGGTCACTCCGACCGCCAGCACCAAAGACGCCCCCCCAGGGCCATCAGCGCCAGGAAATTCCGCCGCGACATACCCGCCTTCTTGGCCACGTCCCAGGTTTCCTGGTCCAGGCGCTCCCATTCGCTGGGCCTGTGTTGTTTATCTTTCATCACTACACCATGTGAGTCGAATTATTCTGGGTCGTTGGGTCAGATGTTGCTGGCGTACCCGTAGATCAGGCCGGTGACGCCGGTGGCGTAGATTTCATCACCCCGGGCCTCAAGGGTTATTTGGGGCAAGCTCTGGGTGGCCTGGCCCAGGATGAGCAGCCCGCCCTTGGAGAGATCGAACCGGCTGTAATGACAGGGACACGGCCCCAGCATCTTGTGTTCCTTGTTGTAGAGGCCCATCAGCGGACAGCCCATGTGGGAGGACAGATAACTGAATGCCACGATGTCTTGTTCCGGGCCCACTCCGCCGGTGGCTGGCGTGCCCAGTTTCACCAGAAAACTCAGTTGCTCTTCTTGGGGATACCGGAAGTCCACCGGCTCACCTTCCACCAGTGCGGAAACTTTGCCGATCATCGATTCGGTATAGGACTGGGACAACAGCTGCACCCCCGGTGAGAAGGCATCGAATACCCGGTCCAGTCCCACTGGAAACGCCAGCACCCCGAGTCCGCCGGCGACCACCGCCGACGACTTTAGAAAGTCTCTCCGTGACTGGCTGCTCTTCTTAGGGGCCATTATTTACCTCGGCTTAGCAAGGATTAAGACGTGTACGCTCGAAAAATTATACGTGGAATGGCGGGGCTGACTACCGCCAAACGGCCCCCTATATTGAGGCTGTTTTGGCACAAGAAATTAGGGCCGTTCTTGCCATGACAACCGCCCAATGTTTATGATGCGGCCCCGGGACGAGGGAGTTTCATACTCGAACCAGATAAGAAGATGGAGGCCCCATGACGACGTTGGAAGAGAAGGGAAACAGGCTGGAAGGCAAGGTGGCCATAGTCACGGGCGCCGGCGCCACCGGCAGCGGCGAGTTTGTGGGTATCGGCCAGGCCATCTCCCTGCTCTTCACCCGCCAGGGCGCCAAGGTGCTGCTGGTTGACCGGGACGAGAAGAACGCCCAGATCACGCTGTCTCAGATAAAGGAAGAGGGCGGCGACGCCAGCATCTTCGCGGGTGACGTCACAGACCTGGACTCCTGCCGCGAGATGACCGAGGCCGCCGTCAACAACTTCGGCAAGTTGAACGTCCTGGTGAACAACGTGGGCATCAGCGGCCCCGGTTCCGTCACCGACGTGGAAGAGGACTTCTGGGACACGGTCATGGACGTGAACCTGAAGAGTGTCATGCTGACCAGCAAGTTCGCCATCCCCGAGATGATCAAGGACGGCGGTGGTTCCATAGTTAACCTGTCTTCCATAGTGGGTCTGCGGGCGGGAGGCGGACGCCCCAGCCACCCCTACGCCGCCTCCAAGGGCGGAATCTTGGGCCTGAGCAACTCCATGGCCGTCCATTACGGGCGGGACAACATCCGGGTGAACAGCATCGCCCCCGGCCACGTCTACAGTCCCATGGTGGCCCGGCACACCTCCGACGAGCTGCTCAACCTGCGCCGCCGGGCCGGTCCCCTCGGTTTCGATGGAACCGCCTGGGATGTGGCCTACGCCATCGTATTCCTGGCTTCCGATGAGTCCCGCTGGATCTCCGGCGTGACCCTGCCAGTGGACGCCGGTCTCCTGGCCGCCACACCCTTGGCCATGTACCCCTACCTGAAGGACCCGGAGTAGCCCCGGTCTAATCAGAGTTAGCGGGAGCGGAATATCTCGTTGGCCAGGTCGATGGCCGAACGCACGGCGGGCAGGCCGCAGTAGAAGGTGGCGTGGATGAACACCTCCACGATCTCCTCCTCGCTCAGTCCGACGTTCAACGCTCCCCTGATGTGACTGGCCAGTTGGGCCTCCTTGCCCAGGGCTGTCAGCGCCGCCATGGTGCAGATGGAGCGGCTGGGCAGGTCGAGGCCCGGCCTGTTCCAGATCGAACCCCAGTAGTATTCGGTAACCAGTCGGTTGAACTCTCCTTCCGCCTCGGTGACCGGCCCCTGACCGCCACCGGAGGGCCCCATGTATTCGACCCGCCGGGCGACTCCCCTTTCGTAGAGGTCGTCGGGCGTCTCGGTGTTGTCGAAGACCGGCTGGGGGGTGTAGTCCACTCCCCGCTCGTCGAATATCTGCTTGGCGATGGCCAGGGCGTCCAGAGTAGCCGGCACCCCGCTGTAATAGGAGGAGTGCATCAGCACCTCCACGATCTCCACCGGCGTCAGGCCCAGGTTCAGGGCGTTGCCCAGGTGCCGTCTTACCTGGTTGTCCCGCTTGAGCACGGTCAAACAGGTCAGGGTGACCATCTCCCGCTGGGTGTCCTTCAACGCCGGCCGGTGCCAGATGCTGCCGAAGAGAAACTCCCCCGCGATGCGCTGCAGGTCCGGTGCGATGTCCCAGGCGCTGGGGACGGAACCTCCGCTGAGTACTCCCGCGCCGAACTTTGTGCGCGTCTCGATGCCCTTTTGAAACCTCTCGTCCAAGGTAGTCATGACCCCTCCATTAGTAGATGGCTTAGATGGCTCTTCTTGATCGACCAGTGCATTGTAGGTTCACATAACGGCCACGCCAACCCTGGGCTGTGGTACCCTGATAGCCAAATCAGGGACATTCCCACTTTTCGGGTTTTTCTAGTGAGGTAAGGCATGGAACTCCGCAACGCAGTAATCGTCGATGGCGTCCGTTCACCCTTCGCCAGGGCCACCAGGGGCAAACTGGTGGCGACCAGGCTGGACGAGGTCGGCGCCCAGGTAATCAGAAGCCTGTTGGACCGGAACCCCAAGGTAGATGACCGCATGGTCGAGGACGTGGGTCTGGGCAACGTACTGGGCAAGGCCGAGTTCGTGGACATGGGCCGGGTGGCCCGCCTCGCCGGACTGCCGCCCGAGGTTTCCACCTTCAACTCCAACCGCCAGTGCGGCTCCAGCATGGAGACCCTGCACCGTGTGGCCCAGTCCATCATGGTGGGCGCCACCGACTGCGGCATCGCCTTGGGGGCTGAACGCATGGAGCGCACCATCCCCGGCGAAGAGGGCCCCTTCACCAGGATCACCGAGCCAACACCCCTGGAGTTCACCAAGGAACAGCGGGACATGTCTCCCGACCACTATGACAACTTCTCGGTGCCTTTCCCCGACTTCATCCTGGACTCCCCCGCCAAGGTGTCCATGCTGCAGACGGCCCAGAACGTGGCTGAGGTCTATGGCCTGACCCGCGCTGACCTGGACGAGTACGCCGTGCCCAGCCATCGCAAGGCCGCCGAGGCCTATGAAGTGGGCCGGTTCAAGGACGAGATCGTTCCCCTGGAAGTGGAACAGCCGGTCTTCGACGATGAGGGAAAGTGGCTGCCCCACGAGCGGGGCGAGATGATCGCCTTCGACCAGGACGAGTGTATCCGGCCCGGAACCAACTTTGAAGCCCTGATGAACCTGAACCCCATCCCCGGCGTGGTGAGCTACGGCGGCAATGAGATAATCATCACCCCCGGCAACTCTTCGCCCACCAACGACGGCGTCAGCGCCATCCTGGTGATGAGCGAAGAGAAGGCCCTGGCGTTGGGCCTGGAGCCCCTGGCCCGTATCGTGGGCTTTGGCGTCGCCGGAGTGAAACCCCAGCTCATGGGACTGGGTCCGGTGCCATCCACCAACAAGGCCCTGAAATACGCCGGTCTGACCATGGACCAGATAGACCGGGTGGAGTTCAACGAGGCCTTCGCCGCCCAGATCATACCCAGCGCCCGGGAGCTGGGCATCCCCATGGAGAAGCTGAACGTGAATGGCGGCGCCTTGGCCATCGGACATCCCCTGGGAGCCACCGGTGGACGCTTGGTGCTGTCCCTGGCCCACGAGCTGCGCCGCTCCAATTCCAACTACGGTCTGGCCACCCAGTGCATCGGCGCCGGCATGGGTATCACCACCGTGCTGGAGCGCCTCTAAGCGCCGCCGAAGCCCAGACGGACCAGCCGAATATTCAAGGCCCCGGGTCAAATCCCCGGGGCCTTGTTTCGTTAGGGCCAGCGAGAAAAAGTGTGCAAAAGGTGTGCGTTTCGGCCCAATCTCCAGGCGTGAAGGGAATTGTTCCAGGCGTGGACCGAAAACCGTGTGTATTTCATACGAGTTGCGGATAGTGTGCACCTTGGTATATTTCCCAATAACCCAGCGTTATGTCGTGGGGGGCGAAGCAGCAAGGATTCGACAGCAGTTGATGCCAATCAGGACAAACAACCGGCGGGACACAGGGTTCTTTGAACCGAACACCAGGTCCGTCACATCCTCGACCTACCTGGTTTCCGCCAGCGTTCCGGTGGTCCACTCCTCGGTTGCAATGGTTGATCTTGCTGCTTGCGCGGATATGCCTGCCCGATGTTCGGGTCAGACCGGATATGTTCGGAACAGTGAAAACTCCGACTATACGGTGGGTGGGGCCGATAATTGCTGGAGTCTGGCCGTTGGTCCCGGCCTTAAGGATTCCAGGGGTTGGTCTCATCCTACGTGGGCTTTCTGCCCTTTGCCGCCGGGATACAGGAGTCTGAATGCGGTTTCGCGGCGCCTCCTTCTCCTGTCCCGGCTCCCCCATCAACCGGTATAGGGGCCGTGCCCATGACGTTGTGGGCGGCCATCCACACCGGGAGCGCCCGGTGTGTCGATTTTTCCGGTATTGGCAGTGGTGGAGACGTTTTTTCTACCGCCTCACACCACCAACACGAGATAGCCTAAATACCGGGTTTAGTTACCTCTTCACCTTACCAGAGGGAACGAACAGAGGCCCTGGGTCCTGCAGACCGGGGCCTTTGTTTTATTTTGGGGACAGCGATTTCCAGGTGGAAATCGGGTTATACTCTGACCGTCTTCCCAGAACCAGACCAGACAGGAGTTGACCCATGGCCTCCACCCAACCCCAGACCCAATCCCCCGCCCAACCAATGGGCGTGCTGGACGGTGTGCGCGTCCTGGAACTGGCCCGATGGCAGGCGGCGCCCAGGGGTGGCATGATCCTGCGCGACATGGGCGCCGAGGTGATCAAACTTGAATGGAGCAAGTCCAGCGACCTGCGCAATTCCGGCCCATTCGTCGGGGATATGAGCGTCCAGTTCGCCGCCTACAACAGGGGCAAGAAGAGCGTCACCTTGAACGCCCGCCACCCCGAGGGCAAAGAACTGTTCTACAAACTGCTGGAGCACTCGGACGTGGTGCTGGAGAACTTCCGCCCCGGGACAGTCGACCGGATGGGTTTCAGCTACGAGAAGATGTGCGAGATCAAACCGGACATAATCCTGGCCTCGGTCTCGGGCTTCGGCCAGTTTGGCCCCTACCGGGACCGCCAGTGCTTTGACCCCATCATCCAGGCCATGAGCGGCATCGGACACCAAACGGGGCGGGGCTTCGACCAGCCGGTGATGGCTGAGGGGCCCATCATGGACCGCACGGCCGCCCTGCACGCCACCATCGGCATCCTGGGCGCTCTCCGGCACCGCGACCGCACCGGTGAGGGCCAATGGCTGGAGGTCTCCATGCTGGACGGCGGCATCACCCTGGAGGAAGTGGCCCTGGCCATGTGCCACGAAACGGGGACCAACGACTTCACCCGCGCCGGTTCGTTCATCAAGTGCAAGGACGGCTACGTGTCCACCGGTGCGGCCCGCGCCGGAATGTGGGAACGCATGCTGAAGGTGATGGGCTACGACGACCTGTCCGACGAGCCAGAGTTTGCCGCGCCCATGTTCGCCACGGACAAGGCGGAGATACGCATGGAACTGCTCCACCTCTGGTGCGAGGAACGGACCGCCGATGAAGTGGTGGACGCCCTGGTTGAAGCGGATATACCAGTGGGCAAGGCAATGAGCATTCCCGAGGTACTGGCCGACAAACACCTGTGGGAACGGGAGGTGATGATGGAGGAGACCATGCCCGGCGGCAAGAATATCCTGGTGCCCGGCCCGACCATCATCAAGTATTCAAAAACGCCCACCACCGCCGGCCCCATTCCCCAGTACGGTGAACATAATAAAGAGGTCTACGGCGGCCTCCTGGGCCTGGACGACCAGGAACTGGCCCGGCTGGCGGCAGAAAGCGTGATCACCTAGGGACCCAACGGGCGCCGGCCAGTTCTTCTAGCCCACCCGGACCACCAGCACCGGGTCTCCAGAGTGGGAGACCACTCGGCCGGTGACGCTGCCCTGGGTCCAGCGTGCCGGCCCCGAACGCCCGTGGGTGGTCATGGCCACCAGGTTGTCGGGTGTCTCGTGGGCCACATCCACTATCACATCGGCGGCTGGGCCCTTCTCTATCCGGTGCTCAACAGACGCCACGCCGTGCTTGCGCAGCGAACCTTCCAGCCCCACCAGATAGTCCAGCGCCCGGTTCCCCGCCTCTTTGGCCATCTCCTCGAAGTGTTGGAACTTCATTCCCGGCGGACCGTCGGCGTGCTGGTAGCCGGCGATGTCCTGTAGTTCATTCTCGGAAGCTCCGGCCCGCAACAGGGTCACCTTTAATTCCATGGCGTTGGCCAGAGCCGTCACGTGGGGGATCACCTGCTCGGCCAGGGAAGAACCGTCCACCGAGACGATGATGGTCTCCAGTTTGGTGTCGGGTTCGGGGTCTCCCTCACTTCGGCCGCGCACGATCAGCATGGGGTTCTTGGTGGCGTGCAGCACGCGGTCGGTGACGCTGCCCATCAGCCACCGGGTCACTCCGGAACGTCCGTGGGTGGACATGGACACCAGAGATTTGGGCGTCTTCTCCGCCTCTTCGATGATATGGGGAGCGGCTTCGCCCTCGAACGCCTCGCAGGTGATTTCCAGCCCAGGCGGCTCCATCTTCAATCGGACTCCGTTCAGGTAGTCCATGACCTCGTCGTGGACGCCGGCCATGATGTCGCTGCGGTAGAGGCCGTGCACGGGGTCGGTGAGTTCTTCGGAAACCGTGGCGAACACCCGCATCAGATGGATGGGCACGCCCATTCCGTGGCTGATCCGAGTGACGAAGGGTAGGACCTGTTCTGCCAGGGGTGACCCGTCTAACGGTACAAGAATGCGGTCGTACATGACCTTGTCTCCTCTTACATCTGCAGCGGCGTCCGTTCAGGCGAAAAAATGCGTCCTGCGGACCGCCCTGCGGCGAAACCGAGTCCGGGATTGGGGAGTCCCAGACCCCGCGTATAAGAGTTTGCCGTACCGGGGGTAGCTTCTACTATAGCGCGTTTGTGAAAAACGTGGGGAGTGCCCACCGGACGGGTTACGGGGTTCTGACCGGTCCAAAGTAGTGGTAGACTCTCGGCCAGACGGCCCAACCTAGATACCGATACGGAGGAGATATGGCGCGTTTACCCGTAGTTACCAGTGACATGGTTCCTGAGGAATTCCGTGAGGCCTTTGCCGAGGTTACCGCCCCAGCCGGCGGGGCCATCACCGGAGGGCCCGGTTCTTTCACCATCAACAGCCCGGAGATGGCCAAGCGGCGCAACCACCTGACCAGCTATCTCCGCTACGAGACAACCTTCCCCAAGCGGATACTGGAACTGGCTATCATCAACACCGCCCGGGCCATGGACTGCCAGTACGTCTGGAATGCCCATGCCCCCGCGGCGCGCCGTGAGGGTGTGGCCGACGCCCTGGTGGACGCCATCCGGGACCGCAAGCCCCTGCCGCCCATGGCCGCCGACGAAGAGGCCATCATCAACTACGGCAACGAGTTCTTCAAGGACCACAAGGTGAGCCAGGCCACCTTCGACAAAGCGCTGGAACAGTTCGGCGCCCAGTACCTGGTGGAACTGACTACCCTCATGGGCCACTACGCCCAGACGTCCTTCTATCTAAACGCCTTTGAGGCAGAACTGCCCGACAACGTCACGGAGCCCCTGCTGCCCGTTTAATTATCCGGTGGCCACCGCTTGGCCCTTGTCCGAGGCCAGGCGGATGTTGTCGATGAGCCGGTGCAGGTCCACAGCGGTATCGAAGGTGGGGTAGTCGGCTGCGTTGCCGCGGATGGACTCGCCGAACTGAAAGTACAGTTGGCCCACGTTTCGTGGAGCGCCTGCCGGCATGCCCTCCAGCACGTTCACGTGCTTGTCGGGGACGGCGATGTCCTTGAGTTCGTCGTCGCCCTGGGCGCCCTGCAGGTAGACCTCACCCAGTTGGGGCGAGTCCTCGGACGTGGCCACCAGGGTGCCCTTCCGGCCGTATATCTCCATGCGGTAGCCGCTGCCGGCAAAGGGATTGCTGGCCACGTGGACCGAGACAACCGCGCCGTTGGCCAGCCGGCCGCTGACTATGATGTTGTCGGGTGCCGTCACGTCCAGCATCTTCTGGGTGTCGGTCTCGTACCACTGGTCAACCTGGGTGGATACCACCGACGACACCTGGCTGAATTCGCCGGCGACGAACCGCAGGGCGTCTATGGAGTGCCCGGCGGCGATGGTCAGAGTGGTGGCTCCCAGCTCGTCGTCCCGCTGCCAGGTGCGGCCGGAGACCCGTTCCAGCACCCCGCCCCGGATGAGCCTCATGGAGCATGACGTGACTGCGCCCACGTAACCGTCCTCCACCAACTCTTTCATGTGCAGGATGGCCGGAGCGGCCCGGGCCTGGAGGCCCACCACCACTTTGACTCCCTTGGTCTTGGCCAGTTCGGCCAGTTCAGTGGCCTCCTCGATGGTTTTGCCCAGAGGCCACTCGGTGAACACGTGCTTCCCGGCGTTCAGCGCGTCCTTGGTGATCTGGTAATGGGCGGGCACCCGCAGCACCACCGCCACGGCATCTATCTCCGGATGCTCCAGCATCCTCTTGTAGTCGTCGAAGGCCAGCCGGGCACCGTACTGCTTCTTGGCCTCCTCGGCAGTCTCCATGCGGGTGGTGCAGACCCCGGTGAGTTCAAACTCCGGACTGGCCGTTATGGCCGGTAGGTGTGAGCGGTGGGCCCAACCCACGGTGGGGCTGGCGCCGATTATTCCCAGACGTATCTGATCAGCCATCTTTCTGCTCCTAACTTTTCACTATTCTTTAATCGTGCTTACCCAGCTCGAAGTTGCGGACGTGCTCCGGCACCTCAAGTCCCGCCAGGTTCTTGGGGTCCGGTTCCGGGGCTTCCAGCACCTGCTTCATGGGCAGCACGCCGGCCCAGATGGGCAGCTCGTAGTCTTCATCGTCGTCCACCGGCGGGCCCGTCCGGATCTTGGCCGAACCCTCGTCGATGGGCATGGAGAACACGGTGGTCGCCTTCACCTCCTTGTCGGTCATGGGCCGCAGCGTCTCCCAGCGTCCGGGAATCAGGTTGTCCACGAACTTTTTCAGGTGCTCGTCCTTGTCTTCGTCGCTGATCTGGGTCGCCTCCCCAAAGAGCATCACCGACCGGTAATTGGCCGAATGGTGGAAGGCCGAGCGGGCCAGTACCAAGCCATCAAAGAGGGTAACAACCATACAAACTTCTTTGCCCACGATCTGACGCAGGAACCGGCTGGCCGAGGACCCGTGCCAGTAGATGGTGTCCCCGTCCCGCCACTGGAATGTGGGGGTCAGATAGGGACGGCCGTCGATGATGTAGGACATGTAGCACATGGGAGTGGCGTCGATGATGTCGTTGACCACCTCCCGGTCGTATTCCGCCCGGCGGTGGTTGCGCACGAGCTTGGTCCGGGGCGTCTGTCTCAGTTCCTCTTTGGGCATTCCTGACTCCTTTCCATGGCCGAATGGCCTTTAGGCGCTCTCGGCCTGTTCCTTCAGCTTGTCGAAATACAATTGGGGCAGCTCCCGGTAATCGGTCATCAACGAGCCGAACCCCTCAATGATGTCGTCCATCTGGTTGTCCCGCATGGCGTACCAGTAGGTGGCGGTGTTGATGGCGATGACCGGTTTGTTCAGCCATTTCTCGGCCTCGGCGGCCATGCGGGCCATGCCCAGGTTGGTGCCAACCTGCACCAGCACCTCGGCGTCGGACTTGTTCAGTTCGATAAGCCCGTCCATCATCTCCCGCTCGGTGGTCTGGGCGATGGCGGCGGGGCCGGGGCAGCAGAGTCCCTTCAGTACCACCACGTCGAACCCGCAGTCGTTGAAGAACATGGTCACGTTCTCGTCGGCCACCGGCCAGTATGGGGTAAGCACGCCAATCTTCTTGATGTCGCCATAGCAACGGATGGCGGCCTGGCAGGCGTCGGAGCCCATCGCCACCCTCCGGTTGGTCAGTTCCATCATGTGGGCCTTGAGCTCGTTGGACTGGCTCAGTCCGCCCCAGAAGGTCTCCGAGGACATGCCCATAACCAGGTAGTCGGGGTTGCAGGTCATGACCCGCAGCAGGGCGTTGTCCCATTCCAGACGGATGGCGTCCATCAGCTTTTCAAAGTCCTCGTTGCTGGCCAGGGGCTCATCGGGCACCCAGATGCGGGACATGTGGTTGGTCACGCCCCTGGGGCGCATCTCGTCGAACTCGGGCTGAACGGAGGTGTTGGTCGAGGGCGCGATCACGCCCCAATTCGCCCTCCATCCCAGTTTATCTGGCATCTGGAAACTCCTATGGGCCGGCTGCCAAGGTTAGTAGATTCTAGCAATAATCAGCGCCCGTCGTTTTCTCTGAGGTGCGCCCGATGAGAAAATGGCGTAAAGTCTTGGCAATCTCTGCCCGTATTCGGCAGTTATAAGCTCCATAGAGGACGCCATGACCAACAGCAACGCCCCGGCCAAGGACACCCTTTCCCAAGCCTCCTCCCTGGCCATCGAGGGGGCCCGCTCCGAGCTCGTGGACCTGGCCCTGGACATCCACGCCCACCCCGAGCTGAACTACCAGGAGAAGCACGCCGCCCAGGTGCTGTCCGGCACTCTTGAGAAACACGGGTTCCAGGTGGAGCGGGGAGTAGGAGGCGTGAAGACCGCCTTCACTGCGTCACTCCCCGGCCAGACCGGCGACGGCCCCACCGTGGCGGTGCTGGCCGAGTACGACGCCCTGCCCGAGATTGGCCACGGATGTGGACATAACCTCATCGCCATGGCCGCCATCGGAGCCGGACTGGGACTGAAAGCCAACTTGGGCAGCCTGCCCGGCAGGGTGATGGTCATCGGCACCCCCGCTGAAGAGGGCGGCGGCGGGAAGATCCGGATGTTGGATGCCGGGGTCTTCCAGGGAGTGGACGCCACACTCTCGTCCCACCCGTCCTCCAACCGCACGGTCATCCCCACCGACATACCCATGGACGAAAGTTGGAGCCTGGCCATGGTGGGCTATCGGTACATCTTCCACGGCAAGGCCGCCCACGCCGCAGCCGTGCCCCACGAGGGCATAAATGCTCTGAACGGGGTCATCCACCTGTTCACGGGCATCGACGCCCTGCGCCAGCATCTGCGGGAGGACACCCGAATCCACGGCGTGATAACAGATGGAGGCCGGGCACCCAATGTTGTCCCGGAGTACGCCGCCGCCAACTTCATGCTCCGTTGCCGTGACCGCGACTATCTCAGCGACGTCATCGTTGGCAGGGTGCGCCAGGCCGCCGAGGGCGCCGCGGCGATGACCGGCTGCCGTCTCGAAGTGGAAGAGTTCTATCCCTTTTACGAGAACGTGCGGCCCAACGCCGTCATCGCCGAGCTGCTCCAGAACAATGCCGGATTTGCCGGTCTCAAGTTGGATGAGCCATTACCCGGACGCCAGGGCAGCGCGGCGTCCACCGACTTTGGCAACGTTAGCCAGGCCATGCCGGCCTACGAACTGCGGTACGCTGTAAGCGAGCAGCCGGTGCCGTCACACTCCAGGGAGATGGCTGAAACAGCCACTACCCAGCACGCATTGGACGCGGCGCTGACAGTGGCCAAGACCATGACCCTCACCGCCTGCGACCTGCTGCTGGACCCGGCCCTGCTCCCGGCGGCGCGGAAGGAATTTGAGGAACGGGGCCGGGCCTAGCCTGCGCCAGCATGGGACCCAATCCCAATAAAAGGTGAAATAATTTGGAGTACCGAAAACTTGGCAATCTTGACGTTTCCGTGATCGGCTTGGGCACACTCCGCGCCTTCGACGTAACCGACGAGGCCGACCTGGCCCAGCGCGGACAGATAATCGACAACCTGTTGGCCAACGACATCAACTTCATTGATTCAGCGGCCATGTACGGCGCCGCGGAGGCCGCGGTTGGTGCCACCATCAAGGGTAAAAGAGACAAGTTCTACCTGGCCACCAAGGTCAGGATTGAGGGCAAGGAACCGGGGGAACAGCAGATTGCCAGGTCATTCGCCAACTTTGGCGTGGACTACATAGACATCTTCCAGGTGCACAATCTGATCGACACCCAGACCCACCTGGCCACCCTGGAGCGGCTGAAAGAAGAGGGGAAGATTGGCATGATCGGCGTCACCGCCATGGTGAACGAGGCTTATCCCGAGGTCATGGACATCATGTGCTCCGGCCGTATCGACACCGTGCAGATTCCCTACAACGTGGTCCAGACCGAGGTGGAAGAGGGTGTGTTGCCCCTGGCCGAGGAATTGGGGATCGGCATCATGGTGATGGAACCTCTCAAGAAGGGCCGTTACGTTAAAGAACTGAAGGGCGAGCCGGACCTGGCGCCGCTCAAGGAATTTGGCATCAAGACCTGGGCCCAAGCCCTGTTGTCATGGGTGGTGTCAAATCCCCAGGTGAGCATCACCATCCCGGCGACCTCCCGGCCGGAGAGGATTCAGGAGAACGCGCTGGCCGGAAATCTTGGGACCATGCCCCAGGAGCTTCGCGACTACGTCAGGGAAGAGACACTACGCCTGCTCTAACGATAATTCGAGCCTGCAATAACTAAATCAGTTATCCATTCATACAGTATTCTCACAAAAGACTGCTGGAATCAAACCATTGGGGAGTTATGCTTGGATTGAGTAGGATGCGCTAGGGGTTTCGATTATCGGAATCTTATTCTTACTCACGACTGGGTCTTGCTCCCCTTGAGACCAGTCCAAACAAAGAGCGCCACCGAAAGTTGGGTGGCGCTTTTTGTTTTTCCCATCACCCTTTACGTGTCAGATGAAAAGAGAGGCCGCCCGTTCCGGCGGCCTCTCTTTTCGCGTGATGTCCAAGCAGCAATTGGGTTAACACAGAAATAGTACACCACGCTAATAGATTCGATTCATTGGCCCAATACCATCCAACCATCGTCCCAGTCGTCCTTGGTTGTCAGATCCATGATGACGTTCAAGCTGGAAGATTCCCCACCAGCAATGCTGGTTTAAGGATAAGCGTTGTATGAGTAATAGGACCGTTCCTCGTATCAGCTCCCTTTTTCCAATCGCTGTGGCGATTATCGCCGGCATGGCCCTCCTTTGGTGGAGCGGCGGAATCGCCCACGCCGAAACACCTGAAACCTGCGGCGCCGACACCGTGGTTACCCTCTACGCCGGTCAGACCATAGACGCCGGCACCGTGACCGTCGGCAACGACGAGTATAATCTGTACGTAACCTTTTCCGCCCAGAACGGCTGGCTGCTCAGTGAGACCCATCTTCATGTAGCAGACACAGAGGAAGCCGTCCCTCAAACAAAGAAAGGCAATCCAAAGGTTGGGAATTTCGCTTACCAGACCCAACACGATCCCGCGGCACAGGAATTCACCTACACCATCGCCAAAGCGGACCTTGCTTTTGACTCCACCGATTCCCTGGTAGTCGCCGCCCACGCAGTGGTGGTGCAGCTGGACTCAGAGGGCAACGAAATCGAGAATGAGACCGATTGGGCCGACGGCGACCGGTTCACCAACCGGAGACGCTGGGCCACCTACTTCGGCCATACCTGGCAGGAGTGCGTCACGGTCCTTGGGCCGCTCACCAGCGGCGCTACCGAGACCGCCTTTGCTTTCGGCGGGACCCTTGCTACCTGCTTTTTGGATATCGATCAAGACAATGATGGCAACGGCGACTTCAACCGCTGGGGCTGGACCAACGGCGGACTCGCCCCCGGAATGTACTCCTTCGAGATCTACGCCGGCGCTGGCCGGTGCGACCTGAGCAAGGGCGCTTTCGTGGGAATGCTGACTGTCTTTTATGACGGCGCGTCAGCCTTTGTGTCCTACGACCTCTTCCATCCCTATGTGTTGGAGGAGACCCACTTGTATATCGGGTCGGACATTCTGGCCGAGGACGTGAACGGTAACCCAACGGTGGCGCCGGGACAGTACCCGACCATCCACGACAACCTGGGCGGAGTGGGCTCCGATTCCTACACCGTTACGGGGCTTTCCGGAGCCATCAACGTTGTGGCCCATGTCACCGTAGCCGGGTTTGAATATTTTGCCGGGTTCTGATCTTTAGACAGTCTCCGGTTTTCAGATGGATATCAATTCTTGAACCGGTCCTAGTTTGCTCTACCCTAGGACCAGGTTCGCACTCTTCAAAGAAGAGGCCCCTCGTACACCGAAGGGCCTCTTTTATCTCTTAAATCTGTGGTTAATCACACCGTTCAAGGCTGGCCCAGCTTACCCAGGTACTCCTTGAATAATTCCACGGATTTTTCCTCGGGCACGCCCATGAAATACCGTAGTCCCTGGGTGTACTGATGTATCTCCTGGGGGTGGACTGGGACCCGGTCGCTGGGACCGGAAACACGGTAGAGGCCATCGGCCCAGTCTTGGAGGCTGGTGTAAAGGGAGTCTTCGATTATCAGGGCGTCCTGCCGTTCAACGTCGTTTCTGAGGACCCAACGGGCGAACACGAAGGGCAGCTGGGTCCACCTGGTCCATTCTTCGCCCAGGTCGTAGGTATGGGGATAGTCCCGCAACCCGCGCCGGTAGCGCAGTCCCAGGTTGCCCACCAGCAGCCGGGCATCATAGGAGTCGTCATCGCCGACATAGGCAGCCGGCGTGATTCCATGCTTCACCGTCAACAGCACCTGCAGCAACTTGACCGCGGTGGGGGCTTCATCGGGGACGGCGATGCTGGCCCCGCCAAGCTCTTCGATGGGGACCTTGGAGTGGAGCTTCACGCTAACGGCGGCAACGACGGTTGCTATGCAAAATCCCGAGACGGTGCGCAAACCATCGTCCAGGTCGAAGGTATCCACCAAGGGCACCAGACCGCCCTGCAAACGCCCGTCCATGATGGCCGTGATAATTTCGCTGGGCAGCAGTTCCTCGACTTCGATCCCCCGTTTGTCCATGTCAAAATACATGGGCTCGGAGCTTAGATATGGAGTGCGGCCGACTCTGTTGGGCACGTCTCAACACCGGTTAGAGTTTATTGAAGATAAATAGGGCCTCGAATTTCGAGGCCCTATGGTTAGCTGTTAGAGGGCTGCGTCAGCCCAAAAGTGGATGCCTGACTTACAGGCGGGGACCAGCGAAGGTCGGGGACTGGGTCTTGTAGACCTGGATGCGGTTCCTGGCCGACTCGGGCACGAAGATGTTGCCCTCGTCGTCGACGGTGACGCCCGTCGGTCCCCAGAAGTCCTTCTCGCGCTCCAGACCTTGGGCCCGGTCCCGTTCGCCCCACATCTCTGCGTTGGCGTCCAGCTTGTCCTTGGCCCACTTGGAGATACCGGCCTCGCCGGTCTTCAGACCGACAAAGTTGCCGTCTTCGTCGAAGATCTGGAGACGGTTGTTCAGCCAGTCGGCGACGTAGATCACGCCGTCCCGGTCCACGGCCACACCGGTGGGACGGTCGAACTGACCTTCCTCGGAACCGGATTCCCCAAACTTCATGAGGAACGTGCCGTCGGGGCTGAACTTCTGGATACGGTCGTTTCTCCAGTCCGCGATGAAGATATCGCCGTGACTGTCGATGGTGATGCCCCAGGGCATATTGAACTCGCCGTCGCCGCTGCCGTAGCTGCCGAACTTGGCGATGAACTTGCCGTCCTTGGTGAATTTCTGGACACGGTGGTTATTGCTGTCCACGATGTACAGGTTGTCGTCGGCGTCGAAGGCCATGCCCGAAGGCCGGTCCAGTTCGCCGTCGCCGCTGCCCGTCTTCTCTTCCCACTTGCCCAGGTACTCCCCGTCCTTGGAAAAGGAGGAGATCCGGTTCAGCCACTCGTCGCTGATGAACAGGTTTTCGGCCTTGTCCAGCGCGATGGAGGTAGGCCAGACCAGGGAGCCGTCTTCCATGTTGAATTCGTGGGGCCCCTGATAGTTGATGCCCCTGGCGAAGGTGGAGATGAATTCCTCGTCGGTGGTGCAGACGGTTACCCGCACGCCCTCCGGACGGAATTCCGTACCACGGCATAGGACATACATGATGCCCTCTTTACCCCGGGCCACGTAGACCGGATAGTTGAAGCCAGGGCCGAACTGTTCGCCACGGCCGATGGTCTTCGTATATTGCACGCTGATGTGCGAAATCTCTGTAGTCATATCTTCCCCAGAGAGTTAGATTTTGCTGATGCGAGGGTCTGACCTAGACGAAGGCCAACTTCTCGAACTCGCCGTTCACGATGGGTTTGGAATCCAGGCCCATCCAGTCTTCCAAGATGGTCGCGTAGACGCTGCGGAAATCGGTGTTGAACTGCAGGTCGCCGTCGTCCAGCTTGTCGGCATCCAGGGAAGGATATTCCCCGTAGAGTCCGCCCTTGACCTGGTCGCCGATGATGAAGCAGTGTCCGCCGGCTCCGTGATCGGTGCCGGAACCGTTGTCCTTGACCCGGCGGCCGAACTCGGTGAAGACCAGGAGCAGCACGTCTTCACCGGCGTTGTGCTCTTTCAGGTCGTCATAGAAGTCGCCGACGGCCCGGCTGGTCTCGGTCCAGAGCCGGGTGTGGGCGGCCATCTGGCCGGCATGGGTGTCGAAGCTGTTGAAGGGGGCCGTGGTGTACAGCACCCTGGTGCCAAACCCAGCCATGTGGGTCTGGGCGATATTCCGCATGTACTGGCTCACCGTATCGGCACCGTATTCCACGGTGGAGGAATACATACCGGGGGCGGCGCTCAGGATATCGGCGCCCTTGAGGGCGTCCAGTCCGGTGTGGGCCAGGTAGTCCATGACCGGGCCGGTGCCGATCATCGGAGAGTAGACCTTGGAGAAGACATCGAGGGCCTTGGTCCGCTGGTCATCATCGTCGATGCCGGTGAGGACGCCGTAGGTCTCCAGGTTTCCGACCGATGCGGCCGCAACGCCGGGAGCAACCAGGGCCCTGGGAAGTCCACGGCCGAAGTTAACGGCGGTAAGTACGTTTTCACCCTTGGGGTCCAGGTCCCGGACCACGCGTCCCAGCCAGCCTTCGTCGCCGACCTTTGCCGGTTCGCAGGTGTGCCAGATGTCCATGGACCGGAAATGGGACCGGCTTCCCGTGGGGTAGCCGACACCCTGGACGATTGCCATATGACCCTCGTCATACAGCTTCTTCATGGGACTCATGTTGGGGTTGAAACCGATCTGGTCGTCGATCTGAAGGACCTGGTCTTCGGGCACCACGACGTTGGTCCGGTTGTCGTAGTATTTCGGGTTGCCGTAGGGGACCACCGTGTTCAGGGCGTCATTCCCGCCGGCCAACTGCAGTACAACCAGTACCGGATCTTTCTTCGTTGATGTCATATTCAATCTCCGGGGCTGCCCGGCCGTTGTCCCAACGTACCCGGGCAGCGATTTTCGATTTATTGGGCCGGTCTAGGCGAATAGATACTCGGTGGTCGCCACAATGGACTGGAGCATGGTTGCCACCTGGTTCGGGAAGGCTTCGGAATCGGTCCGAATCTCCCCTTCGCCGGCGGCCAGTTCCAGCAGCTGCTTACGGGTCTCGTCGGCCAACTGATAGGCGCCCAGGTTCTCCAGACAACCGTCAACCAATTGCTCGGCGGACAGGACGGGTCCCACGCTGCTCAAGCGGCTGATGATGTCTTTGACGCCGGTGTGGCTGGTGTTGCCGACCTGGTCCGCCGTGAAGTTGATGCGCTCAACCAGCGTACCTGAGTCGATCCACTCACGGCCCGTGTGCCAGCCCTCGACGGTGGGCGGGTTCAGCAGGTCCTGGCCCATGAACCGGATGTTCATGGTCATCATGTCCAGACCGGGCCTGGGGAACTTGAAGTCTCCCACCAGTTTGAGGGTGCCGACCACGGTTTCCGCCGGGCTCTTCACCTTGGCGAACTTGGCATTCTTGAACCAGTCCGACTTGAAGAGGACCCGCAGCATCGAGGTGATGTTGTAGTTGGAGCGGAAGTACTCGTCTTCCAGTTCCTTGATGGCAGCCATGTCCTGGGGAGGGGTGTCCTTCCAGGCGGGCACCTGAACGTCGTCGGCAACGAAGAAGTTATAGAGGTGGCGGGCCACGAAACGGGCGGTGGCCGGCTGCTTCACGATAATGTCGATGATGTCGTCACCGTCGAAGTTGCCGGTCTCGCCCAGGAAGGTCTTTTCTTCGTCATCATGGTCGCGGGGGTCGAACATGAACTTGGCTTCGTACTTGCCGTAGGGGTAGCGGGGGATGGAGTTGGTCACGGTCCAACCGGTGAAGGCGCGGGCCGCTTCCTTTACGTCGTCCTCGCTGTAGTTGAAGCCGCCGTCCATGCCGACGCCCAGAGAGAACAGTTCCAGGAGTTCCCGGCCCCAGTTCTCATTGATGGCGCCCTTGTGGCTCATGCAGTTGTCCAGATAGAAGACCATTGCCGGGTCGCGGGCCAGGCCCTTGAGCAGGTCGTGGAAGCTGTTCATCCCGGTGGTCCGGAACATTTCCAGCTCCAGGAACTGCTGGCGGGGATATTCACATTTGGCGTGGCCGGTGACCAGCACACAGTGCCAGAAGAGGGCGATCTTCTCCTGCAACGGGCGCTTGGAGTTGATCATGCGGAAGGTCCACTCTTCTTGTTGTCCTTCCAGGCCGGCCTGGGAGAGCCAGTCCGTCTTGTAGCGCATCATGATGTCGCGCTCCATGGGAGGCTGGGACTCCGGGTCAAGTAACTCCTCTACGGTGGCGTCATATCCTTTGGCGGCTCTGGCTTGCAGCTCTTCCAACGGAGCGCCAAAACCGGCGCGGCGCATGAGGTGGGCCATTAAAGAGATATCTTGATCAGACATTTGTTTCCTCCCGACTCAACAGTTTGTTGAAATTCCCTAGGGAAATGTTCGGCGGTTTAAGGCTGTTTCTGCACCGATATCTACGGTTTACGACGCTGTGCGCCGGATTCCGTGACATTCGGTCTGGCACGCCTGTTCACGCACCGAATCTTATTGGGAATAATATTCCCCACCCAGTTAATCGTCAATATAAGAGCCGGGGATCTATTCCCAAGACCGTTGGGTATTTTGACCTATGCAGGACCTTTGTTGACGCTGATGCCCAGCTCGGCATGCAGGTCTTTTATGGTCTCGGCCCTGGAACGCTGGGGCTTGCGCACCCGACGGCCAATGGGCTCGTTCTCGATCTTCGGAATCATCTTCATTGCCACGAAGACCGGTCCCTCGGCCTTCATGATGCTTTCAATGTTGTTGGTGAACTCTTCCAGGTTGTCGAACTGGAAGGTGGACGCATAACCGGCTTCCCTGGCCATACCGGCATAGTTGATATCGGAAGCGTTGGGCACCGGCTGACCGCCAGTGGTGGCGTAGCATTCGTTGTCCATCAGGAAGTGGTAGAAGTTCTTGGGCTTCTTACCGGCGATGGTCCCCAGGACGCCCATGTTCATCTGCAATGCGCCTTCGGAGTCGAAGAGCACCACCTTCTCGTCGGGCTGGGCCAGGGCGAAACCCAGGGATGCGGAGTTGGTCTGCCCCATGGCTCCCTGGAGCGTCAGGTCCCGGCTTTTGTCCTCGGAGACTTCGCTCCAGTCCCGGCCGGACGTTCCGGTTACCAAGACTATGGCCTTGCCCCGGTGCGGCTGAAACGCCCGGAACATATCTGCTGAGTCGAACATCGTGCACCTCCAGTGCGGAAGGTTTTATTCGTTGTTGGTCTGTTTGGTGGTACGGCTTGGATGAAGCCGGGAGCTTAAGTCCGGTTGAAGCCGTGGTATTCGTCGCCGATGAGGACGGCAACGGGCCGGCTCTGTTCCCGGGCTTCTTTGAATGCCAGGGAGATGCGGTCGGCGTCGCCTTCCTGCTCCACCAGGTAGTAGTTGATTCCCATGGCGTGCAGGAAAGTCTCGGTGTATTTGGCAGCGGAGTCGGTGACCAGGCCGTGGCGGGTCCAGCCCCGGTAGCCGATCATCATAACCATGGGGAACCCGGCGTCCAGGGCCATGCCCCGGATGGAATCGCCGGACTCCATCATGCCGGTGTTCTGGATGACACAGACCGGCACCTTGCCGCCGACGATCAGTCCCAGGGCGATGGCGAAGGTCTCACCCTCGCGGGAGGTGGGGACGATGTCCAGCCAGTCCTGCTGCTTCATTAATTCATAGAGGTAATTGGTTTCGCTGTCGGGGATGGTGACGATGTGGGTGACGCCGTTCTTTTTGAACTCGGCCACCAACGTTTCGGGTCTTAGCAGTGCTGCCTGTTCTTGGACCATGGGCCGTTCCTCCCTAGTGGGTCTACGTGTGGACCTGGGTATGGTTCCGGGGCCGTGCCGGTACTGGACGGCCACTAAATATAGGCTTTGCCGGGGCGTCTTTTGGGCGCCTCATTATATTAATCAATCAATCTCTCAGTCAATCTTGGCGTGACCGTTCGTCCTGTCCTGTTGAGATTGCGTGTAATATAAACGCCCAAGCCCCAGACTGGTTCTTCCCATCCCCTCGGATCTGCCGGGCGACAGGGTTTTTAGATGCTTCTTGCGTCCCGTTTACGGGATACATTCCCCTTTTACTACGGGTGGGTTGTGGTCGGTGCGGCGAGCACGGTTGTTTTCGCCCGCATGGCCCCGGCCATCACCACGCTGACCGTCCTGATCTATCCGATGTCCCAGGAGTTGGGCTGGAACCGTACTGTCATCTCAGGTGCGGTCAGCGCTGGCGCCATCGCTTCTTTGGTGCTATCCCCGGTGGTCGGTTGGGCGATCGACCGGTTCGGCGCCCGGCCCGTATTGGTGATCAGCGTCCTGGGTCTCAGTGCTGCCATGCTGTCTTTGGCCTGGGCCGTGATTCCCGTGACCTTCTACGTCGCCTTCGCCGCGGCCAGGGTGGTATTCCACACCTCCGCCCCCAACGGCGCCAGCACGGTGGCCTCACGCTGGTTCATCAGGAAGCGGGGCCGGGCCATCGGGGTGGTTTTCGTTTTCGGAGCGGTGGGGGGGATTGTATTCACCATGTTGGCGTCACTGGTGGTGGACAGCTACGGGTTGAAGGCCACCTGGATCACCATCGGAGTCATGCTGCTGGTGACATCCGTCGCGCCGTCCCTGTTTCTCGTGGCCGAGCGTCCAGAGGATGTGGGTCTTCTGCCCGACGGCCTCTCACCGGCTCCTGGACCATCCTCAGAAAGTATCCCCCAGCCGCCGGCCGCTGTTGCCGGAGGGCAACCGTCCCGCTTCGATGATATTTCCTGGTCGTTCGGTGAGGCGGTCCACACCAAGACCTTTTGGCTGCTGGTGTTCTTTGGCTTCGCCATTTTCTTCGTGCATACCAGCATCGGCGTTCACATGGGGGCCTATTTCAGAGACGTGGGACTGGGCCCAACCGACGCCGCCCTGGCGGTGAGCCTCAGTTGGGTAGTATCGGCGGTGGGCAGTGTTATTTGGGGTTGGGTCTGCGACCGCATGGATATCCGTTACGCCTATTCAGGCATGTTCTTCGTTCAGGCGGGGAGCACTCTCTACCTGATATTTGTGACCGGGCCCGCCGGTGTGTTCGTGGCCGCCGCCCTGTTTGGGATCGTCTCGTCGGGGTCTAACGTGCTGCCGGCGATCATGTTTGCCGACTACTTTGGCCGCGACTCTTTGGGTAAAATCAGGGGCCTGGGCGAAGTCGGTGTGCTGCTCGGCCAGGCAACGGGTCCAATCATCGCCGGGCTGCTCTTCGACCTGCAGGGAGACTACACGACCATTTTCATCGTATTCGTCGGCCTGGCCCTGGGATGCAGTATCCTAGTGTCAAAGGCACGGAAGCCTGTGAAGCGGAGCCAACAAGCCGTGGGCGGAACCTAGGACACCCAGGCGCAACAAGAGAAAACAACCTTGCTTTTAGCAAGTAGACTCAAAAACGTATTCCCCTTCTATTATGGCTGGGTGGTGGTCGGAGCCTCCGGTACGGCCGTCTTCGCCCGGATGGCGCCCAACATCACCACCCTAACCCTTTTCATTTACCCCATGTCCCAGGAGCTGGGTTGGAGCCGCACACTCATCAGTGGTGCGGTGAGCGCCGGCGCCCTGGCGGCCCTCGTCCTGTCGCCGGCCATCGGTTGGGCCATCGACCGGTACGGAGTGCGGACGGTGCTGGCCATCAGCATGGTGGTCCTGGGACTCTCCATGACCTCAATGGCCTGGGCCACGGTCCCGGTCACCTTCTACGTCGCCTTCGCCACCGCCCGGGTGATTTTCCACACCCCTGCTCCCATCGGGGCCAGTACCGTGACCTCCCGCTGGTTCATCCGGAAACGGGGCCGCGCCATAGGAATAATCTTCCTCTGCGGGGCCGTCGGCGGTCTGGTTTTCACCATGCAAACGGCGTTGATGATTGAGCATTTCGGCACCAAGGCAGCCTGGCTCAGTCTGGGTCTTGTGGTATTTGCCGTGTCCGTGGCGCCATCGTTGTTCCTGGTGGCTGAACGGCCGGAGGACATTGGCCTGCGCCCCGACAACGACCCGGAACCGGCGATAACAGGCAACGAACATGAACCCCAGCTAGCGGAGAAGATGGCGGATGACGATTCCTGGACATTGGCCGAGACCCTCAGGTCCAAAGCGTTCTGGATACTGTTCTTCATGGGCATGGCCATGTTCGCCGTGAATACTGGGACCAACGTGCACATCGGCGCCTACTACCGGGACAAGGGCCTGACCCTGACCCTCGCGGCGGTGGCCATCAGCTTCAGCTGGCTGATATCCGCCTGCGGAAGTGTCATTTGGGGTTGGATACTGGAGAAGATGGAGGCCCGCTTCGCCTATGCCATCGTTTTCTTGATCCTGGGTGTCAGCACTCTATACCTGCTCACCGTGAGCACCGTTGCAGGAGCTTTCGGCGCTGCGGCGTTGATCGGCTGTGTGTCCGCCGGTTCCAACGTCATAATCTCGGTGATGTATGCTAATTACTTCGGTAGGAACGCCCTGGGGAGGATTCGGGGCATCGGTGAAACGGGAGTGCTTATCGGCCAGTCTGCCGGTCCGCTGCTGGCCGGAGTGCTGTTCGATTCCCGGGGCAGTTACACCTTAGTATTTCTACTCTTCGGCGGTTTGGCCCTCGCTTGCAGCCTGATCGTGCTGACGGCCAGAGTGCCGGTCCGCCCGCCCCGGGCGGCTGCCGTGTCCAGTGTGGGGGCAATCTGATACCAAAGGTCCGCTGTCATGGCTGATAACAACGAAAAGCAGATGCTGTTGGTGGCCTTTCTACAGGCCTCCAACTGCTCCAACTACACCGGCTCCTGGCGGCATCCCGAGACTGCGCCAGAGTTCCTGGACCTGCGTTTTTACCAGGACATCGCCGAGACCCTGGAACGGGGCAAGTTCCACCTGGTTTTCATCGACGACCGCCTGGCCATGCCCTCTCGGCTGGGGGACTCCTTCGCCGAGGCAGTGGAGAACGGCGTCCGGGTGGTGAAGCTGGACCTGGTCCCAATCATCACTGCCATGGGGCTGGCCACCCAGCATCTGGGCCTGGGGGCCACTTATTCGACCACCTACTATTCGCCCTTCCACGTCGCCCGTTTGTTCGCCTCCCTGGACCATTTCACCCAGGGCCGGGTCGCCTGGAACGTGGTCACGTCACTGAACGACTCCGAGGCCCAGAACTTCGGCGTCTCCGAGCACCAGGGCCACGACGACCGCTACGACGTGGCTGACGAGTTCATGCGCGCCGCCTTTGACCTGTGGGACTCATGGGAGGACGGGGCCGTCCTGCTGGACAAGGACTCGGGCCGGTTTGCCGATGCCAGTAAGGTACACCGGGTGGATCACGAAGGGGAGTACTTCCAGGTGCGCGGCCCGCTGACCGTCCCCAGGCCGCCCCAGGGGCACCCGGTGCTGGTGCAAGCGGGCCAGTCCGAACGGGGCCGCCAGTTCGCCTCCCGCTGGGGTGATCTGCTCTTTGTGATCTACCCCACTCCCGAGGCCTGCAAGGCCTACCGGGACGACCTGCGCGGGAGGGCGGAGTCCGAAGGACGGGACCCCGAATCAGTGAAGGTGGCCCCGGCGGTCTACGTGGTGGTTGACGAGACCGAGGAGAAGGCGGCCGAAAAACTGCGGCAGATCGAGGACCTGGCCGAGCGGGTGGATTCCCTTGCCCTGCTCTCCGAGGTCTTCAACTACGACTTCTCCCAACACCCCGTGGACCAACCCCTCTCCGACGAGACCTTGGCATCCATGACCGGACTGCGGGGTTTCCTCGACCGGGTGATCCAGCTCAGCGGCACCAAGAACCCCAGCGTAAACGACTTCATCCAGTGGTCGGGCCGGGGCACCCTGCGGGAGCTGCCCTTATTCACCGGCACGCCGGCCCTGGTCGCCGACCAGATGGAAGCCTGGTTCCAGGCCGGTGCCTGTGACGGGTTCGTGCTGGCCGCCACCCATATGCCCGGCGCCTACCGGGACTTCGTAGACCTGGTGGTGCCCGAACTACAGCGCCGCGGCCTGTTCCGTAGCGACTATACCCCGGGCACCCTGCGCGACAACCTCGGTCTAGCCAGGCCCTGACTGCCACGGGTTAGGCGACGTAATTCACCACCAGGACCGGCCGGTTTTGCTCCGTGTCGTGGTTTCGGCTGTCGAACCTCTTGGCGGACCGGGACTGGGACTCGTCGCCCAATAGCAGCCAACCGATGTTGCCCGCCGGGTCGTCCAGCCAGCCCTGAACGTCGGTGACCAATCGGTCGGTCGACTCCCAGGTGTAACTGCCGGCGCCTTTCACGGTGACGGTACTGCTTGCATCGGCGACGAAGTCACCGCCCGGCTTGTCCCAGTCCAGCGACTGGAACGCCCGCTAAGTCCAGGTCGGCGCTCCTTATATTGCTACGTATCCAATAAGACTTACGGATCAAAATCCCGACTTAGTATCATCAGATCGACTTGGGAACCTTGGATCTTCGCCGCTGCCAGGCACGGCACCTTAGCCAACCGTTTCGGCATCATACCAGAAGACCCAAGGGGCCTCTTTCGCGGTCCGCCGGTGGTTCTTCACCGGTGGTTCTTCATATGTATAATGCTAGAATCCTGCCCGTGACGGGCGGGCAGATTCTCGATTAGGACGGACTCAGATATGGCCGAGGTTGACAACCGTATTGAGCTCGACTGGGACGCTTTGGAGGTCGGCGAGACCTTCGAGAAGTTCGAATACGTGCTCACCCAGGAAATGATAGATACCTACAGGAAAGGGGTAATGGACCCGGAGGCCAGTTTCCCCACCATCGCCCACAAGGTGGACGTGCGCCAGTACAACGCCAAGTACACCGATGCCGGGTCGGTCAATGCCCGCTGCGCCTTCCACTGCTACAACTCCCCCGTGGCCGGCAAGAAATTGACGGTGACCGCTTGGATCGCCGACAAGTACCTGCGGCGGGGCAAGAACTACATCGTCACAGAGGCTGTCTCGGTGGACGAGGACGGCCGGCTCATCGACCGGGTTATCACCCACGAGCTGAAGCAGCCGTCGGAGGTGGGCAAGAAATGGGGCGGGTAATCAGAGGCTACAAAGAGGGCGACGAGATAACGCCCCTGGTCAAGGAGATGACCCAGGAGGCTATCAACCTGTTTGAGGGCAGCGCCGGCAATACCGGGCCTTCCCAGTTCACCGACGAACATTCGGCCAAGGAGGTGCTGGGTACCAAGGGCACCGTGGCGTCGGGCCGCATGTCCCTAACCTTCGCCATCGAGATGATGCGCCGCCACTTCGGCGCCGACGTCTTCGACCACACGGGCGTGGTCGACCTGCGTTTCCTGCGGCCGGTGCGCCCCGGCGACACCATCACATTCTCCGGCACGGTCAGCGGCACCAGCCGGGAGGCCAACGGTAGCAAGGTGTCCGTGGACATCGGGGTCAAGAACCAGCGGGGCGACACCACGGGCGTTGGGCAGGGGAGCGCCATCGTTCCCAACGCCTACCTGCCTGCAGAAGATCTGTAGTTTTCGGGCATCACGGGAATTCAAAAAGGCCCTGGGTCATTCCGACCCGGGGCCTTTTTACGTTTCTCGACTAACGCTGGGGATACCGCCGGGGATATCGATGGAATGTTATCCCCAACGGGGAGTCTCGTCCGGGTTGACGCCCAAGGCGGTCTTGCCGACGAATTCCATGGTGAGAGCGTTGTTGGCTGGGTGAATCCTGGCCAACCGGGCTTCGCGCCAGAGCCGCTCGAACCCGCTCTTTTTGAAGATGCTGAACCCACCCATGGTCGCGTCGACCACCCGCCAGGTGCCTTTGGCGGCGTGGCGCTTGGTAGCCGTCAACTTCAGGGCCAGTTGTGGCAGTGGTCAACGCCGTTGGCCCAGTCCTCGGCGGTGCAGTAGATGTAGGCCCCTACGGCCTCCATCTCGATGACCATCTCTGCGATTGCGTGCTGCACCTCTGGGTGGTAGGCCATGGCGCGGCTAATGGCCATCGACTTCTTGGTTTGGACCGCCGCGATGGTCTCGCCCAGGACGAGCTGGGCATTGCCGTAATAGACGTTGGAGAACCGCAGGAGTGCCCAGGCGAAGATGCCCAAGACAAACAGGTCCGCGCCACCGGCCCCGGCGTCAACAACCCTGGTGATGTACTCATCGGACACGAACGCGCCTTAGAGAATGGTGTCCTGGCTTTGGGTGGCCCTCATGCCCACAGTGTCCCAGGTCTCCTAAATCCTGTACCCGTCGCTGTTCCGGGGCATGAATGCGTGGACGATTTTGGGGGCGTTGCGATCAGAGGAATCCATGCCATGTATGCCCAGGAACGTCCAGACCGGACTCAGGCTGTCGAACATCTTGTGGCCGGTGAATTTGTAGCCGCCGTCCGATTTTTCCGCGTTGGTGCTGGAGAGCAACAACGGCAGGTCGTTGCCGCCCTCGCCGTGCCCGGTGGCAAAGATATCGCCGTTGGCGGCGGCCTTCAACATCCATTCGGTGGACGTGTCACCGCGGCGCCAAACATCTGCGGCGAGGCCGGTCCAATAGAAGTGCATGTTCGCGGCCAGAGCGGTAGCAGCGGCGTGGTAGGCCAGACGCCGCTGCTCCTGGCAGACCTCGGCCAGATTCATCCATAGGCCGCCCAACTCCTTGGGCACCGCCGCCAGCATGTAACCCGCCTCTTTCAACTCCTCGAAGAACTTGTTGTCCCGGTCGTTTTCCATGCAGCGCTGCAAAAGGGCATCGGAAAGGACAGAGTTCGGGTTGGTGGTGGTCATTTTGTTTCTCCCAGTGGACGTGGGTCCCGTGAGTTGTTACCGCAACATAAATCGCGTCCGGAGATGAGACTGGAAAGTAAACCTGTGCGGAAGCGCGGGATGTTCGCGCGAGGCCGAGTGGCGGTCGATCGGCCGTCCGGTTAGTCGTCGGTGGAAAAATATTTACCGGGTGTCACGCCAAGGGAGCGGCGAAACATGGAGATGAAGGCGCTGGGATTCTCGTAGCCCACTTCCAACGCCACGGTTGTGACGGGCTCTCCCGAAGCCAGACGCATCAGCCTTTCCAATAACCTGGCCTGCCGTTGCCAATGTCGGAAAGTCATTCCTGTCTCAGCCAAAAACAGCCGGGCCAAAGTCCTGGGGCTGGCTCCCACAACAGGTCCCCAGTCCTCAAGGGTCGTTGAGTTCTCGGGGTGTTCTCGGAGGGCCGTGGTGATCTGACGAGCCCTGGGGGCCCACGGCTCAGGCAGGTGAAGAGGCTCGACCGGGAGACGGCGGACCTCGTCCAAGATCAGGTCCATGATCCTGCCAGTCCGGCTCGCCGGCTCGTAGAGCTTTGGGGAATCAACCGCTCCCAGGATAAGCTCCCGTAACAGGGGAGAAACCGCGACAACCCCGCACTCTTGGGGTAGCCCATCCACTGAGTTTTCCCGCACGTACACGCTCCGCATGGAAACGGGTCCGGAAGACTAGATCTGGTGCTCGGTCTTGGCCGGTATCCATACGCCCCGGTGTTGAGGCACCACCCAGCTGCCGGTATCGGCGGTGACCTTCACCACGCCGGCGCAGGCATAGACCAGTTGCGCTCTGCCGTGGCAGTGGCGGTCCGAGCGGTAGCCACCGGGATACTCCGAAGCCCGCACCACTACATCGCGGTCGATTTCTTCGCCAAATGCGTCGTGTACAGCGTCCATATGTTGTGTTGTTTCAGGTATTTCTTGGCAGGATACCGCCAGATTGTACTTTCCCTGCTGGGTATACTCAACTCTGATCCGATCCCATCAACTCTCCCGATCCAAACCAGCAGAGAATAACGATGGCAAGTATTGATGCGGCCTCCGGCGCGACCAAAGATGTGCGGCTGACGGCCCGGGTGATGGTGACGGCCCTGGCCACCGGCCACGTGGCCTTCCACTGGATCCTGCAGAGCTTCGTGGTGGTGCTGCCGGAGATTCAGCGGACCTTTGGCCTGAACGGTGTGGGAGTGGGCGGCATTCTGACCATGCGGGAACTGGCCTCCGGCTTGGTGGCGTTGCCAGGCGGAGTTGTGGTGGATGTGGTGCGCCGTTGGTGGGGGCCGCTTCTGGCGGTATGTGTCGGGGCATCGGGCCTGGGCTCGCTGCTCATGGGAATCTCCCCCGCGTATCCGCTTCTGCTCTTGGGAGTGGCTGTGGTGGCCATCTCCCACTCCCTATGGCATCTGCCCGCCGCGGCTTCGCTTTCCCACCATTTTGCCGAACGGAGGGGGACCATGCTGGCCTTCCACGGTGTCGGCGGCAGTATCGGCGACGTGGCCGGCCCGCTGATCACCGGAGCGCTCCTCTTGGTACTGGGCTGGCGGGGAATTCTCAGCGTCTACGCGGTGGCGCCCATATTCATGGGATTCATGGCTGTCTGGGCGTTCCGTAACATTGGCGACGTGAAATACGAAGCCAGCAAGGAACTGGACCTGGCCGGGCGCGTCGCCATGACCAAGACCCTGCTGAAGAGCAACGTTTTATGGGGATTGACCATCGTTCGCGGTCTCCGCTCCATGGCCCTGGTGGCGTTGGTGACCCTGCTCCCCCTGTACCTGGGCAACGACCTGGACCTGGGGGTTTTCAACCGCGGCTTCCACATCGGAATGCTGATCGCGGTGGGGCTGCTGGCCAAGCCGGCGGCCGGATATCTGTCCGACAGGTTCGGGCGGAAACAGCTCCTCGTGCCCGGGCTCGCCTGGTCCTGTGTGATGTCTTTGGCGCTGATAGTGTTTGACGACGGTATAACACTCACCATCGCCATTGGGCTATTGGGACTCTTTTTGTACCCGGACCAGCCCATTCTCACCGCCGCCGTATTCGACGTGGTCGGGCGCGAGGTAGCGACCACCGGTCTGGGAGTGGTGTCCTTCGCCAGCTTCCTCATGGCGGCGACTTCATCGCTGATAGCGGGGGCCATCTATGAGGTTGCCGGCTTCGAGGTGGGCCTGTACTACATCGCCGGTCTCTTTGCCCTTGCCGCGGTCATATTCGCCGTTCTTCCCTTGTCCCGTCGGATAAGCGAATAGGGCTGGACCAGGAGAATGATTGCGCCCCCGGCTGGAGAGACTGGGGGAGCGTTTCGCGGGAGGGCGATCGTAAAACCCCGGAGGAGGGGGCGGTTTGTCCAGTATTTAGGCGGGCTTCTGCAATGTCAGAAACGCAGATACTAGACTAAACGCTGACAAGACATAACCCAAGTTGTACCCGGGTCATGTTGTGTGGGCTGAATGGCCCACCGGGCAGCCCAGTTTGACTGGCCAAAGATGGCTCAGAAAAGACTGAGGCCCGCCTGTCAGGACTGTGTCCAACAGGCGGGACCCTGTTTATCGTAGTGCCGGGTGGTCAGGAGATCAGCCTGGCGCACTCGTCAATGATGGGTGTGACCTTGTCTCGCTCTTCCGAAGGCAGGGAGAAGATCACCCGGTCCACGCCGGCGTCCCGCAGACGGCCGATCAGTTCCGGGTCGGGCCGGACGCCGAAACTGGTGATGTTCAGAGAATTGGGGTCTCTGCCAGCCTCCTCCGCCTGTTTCTTCAGCAGCACGATCTTCTCGCCCAGGCTGGCCCCTCCGCCACGGCCTCCGATGGGCATCCAGCCGTCGCAGTACTCCACCACCCGGTCGAAGGTGGTGGGGCCGTCTCCGCCCATGAGGATGGGCGGGTGGGGCCGCTGTACCGGTTTGGGGTAGGCCCACATCTTGTCGAAATCCACGTGGTTGCCGTGGAATTCGGCCTCCTCTTGGGTCCATATCTCTTTCATGGCCAGGATATTCTCGCGGAGTATCCGCCAGCGCCGCCGGAAATTGGTCCCGTGGTCTTCCATCTCCTCGGCGTTCCAGCCGCCTCCGATGCCGAAGATGAATCGGCCTCCAGAGAGCATGTCCAGGCTGGCGATTTCCTTGGCCGTCACGATGGGGTCGCGCTCGATCATGAGACAGATACCGGTGCCCAGATTGATGTTTTTGGTCACGCTAGCGGCGGCGGTGAGGGCCACGAATGGGTCCAGGGTGTGCCAATAGTCCCTGGGTAGTTCGGGCCCGCCGGGCCAGGGACTGATGCGGCTGGCGGGGATGTGGGTATGCTCCGGTACCCACATGGACTCAAACCCCCGGTCCTCCAGCATTTTGGCCAAGTCATCCGGACGGATGGAATAGTCGGTCGAGAACATCATTGCGCCGTAGTCCATATCGCCTCACTCACAAATGGGCGGGCAAGCAGCCCGCCAAGGTGGGGCCAGTATAGCACCGGACAGCGGCGCGTTAGAGGGTTACTTGGCCAGCAGGGACTTGGAGAAAGAGGCGCCGCGCTCGACCCAGTCGGCCAGGGATGAGTCCGTGGCGATGCCCTCTGCCTCGACAAATACAAACCCCTTCATGGGGTGTCCGGTGAAGTCCATGGGCCGGGCGTTGGGCCGGGTGAGGGCGTCCTCGAACTTTTCCGGGCCCGGGCGGACCATCAGGTCCGAGCCGGTCACGCCCACGGCCATATTTCCACCGACCAAGAAGCATGCACCGCCGAATATCTTTTTCTCGGTGTAGCCGGGCTCGAACCGGAGTACCGCGCGGACGCGCTCGGCCAGTTTTCGTCATAGGGCATGGGATCCATCCTCTATCACGCGTTTATCTCGGCCCGGCGGCCTGCTGGAAACCTGGAAGAGGTCGAATTAGAGGGAAATAGGTGACTGGGGGTGTTGGTTACGCATCTGGCTTCTGGTGCCCATCCTCTTCGACGCCACCGCCGCCTTCGCGGGTCTGGTTGGGGTCTGGATCAACGAGTGTAAGAAGTTCCGCAGCGAGTGGATGGGCTACCAGCTGACAAATTATCCCAGGATTAGCATCGTGAACCCCGTTTATAACGGCGCCGACAGCCTGGCCAACGCGGTCCAGTCTCTACGCAAGCAGACCTTCCCGCCCAAACAGATAGAGGTCATTGTGGTGGACAACGGGAGCACCGACGAGACGGAGCGAAACTACCTCCAGCAGCAGCTTCTGAACACCCTGGGGCATTGCATTGGATATCCATGCCAGCCAAGGGCAAACGCTGGGCACTGAACGCCGGAATCCACATGGCCACCGGGGAATTCATCGCGAATGTGGACGCGGACGTGTCACTGAACCCGTCCCCCCTGGCCAACATGGTCAAAGCATTCCGGGCCGACCCTAATCTGGTCGCAGCCACCGGGGCCATTGTGCTTGCCCCGGACGACGGGAAGGAGAAGAGCCCCTTCCGTTACATGCTGCAGGAATGTGAGTTCATAGAGTACCTGATGGCCTTCCGTGTGGGACACCATTACCAGACCGTGGCCAACAGCATCTTCACGCTGGCCGGGGCATTCTCTTTCTTCCGCCGCGAGCTGCTGCTGAACCTGCCCCAGTACACGAACCGCACGGTCTTCGAGGACACAGATATCACCTTCGTTATCCGCGAGAGATTCCCGGATGCCGGAGTGGCCTGCCTCGCGGACGCGGTGGCATACGTGGAATCGTCCCATTCCCTGGCTTCGGTCTACTCCCAACGGGTGCGCTGGCAGCGGGGCGAGCTTGAGGTGGCCGCCTGCAACCCCGAAGCTCTGATCAAGAACCTGTTCAGTTTCTTGGGGATGGCGCCCGCCCGCACGCTGATCATCGACCATACCCTGGCCTTTCCCCGGGTGGTCTGGACCTTTGTCCTGTCCATGATGTGGCTATTTGGATATGCCCTGCCGCTGGTGGTCTTGGCAACGATGCTGATGTACGCGTGCTCAATGGTGGTGGAAGGCATGACCATGTTCACCTGCTACTTGCTGGTCCGGGGTGATACGAGGGCCAGAGTAAAGTAGCACTGGTGGCTGGTAGCTGTGCTGCCGGCCTACCGTTTCATGATCTTCTGGTTTCGCCTGAGCGGGTTCCTCACAGTGCTCAACGAGCCGGCCGGCTGGAAGACCAAGGTCCCCTGGGAGCAGGCGGCCGAACATGTGGAAACCCTCAAGCAGCGGACGCGCGAGATCGGCGCTTCAACCGCCATGAGATTGGGCAGCGGAGTTGCCTGGGTAAAGGATCTCTTTTAGAAGGCCACCACCGAGCGCAGCACCTCGCCCCGCTCCATCTTGTGGAAGGCTTCTTCCACGTCGCCGATGCCGATGGTCTCGGTGACGAAGCGTTGCAGGTCCAGGCGGCCCTGCAAGTACAGGTCGATGAGCATGGGGAAGTCCCTGGATGGCAGGCAGTCACCGTACCAGGACGATTTCAGGCTCCCGCCCCGCCCGAACACCTCCAGCAGGGGAAGTTCAAGCTTCATGTCTGGACTGGGCACGCCCACCAGGACCACCGTGCCGGCGTGGTCGCGGGCATAGAAAGCCTGTTCGTATGTAAGGGGATTGCCCACGGCCTCGATGGCCACGTCCACCCCATTTCCCCCGGTCAGTTTGCGTATCTCCTCCACCGGGTCGGCGGAGGACGAGTTGACGGTGTGGGTCGCGCCAAACTCCTTGGCCCAGCCCAGCTTCCGGTCGTCGATGTCCACTCCGATGATGGTGTGGGCGCCAGCCAGCCTGGCCCCGGCGATGGCCGCGTCGCCGACGCCGCCGCAGCCGAAGACCGCCACCGAGTCGCCCCGGCCCACGTTGCCGGTGTTCATGGCCGCGCCCAGACCGGCCATGATGCCGCAGCCCACCAGCCCGGCGGCTTCGGGGCTCGCCTGGGGGGATATCTTCACCGCCTGCCCGGCGTCCACCAGGCTCAGTTCGGCGAAGGCGCCGATGCCCAGCGCCGGCGACAGGGGAGTGCCGTCGGTCAGCGTCATGGGTTGGGAGGCGTTGCGGCTGGCGAAGCAGTACCAGGGAGCCCCGCGCTGACAGGAGCGGCAGGTTCCGCAGGGCGCACGCCAGGCGATTATGACAAAGTCGCCAGGGGCCACGTTGGTCACACCCTCGCCCACCGACTCCACCGTGCCAGAGGCCTCGTGGCCCAGCAGGAAGGGGAACTCATCGTTGATGGCCCCTTCGCGGTAGTGGAGGTCTGTGTGGCAGACACCGCAGGCTTTGATGCGCACCAACGCCTCGCTGGGGCCCGGATCGGGAACCAGGATGGGTGTCAGCTTCACCGGCGCGCCTTTGGCCTCTGCGACCACTCCGTTTACCTCATGGGCCATGGCTATCTAACTCCTACTCCGGCTTCTCTGGCCGTTCAATTATTTTTCGTTGGTCCGGAAAGGTCCCTTTCGGTCTATCCAGCCAATTCTTTTTCGATGGTCCTGGCGAACCCGATCAGTTCTTCGTCTGAGCCGTGGTCCCCCATCAGGGAAAGGCCCACGGGCAGACCGTTGACCTCGCCCAGGGGCAGACTCAGTTGGGGGCGCCCAGTTGTGCCGGCGATGCAGGTGAGCCGGGCCAGCCGCGCCTGTATGTCCTTCTTTTGGGAAGTCGGTTCGCCCCTCAAAGGAGCGGGACATACGGCGGTGGGCAGGCACACGAAACCGCCGTCTGCGAACACTTCGTCCATGCGTCTCCGTATCTGCTCACGCATCACCGCCGCCTCTTCCACATCGGTTTTGGTTAAAGATACGGCGAAGTGGTACCGCTCGCTCACCCAATAACTGAACCTGGGGTTGACCCGGTCCACCCAGTCCTTGACTGAGTCCCAGGCCTCCTGGGACTGGAGGACGTTCTGCTGGGGCGCCCATTCGGCCAGCCCGTTGGGAGACAGGCGCTCTGTGGTGGAACTCCTTGCCAACGCCGCCACCTTCTCGGCCAGGGTCAGGAGGGCGTCCCTGACCATCTCGTCCGCCTCGTCGAAGGCGTCCTCCGCAATTACTATCCGGCTGGAGGTCGCGGCCGGGATCTGAGTTTGAAACAGGACCTCACCAACCCGGGCGTATGTCTCGGCGTCCCTGGTGAACCAGCCGATGGTGTCGTAACTGGGCGCCTGCATCAGGATCCCATCCAGGGGGATCCGCCCGTGGGTGGGACGAAGCCCGTACAGCCCGCAAAAACTGGCTGGGATGCGCACGGAGCCGCCGGTGTCCGAGCCCAGGGCAAAGGTGACCAGACCGCCGGCCACCGCCGCCGCGGACCCGCAGGAAGAACCGCCCGGCACCCGTCCGGGGGCCTTGGGGTTGATGGGCGTGCCGTAGTGGGCGTTTTCGCCCAAGATACCCCTGGTCAACTCGTCGGTGTGGGTCTTCCCCACCATGGACGCACCGGCGTTGACCAGGGTCTGCACCACCCAGGCATTTCGCTCCGCCTCTTGGTGGGTGGCCTTCCAGTCCGGGTTCCCCCCGCCGGTAACGTACCCCGCCACGTCGAAGATGTCCTTGGCGGCGAAGGTCAAACTGGATAGCACCCCGCCGATCCGTCCCGCCACATAGGCGTCGGTGTCCTTGCAGAAAGCGTCCAGCGGGTCAACGAGGGCTTCCCTCGGTCTGGTCAATTGGGCACCTCCGTCCCGCCGGGCCGGCCACGAGATAGCGCAGTTGAATCAGGCGGGTCTCAGATTGGTAACGTAGTATATATCAAGATGCCCCCCGGCTAGTGGAACTTTTTTGTTGCGGAATCCGTCATGTAGTGAGAAGGGACGAACATTCGAAGGCAGAACGGAGGACGGCATTGAAAGAGAGAATTGAACTGATGACGCTCTTGGTCATGGCAATTGCCCTGTTGGCGGCGGTTGCCTGTGGGGACAACGGCAACGGACGGGCCGGCACCCAGCCCCCGGTGAACAGCACCCCCATCAAGAGCGCCCCGCCGGCCATGGTACAGACCCCGGCGCCCATTGAAGATTTGGCGGTCGTACCACCGGAAACAGTGGACGGTGAATATGTCCTGAAGATCACATCCGGACTGCCCAACGGCTGCGCTGTATTTGACGGGATAAAGAGCGAGCCGGCCGGCGACGGTTTCAACGTCTCGGTCACCAACCTGATGCCCGCTCCCGGCGAACTCATCGCCTGCACCGAGATATATGGATACCACTAGAGCGAAATAGGACTGGGCAGCGGACTGATTCCTGGCGAAGAATACACCGTGGCGGTCAATGACGACCTTACCTATGTATTCACACCTCGGGGCGCCGCCGACCTGGCAATGGTGGAAAAGGAGTCTTCCGTCGAGTCGATTGAAGTTGTGGAAGGGGATGGCGGTTTCGTGCTCGCCGTTGTTTCCAGGCTGCCCAAGGGCAGCTCCTGCTCCAGGTCCAACGCCTATCAGGTCAACCGGCGGTTCGAGGGCCAGGTTGAGGTCAAGATCACTCACGCCGAGGTTACGGAGTCCAACATCCCTTGTACCGCCGACCTGCCGGTGTTGGTGACCGAGATTCCCTTGGGCGGAGATTACACCGGAGACAAGCCCTTCGTCGTAGCGGTCAACGGGGGCGGGGAGACCTTTCCCAAGGATGGGCCGGCGACTGTGGAAACCCTGGCGCCCATCGAGGATACAGCGGTCGTGGCTCCCGGGGAACCCGGCGGAGAGTACGTCCTGAAAGTTACTTCCGGACTGCTCAGCGGGTGCGCCCAGTTCAGCGCCATCCACGTGGCGCGGGTTGGCAGCGAGTTTCAGGTTGATGTAACGAACCTCATGCCGAATCCCAATGGGCCCATCGCCTGCACTGCCATCTACGGTTACTTCGACAGCGAAGTTGTGTTGGGCGGCGGCCTGATGGCTGGTGAAGCGTATACAGTGACCATCAACGGCGACCTCACCAACTTCTTCACCGTCCCCTCTGACGGCCGGGTCATGGTGGAGAAAGAGGCTCCCTTTGAGGAGGTAACCGTCGCCGAGGGGGAAGCAGGGCCTGTCGTGAGTGTTGTCTCCCGCCTGCCCAAGGGCAGCAGCAGCTCCAGCTTCAACGGCTACAGCATCAACCGTCGGTTCGCGGAGTGCGTCGAGATCACTGTCACACACCGGGAGGTGGCCGCCGACGATGTGCCCTGCACCCGGGACCTCTCCGCCATGCTGACGGAGATCCCCCTGGGTGAAAACCTGGAAGCGGGCCGCGTCTACACAGTGTCGGTGAATGGAGAGGAAACCACCTTCACCGCCAGATAGACCCAATTCCGTGAATCCCGAAACCGGCCTGATGTCGCATCCGGCCGGTTTTTTGCATTGCTGGAATCTGATATATACTATCTGCCAAAGCAAAAAGCGCGGTTGAACCGCGCCTGCGACCGCCACTTAAGCGCGAGATGGAGAGGGTCATAATGCTGACCGCCGAAGAGAATGAACGACTGACAAAGGTGGGCCCCGGAACACCCATGGGCGAGCTCATGCGCCGCTACTGGATCCCGGTACGGCCGCTGTCCGAACTCAAGGAAAAGGACGTGATGCCCATTCGGATTTTGGGCGAGGACCTAGTCCTCTTCATCACCAGTAAGGGCAAGTTGGGCCTGGTCGGCGAACGCTGCCCCCACCGCATGGCCATGATGAAATACGGCATCCCCGACGAAGATGGTCTGCGCTGCTGCTACCATGGGTGGGAATTTGCCCCCGACGGCCAGTGTATCGACATGCCCCTGGAGTCGCCCACCAACAAACTGAAGGACCGGGTCAATATCGCTGCCTACCCGGTGCAGGAGATGGGGGGGCTGGTTTGGGCCTACATGGGCCCCACACCAGTACCCCTGCTGCCGCCCTGGGACCTGTTTGTCATGCCCAACGCCATCCGCCAGATCGGAATCTCCGTGCTGGACTGCAACTGGCTCCAGTGCCACGAAAACACCGGCGATCCGGCCCACAGCGTCTATCTCCACGGCTACACGTTCAAATACATGCTGGAGAAGAAGGGCGAACTTGAAGAGCGCACCAAGGACCGGCGGATGTCCACCCTCCATTCCCGCATCGACATGGGCCGGGGCATCGAGTCCCTCTACGCCCATGAGACTCAGTATGGCATGGAGAAGGGAATCAACTACTCCAAGGCCCTGGGGGCGGATAAAGACCGCCAGTCCCGCCACTCCACGGTCATCTTCCCCTTCTACACCCAGACCGGCGGCCCGGGACAGGTGCGTCAGGAGTTCCAGATCCGCGTGCCAATCGACGACACCAAGACCTACCACATTGCCTACGGCTGCTACATGGCACCCGAGGCCGTGGACGCCGGAGTCCAAGAGTCCATCCCCTACTACGATATCCCGCTCTACGACGAGGACGGCAACGCCTTGTGGGATTTCGTGCTGGCCCAGGATGCCCACGCTTGGGTCTCCCAGGGTGAGATCACCGACCGCACCGCCGAGCAGTTGGGCCGCACCGACCTGCCCATCGTGTTCATGCGCCGCCAGTTCGAAGAGCAGATTCGCATCGTGGAGGACGGCGGCGACCCCAAGAACGTCTTCCGCGACCCTGACTCCATGCCCGACCTGATCCACGGCGGCATCTGGGACGAGGGCAACGCATCGGTGACCGGCGCCGGCGGCCCAATCGCCAACTTCCGTTCCGCCTATCACAAGGGGTACGGCATCGACGACGCGGACCGGTACGGCCCGGCCATGCCCCAAATCATCGACCTGATGCAGCGCATCGACGACCACATAACAGCCACGGCCGACGACTGATACCGGAGTACGAAGATGCCCGAGATGCAGGCCCCGGAGCGGATAGCTCCCCAGCGTCTGGGCGACTACCTGGAGATTATGAGCAAAGTGGTCTTCCAGTCGGGCATGTCCTATAAGATAGTAGAGTCCAAATGGCCCGGCACCAAGGAGGCCTTCCACGGCTTCGACGCCGCCGAGGTGGCCGCCATGCCGCCCGCCGAGATTGACCGGCTTGCCGAGGACACCAGGGTGATCCGTAACCGGCGTAAGCTGGAATCGGTGGTGAGCAACGCCCAGCGCATGGTGGAGCTGGACGCCGAGCATGGGAGTTTTCAGAATTACCTGCGCTCCCACGCCGACTTTCCTTCCCAGGTAAAGGACCTCCGCAAGCAGTTCAAATTCCTGGGCGACATGGGCTGCTACTACTATCTCTATGTGGTCGGCGAGGAAGTGCCACCCCACGAAGAGTGGATGGCCAGCCTCAAGAAATGACCCATCCTGGGAAATTGACCCTAATAGACTGTTGATACGAGGTATGAGATGCCCTTAGACCCACAAGTAGTTGCAGTTATGGAACAGGTGGCCGCACTGGGGCTGCCCGCACCCCACACCGTTTCTCCGGCGGAGGCCCGCGCCAACGCCAAGAAGCGTCCCCGTTCACCCGGACCAGAGGTCGCCAAGGTTGAGGACCGGAACATTCCCGGTCCCGACGGCGGTGTACCGGTGCGTATCTACACCCCCGATGGCGATGGACCCTTTCCCATTTTGGCCTGGTACCACGGAGGCGGCTGGGTCGTAGGTGATTTGGAGTCGGCCGACGGCGTCTCCCGCAGCCTGTGCGCCGGTGGACAATGCGTGGTCGTATCCGTTGATTACCGCCTGGCGCCGGACACCAAGTCCCCCGGCCCCGCCGAGGACTGCTGGGCAGCCACCACCTGGGCGGTGAACAACGCCGCCGAAATCAACGGCGACCCTGCTAGGCTGGCGGTGGGCGGCGACAGCGCCGGAGGAAACCTGGCCGCCGCCATGAGCCTGATGGCAGCCGACCGCGGCGGCCCGGACATCGCCCTGCAACTGCTGGTGTACCCGGTGGCCGACCGGGACTTCGGCACCGTGTCCTACACCGATAATGCTGAAGGATACTCCCTGACCAAGGTCACCATGCAGTACTACTGGGACCAGTACATCGACGCCGAGCACGCCACCAATCCCTACGCCGTGCCCATGCAGGCCAATGACCTGGCCGGACAGCCGCCGGCGCTGGTCATCACGGCGGAGTTCGACCCCCTGCGGGACGAGGGCGAGGCCTATGCCAAGCGGCTCAGAGAAGCCGGCGTGGAGACCACCGCTACCCGCTATGACGGCATGATTCACGGCTTCTTCAACATGGGCGCCGCCGTGGACAAGGGAAGGCAGGCAGTGGACGAGGCGTCGGCCGCGCTCCGGAATGCCTTTGCCCGCTCGGGAGCGCCCTACGCGGCAGATTAACCCTCCCTGACCAACAACCGAATTACGAAAAAGAAGTCCGCCGCGTCAAAACGGCGGACTTCTTGGTTCTCCGGACCTGACCTAGGTGCTAGACCATGCGGGAGCCGCAATCCACCACTATCGTCTAGCCGGTCATGAAATCGCTGTCCGGCGTGAGTAAAAACACCACGGAGCCGACCAGGTCTTCGCGCTTTTGGTCCCTTTTGATGGAACGGGCACCAACCCGCCGTTCATTTGTGAGGCGTACCTGTTCCGGTGGCTCTTCCAGGCTCATGGTGATGCCCGGTGCCACCGCGTTCACCGTTATCCCATGGGCGCCAAGTTCCCTGGCCAAAGACCTGGTTAATCCGACGACGCCTGCCTTGGATGTCACGTAGTGGGCCGCGAAATCGCCGCCATAAAAATTGGTGGCAGAGGAAATGTTGACGATCTTCCCCTACCGCTGCAGCTTCATGAGCGGGACCACGGCCAGGCAACACAAAAAGGCCCCCCCGAAGGTTCACGGACATCATCTCCTCCCACTCGTCCAGGGGAATCTGTTCAAAGGGGACCCGGGCCATCACCTTGGGCCGCTGGTAGAAGGCGGCGTTGTTCACCAGGCCATCGATGCGGCCGAATCTTCCAATCGTTTCTTGCACCAGCCGCTGTACATTGTCCCAATCGGAGATGTCGGTGGTCGGTGAGATTGCGTCTGTTCCGCTGTTCGAGACCGATTCAGCGACCTCGCGTCCTTTTTCCCCGTCGATACCGGCGATTACGACCTGTGCCCCTTCTCCCGCCAGCGATTCGACGTAGGTTCGCCCGATGCCGTTGGCACCTCCTGTCACTATGATGACTTTGCCAGTTAGCCGGTCCATATTCCGCCCCTCTCCGTACTCAACCTCGTTGAAGTGGAGGAGCGAGATTGCGCGGCCCGTCGGACGCAAAACCCTTTCCGGAAACACCCATTGGGTGGGTTTGATTATTTTGAGTAGGTGGTCCGTCCATCAACACCTAATGACAAATCCATTAGGCGATATTAATGACTTATATCGTCATTAGGTTATACCAATTCCGTAAGAAATAAACATGTGTTAATCAAATCCAGTTGGCCGCGTTTCCTCCTGCCTTCCTATGTACGTGCTACAATGCCCCGCAATTCCCTGGGGAATCAATCTATGACATGGGGAGCGACGTCATGACCGTTAACGTCACCATGTGGTACGACTACACTTGACCCTATTGCTATGTCGGCCAGGGCAGGCTCGACAAGCTGGCTGAGGAATTGGCGCGAGAGGTGTCTTTTGAAGTGGAGCGAAAGCCTTTCCTGTTGCGGCCCGAAAGACCGCCGGAAGGTGAACCACGGCGAATGTTTGACGGCGAGACGGAAACGGAAGTTAGCCCCGCCATGAAAGAGCGGGCCGACGGCGTAGGACTGGAGATCCGCCGTCCCCAGTGGTCGCCCAACACCATCCGCGCCCACGAGGTGACGCTCTACGCCAAAGAACGGGGCATGGATGACAGGTTCCACCACGTGACCACCAGGGCCTATTGGACCGAGGGGGCCGATTTCAACGACCTGGCCGTTTTGCAGGGCCTGGCGGAAGAAGCCGGCCTGGACTGGAGCGATCTGGGACCGCGTATAGAAGCCGATGAATACCGTGATGCGGTCATGCGCGAGTATGAAGCCGCCAAGGAACAGGGTGTGGGCGGGACGCCCGCCTACCTGATAGACGGCGAGCTGCACGCCGGCGACGTCGGGATTGACGAATTGCGCGAGGCCATCAAGTCGGCCTCCCAATAGACCGGGACTAAGATGGCTTCCATCCGCTCTGTATTGGTGCTGGGCGCCGGGGTTTTCGGCCTTACCGCGGCCCTGGAACTGGCCAACCGGGGGTACTTCGTGACGGTGGCCGACCCTGGTCCCATTCCCCACCCCAAAGCGGCCTCCAACGACGTTAGCCGCATGGTGCGCATGGACTACGGCGGCGACGGCCTCTACTCGTCCCTGAGCGCGGAGGCCATCGAAGGTTGGCACCGTTGGAACGCCCAGTGGGCCCGGGAGCTCTACCACGAGGATGGCTTCCTGCTCCTGACCAGCGTCCCCATGGCACCCGGCGAGTTTGAGCAGGACTCTTACTCTCTTCTAACCTCCCGGGGGTTTTCCCTGGAGAAACTCACGCCGGGAGAACTGCCCCGCCGCGCTCCACAGTGGGACTCCGGCTACTATATCGACGGATACTTCAACCCTAGGGCTGGTTGGGCTGAGGCCGGGGCGGTGACGGCCCAGTTGCTTGAAGAAGTGTCCGATTCCGGCGTGGAGATCATCACCGGGTTCTCGGCAGTGGAGCTGCTCCAACAGGGCAACAAGGTCTGCGGGGCGGTCGCCGCCGATGGGGCGAGACTGTGGGCCGACTGGGTGGTGGTCGCCGCCGGGGTGTGGACCACCCTACTGGTGCCCGAGCTTGCGGACCGCATGTGGCCGGTGGGACAGCCCATCTTCTACTTCAAGCCTCCTGACCCGGAGAACTACCGCCCGCCCTTGTTTCCTCCCTGGGGCGCCGACATCCCCCGCAGCGGCTGGTACGGCTTTCCGGCCAACAGCGACGGCGTGGTGAAGATGGCCAACCACGGTCCGGGTATTCGAGTCCACCCCGACGTGGAGCGTGTCATCCAGGGTGATGAAGAATCGGTTTGCCGGGCATTCTTGTCCCGCTCCCTGCCCGGTCTGGCCCGGCTCCCCGTGCACGAGAGCAAGCTGTGCCTCTACAGCGACACCTGGGATGGGGATTTCTGGATCGACCGCGACCCGGAACGGGAGGGGTTGATGGTCGCCACCGGCGGCAGCGGCCACGCCTTCAAGTTCACTCCCGTGTTGGGCGGCTTGGTTGCCGACGCCTTGGAAGGGATTGAGAATCCCTACAGCAAGCGGTTCGCCTGGCGTGCCTTGGGGGAAGTGAAACACGAGGAGATCCGCTACACGGGCGAATAGGTCAGACGGCGGTCGGGACCTCTTTCAACCTGGGCATGACCTCTTTGGCGAACAGCTTCATGCTCTTTTCTGCCTCGTCATAGGGAAGTCCACCGTAGCTGAAGGCGGCCAGGAATGAGTCGTGGCCCGTTTGCCCTCTTATCTCCATGATCTTCTCGTAACACTGTTCCGGTGTGCCCCACACCTGGAGGTCAACGAAGAAGTCCTTGACGGCCTGGTCGCCCAGTTCTTCGATCTTCTCGCTGAACTTGCCGTAGTATTCGTAGCCCCTGGTGGTCTTCAGGTGGGCGCCCTTGAACTCGTAGTGGTCCATCACCGAACCCCAGTAGTTGCCGATGTGCCGGCTGGCCATCTCCCGGGCCGTTTCCTCATCCTCATGGCAGAAGGTGAACCCCACCACCACCGGCGCGGGAGGCGGCGCCCCGTTAATTTCCATGAATGTTTCACGGTAGGCCTTTAGCTCGGCCTCCACGTCGTGCCACGGCTTCTGGGGGATGATCAGCATGCCCAGACCCAGTTCAGCCAAGGCCAGAGACGACTCGGGAGAGACGGCGGCGGCGTAGGTGCGGCCCTTGAAGCTCTTGTAGGGCTTGGGCCGAATGTCCGCCCGGGGCTGCTTGATAAGCTCGCCGTCGAACTCGGCCACACCCTCCTCCAGTGCCTGCACCAAGAGCTTGCTCCCCTCTGCGAAACGGGTGCGGGACTCGGCCATATCCAGCTTGAAGGCGTCATATTCGACTCTGGCCAGGCCCCGGCCCACGCCGACGACGGCCCTGCCGCCGCTCAGGTGGTCCAGTACTGAGAACTGCTCGGCGACACGCATGGGGTCGTGCCAGGGCAGCACCACGACCATTGAGCCCAGCAGTACCTTCTCCGTACGGCCTGCCATGTAGGAAAGGAACTGCAGCACGTCAGGGCACATTGTGTAGTCGGTGAAGTGGTGCTCCACCCCCCAGATGGACTCGTAACCCAGAGGCTCCACCATGTCGGCCAGCCTGAGTTCGTTCTGGTATACCTCGAAGTCTGTCTTCGACTGGTTGGGGTTCTGAAAGAAGGTAGAAGTTCCGACGTGCATGAGCTCTCTCCACGGTCCGCCGCAATCTGAGAACAAGTCTACAGTCCATCTGTTTGTGCGTCCACCTGTCGGCCACGGGCCTTGAACGGCGTGGCCAAGCGTATTAGCTTGCTGGGAATGACGGCATTGCGTTGAAAGATGCGGATATGCGAAGGTGAACACCAATACCACTGGGAGGACCGGTGGTCCAAGATACCTGATTCGGCGGCCAAGGACCCCGGCTGGGCTCATGACGGCATGGCCGTCACGGAAAATGGCAACATTCTCACCTGCCACTCGGGCGACCCAACGATGATGCTTTTGGACCCTGCGGGGAACGTCATCAAATCCTGGCCGGTGGACCTGGCGGACGCCCACGGAATCACGGTTGTGCCGGAGAACGGGGAAGAACTGCTCTGGATCGCGGACAACGGTCGGAAACGGAGCGGAGATTTGGGCTATGAATATCCCGAAGGCGGCGCCAAGGGACAGGTCCTCAAGATGGACTTTGTCGGTAACGTCCTCATGCCCCTGGAACGTCCGGAACTGCCCGTTTATGAAGAGGGGATGTATTCACCTACCTGAGTGGCCGTTAACGAGGAGCGCCACGGCGGGAACGGGGATATCTGGGTGGCCGACGGCTACGGCCAGAGTTACGTCCACCGGTACAACAGATCAGGCTAATACCTTGCCAGCGTCAACGGAGAGGAGGGCGGTGCGGGTCGGTTCAATTGCCCCCACGCCATCTTCATCGACCGCCGAACTATATGTGGCCGACCGGGCCAATGGCCGGGTGCAGGTATACAGCCTGGACGGAGAGTACAAACGTGTCAACGGGGCCGGGACGTTCACAACGCCCAGCGGCTTCGCGGTCCACGGAGGCCTCTTGGTGGTAGCTGGATTGCGGGCCCGTCTGGCCATCTGAGACATCAACGACGAGTTGGTCTGCTTCCTGGGAGACAATCTCCCAGTCTGTGATGTGGACGGCTGGCCCAACAACAAGGATTCCGCGGGCAATATAATCCCCACCAACCTGCTGGAGTCCGGAAAGTTCAACAGCCCCCACGGCATCTGCACCGATGGTGAGGGGAACATCTATGTTGAAGAATGGCTGATCTGTGGCCGAACTGTAAAGTTGAGCAAGACCGCCCCGTAGACCAAAAACAGGAACGGCGGATGTCATCCGCCGTTCCTGCTGCTTTCACGGTTACCGGTGCTAGCGGGTTTCGGAGAGTCCGGCCGCCACGATGCCGGCCCGGCTGCAGTCCTCGTCCTCCTGGGCAGTGCCGCCGCTGCCGCCCACCGCTCCGACAATCTCTCCGTTCTTGAAGATGGGGAGAGCGCCCTGGCCGGGGATCATGTGACCGCCTTCCATGGCCATGAAGCCCCGGAAGATGGGGGCCTGGGCGTTGTCGGTCAGACTGCCGCTGGGCACCTCGAAGCTGGCGGAAGAGACCGCCTTGGCCCGGGATACGGCAGGGGTGCGCCAGGGAGCGCCGTCCATCCGGAACATGGTGATTAGGTCGCCCCGGGGGTCCACCACCGAGATGCTCATCTTCAGTCCCAGTTCAACCACTTTGGCCTTGGCGCCGGCCAAAACTGCTTCCGCTTCCGCAAGTGTCAGACTAGCCATAACTTTACCTCCAAAATCTCGCGCCGCAGCGCGTACGTCGGGCAACATTGTAGGCGAGTTGGAATTCCCTGGAAAGGGGGCCAAAAAAAGGTGGGGCCGGCTTCACGCCGGCCCCACCTTTTTTCTGAACGGAGATGGAGTTTACTGGAAGGAGACTATCGGGGACAGCGGCGGGAGGTCGGCCCCGTTGAACTGCCCGGCCGTCGAGCCGGTGACGATATCCACCAGCGTGCTGGCGTCGAAGGCCGCCACATCCTCAAGGAGTATGGGCATCGAACCGCTGGCGTCGTTCTTGACCGTGAATTTGACCACGGCCACCGGGCCGCTGCCGTCCATGCCCTGCACATCTACAATGCCCGCCCAGACCTGGCCAGGCCCCGTTGGGCTGGAGTCGATGAGGGCGTCATCGGACAAAATGCCCCTTTCAACCTGGGCCAGTTCCAGCTTGACCGGGTCGTAGACCAACACGAACTCCAAGCTGCCCACGTTGCTGGCCCTGGTGACTAGGATGGGCACTGAGATCACCTTGGCGGGCACGGCGGTGGGAATCGCCGTTGGGCCAGGCTTCGGCGTCGCCGCCGGAGGTAATGGAGGCTCAGGGGCCTGTGTGGGTGATGGCGCCGGTGTCGGTGTCGATGCCACAGCCACTGGCGGCAGGTTGGTGTCCCCGTCGCCTCCGCCGCCCAGGACGCCCACACCGAACAACAGCCCGATGAGAGCGCCTATTCCAACGAGGGAGCCCAGCAGCCATTTCCAACTGGAGGCTACTGCGATCAATGTTACTTCCAATATCCAGCGCATCTATCGCCTCCTTAACTCGGCCGGGCCATGTTCAGAATTGCGCGGGCGTCTTCGGTCGTGATGACGCCGTCGCCGTTTATGTCCAGGGTCAGATCTGGGGTCACCAGACTGGCCGCCATCTTCATGGCCAGGAGAGCGTCCATGGCGGAGACGCGGCTGTCGCCGTCACCGTCACCCTTGACCTTGTTGCCAACCCTGAAGTCGGCGCCCACCAGCTCCACCGTCAAGGGGTCGCCCGACGAATGGCTGATAAGCGCGTCGGACAGGGTGAGCGGGCTCACGCTGCCCTGGATTCCGACCACCTGGAACTCCACAACGGCGGCGGTGCCACCGGCTCCCTTGCCCTTGGTCACAGCGAAGCCGAAGCGGACCTCGCCGGGAGTATAGTTGTCGTAGCTGAATGAATCCGCCGCCAACCGCGAGCCGGTTACCGCTCCGATGACTCGCAGGGCGTCAGGGTCGTAGTTGAGGGTGAAACCAAGGCTGGTCACCCCCTGGGCCTTGTTCAATTTCACCGGTACCCGGACTATGCTCCCAGTGTGGGATACGCGCGACTCCAGTACCAGCGCCGTGTTGTCCGGTATCACCACGCGCGGGGGCGGTTCGTTGGTGGGTTCCGGTGTAGGCTGTGAGACCGACGGCACCGGAGGCCGGGCGTCGCCTTCGCGGGTTACCGTGATGTGATAGGTGCCGACGGGGTTGCCCACCCGGCCCGACGCCGATACGGCCAGGACGTATTCGCCGGTTACGGGGGATTCCCACTCCAGGGAATTCTCCAGACCGAAGTTGGATGCGGAGAAGCTGGCGTTCTGTTTCTCCACCGAGAACCTGATGGCCTCGGCAGTGCCCAGGTTTACACCCACCGTATAGGTGATTCCCTTTTCGGCCTGGAACCGGAAATAGTCGTAGTCGCTGGCCGGGCTAACTGCTCCCGCAATGGCGTTGCCGACGCCGATGGGTGTGCCGCTGGCCGACGAATCGGGGTGCCGGTCCTTGAGCGAGGTATCGGGCGTCACCTTCAGTGAGTAGGTCCCGGTGGCTTCCAAAGCCTTGGGTGATGAGGAAACGCCGACGTAGTAGGTCTCAGTGTCCGGCGCGGTCCATTTCACGATGTTGCTCTCACCGTAATTGCGCGCGCCGGAATCCGTGCCGCCGTCCAGGCTGTTCACCTCCAGGGACACCGAAGTGGCGGAGCCGTAGGTTAGGTCCAGGGTGTATTCCACACCCCGCTCCGCCGGGAAGGAGAAGTAGTCAAAGTCGGATTGGGGACTTATCGCCCCCTGGTAAACGGTGCCGAAACTGAGGGGAGTTCCTCCCAGAGCGGTGTCCAGGTGACGGTCCTCTAGGCTGGTGTTGGCCTCGACCATGAGAGAGTAGGTGCCGATGCCCTGGGCCGCCTGGGCTGAATGGGAGACCACAACGAAGAATGTGCCGGTGCTGGCTGCGGTCCAGCCCAGCCCGGTTCCCAGACCGTTGGTGGTGCTCACCGTGTCGCCCGAGCTGTTTTCTATGGAGATCACAGCGCCGTCGGCGGAGATCATGTCCAAGGCGACCGAATAATTGACACCCCTTTCGGCGGAAAAGGAGAAGTAGTCCCTGTCTGTCTCGGGGCTGATGGCGCCCGGATGGGTGTTTCCGAAGCTGATGGCGGACGCCGTTGTCCCGGACTCTCCGTGCCGGTCCTGCAGGGTGATGTCGCTGCTCAGATTCAGTGAGTAGGTTCCAATCACGTCCGGTACTTGGGGCGAGGCCGAAACCACGGCTAGGTAGGTGCCGTTGGCGGGAGCCAGCCACTCCAATGAGGTGCCCACGCCACCGTTGGAGGCCAGACTGGTCTCACTGGGGTCGATGAGCTCCAGGGTCACACCGTCGGCGCTGCCCAAGGATGCCTCCAGCATGTACTTGACGCCCCGCTGGGCCGGGAATGAGAAGTAGTCTAGGTCGTCGGCCGGGCTGATGGAGCCCTGATGGGCGTTGCCGAAGCTGACCACGGTGGCCCCATCACTGGAGCCTGCGTGTTGGTCCAGGAGCGCCGATTCGGCGTTCAGCTTGACGGCGTAAGTGCCGTTGGAGTTGCGCACACGGTCAGTCCCGGAGAGGGCTATGTAATGGGTTCTGTTGGAGGGAGATATCCAACTGAGGGTGTTGCCGATGCCGTCGTTGGTCTTGGCCATGCCGTCAAAAGCGGTATGTATGGCAATCTCAACACCTTCCGAGCTGCCCAGGTCCACTTCCACGTTGTATCTCACGCCCCGCTGGGCCTGGAACTGGAAGTAGTCCAGATCGTCGCCGCCGTCCACAGTGTTGGCCAGGGTCGGCTGGTTGGTCCACGGGCTGATGGCGCCCTGATAGACGTTACCCGGAGATATCTGGGTGGCCGAGTTCCGTTCCTCTGAGTGGCGGTCCAGGAAGCGGGTGTCTTCAAAGGCGCTGAGGGTGTAATTGCCCAGGTAGAAGGAGCCGTCCGCGTTGTTGATGGTCCCGGAGACTTCCACGTAGTAGGTGTCGGTGGTGCGGGCGGTCCAGGTGATGGTTTTTTGGCCGCCTGACACGTTGATTTCCTGTCCCGGAGAGTCGCCGCTGCCGCGCGCCAAGGAGTTGACGACGGCTATGTTGGCGGCCATCACGGTGGTCTCGTCCAGTACAAAGGTGTACTCGACGCCGCGCCTGGCCTGGAAGGAGAAGTAGTCTACATCGAAGAGGATGTCCGAGGCGTTGATGGCCCCGGATATGGCCCCAGACCCGACATTGATGTTGGTGGAAGCGAGCCGGTAATCCCCGTGGTCGTCTTCCGCACTGACCGAAAATTGGTTGGCAATGAATGCCAGCGCAATGATCGCCAGCAAGGTCAGCGACAATGTGAAAAATGATACCGACTTCTGCATACCCGTACTCCCTCTCTTCGCCACGACATGCACAACGGGCGTTGAGGACTCCCGGCTTTGGATGCCGGTAGGACCTCATATGGAGGCGTCAAAATAGCCGAAACAGCCGCTTCGGCAGTCGGACACCCCACTTCTAGCTATGAAATTTTACTATATTCTAAAATTAATTTTAAATTTAAATCAATTAAATACAGCACGGTATACGAGACGAATGGGGGTATGGGTATCCTGCGGTAACGGGGGCAGGGGGCGAGGGGAACTCTAGAGTTGCCGGAGGTCGATTATGCGGCGTGCTTTGAACTGGGTGCGTTCAAATTCCCCGGCCGGTTTCAGTTCCACGGCCACGCTTACGCCCACGGCCCGGCGCAACTCGGCCGTGAATCTCTCTTTCACCGAATCCAAAGCTGTGGGGTCGAATTCCTGGGAGGCGAACGCACCGTTCAGGACCTCGGACTGCACCGTGAGGCGGTCCATCTGGCCGGTCTCCCGCTCCAGGACCAGGCGGAACTCGCCGCCGAATTCGTCCATGCTTCTCAGCACGTCTTCGATGCGGGACGGGAAAACGTTCTGGCCCCGGACGATGATCATGTCATCCACCCGCCCGTAGATGCCCGTGACCAGTGTGGGGTAGGTGCGGCCGCAGGGACAGTCCACCATATCCCAGCTGGCAATGTCCCCCGACCAGTAGCGGATCATGGGCTGGGAGGTGCGCTCGGTGTGGGAGTAGACGGGTACACCTTCTTCGCCCAGGGGCAGGTTGAGCTTGGACTGGGGATCGATAAGCTCGGTGTAGACGATGTCCTGCCACAGGTGCATGCCACCGTCCAGGTGGCGGCAGCCCGAGTTGCTCATCCAGGGCGTCATCTCGGCCATGGAACCCTGGTCGACGATGTAGCAGCCGAAGGTCTTTTCGATCAAACGCCTGGTTGAGGGCACGCTGGCCCCAGGCTCTCCAGAGAAGAACATGAACCGGAACCCGAAGTCTTCCTTGGGGTCAAGACCCATCTGACGGGCGGTTTCGGCCAGATAGAGGGCGTAGGACGGTGTGCCGTAGAGGACCGATGGCTTCACCATGGCCGACCACTCCACCGCCCGCTCCGTCTGCCCCGGCGCGCCGCTGCCGAAGGGAAAACAGGTGGCTCCCAGCCGTTCCGCGCCGACCAACGCGCCCCAACTGCCCACGTAGAGGCTGAAGACTGCGGCCACCATCACCGTGTCGTCGGGCCGCAGCCCCGCGCCCCAGAGGATGCGGGCGTGGGCCTCGGCGATCCGGTCCCAGTCGTCTTTCCCGATGCCGAAGACCGTGGGCCGTCCGGTGGTGCCCGACGTTCCGTGGACCCGGAAGACATCTTCCGGCGGTACGCAGAGGAACCGTCCGTAGGGAGGGTGCAGTTCCTGTTCCCGGCGGATGTCCTCCTTGGTCAGGATTGGCAGCTGGGCGAACTCTTCCAGGCTGGCCAGGTTGGTCGGGTCAACGGGCGCGCCCTTGTAGAACTCCTGGTAGAAGCCCGAGTTCTCATAGACGTAGCGCACCTGGCCTCGTAGCTTGTCCAGAATATGCCGGTCCCGATCTTCCGGCACCATTGTCTCCAGTTCCTTGGACCAGTATTCTTCGCCGGAACCGGGGCGGTAGCTGGCGGGGTATATGGGAGGCCAGTTCATGGAGCAGGCTATCCCTGGGGCGCCGAACGGCCACGGGTGACGTTGGCGGTGATGAATTCAGTCATAGTGGTGGTGTAGGAGCCAACAGGGAAGATGCCCTCCACACCCAATTGGTGGAGAGGCTCCACATCGTCCTCGGGGATCGTGCCGCCTACCATTAAAAGAGTGTCATCGGCGATGCCCCTTTCCTGCAGCGCCTTGGTCAACCGGGGGACCAGCCTCATGTGGGCGCCGGACAGGATGCTGATGCCGACAACGTCCACGTCCTCCTGCAGGGCGGTCTGGGCCACCTGGTCTGGGGTGACCCGCATCCCCATATAGACCACCTCCATGCCGGCGTCGCGCAGGGCCCTGGCGATGACCTTTATGCCCCGGTCATGTCCGTCCAGGCCCAACTTGGCCAAAAGCACCTTTATGTTTGATGGATTTTGCGTTGACTCGTTAACCAGGCCGGGTCTCCCTCAATTCAATCTATTAAGCCGCTTTCCGGTCTCCATATGAAACGATGGACACCTCAGTCTGGAGCGCCTTCAATCGGGTCAATAGGGCTGTAAGTTCGTCAGTTACTTGGCCGGATACGTAGGGTTCGTGGCAGCTTCCGCAACTTTCGGCGGGAACGTCACAATGGGCAGGTGCTACTGTTTTCTGATTCGCCAGCCATCTTGCGATTCCTCCGCTGTCGGCGCGTATACGGTGACTACCAATAACCTTTCGTTGCTATTGTAGATTGCCAATACTGCGTGGAAAATCTCTCCCGAGCTTGAAGTACCAAGAACTAGGTAGTCTGGAAGAGCCCTCGGGCCCGCAGGATAGTCTTCAATCATCTCGCAGGTTAAGAATCCAGATTCAATACTCTCATGGTTCAATGTTTCGTTCACCAATTCCACGATAGCATGGCGCGACCAATAATATAAATTGGCCCGCGGGATCGGCCTGATTCTTCTCAGCTATCTGATGGATGCGAGACTCTTTGGCCGCAGGGTCCCTCAGTCCAGCCAACCCTAAAACACTCCTGGGTCCGTGTACTCACCGTAGACATCACGCAGGGTGTCCAGTATCTCGCCCTCGGTGGCGTGGCTGCTTACGGAATCCAGCACCGCCGGCATTAGGTTTCGTTCGTCGGTGGCCGTCTGCTTCAACGAGGACAGGGCCGACTTCACATCGGCGTCGCTGCGCTTGCTGCGGGTCTCGGCCAGACGGGCCATCTGCCAGTCCTCCTCCTCGGGGTCGAACTGGAACAGCTCCAGCTTCTGGTTGTTCTCCGACTGGTACTGGTTCAGACCCACCACCACCTGGTCGCCGCTCTCGATCTTCAGTTGGTACTCGTAGGCCGACCGGGCGATCTCACGCTCGATGTAGCCGGTCTCGATGGCCTGGAGCATGCCCTGTTTGACCGACCCAGCCCCCAACTCTTCTATTTTATTGATGTATTCCCAGGCCGCTTCCTCCATGTCGTTGGTCATGCTCTCCACGAATATGGAACCGCCCAGGGGGTCCACTGTATTGGTCACGCCCGATTCATGGGCAAGGATCAGCTGAGTCGCCAGAGACATGCGCATGGCTTCTTCCGATGGAATATCAAAGGCCTCGTCGAAGCCGCTGACGTGGAGCGACTGGGTGCCTCCCAAAACCGCAGCCAGCGCCTGCAGGGTTCCCCGGGCGATGTTGTTCTGCGGGTCCTGGCGCATGAGCGTTGAGCCCAGGGTCTGGGTGTGGAACCGCAATCTCATGGACTCGGGCTTTTCGGCTCTGTACCGGTCCTTGAGAATTCTGGCCCACATCCGGCGCGCCGCACGAAACTTGGCCACCTCTTCGAACAGGTCGTTGTGGCAGCCAAAGAAGAATGACAGCCGGGGGGCGAAGCTATCCACCGGCAGATCCCGTTCCAGGGCCGACTCCACATAGGCCATGCCCTGGGCGATGGTGAAGGCCAATTCCTGCACCGCGTCCGACCCGCTCTCGCGGATGTGGTAGCCCGATATAGAGATGGTGTACCAGTTGGGCACGTGCTTGGTGCAAAACTCCACAATGTCCGTGGTCAGCTTCAAAGAGGGAGCCGGGCCCAGGGCAAAGGTCTTCTGGCCGTGAAACTCTTTCAGTGAGTCGTTCTGGACGGTGCCGCGAAGGGAATCCCAAGGTACGTTCCGGTCTCTGGCCACCGACAAAAACATGCTCATCAGCACGATGGCCGGATGATTGATGGTCAAGGAGACGCTGACCTGGTCCAGGGGGATGTCCAAGAACAGGTCGTCCATGTCCCTTACCGAGTCGATGGCCACACCCAGCCGACCGACCTCGCCCTCGGCCAGCTCGTGGTCCGAATCGTAACCCGTCAGGGTGGGGTGGTCGAAGTCGGTGCTGATGCCGTTCTGGCCGTGCTCCAACAGGAAACGGTAGCGCTGGTTGGTCGCCTGGGCGGTGCCGAAGCCGGCGATCTGACGCCTGGTCCACAACCTTCCGCGGTACATGTTGGGGTAGGGCCCCCGGGTGAAAGGGAACTCACCTGGCTGACCCACGTCACGGTCGAAATCCGCCTGGGCGATATCCTCCGGCGTGTAGACCGGCTTCACTTCCAGGCCAGAGAGGCTTCGTTTGGGTTGTTCCTGTTCGTCGGCGTTTGGCATGTGGCCATTCTATAGAAATAAGGTCACCCCGGAAATACCGGGATGCCCCCGTAAAGTTGCTTGAATACGGAATTATCCGATGCGGACGTATTTGTCCACGCTCTTCTCGGCGCCCAGGGACAGATACAGGTCGCCGTGGGCGTCCACCCAGGAGCCGTGGGCGGAGATACACTTGAAGCGCTCCAGCACCTTTCCGTCGCCGTCCAGGATGCTCATTTGGGCCTCATTGTTATCGTCGGGCCGCTCACTGGTGTAGAAGATGCCCTCGCTGTCGATGGAGATGTCCAAGGGCCGCTGCATGTCGGTCCACATGGTGACGTACTCGCCGTCGGGCGAGAACACCTGGACCCGGCTGTTCTCTCGGTCGCAGAGGTACACTTGGCCGTTGTCGCCCACCACCAGACTGTGGGGCAGGTGGAACTGGTTGGGGCCTCCCTTGCCGGGCTCGCCCCAGGATGAAATCAACTCGCCGGCGGCGGAGAAACGGTGCACCCGGGCGTTGCGGTAGCCGTCTGAGATGTACAGGTCGCCGTTTGGGGCGGGCACCATTTCAGTGACGTAGTTGAACGGGCCGGCCGAGCGGGGGCAGACTTCACCGGCCACTTCGCAGCCGGTGTCCGAGTACTCGCCCTTGGTGCCGATGGAAAGCAGGGGCTTGCCGTCCAGGGTGGCCTTCATGGCGATGGAGCCTTCCCTGTCGGTGAGATAGGCGATGTCGTCCTTGATGAAGATGCCGTGGGGGTCGTCGAACATGCCCTCGCCCCACGAGTTGAGGAAATTGCCGTCCCGGTCGAACACGAGGACCGGCGGGTTCTTGCGCTGGAAGATGTAGACCCGGTCCTGGGAGTCGGTGGCGACGGCGCTGGCCGTGCCCATCTCCTGTCCCGCGGGCATCTTGGCCCAGTTGGGGATGTACTCGTACGTGTATTTACCGCTTCCTACCGTGGCCATGGTGGCTTCCCTCCTGCCAGCGAAATATTTGCCCGTAAATCCTAGCCTTTTGGCGCGGCTTTTACCACGCCTGGATTCGGCAGCACGATATTACCATAGGCATGGACGACCTATCCAAATCGACAAGAAATTTGTGTTCCACGCTCATATGTCATAGAATGCCCAAGATTAGCCGCGAGGGACGGGAGGAGTTCTTGCCCGGACTAAACGGAAAAGTAGCCTTGGTCACTGGCGCGGGTGGCATGCGTGGGGTCGGCCGGGCGACAGTCATGAAATTGGCTGATCAGGGCGCCGATATCGCTCTGACGGATGTCCACCGGGAGATTCCGGATCTGCCCCCAGCCGAGGTCAGGACCGAATGGGGTGGTATTGATACCGTGTCCACAGAGGTCGAGGCACTCGGTAGGCGCAGCCTTCCCATCTACTGCGACCTTTCAGATCCTCCCCAGATCGAGCGGATGGTCGATCAGGTCATGGACGAATTTGGACGGATTGACGTCCTCGTCAATAACGCCAGGGCCATCATCGGCAAGGACAAAGTTCCGGTCACAGACCTGGAAAAAGAGGTCTGGGACCACTTCTTCTCCATCAACACCACCGCCGTGTTCCTCTGCACCAAGTACGTGGCGAAACATATGATCCAAGCGGGGAACGGCGGACGTATCATTAACATCGCCTCCAATGCTTCCAAACAGGCCAGCGCCAATGGCGCGGCATATTCCGCCTCCAAATTCGCCGTCCTGGGACTGACCCAGGCGTCGGCCATGGACCTTGCCCCCTACAACATCAACGTCAACGCCGTATGCCCTGGCCCCATCAACACCGACCGTATGAGTTATTGGGAACGGGACCAGGCGGAGCAAAGGGGAATCACCCAAGAGGAGTTTCGGGGCCAGATCGTAGAGAGCTCAGCCCAAAATACCCCCTTGGGCCGCATCGCCGAATCTGAAGATGTGGCCAACATGGTTTCCTTCCTGGCTGGAGAGGACGCCTCGTTCATCACCGGTCAGGCCTACAACGTAAACGGCGGACAACTCTTCCACTAGCGGGCTGCCCTAACCTTGGAACTCCTATAACCGAGCCTGGTACCGGCTCGCCAGACACCGAAAGAACCGACAGAGAACATGACAAACCGAGACACTGAGTCAATAGTTTCCAGCACCAAGGCCTATTACGACGGTCCGGCCGACCAGATATATCGGACCATTTGGGGTGACAACCTGCATCTAGGTGTGCCGTGCAGTGAAGAGTGCCCGCATCCGGAGGCCATGGAACACACCAATCAGATAATGGCCGAGGCCGTGAACCTGAATGAGAGCACCAAGGTGATTGATCTGGGTTGCGGTTACGGTTCCACAGCCCGGTATCTGGCGGCCAACTACGGCTGTCACGTAACGGCCACCAACATCAGCGAAAAAGAATTGGATCTGGGACGGGAACGCGCCAAAGAGGCAGGCCTGGAGGACCTGTTGTCCTTTGAGTACGGAGATTTCCACGACCTCGGCTACGCCGACGACAGCTTCGACGTGGTCTGGAGTCAGGAGGCTTTCTTGCATGGCGTAGACAAGTTGCGTATCCTGTCCGAATGTCAACGGGTACTGGTACCCGGCGGCACTTTGGTCTTCACCGACATACTGGTCCGGAAAGATACTCCCGAATCTGACAGGGTCCGTATCTACGACCGCGTCAAGTCCCCAGACATGTGGGACATCGGTGATTACCGCGAAGCTTTGAAGACATTGAACCTGAGTGTGGGATGGGAGGAGGACTGGTCGGAACATGTAGCCCGGTCATACGGGTGGGTCCGCGACCAGGTGCTTGCCAACCGAGACGAACTGTTGAAACTGGTGGACGCCGAAACCATCGACGGAACCGTGGACGCATTGAGTTTCTGGGTAGATGCGGCACAGGCCAACAAGATCGGCTGGGCCATGTTTGTGGCCCAAAATAAATAGGCCGACATCTGGGAGACGACAGTAGATTTTGCAAATCAAGAACAACAGCAGCATGTTTATCAAGGAATATACTTCCGAGTTCGTCGGACGCTGGGACGAACTTATTGACTGGGAAAAGCGGGGAGAGTCCGAGGGCGGGTTCTTCGAGCGCATCCTTCAAGAACATGGCGCCAAGACGGTCCTGGACATCGCCAGCGGCACGGGATATCACACTGTAACTTTGAATATGAACGGCTTCGACTGCACCGGCTCCGACGGTTCCGCCAACATGGTCAGCAAGGCCAGGGAAAACGCGGAACGGTTTGGACTGACCGACGTGCGTCTGGAGGAGGCCGAGTGGACTTCTCTCTCCAGTACTTTCACCAACGAGAAATTCGACGCCATCGTTTGCCTCGGCAACGCCTTCACCCACCTGTTCGACGACACCGAAAGGCGCATAGCCATGAAACAGATCTACGGGCTGCTCAACGAAGGCGGCGTGGTAATCATCGACCACCGCAACTACGACGCGATTCTGGACAACGGCTTCACCAGCAAGCACCAGTCCTACTACCTGGGCGACACCGTGGACATCCGGCCCGAATCGGTCAGCGAGGACGGCGTCCGCTTCCGGTATTCCTACTCCGACGGCTCAGTGCACCACCTCACTCTCTGCCCCATCAGGCAGGACTATGTGACCTCCCTGCTCTCCGACACCGGTTTCCAAGAAGTGAAGCGCTACGGAGATTTCGAGGCCGACTACAACACCTATGACCCGGACTTCATCGTCCAGGTAGCAAAGAAGTAACCAAGACTCCCAGTAGGCTGAACAAAAACCACCGGCCCTGAATCTACAGGGCCGGTGGTTTTTTGTTGCCGTGAATTTTGGAAGCCTAGCGGTTCAGCAGCTTCTTCACCGTTGCTATCACCCGCGGCTCGTTGGGCATGTACTCATTCTCCATGGCCCGGCTGTAGGGCACGGGAGTGTGGGGCGCCGTGACCCTGGAAGGCGGGGCGTCCAGATAGTCGAACACCTCTTCCGCCACCCGGGAGCAGATCTCCGAGGCCATGCTGCAGATGGGTGTGTCCTCGTCCACCACCAGCAGGCGGTGGGTTTTCTGCACCGACTGGTTGATGTGGTCGTAATCGATGGGTGAAACGCTGAGCAGGTCGATCACCTCAGCGCTTATGCCCTCCTTCGCCAATTCCTCGGCGGCGGCGGTGCACACCCAGGTCATCTTGGAGATGCCCACTAGGGTTATATCCGTTCCTTCGCGTACCGTGCGGGCCTTGCCCAAGGGCAGGACGTACGGCTCCTCCGGCACCGGACCCGACATACCGTAGAGCCCCTTGTGCTCGAAGAACACCACCGGGTCGTCGTCCCTGATGCACGCCGTCAGCAGGCCTTTGGCGGTGTAGGCGTCCGAGGGGACCACACCCTTCAGACCAGGGAAGTGGCTGAAGATGGAGTAGTAGGACTCGGAGTGCTGGGCAGCGGCTCCGAATCCGGCCCCGATGCGGGTCATCATCGTGAACGGCACCTTGACCTGCCCGCCGAACATGTAGCGCATCTTGGCCGCGTTGTTCACCAGCTGGTCCATGCAGACGCCGATGAAGTCCACGAACATCAACTCTGCCACGGCCCTGAGGCCGGTGGATGATGCGCCAATGGCGGCGCCGATGAAGGCGGCCTCGGACAGCGGTGTGTCAAGGACCCGGTCCTTGCCGAACTGTTGAATCAGGCCGACGGTGGTGCGGAAGGGCCCGCCCCAGGCATCTTCCACGCCCTGGTCCTCGCGGCCGGCGCCACCGGCGATTTCCTCGCCCATGATGATGACGCTATCGTCCCGTTCCATCTCCTGACGGAGGCATTCGTTGACGGCCTCCCTGAACTGAACCTCACGGGAACCCGAAGTTTGCAGGCTGGCCAATTGGTCTGTGGTGGTCATATGAATCTCCTAGATCGCCCGGCTTTGGTGTCGGCCCAAGGGTGCGGTGCGCCTAGATACCCATGTTGGCGCCGCGTTTCATCAGGCTGACGGGGTAATCGACATATACATCGTCATAGAGTTCTATGGGCTGGGGGAAAGGGCTTTCGTCGGCGAATTTCACCGCTTCTGTCATAAGCGCCTCGGCTTCGGCGTCGATCTGGTCCAACTCCTCGGCTGTGATGTCTCCCTGGGGCAGAACGGAGTCCCGGAACAGCTTCAGTGGGTCGCGGGCCCGCCAGTGGTCCTCCTCCTCCTTTGAGCGGTAGGTGAGAGGGTCATCGAATACCGTGTGGCCGTAGTACCGGTAGGTGCGGCACTCCAGGAGTGTGGGGCCGTCGCCGGCCCTGGCCCTGGCCACTGCCTGGGCTGCGGCATCGTAGACGGCGAACACGTCCATGCCATCCACGTGTATTCCAGGCATGTCATAGCCCGGTGCCCGGTCAGCCACATGGGCCGTGGAAACCGCGTACTCGCTGGGCGTGGACATGGCGTAGCCGTTGTTCTCGCAGCAGAATATGACAGGCAGCTTCCAGACCGAGGCCAGGTTCATGGATTCGTGGAGCACGCCCTGGTTGGAGCCGCCGTCGCCAAAGAAGGCCACGGCAACCCGGCCCAGCTTCTTCACCTTGGAGGTCAGCGCCGCGCCCACGGCCAGCGGTATACTGCCGCCGACTACGCCGTTGGTGCCCAGCATGCCCTTGCTCATGTCCGAGATGTGCATCGAGCCGCCCTTGCCCTTGTTGGGGCCGGTGGCCCGCCCGAAAAGCTCGGCCATCATCAGCTTGGGGTCCACTCCCTTGGCGATACAGTGGCCGTGGCCCCGGTGGGTGCTGCCGATGTAGTCTTCGTCAGACAGGTTGGCGCAGACCCCGGCGGGGACCGCTTCCTGTCCGGCAGAGGAGTGGACCGAGGCTGACATGCCCCGTTGGCCCGTCTCAGGGATGCCCCGCTCCTCGAAGTGGCGGATGGTTGCCATGGTGGTGTAGAGCTTCAAAAGTCCGGCGCGGTCTAGTTCCATGGAGCCTCCTGTGAAAACCTATGCGGAGTGGTTACGGATACCTGCCCAGGCGTGAGTGCCCCAATGGTAGCACGACGTCTAATGTTGTCAACCGGAGACGGGGCACCCGGAAACCGGGGAACCCGGATACACAGCATCAGATTGCCGGGACCACAACCTCAACGGGCTCGCCGTCGGCTGCTTCCAAAAAGGCCGCCGCGCTGCCATTGGGCACCGCGACCTCCAGGTATCCGTGGCTACCAACCAGGGCGACAAGCCGGCCGTACCCGGTATCTTCGGCCCCATCATCGACGAAAGTGCGCCTGAGACCGTGGATGCTCCGGCCCTTGATGATTACTTCAGTGGCGTCTGGGTCCAAAAGCCTGGCTCCAGCGACGTTGGTCACCAGATTGCCGTATACGTCCTGGTAGATCACCCTGCCCGTGATGACTCCACCCCTCTGGGTGGGCAATTCCGATGGAAGGTAGGTCAGATCATCGATTGGCTCCCCCATCTCTTCGGCGGGGACCCCCAGGGACAGATGGGCGGCGACAGGCGTGAAAATGTCTCGGCCGTGGAATGTATGGCTCACCGGCAGACGCCAGAAGTCGGGATTGGTCAGATGAACGGCACTCAGCCCATCGGGCAGGGGCAGCGGACCGGGGGTTTTGGGGCTGGACTGATCGTTCTCCCAGGCGGCATAGCGGGCAACCACACCGCTGAGCAGCCCATTATCCGGGGCCACGAACCGCCCGTTGGGGGTTGCAAGCAAGATGGGACGGCGTGTTGTGCCCACGCCAGGGTCTACCACGGCCACGTGGATGGCGTCGTCGGGGAAGTAGCGGTGGTTGATACCGAGAAGGAAGGAGCCTTGAGAGATGCTTTGAGGACGGACCTGGTGAGTTAGGTCCACCATGTGAATGTCTGGGTTGATGGTAAGGGCCACGCCCTTCATGACACCGGCGTAGGGGTCAACTAGGCCGAAGTCGGTGGTGAAGACCAGTAAGGGCCCGGACATGGAGCGATCGGGCTGGGAGGGCCGCCCGGGGCTAGCCTACCCGGACGCTGATGATGGAGATGACGACGAAGACCACGGCCAGGAAGATGGTGAATTGGAACAGGGTCTTTTCCAGTCCGCGGCGGGTCCGGACGGTGGACGAGGCAGAGCCGAACAGGCCGCCGCCGCCCTCCTTCACCTGGGCAAGTATCACAACCACCAGCAGTATGGATACCAGCAGTTGGATGATGTTCATGAAATCGCTCATCGATTGACCTCGGCGGAGAAATTCCGCCATCCTTTGTTATCCGGGTAATTAGGCTATTTCAGCGCTTCCAGGGCCTCAACCACCAGCTGATTGACCAGGTCTGGTTTGGCCTGGCCCTTGGTGATTTTCATCACCTGCCCCACCAGGAACTTGGCGGCGGTGTCCTTGCCGCCCATGTAATCGGCCACCGCGTTGGGGTTGGCTTCTATGGCTTCGCCCACCGCAGCCTCAACGGCCGAAGAGTCGCTTATTTGAGTATAGCCCTTCTCATCCACCACTTGGGCGGGAGAATGGCCTGATTCGAATGCTTCTTCCAACACTGTCTTGGCCATGGAGACGCTGACCGTCCCCTGGTCCACCAGGTCTATGAGCTCGGCGATGTGGGCTGGAGAGGTTGGCGACTGGTCTATTTCCAGGTTTTGGAGGTTGAGCAGCCGGCTCAGTTCGCCCAGGACCCAGTTGCTCACGTTCTTGGCGTATTTCTCGTTCTCTGCTCCGGTGAGCGTCTTCAGCCCGGCCGTTTCCTCGTAGAAGTCGGCCATGGCCTTGGAGTTGGTCAACAGACGGGCGTCGTACTCGGGCAGACCATATTGCTGGCAGAACCGGGCCATGCGCTGGCCGGCCAGCTCTGGAATCTTGCTCCGGATCTCTTCGACCCAGGCCCCGTCCACCGCCAGAGGGGGGAGGTCGGGCTCCGGGAAGTAGCGGTAATCGTGGGCCTCCTCCTTGCTGCGTTGGGAGTAGGTCACGCTGCGCTCTTCCGACCAGCCGCGGGTCTCCTGGACAACCCGCTCTCCCGAGTCCAACACCTTCTTCTGGCGCTCCATCTCGTGGGTCAGCGCCTGGAAGACGGCGCGGACGCTGTTCATGTTCTTGATCTCGGCCTTGGTGCCGTACTCTTCCTGTCCCACGGGGCGCAGGCTGATGTTGGCGTCGCACCGGAAGCTGCCGTCCTGGGCGTTTCCGGTGGAGACCCCCAGGTATTGGATGATGGAATGCAGGCTGGTCAGGTAGGACCGCGCCTCTTCGGGAGAGCGCATGTCCGGGTGGCTGACCACCTCCATCAGCGGGACACCGGAGCGGTTCACATCCACCAGACTGTGGGCCTTCCCGTTGTCCGCATTCACGTGCTGCAGTTTGGAGACGTCCTCTTCTAGATGGACCCTCTCCACGCGGACCCGGCGTTCCTGCCCATCGGCGGTGATATCCAGGTGGCCTTCCATGGCCAGGGGCATGTCGTACTGGGATATCTGGTATCCCTTCATCAGGTCGGGATAGGGGTAGTTCTTGCGGTCGAATTTGGTGAAACCGGGAATATCACAGCCCAGGGCCAGG
>PBMF01000026.1 GCA_002721995.1 Chloroflexota bacterium
CTCAGCCCAGGCGCACACCTTTTCCATCATTGCGGCGGCGCTGTTCCTGAACAACACCGTTGCCCTGATGCTGGGGCCGTTGTTGGTGGACATCGCCCGCGAATTCGACACATCGGTGGCCGTAGCCGGACAGTTGGCCGCCGCCACCTTCGCTTTGTCGTGGGTCTGGTATCCCAGGGGTCCTGCCACCGGGCCCCGCAACTTCTCTTACTTCAGCCGGTTCAAGGGACTGGGATCCATGCCGGTCTTCCGGTACGGCATGCTGGCCAACCTGACCAGCGCGTCGGCTTCTTCGCCGTGGTGGGTCAGGTGGCCGCCTATCTCATCGACACCTACGACATGAGCGCGGGAGAGACGGCTTTGCCTCTGGCCGTGGTCGGCGCCGGAGCGGTCGCCGGCAGCCTCTGGGCGGGGCTCTTCGCCAGCCACAGGAGCCGCCTACGGTTCGTGGCTGCAGGGATGTTCGCCGGCGGTGTTGTGGGGACGCTGATGTTCACCTTGGAACCGTCCATCTGGGCAACCGTGGCCATCGCCTTCGCCGCGGTGACCCTGCTCAGCATCGGCTGGCCTGTGTTCATCACCTTCGCCACCGACGTGGGCAGCCAGTCGCGGGCCACTGCCGTGGGAATGATGGGAGCCAGCAACCGGCTCGGCGGAGTGGGCGGCGCGGCCCTGGGTGGGGCATTCCTGGCCATTGGCGGCTATACGGTGGTGGGGGTATTATGCCTGGGAGTAGTTACGTTTTCATCTCTGGTGATGCTCCTGGCCATGCGCGAGCCCGGGGCAACACCCTAAGCGATACACCGTACCTCTATGAACCAATTCCGCTTCATCGCCGCCGTGGCGATAGCACTGTTCTCCGGCCAGGGACTTTTCCTGATACTGGGCCCGCTGCTGGTCGAAATAGCCGGCGAGTTCGACGTGTCGGTGGCTGTGGCCGGGCAACTGGCCACGGCCACCTTTGCGGCGTGGGGTGTTTCGGTAGTCATATCCGGGCCAATGTCCGACTCCTTCGGCAGGCGGCCCGTCGCCCTGACCGGTCTGACTCTGTTGAGCGCCGGGGCATTTGCTTCGGCGGTGGCGCCAAACTTCGAATCTCTGATGGCGGCGAGGATACTGACCGGGTTGGGCGGTGGCATGATTCCGCCCAACAGCCTGGCTGCCGTGGCAGACGTGGTCTCACCCGAGCGCCGTGCCCAAGCGGTGGGTGGGATCATGGCCTTCAACACCTCTTCCACCGTTATCACCATCCCCCTGCTGGCATTGGTCGCCGACCTGGCGGGTTGGCGTTCGCCATTCTTGATAATGGGGTCCGTGATGGCGGCCTGTGTGGTGCTCAACTGGTTCTGGTTCCCCAGGAGCACGGGCTCAGGCCGCGGCGACTTTTCCTTTTTGTCACGCTACCGGGAGCTTTTGACCCTTCCGGTCTACAGGGCCGCCATGGCCACGAACTTTGCCCAGCGCATAGCCTTCTTCGCCCTGTTCAGCTACCTGGCAGCCTATCTGATCGAGGATTACGGGATGAGCGTGGGCGCAGTGGCGTTACCCATGGCCCTGGCCGGTGTCGGCCGGGTGCTGGGTAGTTTGATGGGCGGTCCCGTCGCCGAACGCCGTAACCGGATGAGCCTTATAGCCATCAGTTCTTTTGTCGGCGGGGTCTGCAGTGTCCTCGTGTTTTCCGTGCACCTGTCGCTCTGGTTGACCATCGCCATGTCCATGGTCGGCATGGCCACACTGAGCGTCGGCTGGCCGGTGCTGATCACCTTCAGCACAGAGGTCTCCGGCAAATCCCGGGCCACCGGCGTGGGGTTGTTGGGGTTCTGCAATCAGACTGGAGGCGTTGCCGGCGCAGCGATGGGCGGCGCGCTGCTGGCGACCACAGGATTCGCCGGAATAGGTTACCTTTGCCTGGGTGCGGCGGTGTTCTCGCTGTTGGTGATCGCCCTATTCATGCGGCCGGAGACAGCGGGAGCTGGACTGCTCGCCGAAAACCAAGACGACAGGCCGGGCGAAATATTGCAGAAAGAGAATTAGTTGGCGGCGCAGGCAACGGCCACCACCCCCATCAAGCAGAAGCGTTTCCTGGCGGTCACCGCCGTGGGGATGTTTCTCGCCCAGAGCGTCCACCTGATGTTGACGCCCCTTCTTGTCGAACTCTCCGGCGATTTCAACATATCCGTCGCCGTTGCCGGACAGTTGACCGCGGTTACCTTTGCCGCCTGGGCGGTTTCTGTGTTATCCGTTGGGCCGATATCCGACTCCTACGGCCGCCGGCCCGTGGCGGTGATAGGATTTGGGCTCTTGGGCGCCAGCGTCCTTGTCTCCAGCCTCGCGCCGAACTTTGCGGTCCTGTTCGTCCTGCGGATAATCACCGGGCTCACCGGCGGGATGATCCCTCCCAACAGCATGGCGGCGGTGGCGGATGTCCTGCCGCCATCCAAGCGTGCCAGGGCCTTTGGCCTGCTGATGGCCTTCGCGTCGCTGTCCTCAGTGGTGGGCCTGCCCATGGTGGCGGTGCTGGCCGGCTTGGGTGGGTGGCGGGTACCCTTCGTCGCCATGGGTGGGATGCTGCTCACCTGCGCCGTTCTGCAATGGTCCTGGTTCCCCAGGTCCCAGGACACCGGTCCCCGGACGTTCTCTTTCCTGTCCCGCTACAAACAGATGGCCGGCATCGGCCTCTTCCGGGCGACCCTGGCCGCAAACCTGCTGCAACGGATGGCCTACTACGGCACCATGGCCTATCTGGCCGCCTTCCTGATCAACGAACACGGACTAAGCGTGGGCAAGACGGCTTTGCCCCTGGCCATAGTGGGTGTCGGCGTGGTGATTGGCAGTTCCATGGCCGGCACGATAACAGCCATGAACAAGCGATACCTGGCCGTCGCCGTCTTCGCCGTGGCCGGCGGGCTGGCCTCTCTGGTCCTCTATTCACTGGACATGCCGGTCTGGGCCACGGTGGTCGTGGCATTGGCAGGAACGACGGTGATCAACGTGGGCTGGCCCACGTTCCTGGCCATCAGCACAGAGATATCGGGGAGTTCCCAGGCCACGGCGGTGGGCATGCTGGGCTCCAGCAACCAGATGGGCGGCTTAGGCGGAGCGGCCCTGGGAGGGGCCGTTCTTGCCCTGGGCGGCTTCTCTGCTGTAGGATTTTTCTGCCTGGCGGTTACAGCGATTTCAGCCTTGATTCTGCTGTTCGGCATGGGCAAACGCAGGCCAGCGGACTAACCGCCGGTCCTTGGGCTCACCAGGAGAACCCTTCACAGATGCTGGAACATAAGGGAATACGCTGGGGCTACGTCTTTTTGAAGGCGTCGTCCTACCTGGAGCAAGAAGAATTTCAGGAACTGATGGTCCAGGCCGTGGAGATGTACCTGGCAGGGGAAGAACAGCGTAACGTGAAGGGCTCTGAGTACGAAGGCCGCCTCTACACCGAGCAGCGCTACGAGCTCATCGGCACCATCGGGGGTCAGCGCTTCGACGCCGACCTGGAGACCACCCGGGGCCGAGACAACGCCTCGTTCTTGGTCAACGAACAGAACCGTGGCACCGGAACGGCCATCTCGATGAATTAGTCAACCAAAGGGGAGAGATATGGTTAGCATCAGCGATTTCGCAATGTCCAAGGAAATCAGGCGGGTGCCCTCCTCCACCGTACCCCTCAGCGTCCAGGAAGAGTCCCGGTTCCAGGCCCTGGCCGAAGAAGCGGTGATGATCGATGTTCACCAACACCCCTTCGTACTCCCCGAGGCCATGGACCGGTTCATCGACTTCCTCAGGACCAACAGGTACACCTGGGGGTTTGAAGCCGTGAAACACGGCGGCTGGTCAACGGTAACCACCTCCAACGTGTTTGGCGCCCTGCAGAACGCCACCGAGATGTCCTTTGTCGAGTACGAAGACGTGGCGGCGGAGGTGGGCATGATGCTGGCCGATGTTTCGGCCCAGAAGGATGTGGTCCGGGTGGGCAGCCCCGACGAGATACTGACCGCGAAACAGGCGGGCAAGGTCGGTTTCATGCCGACCCTGGAACACCTGCCCATCGGCAACAAGCTGGAGCGGCTGGACCAGCTCCATTCCATGGGCGTGCGCCTCTCTGGCATCACCTACAACCGCAAGAACTACATCGGCGACGGGATGTACGAGCGCAACCCCGGCGGCCTCAGCGAATTCGGCATCGAAGCCATCCACCGGATGAACGACCTGGGCATGGCCATAGACATCTCCCACGCCTCCACCCCAACGGTGATGGACACCATCGAGCTCTCCAAGGCGCCGGTGGTCTTCAGCCACAACGCCGCCTATACCATCCGGCCCACCAAACGGACGCGCAAGGACGAAGAGTTGAAAGCCTGCGCAGCCAAGGGTGGCCTGGTCTGCATCACCGCCGTGCCTAATGCCCTGAGCGACGACCCCGAGCAGGACATTGAGTGCGTTCTGGACCACTACGATTACATGGTCAAACTGATCGGCATCGACCACGTGGGCATCGGCACCGACACGGTCATCGGCGACCACGTCATCTTCCAGCACTACATGCTGGGCCGGGACCTGAACGAACTGCCCGCCCCGTACCTAAACGGGCTGGAATCTCCGGCCGACGGCAAAAACATCATCCGGGGACTCATCCGCCGTGGTTATTCCGACGAGGACATCAAGAAGATACTGGGCGGTAACGCCCTGGACCTGTTCCGGCGGGTCATGTCCTAGAGGACCGGCCATCCGAAAGTGGGTTGGCTACGTATTTTGGACAAGGCCGGTTACACTGGATGAGGCGACCCCAGAGTAACGTCCCAACACCGGACGAGGGAGAGGTATAGATTTGAACTGCCCACGCTGCGATGTGGCCCTGAACGAAAAGAAATTCAAGGACATCGAGATTGACCACTGCCCCCAGTGCAAGGGACTGTGGCTGGACTTCCATGAGATGGACCAATTGGAAGACCATGCCATGGACGAGGACGACCGCAAGGGTCTGATGGAGTACTCCCGACGGGAGAGCGACATCTCCTGCCCGCACTGCAGCGAGGTCATGGAGACCTTCAACTACCGGGCCAACAATCTGCCCATCGACCACTGCAAGAACATGCACGGGTACTGGCTGGACGAGGGCGAGGAGAAGAAGGTACTGGAGATCATGAAGCAGCGGGTCCAAGACCTGAAGCGCTCAGCCTCCGCCGAGGAACAGTGGTCCCAGTTTCTGGAGCGGGGCGGCACCCGTTCCTTCCTGGCCAAAGTGAAGGACCTCTTCACCGGCTAGGCAACCGGTTCCAACGCAACCGAAGAGAAAAGGCCTCACCGTTTGGTGAGGCCTTTTTAGTTGCCTGGAGCTACCGAGTAACGCGACTGTCAATCCGAGTCAGCCGTCAGGATGGGGAAGAATCTCATTACCCCGCGCCAACCATCCGCCCGGCAACGGGACCCTTCGCAGGTCCGGGGTGACAGTCGTGACTATTTGTATGGGTTGTCCCACCCGTCTATACCGCAGACTTCTTCCAGGGGTTTGCGTGTCACCGAGCCAAACTCACCCCGGGGATAGCCCAGGGGCATGCAGTAGACCACCTCGGCAGTATCGGGGATGTTGAGCAGTTTGTGGATACGTTCCTCCACCACTGCATGCAGGGTGGCGATGGTGCCGCCGACGCCGTGGGCCCGGGCGGCGAGGAGGAGGTTCTGGGCGGAAGGGATGATGCCGTTGGCCCCGCCCTTGCTCAAGGCACAGATCAGCACCATCAAAGGCGCGTCGCCGAATTCATTGGCCAGGCGCATGGCGGACCGCTGGGAGCTCTTCCCCGGCGGAATGTCCTCCGGGCCCATGATCCCCTGGTCCTTGCGCTTGGCCCACCAGGCCTCATGGTAGAGTTCGCCGATCTGCTTCCGGGTGTCGGCGTCCTTCACCACGATGAAGCGCCACTGCTGGGTATTGCCGCCGTTGGGGGCGCGGATGGCCGCTTCCATGATGTCGCGGATAACATCGTCGGGAATGGGGTCGGGCTTCAGACGGCGGATGGCCCGCTGGGTGAACATTGCTTCGCCGAGGGACATGGTCAATCTGTCGGCAGTGGTCATCTTCAACTCTCCAGTTTCATATTCATGGCATGTTCAGGGACTGGGGCGTTAGGAGGAAAATTCTAACATAATCACGGCGAAAATCCGCCGGAAAACCGGTGTGAATGACCGGCCCTTCGAGTTGCTATAATGTGCCCCAACTTCTCTCTGCACGACCTTTCAAATCTTCCGGACCATCAGGAGGCATCGTGGCCAACTTCACCACCGACGCATCACAGGCCTACCAACGATTGGGCGTGAAGCCCATTATCAACGCAGCGGGTTCCGTGACCAAGTACGGGGGCACCAGGACCCGTTCCGAGGTGTTGGAGGTGATGGCCGGCGCGGCCCGCATCATGGTCAACGTGGAAGACCTGAACCGCAAAGCCGGCGAGGAGATTGCCCGGCTCACGGGCGCCGAAGCCGGCTTCGTCTGCAGCGGCGCGGCGGGCGGACTGGTGCTCCAGGCCGCGGCCTGCATCGCCGGCACCGACCCGGTGAAAATGCGCCAACTGCCCGACACCACCGGCATGAAGGATGAGATCATCATACAGAACATGCACCGCTTCCCCTACGAGCAGGCCTACCGGGCTGGCGGCGGTAAGTTGCTGGAAATAGGAGACTCCCGCTACTCCCACCCCTGGGAGCTGGAGGGGGCCATCGGCGAAAAGACCGCCGCCGTGGCCTTCCTCTGCGCCCCCATGACCAACCGGCGGGCTATTCCCCTGGACCAGGTGTGCGAGATCGCCCACAGCAAAGGCGTGCCCGTCATCGTTGATGCCGCATCAATGCTGCCTCCCCGGGCGAACCTGCGTAAATTCCTGTCACAGGGCGCCGACATGGTGTCCTACAGCGGCGGCAAGGGTATCCGCGGCCCACAGGGCACTGGCATCCTATGCGGCCGGACTGATCTGATTGAAGCCGCCGCCGCCCATGCCAACCCGGCCCAGTTCCTGGGACGGCCCATGAAGGTGACCAAGGAGGAGGTTGTGGGACTGGTGACAGCACTCTCCATGTTTGTTGAAGAGGATGAAGAGGCGGAGATGCGCGCTTACCGGGCCCTGGCCGAACAGGTGGTCGATGCCCTCAGCGAGGTCCCGGGCCTGAAGGTTACCCTTGAGCACGATGAAAACGACTACCTGATCCCCCACGCCGTGCTGAGTTTCGGGCCGGAATGGAACGGTCCCAGCCGAAATGAGATTGCCAAAGCCCTGGAGGACGGCGACCCGCCCATCTACCTGCACATGCTGGGCCAACCCGACGAACTGGGAGTGGACCCCCTGAACCTGACCGAGGAAGAGACCGAAACCGTGGTCCGCCGCCTGCGGGAAGAACTGACCCGCCGATAGAAACCAGATTGCGCCGAGCGAGATAAGGAGAAACCAATGGCCATCAAGATCGACCTGAGAGTCCCGCCCTGCAAACCGGTCCCCGAGGTTACCGCCTTCGTCAAAGAATGCGAGGACGCCGGGTTCGACGGAGTGGGCCTGCTTGACTCCCAGATGCTGGAGCGGGACGTCTTTATCTCCATGGCCCACGCACTGATGAACACCTCCAAGATTCAGGTGTCATCGGCGGTGACCAATCCCGTCACCAGGCATCCGTCGGTGCTGGCATCCGCCGCGCAGACAGTGGCCGAGGTGGCGCCGGGCCGGGCCAACGTCTGGATCGGCCGGGGATATAGTTCGGCCAACGTCGTGGGCATCCCGCCGGCCACCGTCCGGCAGATGCGCGACGCGGTCACCATGATGAAGCAACTCATGGGCGGCGATTCTGTGGATTTCGGCGACATCACTTCCCGCATGAAGCACGGCGGCGGTACACCGGCGCCGGTCTACATCGCCGCCACGGGCCCCAGGGTCATGAAGGTGGCCGGCGAAGTTGCCGACGGCACGGTCCTGATGACCGGCATCCATCCCAAGGCCGTGGCGGAAGCCCAGGAGATCATCTTCGACGGGGCCAAGGCCGCAGGCCGTAATCCCGACGACCTGGAGAACATCTTCACCTGCACCACCATCATCCGCGACAACCTCAAAGAGGCGCGGGAGGTGGCCCGCCCCCTGGCGGTGCAGCGTCTGATGCAGCCCACCTTCAAGCGTTGGCTGTCCGCATCGGGCATGGACTTCTCTGAGTTCGAGCTGCCCCGGGGCCTGTGGGAACTGTACCCGGACGTACCCCACGCCGAGGACTGGGAGAAGGCCAGGGAACTGTGCGCCTTCCTGCCCGACGACGCCCTGGCCCAACTGTGCGACAGTATGGGGTTGATTGGCACTCCGGAGTACTGCGTGGAGCGCATAAAAGAAGCCGAGAAAGCGGGGCTCACCCACCTGTATCTGATGACCGACCAATCGTACGAGTTCGCCACCGGTGAACTGGCCGCCTTCCGAGACCACATCTTTCCGGCCCTGGGGCGGTAGGCCAACTGGTTCACTCGGCGTGAAGGACGGCATTCCCAGAATCCATTGGAGGGCGGGGGCATCAAATTTTGCACAGGAGTGTTTTTGATGCCCAATAACCGGTTCCTCGGATTAGTCATATCGGTGGTCATCGTTCTGACGGTAGCCTGCGGCAACTCGGTCCCAACCCCGACCTTAGACGCGGAAGCTGCCGCGTCCTCTTTCAGCGGCACCGCCGCGGAGGCCACTCAAGTAGCAGAGGCCGCCACAGCAACCCCCAAGCCGACTCCCGTTGGTGTGGGCGGGAAATTCGTGGTTGTGGAACCCACCGGACTGGTGGAGCCCGACCCGGATTTCGAGGCAAAACTGGCGGCTTCCCGGATAAGGACGGGCGGCTGGAAGACCGATTTCCAATACCACAGCGTGCCCTTCACGGACATCATCTCCGGCGGGCCGCCCCGGGACGGCATTCCCCCGTTGGACAACCCAAGATTCGTCGATGTGAACATGGCCGACGAATGGCTCTCCGACCTGGAGCCGGTGATGTCTTTCGAACTGAACGGCGACGTCCGTGCCTACCCAATCCAGATTCTCATGTGGCATGAAGTGGTGAACGACGTGGTGGGCGGCGTGCCGGTGACGGTGACATTCTGTCCCCTGTGCAACAGCGCCATAGTCTTTGAGCGCACCATCAACGGTATGGTCTTTGACTTTGGCACCTCCGGCAACCTGCGGAACAGCGACCTGGTCATGTGGGACTGGCAGACCGAGTCCTGGTGGCAGCAGCTGACCGGCGAAGCCATCATCTACGACTGGAAGAACGATCCCGAAGACGCCGCGGTGAACAGTGAACCGAGGTCCACTTTGGAAAAGGGTCTGGACCTGCTCTCACCAGACCTGCGCGCTGCCGCGGTGCTGCGCGACATCCAGGGCCTTTCCACGGAAGAAGCAGCCGAAGCGCTGGGTATATCCATAGCCTCTCTAAAGTCCAGGCTCCACCGGGCAAGGGTCATACTCCGGCAGCATTTGGACGAGTACGCATTGCTATCCCAATTGCCGGCCCCGGAAGCTCCCGCGGAACCCGCCTGACATCCGCGTTGACAGCGCGGCGATAATCTTCCATTCTCCAGACATAACCCCTAGTGACAATGCGCCCTTGGTTCGCTACCATGTCCTGGGGATCTTCCTCCCCCGTAAATCATGGCTGGAGCAGCCGAAAATCCGCCCCCTGGACGAGGGCGATTTTTTGGCCACATCCCTCAGAAGTTAGGGGGTTTCAACTTGGCAGACCAGGCCGTTGACCAACTCTGCGTAAACACCGTCCGGTTTTTGGCGGTGGACACCGTTCAAAAGGCGAAGTCGGGCCACCCGGGAGCGCCCATGGGCGCGGCGCCCATGGCCTATGCTCTGTGGGACCGGTTCCTGAAACACAACCCAGCCGACCCCGCATGGCCCAACCGCGACCGGTTTGTACTGTCGCCGGGCCACGCTTCTGCCCTGCTTTACTCGCTGCTTCACCTGACCGGCTACGACCTGCCCATGGACGAACTCAAGCAGTTTCGCCAGTGGGGCTCCAAAACGCCCGGGCACCCCGAGTATGGTGTCACGCCCGGCGTTGAGGTCACCACCGGACCGCTGGGTCAGGGCTTCGGAAACGCTGTCGGCATGGCCCTCACGGAGCGTTGGCTGGCCAGCCAATACAACCGTCCCGGCCACGAGATCATCGACCACCACACCTACGCCATAGTGTCCGACGGCGACCTGCAAGAGGGAATCGCCTCGGAAGCCGCATCCATGGCCGGCACCCTGGGCCTGGGCAAACTGATCATTCTCTACGATGACAATGAGATCTCCATCGAGGGCAGCACCGACCTTACTTTCTGCGAGAGCGTCTCCCAGCGTTTCGAGGCCTACGGCTGGCACGTCATCGGCCCTGTGGACGGCATGAACGTGGAGGAAGTCTCCACCGCTTTGGCCACTGCCAAAGCCGAGACCGCCAAGCCCAGCATCATCGTTTGCCGCACCGTAATCGGTTACGGCAGCCCCAACAAGGCGGGCAAGGCATCGGCCCACGGCGACCCCCTGGGCGATGAGGAAGTCGGGCTGGCCAAGGAAAACCTGCAGTGGAATTTTGATGACTCGTTCACCGTACCCCCTGAGGCGGCATCCCACATGGGAAAGGCCGGGGAACGGGGCAAGGCATCCCAGGCCGAGTGGGCTGCGGCATTCAGCGAATACCGGGAAGCGTTCCCGGCCGAGGCCCAACAACTGGACGACGCCCTGAACGGCCGGCTGCCCCAGGGCTGGGACGCCGCACTTGACGGGTTGTTCGACGAACCCAAGCCCGTCGCCACAAGGGAGGCCTCCGGTGTGGTCATGAACGCCATCGCCCAGGGAGTCCCCAATTTCGTGGGCGGTTCCGCCGACCTGGCGCCCTCCAATAAGACTGTCTTGAACGACCGGGGTTTCATCGGTCCCGGCGAATTTTCAGGAAACAACATCCATTTCGGGGTCCGCGAGCACGCCATGGGCGCCGTGGCCAACGGCATGGCCCTCCACGGCGGCGCCATACCCTACACCGCCACCTTCCTGGTGTTCTCCGACTACATGCGCCCGTCGATACGTCTGGGCTCCCTCATGGGGACACATGTCATCTACGTTTTCACCCACGACTCCATCGGAGTAGGTGAAGACGGCCCGACCCACCAACCCATCGAGCACATGATGGCCCTCAGGGACATCCCCGGACTGGTGGTCTTCCGGCCCGCCGACGCCACCGAGACGGTGGAAGCCTGGCGCGCCGCGGTCGCCCGCCAGGACGGCCCCACCGCCATGGCCTTCACGCGGCAGAACCTGCCCGTGCTGGACCGTTCCACGTTGAGTCCGGCGTCCGGTGTGGCCAAAGGCGGCTATACCCTCTGGGAAAGCAGCGATTCCCCCGATGTGATTATCATCGCCACCGGCTCCGAGGTTTCCATCTCCCTGGAGGCTGCCCAACAGCTTCAGGACGAGGGAATCTCCGCCAGGGTGGTCTCCATGCCCTCCTGGGAGTTGTTCGACGAGCAACCCAAGGACTACCGTGACCAGGTCCTGCCCCCTTCACTGCGGACCAGGGTCTCCGTTGAAGCGGGTTCCACCAAGGGTTGGGAACGCTACATCGGGCTGGACGGCGTGTCCGTGGGGATGAACAGCTACGGCGCGTCGGCCCCGGCCGGAGTCCTCTACGAGAAGTTCGGCATCACCGCCGAACGGATCGCCGATGAGTCGCGCAACCTGGTGAAGGGCCGCGGTTAGTTCAACAGCAATTCTGGAGCACCGACGTGGGGGCGGCTGACAGTTGAATCTGTGTGGGGATGTGATGGGGGATTTCCTTCTGTCTTGGCGTCCATGGACCACGGCCGCCGCTTTCTTCGCCTGCCGCGAGCCCTTCCGCCATGCCCCACTGCGCCAACGCCTTGTGCCCCCCAGAGGCTCGTAATTTGCAGCATAAATTTGGCAACATGTAATTACTCTGTTTTTACTCCTCTGTTGCCTGCGATCTAGGAGAGTTTGACCCATGGAATTGGGAATGATCGGCCTGGGCCGGATGGGCGGCAACATGGCCCAAAGGCTGGTTGCCGGTGGACACCGAGTCGTGACCTACGACCGGGACTCGGCTGCCGTAGAGGCCAGCTCCGGCTATGGCGGTGAGGCCGCTTCGTCGCTGGAAGATGTGGTCGCCAAGCTTTCCACCCCCCGGGCGCTTTGGCTCATGCTCCCCGACGGCCAGCCCACAGAGGACACGATAGATAATCTGACCCCGATGCTGGACCATGGCGACGCCATACTGGACGGAGGCAACGCCAACTACAAAGACAGCATGCGCCGGGCCGAACGCCTGGCCGGCCAGAGCATCGACTTCATAGACGTGGGCACCAGCGGCGGTATCTGGGGCCTGACCGAGGGGTACTGCCTGATGGTCGGCGGACGCGAACCGGCGGTGAAACGCCTTGAGCCCATCTTCCATACCTTGGCCCCCAGTCCCGAGCAGGGTTACAGCCGTGTCGGCCCCAGCGGCGCCGGCCACTTCACCAAGATGGTGCACAATGGAGTTGAGTACGGTCTGATGCAGGCCTATGCCGAGGGGTTTGAACTGTTGGCGGCCAAGGAGGAGTTTGCTCTAGACCTGCCCGCCATCGCCGATACCTGGCGCTACGGCAGCGTGGTACGGTCATGGTTGCTGGACCTGGCAGCCAGGGCCCTCAAGGAAGACCCTGGTCTAGAGTCATTGGAATCATACGTGGATGATTCGGGTGAAGGACGCTGGACGGTGGAAGAATCGGTGGAGCTGGCAGTTCCGGCGCCGGTTATAACCATGGCCCTGCAAACGCGGTTCCGGTCCCGGCAGGCCCAACCCTTTGGCGGCAGACTGCTGGCGGCGTTGCGGCAGCAATTTGGCGGTCACGCGGTACGCAGGCCCGGCCAATAAGAGTTTCGGCAGCTATTCATTGCCCTATAAACCGATAGAACAGTACGGCCTGATTGGCGACATGCACGGCTCGGCCCTGGTCGGGACTGACGGGTCGATTGACTGGTGCTGCATACCCCGGTTTGATTCGCCGGCCGTTTTCAGCTGCCTGCTCGACGCGGAAAAGGGGGGCTACTTCAAGCTGGCCCCGGCCAACGTCACCGAGACGGGCCGGCGTTACCGTCCGGGCACCAATATCCTTGAGACCAGTTTTACCACTTCCACGGGGTCTGGGACTCTCACCGATTTCATGACGGTCCACCGTCATTCAGTCATGCCCCACGGACCGCTGGAGATAGCCACCGACCAGCGGGTGGTCCGCATCCTGGAATGTACCGAGGGGCGTCTGGACTTTGAGCTGGACTGCTACCCCAGGTTCGATTACGGGACCATCGTGCCCCACGCGACCCTGAGCAACCCCAACACGGGGATGGCCCACGGCGGGTCCGAGGCTGTGTCCTTCTACTGCTCAGACCGACTTACCGTGGTGAACGACGGTTTCCGGTCCAGGGGAGCCATATTCGAGGGGGAAAAGCTCTACGCGACAGTCTCCTACCAGCCGTCCTTTTCCCACCATTCACAGCCATTGAACCCGGAGGGGCTGGAGCAGGAACTGGCAGACACCGCTGCCTTCTGGGAGGAGTGGTCGTCCCGGTGCACCTTCAAAGGCCAACACCACGAAGCGGTGCTACGAAGCGCGCTGACCTTGAAAGCGCTGACCTACGCTCCCTCGGGCGGTCTTGTCGCAGCCCCAACCACTTCGTTACCGGAGATCACCGGCGGCAGCCGCAACTGGGACTACCGATATACCTGGATAAGGGACGCCACCTTCGCCCTCTACGCCCTGTCCATCATCGGATACACCGGCGAGGCCAGCGCCTTCAAAGACTGGCTGGAGTGGAGCACATCGGGCCGGGCCCACGACCTTCAGGTCATGTACGGGCTGGGCGGAGAGCGGCGCTTGACCGAGATTGAGGTGCCGGAGTTGGACGGTTACAAAGGCTCCAAACCGGTGCGCATCGGCAATGGGGCCTATTCGCAGTTCCAGCTGGACATCTACGGCGAGATAATGGACTCGGCCCACATCTTCCGTAAGTTCGGCGGCATCATCGACCCGGAATACTGGGAGCACCTGCGCCGGGTGGTCACCTTTGTAACCGCCCACTGGCAGAAGCCCGACGAGGGCATCTGGGAAACGCGGAACGGCCGGGAGCATTTTGTGTTCTCCAAGGTCATGTGCTGGGTGGCTATGGACCGGGCCATCAAGGCCGCCAGGTCCATGGGTCTTCCCGGAGACGTGGACACCTGGGAGCGGGTGAGGGACGAGATTTGGGACGAGGTGGTGACCAAGGGCTACTCGGAAGAGCGCCGTTCCTTCGTCCAGTCCTACGGCAGCAACAACCTGGACGCATCCGTCCTGATTATTCCACTGGTGGGTTTCATGCCCGCCACCGACCCCAAGATGCGGTCAACCATAAAGGCCATCCAGGCCGAACTCACCAATGCTCAGGGGTTCGTATACCGCTACGTGGATTTTGATGATGGGGTAAAGCAGGCCGCCGGCGTGGGCGGTACCGAAGGGACCTTCACCATCTGTACCTTCTGGTTGGCGGACAACCTGATTCACCTGGGTGAACTGGACGAGGCCCGCAAGCTGTTCGAAGCGGCGATGGGCTGCGCCAACGACCTGGGCTTGTTCAGTGAAGAATACGACTCCAGAACCGACACCATGCTGGGCAACTTCCCCCAGGCATTCTCCCACCTGGCCATGATCAGCACCGCGGTGCAGTTGCAGCAGGCCGAAGACGGCACCCTGCCCATTCCCAATGGCAACGGGTACAACGGCTCTAACCAGGGCGGCTAAACGGACCTTGCCTCGCCCAAACGGCGGAAGTATTATTCCCCCTGTTCATTTCCCGACCAGCCGGGACTGTTGAGATATAAACGGGAGCGGGCCTGAAAGAGCAACGGAACGTCCGTCCCCAATGGAATGCGTTCGGTCGGCGCGATAAGCCGGCCCCGCTTGATCATGGCAGACATCGCACCTCTCGATACGAAGGAAGAGAACCAGCGGCGTTATTTGCTGGGTTCTCTCATCTTTGGCCACACGGTCATCCACTGATATCAGCAGCTGTTTCCCGTCATCCTGCCGGGGATAAAAGACTCGCTGGGGTTAAACGATGTCCAGGTCGGTACTCTCTCCGCCGTGCGCGAGGCGTCGGGCGGGTTCCTGATAATGCCTTCGGGTTACCTGGCGGACTCATTCGCCAAATACCGGCCCCTGATCATGGCCTTCGCTCTCGCCTCAGGAGGGCTGGCCTACTTCCTGGTCGGGTTCGCCTTCAGTTACCTTTGGATCATGCCCGGCATCGCCTTGATCGGTGTGGCCTCTGCGGCCTGGCATCCGGCCTCGGTGGGCTCACTATCAGCCAGGTTCCCGGACCGCCGTGGGACCGCCCTGGCCCTCCACGGGGTGGGAGCGAGTATCGGCGACACCATCGCGCCGCTCTGCGTTGGGGCGTTGCTCCTGGCCGTCAGCTGGCAGACGCTGATGAAATTCCACCTGCTGCCGGCCCTGGTCCTGGCCTTCATCCTCTGGCGCAGCCTGGGTTCCTTCTACCAGGATTCCCGGCCCGGTCCCGACTTGAAAAGCTATCTCAGCGGGATCAAGGACATGCTCAACGAGCGCAACATCCTGGCAATCATGGTGGCCAGGGTGTTCATGAGCATGGGACGCCTCAGCGTCCTAACCTTCCTGCCGCTCTACCTCACCGAAGACCTCCAATACACCTCTCTGGGACTGGGCTTTTATCTGATGCTGCTCTACCTGATTGGAATGGTTTCCCAGCCGGTTATGGGAGTCGTATCAGACAGGTTCAGCCGCAAAGTAGTCCTACTGCCCGCCTACGCCACCCTGGGTCTGCTCTACCTGTTCCTGCCGGCCACCACCAACGGTATCCAGTTGGGACTGGTCATCGGCGCTATGGGCCTGTTCTTCTACGGCACGGGGAACATCGCCACCGCCGCCGTCATGGACCTTTCCGCCTCCGAGGTACAGGGCAGCACCATGAGCGTGATGAGCGTCTTCCGTCACGTATTCACCCTGCCGTCGCCCATCATCGCGGGTGTCATCGCCACCGAATTCGGCACTGAGGCGGCCTTCCTCTATGCGGGGGCCCTGCTGTTGTTGGGCGCCGTGGTGATCTTCACCATCAAACTACCCCCCAAACCGGCGCCGGCCGGGGACTGACGCGCTTGCCTCAAATTTGCCGTCCAAGTATTATTCTCACCATCCGGCGGCAACGCGCCATTTCCTGAGAGTACCCTAGTGCAAAATTTCCGCGTGGGCGTGGACATAGGCGGCACCTTCACCGACATCGTCTTTCTTGACGACGACGGACAGATACTGGCCCGCAAGATCGCCAGCACCCCAGACGACTATAGCCGAGCGGTCTTGGACGGCATCGCCAATGGAGTGAAGGAACTGGGCATCACCGCGGATATGGTCTCCGAGGTGAGCCACGGGTTCACCGTCGCCACCAACGCCATCATCGAGCAGAA
>PBMF01000027.1 GCA_002721995.1 Chloroflexota bacterium
ATGCCAAATATCGAGTACTGCTTCTTATCTCGAAATCCGTTTAAGCAAGGTTACCACGGTTGGCCCCGATCAGTTGGCGCACCCATTTAGGAACGGGAATAGGAAAGGAAAAGGCCCGCTTCGGGGATTTCCCGGGCGGGCCTCTTCGCTTACGGATGCCTTCCAGTCTTACTTGAGGTGTTTGTCGAACCAGGCCATCGCTTTGGACCAGGCATCCGCGGCCGCCTCAGGGCGGTAGCTGGCCCGTGCTTCGCAGTGGAAGCCGTGTCCTGCTCCTGCGTAGGAGTGGAACTCGTGGGTCTTTTCGTGTTTGGTCATGGCCGCGTCGATTTTGGCCACATCTTCCGGGGTTGGATTGGCGTCTTCATCACCGAATAGTCCCAGCACTGGACATCCGATGTTGGCGGTCTGCTCCAGGGGCGAGGGTCCGTCGCCCAAGGCCATGCCAATGCCGCCGCCGTAGAAGACCACGGATGCCGACAGGTCGGAGATGTTGCAGACCGACAGGTAGGACACCCTGCCGCCATAGCAGAAGCCGACGATGCCGATCTTGTCGCCCTCCACGAAGGACTGGGCCTTGATGTAGTCCACCGCCGTCCTAACATCGGAGAGTATGTCGGCGTCGGTGCTGCGTCGCATACGGGCGATGGCGGTGTCCAACTCCTCGTGCAGGCCGGTGGTCATGGGTCCTTCCCTATAGAACATCGCCGGGGCAAGTCCCACATAGCCCTGGGAGGGTAGCCGGTCCACCACCGATTGAATGTGGGAATTCACGCCCCAGATTTCTTGTATCACCACAATCGCCGGATGCCTGCCCTTGGCCTCCGGCAGGGTGAGATAACCTTCCATTGTGCTATTTTCAGGACTCTTGTCCACTTTGATGTCTACCCAACACGCGGGCATGCTCTGTGCCTCCTCCTGTGTGTCTTTCTGCGACGCTCGGGCTCCGGCACAAGCCAAGGCTCACCGCAGTAAAAAATATGGAACCGCCCGTTGCCCGGGGGCCGCGTTCTCAATGAGCTGGGTCCAGACCCGGGCACTGACGCCAAACCAGCTTTACATAACTGATCTGGAGCCAAAGTAGGCGGTGTTTAGCGGAACACCGAATGGAAAGCAATCGGATTGGGAGATTCGGGGATTTTCTGACGCCTGACAGCTCCCCGGTCGCGCCCATTGCCGGCGGTGGGAACCGGCGAAAACGGGAGCCGCCAACCTGAACGGCATGACAAATCGGCCTGTTCAGGATTTCAATATCAGCGTAGGTTTTGTATCATTGATAGTGTGTGTCATGGGACGTCGGGCACGCCATCGGTGCGCGCCGACGGTCCCGACCTGCCGCCATCGGAATTCATGGAGGAGCTACTTGCGCAATCTGGCTAACTTTCTGGTCCACCTTTTCAACCGCGACGGAGATGCCGACCGCACCTATCTGTCGGTGGTCCATGACCGTTGCCTTTTTTGCGAAGAGCCCATAAACGACTCCCCGTCCTACCTGACCTACCGGGTCTGCCCGTTCTGCCGGTTCCACTACACCGTTACCGCCCGACAGCGCATCGAGCTCCTTGCCGATAAGGGCACATTCAAAGAGTCATATAAATACGTGAGCTCGGTTGAGCCGCTCTCTTTTTCCCGCCGGGGCCGTTACCGGAAGTACCTTTCTCAGGACCAGAACCGCACCGGACTCACTGAAGCGGCAGTGACCGGCAGGTGCCGCATAGACGACACCGAGGCCATGCTGATCGTCTTGGACTTCGGTTTCATGGGCGGGACAATGGGTAGTGTGGTCGGTGAAAAGGTCTCCATGGCACTGGAGAACGCCGCCCGGCGCGGACTGCCGGCGGTGGCGGTTGTTTCCGGCGGTGGTGTGCGCGTTCAAGAGGGCGTGTTGTCGCTGATGCAGATGGCCAAGACGGTAACCGCCGCCAACAAACTCAGGGAAGAAGAGGTCCCGTTCATCGTGGTCCTGGCCAACCCTTCCACAGGGCAGGCCTACGCCAGTTTCGCCAACCTGGCCGACGTGATACTCGCTGAGCCGGGCTCCCTGATCGGTCTGTCACCGCTGCGCACCCTGCGGGAAGTCTCCAAGATGCCCCTGCCATTGGACGCACACACCGCCGAGGCCCACGTGGGTCACGGCCTGCTGGACAACGTGGTTGACCGGGAGAACCTGCGGCCCAGATTGGCGGCTCTGCTCAAGATTCTCACCGCCAAGAAACTGGCCAAGACCAATCACAAAGCCCTGCTGAAAGTCGAATCCGGGGAATGCGCCGAGGTCGAGCCCTGGGAGGCTGTTACCGCCGCCAGAAACTCTGAGCGTCCCCAGGCCACGGCCTATTTCCGGTTCATGCTGGACCCATTCATCGAACTGCGCGGCGACCGTCTGAACAGTGACGACCGGTCCATAGTCGCCGGCCTGGGATTCATGAATGGAGAGCCCGTGGCTGTCATCGGACAGCAGCGGCGCCCCCTGGCGGAGGGCGAACGCTACCACGTCTATCCCGACGGCTTGCGCAAGGCCCAACGGGTGATCGACCTGGCATCCCGGTTCAAGTTGCCTCTGGTGACACTCATCGATACCCAGGGCGCCGACCCGGGACTGGAAGCGGAAGAGCAGGGCATCGGCAACGCAATAGCGCGCACCCTTTCCTCCATGTTGACCGTGCCCACCCCGGTGGTATCGGTGGTGATTGGCGAGGGCGGCAGTGAGGGCGCTTTAGCCCTGGGTCTATCCGACCGGATCCTGATGCAGCAGTACGCCATCTACTCGCCCATCTCGCTGAACCACACTCTGGGCGCGGCGCACCACGACCACATGCTGGACCGTGAGGCCGCCGAGGCTTTGATGCTGACGGCCGTGGATTGCCGGGAATTGGGTATCGCCGATGAGATTGTGCCGGAACCGGAAGGGGGCTCCCACAATGACCCGCGCGAGGCATCGTCGATATTGCAGACCGCGATCTTGACCAACATCACCCAGCTGTCCAAGATGTCCCAGGGCAAGTTGCTAAAGCAGCGGCACAACAAGTTCCGTAGGATGGGAGAGGGCAGCGGCCATTCCCAAGAGGCCATGAACAAGGAAGTTGAGCTGCTGATGAGCATCACGTCCGGTGACGCTCCGCCGGAAGCCCCAGCCCGCAAACGCAGGAGGGGCCGGAAACAAGAGGAGCTTGTCGAGGCCCAGATCTCTTCGGGCGACGACTAGGCCAGGGGTTAGGGGGCTTCGGAACCGACCTCTTTGAGGCTCTTTTTCAGTACCGTGGCCATCGCATCAAACTCCTCCTCCACAGCACTGTCCAACAGGATGGTGGGCTGGGAAGTGTCCCGATAGGACGAACGCAGCGCCAGGTCCCCCAGGTAGGGCACTTCCGTCTCGTTCGCCAGGTCCTTGCCGCCGCCCTTGCCGAATATATCTCCGGTGTAGTTCTCCACCACGCCAAGGACGTTCAGGTTCAGCTTGCGGATCATGTTGATGCAGCGTTTGGCGTCCAGGTTGGCCAGGTCCTGGGGCGTGCTGACGACCAAGAAGCCGTCCATGGGAAGGCTCTGCATTATGGTCAGAGGAGAGTCCGACGTGCCCGGGGGCAGGTCTATGACCAGGTAGTCCAGTTCGGCCCAGTCGGTGGCCTGAAGAAACTGGTTTATAGCGTTGTGGATCATGGGTCCGCGCCAGATTATGGCTTCGTCCTGGTTCTCCTGGAAGAAGGCCATGGAGACTACTTTCACGCCGTGTTTTTCCACGGGGATGATCTGGCCTTCAATGTAGTCCGGCTTCTCGGTGATGCCCATGACTTTGGCAACATTGGGACAGTCGATGTCCACGTCCAGCAGGCCCACGGTCGCGCCTTGTTTCGCCAGGGTCACCGCCAGGTTTACGGCCACGGTGGTCTTGCCCACACCGCCCTTGCCGCTGTAGACGCCGATCTTGGTCTTGATCTTGTCGAGACGCTCGGTGATCTGGCGTTTCTGTTGCCAGGACCTTTTAATCTGTTCCAGGCGTGCGGATTCCTGGGGCGTGGACATTCAGTCCTCCGATTGGTTGTGGCGCTGTGGCGCGGGATGGGTGGCGGGGTTGAAATATGGACGCAGGCCAGGGCTGCTGCTCCCGTTGCTGGGTCCTGGTTGGCGATGACAGGTCCGGGCGGGTTAGATGCCCAGTTGGGCGCGGGCCTCTTCGCTGATTAGTTCAGGCGACCAGGGCGGGTCGAAGACCATCTCTATCTGGACTTCCTCGACCCCTTCCAGTTCCTGTACGGCCCATTCCGCTTGCTGGCCGATGTACGGGCCCATGCCGCAACCGGGGAAGGTGAGGGTCATCTGGACGTACACGTCAGAGTCGTTGACCTGCACGTCGTAGACCAGGCCCAAATCGACGATGTTGACGGGAATCTCCGGGTCATACACCGTTTTTAACGCTTCGTAAATTTCCTCGGTTGTGACGGTGGCCTCGGCCATGCTTGCCTCCTAATAGGGGTCGCCTGCCAAGATTATATTAAAGTCGACCTACATGGTCAACAATTATCCAAAGTGCATTTAGGCGGCCGAAATAGGCATGAATCTACGGCCTTACCGGAGCAACTAGGGTATGAGCAGCAGTTTGCCGGTGGTGGCCCGGCTCTCCAGTTGCCGGTGGGCTTCGGAGGCGTCGGACAGCGCGAATTCGCCGCCGATACGCAGCTTCAATTCCCCGGATGCCACCCAGCCCAGCACGTCGCCGGCACGCTGCTCCAACTCAGCCCGGTTGACCGTGTAATCGCCCAGACCCGGGCGGGTCAGGGACTTGGACCCCGCGCCCAGAATCCCGGGGTTCATGGGGTCAGGCGCCCCGCTGGCCGCACCGTAGAGCACCATGTGGCCCCGCCGGCCCAAGGATGCGATGCTGGCGTCGAAGGTGGTCTTGCCCACGCCGTCGTACACCACCTGCACGCCCTCGCCGTCTGTGGCCTTCTTGACCTCTTCGGCAAAGTCCTGCTGAGTGTAGAGGATCACGTGGTCCGCGCCGGCGCCCTTGGAGAGCTCGGCCTTTTCATCGGTGGAGACGGTGGAGAACACGTAGCCGCCCAGGCGTTTCACCATCTGCGTCAAGAGCAGTCCCATGCCGCCGGCGCCGGCGTGGATGATGACCCGGTCGCCCTTCTGCACCGGATATGTAGCGTGGCAGAGATAGTGGGCCGTCATGCCCTGGAGTATGGCGGCGGCGCCGACCTTGGCGTCCACGCCGCTGGGCCGCTTCATCAAGCGCCAGGCGGGTACCACGGCCAGTTCAGCATAGGAACCCTGGGCGGTACAGTAGGTGACTTCGTCGCCAACCTGGACCTCAGTAACCCCTGGGCCTATGGCTTTCACCACTCCTGCTCCCTCAACCCCGATGGTCCGGGGCAGGGGCGGTCCGGGGTTCACCCCCTGACGGCTGTAGACGTCGGTGAAGTTGACCCCGGCGGCCTGAATCTCCACCACGGCCTCGCCCTCTCCGGGAGTGGGGTCGGCCACGTCCTGATATTTCATTACCTCGGGTCCGCCGAACTCGTTGATCTGGACTGCTTTCATGTCGTGCCCTCCTGGATGGTCGGAGAAAAATTCGAGTGGAATGGGGAATGGATGCCGGGGGGATTATATGAAATGACAGGCCCGTGAGGGCCTGTCATTCAAGTGGTCGTTAAGAGGCCTTGATGCCCAGTGAACCAAGGGCGGCGTCGCTGCCAGCGGGCAGGCTCAGTCCGCCAGCTACCGCTTTGGCGTACATCTCCTGCAAGGTCTGGGAGATGGTTGCGTCGGGGGCGCTGCCCTCGCAGCGGTGGGCTTCCAGGTCAGCGATGGTGTTGTAAGCCTGGTCCACGTTCCAGAAGAAGGACAGGAGCCAAGCCAATTCCCGCTCGTTGGCGGGGACGGGAATATCGGACAGGTCATAGAGTCCGTTCACCACCTTGGTGTAGCGAAGGATGCCGGCCTTATCCTCGGGGCTTACACCGTAGAACCGCCGGCGGCTAAGTTCGGTGATGCGCTCGGAGAAGTCGGCATCGCCGTAGATGTTCTTGGGCAGCCACTCGGTGCGCAGGTCAACAACTTCGTTGCCCGACTCATCGACGATGGCCACGGCGACATCTGAGCCCAGGACGGGTTCGTACTCGAATTTCACGGCGTCCCGGAGCAGCGCTTCCTGCAGCATCAGGGTCAGTTCGCGGGGAATCTTCTTGTAGAGCGCGCCGCTGGCCTGGTCGTTGGTGTCGGCGCCGACCCCGCCGGTGTTGAAGACGAAGTACTCTTGGCGGAGGCCGCCCTCCTCTATCTTCTTGACGATGTTATAGAGGATGTTGGCGTTTTCGTCTTCCAAGCCGATGATGAAAGGATCGGAGAAATATTCAACGTAGGGACGGCCGATGGCCCCGATGGCGGCGCCCATCTGCACAGCCTCGCCGTACATCAAGATACGGATGTATTGTTCCGCGCTCAACCGCCGCAGTGGGGGTACCACGGTGTTCTGGCGCATGACGGCCTGCCAGAATACCTGGTCGGTGTCCTCAACCGGCACGTGGACCGATTCGGTCTCCTTTCCGTTGGTAATCTTCTTCAGCAGGTCCTTGGCGCCCTTCCGGCTTACCAGCCGGTCTCGGGAGAGGGTGACCCGCATGTTGCGGACGGGGTTGGAAAGGAAGTTGGGGGAGGAGGAGTCCAGGTCCACAGGGACGTTTTCCAGGGACTCTTGGGTATTGGGGTCTTGTTCAGTGCCGCGGACGGCTTCAAAGGTTATGGGGTCTTCTTCTTTGTTGAGGCCGAAGGGCATGGCATAGAGGTTGTTCTCGGTGCCGTCTATCCCGTAGTAAAGGGTGCTCTGCTTGCCGCCCCTGTCCACCTTGACCGGCTCCTTCAGCGGTTGGAGCATGACGATGTCGTCATTCATGGGGTAGACGCCTTCATCGCTGTCGGTCTTCAACTTGAGGCGCTGGGCCAGCTCACTATTCGCCAGCTCCAGCATGATAGTCAGGGTGCTCTTGCCGTGGAGCGAGGGCCCGACGGTGATCAGGGCTGTGTTGCGGGTCTCTCCGGCCAGTGTCTTGGCCCGGGCCATGCTGAGTGCGGCCTGGATGGCCAGCCCGTCCACTTCCTTCACCTTGTACATGGCGATGGAGAGGGGGCCCATCTTGTGTTCACCGACGTAATCGAATCCCAGGTGCAGGGACAGGCCCTTGGTCGGGGCCTTGAATACCAACTGGGTCAGGCCCGCGTCTTGGATACGCTTCTTCAGGTCATCCGGCAGCCCCAGGTCCTCCAGCCAGTGGGGGAGGGAGACTTCCAGAATATCCGGCTCCTGGCCCTTGATCTCCTCGGTGACGCCGAAGGTCAGTTGACGCCACATGATGGGAATCTGGATGTACTCCGAACCAAAGAGCATCTGGCGGGCGTGGAAGGAGCGGCCGGGCGCGTCGCCGACCTGGCGGTCGGTCTGGATGATGGTATCGCCGGCTTCCAGCTTTTCTTCCATGTAGGAATTGATATAACCGAAGACTTCGGCGAACAGGGTCTGGCTTTCCGGTGTGAAGACCACTCCATCGCGGTTTTTGGCGAAGCCGTCAATGAAGTACTGGGTCAGATCGGGGCGGCGTATCACGCCCAATTGGCTGAAGAAGGCGAACCCACCGGTATCCAGGCGCACCACCACTCCGGGCCAGGCCCTGGTGGCCGCTCTGCCGGCCGCGTTGGCTTCTTCGGCTTCTTTATTGATGAGACTGGCTTCGTTGAGGAATTTCTGCTGCTCGTCCTCGGGCAGGTCCTGAAGGACGTTCATCTTGCTGATCAGCCAGTCGTCGCTGGGGTTGTTGTAGACCGCGCCGGGCTTGTGGCCTTTTCGGGCCAAAGCAACCAGACGTTCCAGTTCTTTTTCAAATGCCGGTACTGCCGCTGGGCCGGCCAACGATGAACCGGCGCTGGGCTGGAATTGGGGGCTCATTTTTTTTGGTCCCGTTACTTCGAAATTTGAGGAAGTGCGGCCGCTTGTTGGGCGCACAGAAATAGGGGCACAGGCCGGTGGCGCAATGCCGAGCCTATGCTACATCTTAGAGNTGCCCAAGTCAAAGATTTTTGCCTATGGATTTCGCCTTGCCGGCGGGCGAATATTGCGGGTTTTGCTGCCTGATANATCAAAATACAGCTTTACATAAATTTNGTGGGAGTGGGCGATGATGTCCCTACCAAAATCACCTGGAAAGACGGTCCTTCGGCGGACCGGNCTGGGCCGTTGGCGCCCTCCATNGCAATGGCCCTGCAAGTCTGGAATCTAGGCTCGTTAGATTGCCATCGGAGGGCGGAACTGATATGATTTTNAAGTGGNTTTTCTTATGANAGAGGCCGGGGCGACNGGCCGCTCAGGGCCAAAGCATTCGCANTTCGGCCCAACCGGACCCACCCCAGAACNCTCCGGCACGTAGCCACAACACGACGACGCTCTGTGGCGCCCACTGGCGAAAACTTAGACTGATTGACGGTGGAGGTACTTGCGTGACAACCGAGCTAAGCCCCTCAATATCGGAAGCCCTGACCCTCTTCGTGGCAGCCAAGAAATCCGCAAAGTCAGTCCAGCAAGGACATCAAGAACTGGGCAGATTCGTCGCCTGGTGCGGCAGGGACCGAAAAGTGGCAGACCTCTCCCCCATCGAGGTCGCCGAGTATGCCCAGCAGATCGGCCTCGGCGGCTCCGAGTCAGTCCACCGGCTTAGCCCCGTAAAGACCTTCCTCGCTTATTGGAAAGACCAGGGATGGATAGAGAACGGCCTGGCATCCCATCTCCGGGTACCCCGCACCCGGCGCACCACCGCCGGCGCAAAGACCGCCAACCGCCCCACCTACAGCGGTTCCCAATTGAGCCAAGAAGGCTACGACCGCCTGGTTGCTCAACTGGACGGGTTGAAGGGTGAAAGGGCCATCGTCCTTGAAGACATCAAACGGGCCATGGCTGACAAAGACTTCCGTGAAAACGCCCCCCTGGAAGCAGCCAAAGACCGCCAAGGTATCATCGAACTCCGCATCCGCGAACTTGAAGCCAGCATCAACAATGCCCAGATCCTCCCCGAGGGCGCATCCTCCAAAGTAGCCCGCTCCGCCGTCGGCGCCAAGGTTACCCTCAAAGACTCCAACTCCGGAAAGACCGTTGCCTACACCCTGGTTGACGTCCGTGAGGCCGACGTTTCCGAGAACAAGATTTCAACCACTTCCCCCGTGGGCCAGGCGCTTCTGGACCGCATGGTCGGTGAAGAGGTCACCATCAACGTCCCGAAAGGGACCCTCCGCTACCTGGTGCAGCGCATCACGGCGACCAGCTAGCCGCTAATTCAATCAGGTATCAACAAAAAAGGCGTTCCGCAATCGGCGGAACGCCCTTTTTGTTTGTCTGATTTCCATTGGTCCTGGTTACTTGTCCAGGTCGGCTACAATGTCATAGATGGCGTTCGGGTCGGGAAGCACCCCCGGAACGTAGGTCTCCCGGTAACGAATCACGCCCTCTTTGTCGATGATGATCACCGCACGGTTGCTGGCCCCGCGTTCCTCATTCCACAGTCCATAGGCCTGGGTCGCCTGGCCCCTGGGATGGAAGTCGGACAACTCGGGGTAGGGCAGTCCGCCCAATGCCGTGCACCAAGCGCGGTGAGCGGGAACGGTGTCGCAACTGATACCCAGTACCTGGGCATTGCTATCCTCGAACTTCTTGTATTCCTGTCGGAACGAGGTAGCTTGCGTGGTTCAACCAGAGGTGAAATCGAAAACGTGGAAAGAAAGGACGACGGTCTTCTTTCCTCTGTAATCGGCCAGGGAAATGTCCCCATCGGGGGAAGGAAGCTTGAAATCGGGCGCTACATCGCCAACTTCTGCCGGCATACTCCCGCCTTTATTTATTGAGATTTGCGCACCTAGTCGCGCGCCAGCAGATTATACCCCACAAACGGGCGATAGACACCTACCCTGCTGACTTTGACGGGCACGGTGTTGCTGAGACTTGATGTTATACTTGGCCGCACTGCCCGGCGGTGATCTGGAACGGCCCAAGAAGGGGGATGTGCAAGTGCAGGCGGTGTTTAAGAGCGGGGTGTATCTGCCCGATCTGGACCTCTGGCTGGATTCCACCAGGAAGCGGGATTTCAGCCTCATCTCCCATGCCCACTCCGACCACACCGGCCGCCACGCCCGCCCTGTTCTGACCCCCAATACCGCCAAGTTATTGGGCGATTACCTGAGCAAGTCAGACCCGGTCCTGCTCCCCTACCACGAGCCCTTCGACTCCCCCAACTACACCATGACCCTCTATCCGGCCGGTCACTGTCTCGGATCGGCCCAGGCGCTGATCGAGTCCAAGGAGACCGGCGAGCGTCTGCTCTACACCGGCGATATCAAGAGCCGCCCCAGCCCGACCAACGAGCCCCTCGAGCCGGTGGCCTGCGACACCCTGGTATTGGAGTCCACCTACGGACGGCCCGACTACGTGTTCCCGGAGCAGGAACAGGTGCTGGCAACCGCCTTCAAGACCCTGCGTATGTGGCTCTCCAGGGGAGAAAGGCCCGTGGTCCAGGGCTGGCGGCTGGGCAAGTCCCAGGAGATACTCCACCATCTGCTGGCCGAGGGGTTTGACGTGATGGTGGAGGAGAGCATCTATCTGGGCACCCAGGTCTATCTGGAGGCCGGGGTGGAGTTCCCCGGCAAGGTGATGATGTTCGACGGTGACTGGCCCGAAGGTTGGGTGCTGTTATTTCCGCCGGGCAAAAAACGGGAAGCGCTCCGGCAGTTCAGGGGCAAACGCACCCTGGAGTTGACCGGATGGGCCGCCGGCGGCGAAGCGCCCTGGGGCTGGCGGGCCGACGCCAGCCTGCCTTACAGCGACCACCCAGACTTCAATGAACTGGTGGCCTATGTGGAGGCCGTCTCACCCAAACAGGTCTACACGGTGAACGGTTTTCCGGAGCTGGCCCAGCGGCTCAGGGAGCTGGGCTACCCGGCGGTGCACCTGAACGGCCGGGGCCAAAAGCAGGAGATCGGCTTCCAGATGAAGTTGGTATAGGCCGCTACTGTCCGGGGGTGGTGTAGTCGACGCCTCGGGAGCGGAACCAGACGTAGATACAGTCCCAGAACTTCTCCGGGTCCATATCGATGACCTCACCGGTCTCGGCCCTGGATAGGACCAGCCTCCCCCAAGACTCGGGGCTCCGCTTGTCCTCCGCCACGGTCTGACCGTCCTGCCAGGTGTGCAGGTCCCCCATGTCGGTGAGGAATTGGGACAAGATAGAGGGACTGGCGGCCAGCGCCTTCCGCACCGTGTTGTCATCGCCGTCTATGACCAACACCGTCTCAACCTTGCCATCGGCCCGCCATTCCGCGCTTAAAGCCAAGCTATCTACCCTTCATCCAAGCGTTCTAGAAGAACGTGGTGATGACCTTTTCCAGTAGGACATTCTGGTCCAGAATGATTTTCCGCTTGGTGATCTTCCACTGGGTGTCCGGGTCCCGGCGCAGTACGTCCTCCCGCTTGCCGACGAACAGGTTCACCTCATCGGCCAGCCGGTTGGTGTAGACGATGAACCGGCTGCGCACGTGCACCTCGTCGCCCTCGACGCTGTCCACCTGGATGTTGGACACCAGGTGGCGGACGCGGGAGAAGGGTTCTTCACACCAATGGATGCCGGTGTTGATCTGGCGCACCCGACCGGCCAGGGTCTCCTTGCCCTCGTCGAACCAGGAGATCTCCGAGTCGGAGTCGCTGTTTTCTCGGTGCTGCTCGCCGAACTTCACGTTGCGCCGGATGGGCATGTGGTAGTGGATGTCGTCGGCGATGAGCTCGATCCACTCGCTGAATCGCCGCTCGTCCAGCAGCTCCGCCTCGTTGTACAGGAACTGCTCAATCTCCCGCTCCAAGAGCAGGCGTTCCAGGGTCTGTTCCAAAATGTCACGACTCAGAGCCATGTCCGAATCTCCTCGTTTCGAATCATCTAAACCACACCCAATACGTCGGTGCAGAAGACCATGTCGTCTTCGCCCACCCGCGATGGGTCTTCGGGGTATTCAACGAATCTGATGAACAGCCAGCCGCCGTCCCTGGGGTTGGCGGTGACCTCGGCGATCACGCCGTCGGCCATCCTGACCTTTGTGCCCTCTGGGACGTCCTGGAGCGACACAAAGTCGTCCGGCCTGCTTTCTTGGGCCATGTTGCCCCTCTCCTAGATGGCTTTCTTATCGGTTACGGGACTACTTTTTCTTCTTTTTCACCGGATAGATTTCGTCCCAACTACCGGCTTCCATGAATTCCAGCCAGCGGCGGAAACGGGCCCGCGCCGGTTCTTCGGAGATGCGGTAGTTCAGTGTCACGCCGGGCCATTCCTCGTCCGGGTGGGCGTGGCCCAGGCCCATCTCAAAGTTGTAGTCCAGCTTCTGGGCCATGGTGCCCAGGCTGGCGGGAAAGGCGTAGTTCCAGTTCTCCATGTCGTCCGACTCGGTCAGGCCCGCTGGGCCGCAGTAGCGCATGACGTAGCGGCGCTGGGCGTCCTTGACAACCTTGGGGGCTTCCATGTCCACCTGGAACATCCGCCAGCTTTCGGTGGAACCCACACCGTGGGGGTGCCACAGTAGTATGCGCCAATGGTCGAGGATGACGTTGGGGAAGATGCAGAAGTGTCCGCCGCCGTGACCGCCCGGAGGCAGGTGCTTCCCAGCGTATTTCTTATTCTTCTTCTCGGCCGTCTTGCGGTAATAATCGTCAACGCCCGGCACCGTGTACCAGGTGTCCCGGTACGGGCGGTTGCCGGTCTGTTCGTAGATGGTGTTCTGCCCGCCGTGGCCCAGCTCATGGTCGGCGGAACTGTAGACCCGGGACGGGAACGGGGCCGTCATGGGGAATCGCTCGCCGCCCTCCCGGTTGCCCTGGGGGCCGATGCTGGCGGCGTTGACCGAGCGGTGGGTCATGGCGACGTGGGCGGCGTCACCGGCGAAGCTGAAGCCCGGGAACTTCCAGTTGGTGGGGATGCGCCACTTCATCACCGGGCTGAACAGTTCAACCCCGTTATCCGTGCCGTCGGTGCTCTGGAAACAGTGTTGGATGCTGGGCGCCCACGAGCCCACGTAGTCCTCGAAGGACGGGGCCTTGGGGTCCCAGGTCGCCCAGATGGAGCCGTGGTAGTTGGCGATCTGGGCCACCTCGTGGAGGCCCCATTTGCTCTTGTCCAGCTCCTTGGAATAGGCGTCGTTGTAATAGGGAACGCCCACCAACCGGCCGTCGGTGTCGTAGCTCCAACCGTGGAAGGGGCAGGTGAAGACCAGGGTGTTGCCGTCGTCGTAGCGGCAGACCTTCATTCCCTTGTGCCGGCAGGAGTTCAAGAACACGTGGAGCCGGCTGTCCTTGCGGTCCCGGACGAGGATGACCTCTTCTTCGCCCATGCGGGAATTGATGAAATCGCCGGGGTTGGGCACCTGGGTCTCATGACCCACGAACAGCCAGGCCCGGGCAAAGATCTGCTCCAGCTCCTGGTGGTAGATCTCCTCGTTCACGTAGGTGTCCCTGGCGATGAGTCCGTTATCCGGGTCAACCAGAGACCGGAGGGACCGGTCTCCCCTGGACTTGTTTATGGATACCATCTCTTCCTCCTCTGGGGCGAGGTTCGAATGGGTGGTTGATTTGGCGAAGGTTACATCAGGCCTCAACCGGCGTCAAATGGCTACTATGAGGCGAAATTGCTCCGCCAGATGGCTTCGATTTTTTCCATATTCCCTTTAGAAAGGGGTCCCTTTCCGGAGAAGGACGCCACCTCCGCCACCTGGTCGGCGTCGGAAAAACCGCCCAGCACGCTGGTCACTCCATCCAAGAAAAGCACAAAGCGGACCGCGGCTTCGGCCAGGCCGTGGTCCTCGGTCTGGGTGTCGGGGCAGAGGTTTTTGGACAGGAAGCGGAAGGCCTGGGCCTGGCCGAAACCCACTTCCATGACCTCGGCGGAGCGCCGGTTGCCGGCCGTGGGATGGAACCGGCCATCGGTGATGGCCGTGTCGTTCAAGAATCCACCGGCCAGGGGACTGTAGATGCACGCGCCCACGCCTTGGCTGGCGGCATAGCCCAGTAACCCACTGTAGTCGTGTTCCACATGCATCTCGGCGGGCTTCCACCCCGCCGACGGGTTCAGCAGGTTCACCGAGGCGTTGATCACGCTGAACGCGCCGGTGTCGATGATCTGTTTGGCCGCATCAAAGTCGTTTCCCCTGGTGATGAAGCCGATGGAGCGTGCCTTCCCCGAGTCCTTGGCATTCTGCAGTCCCTCCAACGCCCCGCCCGGGCGGAGGTAATCTTCCAGGGACAGGTGGGTGTAGGAACGGCCGGTCAGCACAGGGGTATCCAGTACAGGGCCGTTGTGCAGCTGCAGGACATCCACGTGGTCTACGCCCATGCGGTCCAGGCTGCCGTCCAGGGACCGGATTATGTGGCCCGCGATATCTTCCAGGTTTTCCGCTCGGACTTCGACCTTGGAGGTGATGTAGGGCCGGACGCCCAACTCTTTCAGCACCCGGCCCAGGTTGGTCTCGGAGAGACCGTCCCCGTAATCCGGCGCTTCATCGAAGTAGTTGATACCCAGGTCCAGGGCGCGCTTGATGGCATCCCGTTGCTGGTCCGGCGTGCCCTTCACCATGAGCCCGGCGTTGCCGCCGCAGCCGAAGCCAATCTCGGAGACCTTTATCCCCGTATTTCCCAGGTCCCGGTATTCCAACCTGTAATGCCTCCGGTGGTGGCTAGGGCCGGTCGGGCCAGACCGGCTGGTTGTGGCCCAGGGGCACGGAAGGCCGCGCCCAATGGGGCTGGGTCTCGGACATCTGCAAGACCGGAGCAAGATGCCCCAGCCGCCCCATGGGCGTGTTGCTCTCGGCGGACCAACTTGCGATCGCCTCGGCAGTGAACTCCGATGGGACGTCGTTGAGCTGGTCGTCGGGCACCTGGCCGTGTTCCACCAGCCAACGTCCGACCTGGGCCAGGGAGATGCGCACCAGCCAGCTGCCGCCCTCACGGACGCGGCGGTTCAGCGCCTCAACCGCGCCGAAGGCCATCAGGTAGCCGGTGAGATAGTCGATGGCGGAGACGGGATAGAACTGGGGGCCGGGGGCCGCGCCGGGGAACCGCTCCCCCTGGCGATTAGTGATGCCGCTCACCGTCTGGACCAGGGTATCGAAGCCGCGCCGGGACGCCCAGGGGCCCACGTGGCTGAAGGCGCACAGCGAGACGTAGACCAGTCCGGGCCTGATCTCGGCCAGTTCCTCGGGAGACAGGCCGCGGTTGCCCAAGGTGCCGGGCCGGTAGCCCTGGGAGAACACATCGGCGTTCTTGACCAGTCCCTTCAAGGTGTCCAGGTCCGACTGCTCACGCAGGTCCAGGTGGGTGGACAGCTTGCCGTGGCCGGTGTCGTATTCCTGGTAGCCGATGTTGGGCAGGTGGGCACCGGTGACCTTGAGCACGTCGGCGCCGTGTTCGGCCAGGGTCCGGGCGCAGGTGGGCCCAGCCAATACCCGCGTCAAGTCCAACACCCGGACGCCGGACAGGGGACGGTCACCGGCGGGCAGGGGCTCGGGGTCGCTTTCGCCGATCTTCACGATCTCCATGAGGGGCAGGGTGGCGATGGCGGCGGCCTGGGGGTGCTGGGCCCACTCGTCCATGGTGCGGACCATCCCGCCCACACCCTTGGCGGCGACCAGGGCTTCCTCCAGTTCCAGGGCGTTCCACTTGGCCACGGCCTTGGTCACCTCCGCCCGGTCCTCGGGGACACCCAGCACGCTGAGGGCGATCTCCCGGTGGTTGGGGAAGTTGCAGTGGAGGTAGGCCCAGCGGCCGTCCTTGGTGGGGTAGGTCCCCATCACGGTGTTGCGCTCGGTGGAGATGGGGTTGTTGTCCATATTCATATATTTGCCGCTGCGCAGGGAGGCCGTGGCCCGGCGGGCGTCCACCGCGATGTCCTGCTTGCGGCCCGTGCGCAATTCCCAGGCGTCGGATACGGCCAGTCCGATGGCGGCCAGGGTGGCGGTGGAAGACTCACCGATGCGGAAGGGCGTTGGCAGCAGCGGGTCTACCCCGCCGGTCAGGGTGGGCTCGTCGGCCCGGCTCTCAGGCCATCCGGCGACGGGCATTATGGACTTGAGAATTTCGTTGCTCATGGTTGTTCGTTCTCCCCTATTGGTAGGGAACACACTATATCACCGTGGTCGACGCGGCAACCCGGCCGGGCCTGCCGCATCTACAAGCGGATTTACCTATTTGGTCCTATGTGTCACGATTTATGAATGACCCAGCCCGAAATCCCCTCTACGTCCGGCGGAGACAGCCCCGTGACCCCGGCTTCTTCACCGGGCGTATGGTCCCGCCGCAAGAATCTGACCGCCGGTGTGCTGGCGGACGCCGGCGCCGCGTCCCACAGTGACGCCGACGCCCAAGCCCAGGTAGGTGCCGCTGCCGCCTCTGAATTCCAGCCTTCTGCCCCACGTATTCGTCGGCACCGCCAGCTTCGGCGGCGTGACTGCGGCCGATGGAGTGGAAGTGGCCGCCTGGATGTCCGGGTTCTCCGAACTGGTGGGCACCGCGCTGGTATCCGGCGGCAGCTACACGC
>PBMF01000028.1 GCA_002721995.1 Chloroflexota bacterium
TTTAATCCGGGTGTCGTGGGTTCGACCCCCACACGGCCCACCATATATTAGGCACAAAATAGCCCTCTGAAACTAATCGGAGGGCTTTTGATTTTGCGATTTGCCGACATTTTGCCGACATAGGAATTAATTATTCGGTAATTTCGCTTTTTCCATGGCCAGAGCGAAGTCCTGCGCTGCCTGTTTTTGAAGCCCTGGGGCTACATGGGAATAAGTATCCATCGTGATGGCAAACGAAGAATGCCCCAGTCTTTCTTGGACTACTTTAGGGTTGGTTCCCTGTTGGAGAAGGAGCGTTGCATGGGAGTGCCGAAGGTCGTGTAACCTGGTGCTGTTAAGCCCCATTTGCCTGACTAACTTCTCGAAGGTTCTGGTTAATGCAGAAGGGTTAATGGGACCACCTGCGGTCCAGGGAACACTAGCCCCTGGTCAGAATATGCACCATCCAGTTCGACCTGTTTGAGCTGAGGGATTACGCTTTTCTGAGCGGATTTTAGCCACAATTTATTTTCAACTTCTAGGCACGGTTTTTGCCTTTAGCCTTAAAATGGTGTCTGCTGTGTACGCCTGTGAACAAAAAACGTCTGACTCTTGAGGATCTCTTACGTGAACCATTGCGTAAGGAACAACAAATTAAATAATATTGCAGGCCCTATAGCATCGTTATACATAGTTATATTGAAATAGATTAGTGCGACTTTTTAATTGATAGGAGACTTCGTATTGCTTAGAAATGTTTTTTGATAATGACACTCTCATGTTTCGTGCTACTCGTCGCCTGTAGCGATTCGGATACGAACGCCGAGTATGAGGTCTTCGAAGTAATTACTAAGATGGCGAGCATCGTCGGCCCAGGAGGAACGCAAGAAGATCATGATTATTATCTAGAGCACGTCACCGATAATTTCAATGCTTCATGGGGTTATCCAACAGTCGCCGATTGTGCAGCAGATATAGAAGAATGTATCGGTGAGGATCCTTTGGATCCTCCGATGAGAGATACTCTTAAGGTGAGTGGAGATAAAGCTACGATCACGGTTACCTCATCACTGCAGGCCCCTACAGGAGACTCATTTAAACTTGTTTTCGACACTACTCTCGTAAAACAGGACGGAGTATGGAAATTGGATACCGCCACCGCAGGAGACGACGATATACCGGGGGGGGGGTGGAATTAGTTCCTTTAGAACTAAACGAAATGGTGTTCTCGTATGATCCTACGGACTCCAGGATAAAGAGTGGTAAATTTGGTTTCGACGTAGAGAACAAAGGTGATCAAGTACACGAGGTTGTTCTGTTTCAGGTAAAGAAAGAAGCCCCAATTATGGAATTAATTGAATCTGGGGATCCTGGAGCTTTGGGATTTCCTATGGGAGTGAAACTTCCGATTCTTCCTGGTACTGACGCTAAAATGTCAATACCCGCATTGGAACCTGGTAGGTACGCTCTAGTATGTCACTTACCAGACCAGTCCGTTCCAAGAGGGGAAGGTCCTCCCCATTTTGTTCTTGGTATGGTCTCAGAATTTAGAGTCGAATAGATTTAATATTCAATTTGCTCTTACCAGGGTTTTATCAAGGGCCATCGTACCCATGACGATGGCCTTTTTTATTGCCACGTGTGGAAATCTGGCGACCGCAACACCTATTCCCTTCGAAATAGCTGGTCACCCAGCCGGGCAGACACTGACCGAATTGACCACGTACGGCTTCACTCACCAGCGGCCTGACGGCAACCCGTATGTCCCGGGTCGGAGTTCATTCCCCAACGTCCGACACTAGACATCGCTCTGGATGGGCCCCCAGAGTGGGTGGCAGCGGCGCCTTACAAGAGCGGGACTCTGTGGGTTGCGGTGGCTAGAGACGGCGATGTTCAGGGTTTTCTGGTTGATGATAGACGGATTTCTGACGTGGCGATAACGCCCACAAAGCTCCCGGGCGGCACTCCCCCGTTGTTGGCGGTCACAGAGGATGAAGCGTTTTTGGTCACCCCGCCTACCGGGCTTGGGTCAAAGCTGACCCACCCCGCCCCCTGGGAAAATCAGGCAGATTAGCCTCGATAGGGTCGGACAGACTCGTCATCCAGCAGGATGGGACTCTTCCCGCCGAGCTCCCGCTGGACCCGCTCCCCGACGCCCGTTTGCTGGTGGACGAGGAAGAGCGGCGGCGGCTGGCCGGTCCCTCGGAGCGTTCTCCCCACGGGATTGCCGGCGACCGCCTGGAGGCCACGGTAATCTTGCCGGCGGATACGACCGAAGACCCCAAGATTCTTCAGTCCATACCCACCCCAGGCGAGGCGGCGGTTGAAGGCATCTCACCCATCAGGGCGGACCTCAACGGCGACGGACATAGGGAAATCATCGTCACCCAGAGCGACGCCGCTCAGGAAGTTCAGGTCGTGGTCTACTCCGAATCTGGGAATCTGTTGGCAACAGGGCCCGCCGTGGGTCGAGGCAACAGGTGGCGGCAACAGATTGCCGTTGCCCCCTTTGGACCCAACGGAGACGTGGAACTGGCTGAGGTACTCACGCCCCACATCGGCGGCATAGCCGGGTTCTATCGGATGGAAGGCAACTCCCTTGAGTTGGCGGCCCAACAGGGCGGCGTCACCACCCACGCCATAGGGTCCCGTAACCTGGACATAAGACTGGCGGCGGACCTTGACGGCGACGGGCAGCCGGAGTTGGTGGTCTTCAACCAGTCTTTTGATACGTTGAAGGCCCTGCGCCGCACAGAAGACGGCACCGCACAGCATGGTCGATTCAACTGGGGGCCAAGGCCAGGACCAACCTAGCCACGGCGGTCAGCAGCGACGGCAGAATCAGCGTCGGTGTTGGACCGGACAACCAGACGCTTAGAGTCTGGGCCGCGCCCTGATTAAAGGTCCGTGATAAGCACCCACATGGGGCCCTTGCCGACGTCGTAGACATCGGTGGGTTCCAGTTCCCCGGTGTCCTGGCTGATGCGGTAGGCGGCCAGTTTACCGGTCTCCAAACCCGCGGCGTAAAGGTAGTTGCCCTGGGGGTCTATGCTGAACGCCCTGGGCACGGCCTCGGTGTCAGCGTGGCCGTTGGGGAACAGGTGGCCGTTGTCCGGGTTCACCTTGAAACAGGCTATGGTGTTGTGACCCCGGTTGGGAGCGTATAGATACTTGCCGTCGGGCGTGATCTGTATCTGGGAGCAGGAATTCTTCCCGTCATAGCCGCTGGGCAAGGTGCTGACGGTCTGGATGGGGTGCAGGTTCCCCTTGTCCGAATCGTGGGTATACACCGTGACGCTGTTGCCCTGCTCATTGGACGAATAGACGATGTCCTTGGTGGGGTGGAAGCACAGGTGCCGCGGGCCCTCCTCCTCCCGGGGGTTGGTGCGCGTCGGTGAGAGGGGAATCAAGTCTCCCGACTCGGCATCGAATTTGAACTGGAATATCGCGTTGGCCCCCTTCATGGATCCGTTGGCGATATGGGGGACAAAGGCGTACTTGTTGGCCGGGTCGGTCTGGATGAAATGGGCGCCGATATCGGTCTCCCGCCAGACCACGGGCGGGTCGGCCAGCATGCCGTCGTCTCCGATACCGTGAACGGCGGCGGTCTTCTGGTAATAATAGGCCGACAGCAGGAACTTCCCCGTCTTGTCGGTGGAAATGTGCACCGGGTCGCCTTGGAGGGGGATCGAACCGATGGGCGTTAGTCCCCCGCCTTTGCGGTCGATCTTGAAACTGGACATACCGTAATCGTCGGCCTTGCGGCGGCCGGCGAATAAATACTTCCGGTCCGGGTCCACTGCCATGGGAGCCGGGCGTCCTTTCAGTTCAACGTCGCCCTGATGCTTCAACTTGCCAGTCTTAGGCGTGATGCTGTAGATGGCAATTCGGTCTTCTTCCTGAATGGAAAGATACATGTAGTTGGCCAATGCGTTGCCTCCGCCGGTGTAATGTCGCCGCAAATGATATTAACACTGAACCGCCCTATTTGGGGCCCGGCGCCGGCCAATCTCCCGATTCGGTTCCCGGCAAAAAAGCCCGGAGGTATGTTTCCAGACATGCCGCCTGATATACTGGAACGAGCATAATCAGGGTGTTAAGCGCCCAAGACAAGATTGACCGTGACCATGGGGCTGAGAGTGCCACTTGGCTCAGTAAAGCAGTCAAGGAGTAGCCCTCTCAGTGAGTTTCCAACAGTTCTCCCTCCATCCTAAAGTCCTGGCCGGCGTGGAGTCGGTGGGCTTTACCAGTCCCACGCCCATACAACAGCAGGCCATCCCCGTCGCCATGGAAGGACGGGATGTGCTGGGGCTGGCCCAGACCGGCACCGGCAAGACCGCTGCCTTCGCCCTCCCCGTCCTGCACCACCTGGCGACCACTCCGCCCAGACGGGGCATCCGCGCCCTCATCATCGCGCCCACCCGGGAACTGGCCGAGCAGATAAACCAGACCTTCGTCGATCTTGGCGGGGAACTGGGCGTCAGAAGCATCGCCATCTACGGCGGCGTGGCCAAGGGACCCCAGATCACGGGGGTTAGGCGCGGCGCCCAGGTGGTTGTCGCCTGCCCCGGCCGCCTTCTGGACCATGTGAGCCAAAAGGACATCGACATCTCCAAGGTGGAGATTCTGGTCTTAGACGAAGCGGACACCATGTGCGACATGGGGTTCCTACCCGACGTCCAGCGTATCCTGAACCACGTACCCAACAAACGCCAGACCCTGTTTCTGTCGGCCACCATGCCCACGGAGATCAGGTCCTTGGCAGTCAAGATCCTGAAGGACCCGGCCACGGTGCAGATCGGTGCCATCGCCCCGGCGAAGACCGTTTCCCACGCTCTATATCCGGTGCCGGACAAGCTGAAGAAGAACCTGCTCCTGGCGCTCCTGGAACAGACCGCCACCGGCCGGGCACTGGTCTTCACCCGCACCAAACACCGGGCCCGAACCCTGGCCCTGGACCTCTCCAAGAAGCGCTACCGAGTAGCCGCCCTCCAGGGCAACATGTCCCAGACCGCCCGCCAACAGGCCATGAACGGCTTCCGCGATGGGAAATTCGACATCCTGGTGGCCACCGACATCGCCGCCCACGGCATCGACGTGCCGGAAGTCTCCCATGTGATCAACTTCGACTTCCCCAACACGGCCGACACTTATACCCACCGCATCGGACGCACCGGCCGGGCGGAGCACACCGGCGAAGCCTTTACCCTGGCCGTCGCCAACGATCAGGCCATGGTGCGCGAAGTGGAGAAGGAACTGGGCAAGAAGATCGAGCGCCGGCGTCTGCCCGGGTTCGAGTACGGCGACTTCGCCCCGGAGAAGCAGTTTCCAGACCTCAAGTCGGGACAGCCCAATCCGGGCGGCGGAAACCGCACCAGGCAGTCAAGAAATGGGAGCGGTCGCAGGCCCAGCGGCGGAAATGGCGCCAAGAGCCGGGCCAATAGATACCAGGGCAGTTTCACCTCCAACGGCAGGGGCCAGTACGAAGATGGAACACCCATAGCCCGGCCTTCGCCCTTCCGGTCCAGTGTCGATGGCGGAGAGCGCTTCGAGAACGGCAATGGCCGTACCGGCCAGGTGAAAGCCAATGGCAACGGCAACAACCGTCGTTTCCAAGGGCACGGCGCGGGAGCTTCTACCAATGGCCGGCGCAGGTCCGGTGGGGGACCGAACCGTATAGATCCCGTGGCTGGTGGCCGCTTTGAAGGGGACCAGGGCCCGGGCAGCAACTCCGGTGGTCAAAGGGGGCCTAAAGTACGCTCTGTTTCGGCCCACAAGACCCGTCCTTCCCGTTCCGGAGGGCCACGGGGACGCTCCGGCCGCCGCCGCTAGGCCCGGCGCCTCTTCCCGGCTGGCCGGGTCTGTATCTTCACACAGGCCCAGACCTGGAAGAAGAACAGTGGAAAGACCAGCACACCGGTGAACCCGGGCAACAGCAGAAAGGGTATGGGCACGGCCAGCAGCAGCGTTATCAACAAGCTGGCGAACAGGTTGCCCTGGCGCTGGTTGGCGATGTGGGCCGCCACAGCCATTGACACCGATTCCACGATGATGGCCCCCAGTCCCACGCCCAAAATGGCAGTCCCCAGGCATTCCAGTCCGCCGTCACATCGGACGGCTGCCACAAACCCACCGGCGAATGCCCCACCAACGGCCCCGCCGATGCCGGCCATCATGGCGATCAGGTAGATTCTGGAAAAGTCCATGGGGGTTTACCAGCGGACCAATTCGAATCTATTTGCCGGCGAGGTTGCCACCGGCTAAGAGGACCGATAGTTCTTGGGGAAGTGGGGGATAAGCTCTTCACCCAGAATCTCAAGCTGCTCCATGGACTCTTCTGCGGCACATAATGGGCGCACCACAAACTTGGAACCGCCTGCCTTGATGTAACTGTCGATGTACTCCGCCACCTTTTCCACAGGGCCGACGGCGGTGAACTCGGTGAAGTGGGCGTCCGGACGGTGCCGGGTTACGTAGCGGTTGGCCTTTTCCGTGCCCCCGGCCACATCATCGGTGATGTAGTAGCCCAGCAGCACGCCAATGTGGTCGTCCTCAATCTCCCGGTTGTTCTCGTTGGCCGTCTCAAAGAGGATGCCGCAGCCTTCTCTGATCTCCTCGGGAGTGGCGCTGGAGACCAGCCAGCCGTCTCCCACCCGTCCAACGCGGCGTGCGGCGGCGGCGGAGCGGCCACCGATCCAGACTGGGGTTGAAGGCTGGAGGTAGGGCTTGGGTGTCACGGTGACGTTATGACAGCTGAAGAACTCGCCTTCGTGGGTCACGTCTTCTTCTTCCCACAGGCGGCGCATCAGCTGGATGGCTTCGTCGGTGCGGGGGCCGCGGCGTTCCTTGGTCACGCCACAGGCTTCGTATTCCTCGGGTTCCTCCTGGCCCAGGCCGACGGCCGGAAAAAACCGCCCTTGGGACAGGTAGTCTAGGGTTGCCACCTGCTTGGCAAGCACAACCGGGTTCCTGAGGGGCATGGCCAGCACGCTGGTGCCGACCTTGAGGCGGTCTGAGTAGGCCAGGACCATGGAACAGGCCATCATCGGTTCCAGGCTGAACTTCTCGCCAACGATGCGGTCGCTCAGCCAGAGGGAGTCATACTCGTACTTGTCACCCACCTCCACCAGCTTACGGAGATAGCTGAAATCCTCTCCACCCTCACCGTAGGCCCCTGGCATGTACCCGATGGCGATACTCATCTGATTCCTCTGCGCCCAAAACTAACCGCAATTATAGCGTAAGCCCGGTCTTCACCCGCTGACTGGGTCCATGCCGGCTTCCCGCCGGGCGTCGTTGATATGCTCCAAGATACGCTGCCGCAGCGGGGCGATCTCATACCCTATGTCGGCCAACATGCGGCTGTTGTCCACGTTGTATACGTGGGGCACCACCTGGTCACCGGTGGAAATCTGGGCGTCGGGGATGATGTCACGGACGATGTCGGCCATGTCTTTTATCGAGCACATGTTGCCGCCGCTGATATAGACCCGGTTGTTCAACTTTTCGGCCAGGCAAGCTCGCACGAAGACCTCGGCGGCGTCTTCGGCGTGGATCATTGGCGACTGTTCGTCCTGATGGAAGGGCATGCTCACCGGCTTGCCGATGGCCGGGAGAGACATCAAAAGCCCGCCGATCATGCCCGTGGCTCCGGTGACCCGTCCGTGGCCGAACACGGTGCAGATGCGGATACCGACCAGGTCCATCCCGTGGCGGTCTATGTAACGCTTGGCGGAGAAGTCATTCACAGACTTGGTCATGCCGTAGACGTTTATGGGGTCGTTCAGGTCGTCTTCGTTGATGGGCCGTTCGCCAAAGGTCTCCTGCACACCGTAGACGGCGATGGAACTGGCGTAGACCACCCTCTCAACACCCGACCACCGGGCGGCCTCGAAGACGTTGTTGGTGCCGTCGATGTTCACCTGCATGGCGTAGTGGTGCCGCTCTTCGGTGTCTGGGGGAAGCAGGGCGGCCATGTGGATGATCTTGTGCACCTGGTGGGTATTGATCGCCTCCAGCAGATGGGGCAATTGGGTCACGTCGCCCCGGTACATCTTGATGCGGTCCAAGTAGGGCTCCAGGTTGGCCCGGGGCGGGGCCAGGTCGAAGCAGACCGCCTCCTCTCCCTGGTCCAAGAGCTTCCTGATTATCCGGTTGCCGATGAACCCCGTGCCGCCGGTGACCATCACAGACATGGAAATTCCCCTCTTGAGTAATTTTCTTCGGAAATAGATTGCGCCTGAAGACGCAGGCCCCGTAAATGATATAGGCACGGGCAGGCCGCTGCCAACCCGTTGGACTTGACATAAATTTCGGAGGATTTCTTGACCCACCACAGTGAATACCCGATTTTTTATCCAGTTGCTGGGCGTGAATTCGCATTTACGAGCTGGCTCACACTGGGTTCACACTACCCGTGGTTAGTTACACGAATATAGTGATGACATGGACGTTCTCCTTGGCATCAAACTTGGGTCTGGGGTGCAAAAATGAAGAGACTCATCTCGATTCTAGCCGTTACGGCGGCGCTTCTTCTGGCAGCCATTGCCGCGTCACCAGTGGGCGCCGGCAGGAGTGAGGTGATTGGTGTCACCGCGATAGTGCCCGGCAAGGACCTGGTTGTTCACATCCTTGCCTTGGTCCCGCCCGGCTCCAGCCGCAGCGAGGTCACCAACCGGGTGCTAGCCGAACAAGGGGCCCGGGCCATCACAAAGGCAGAATACAGTCTCACCGGCCTGGTCTGGGACCAATTCGGGGATGGAAATCCCGGAAACGACTTTGTGACTCAGTACTACAACGGGGCGGACGACCCAACCTCGGGCAATGCCCTGGCCGAGCTTTTGGCCAGCCAGAACACCTGGAACGCTGTGGCCAGCTCTAACTTCCACCTGAGCGACGGCGGCCCCACAGACCCGTGCCCATCACTGGTCAAAGAGTGTAAGGGCCGGCAGTACTACGACGGCAACAACGACGTTTCCTGGATAAAGATTCGAGACGCCAACACTTTGGGCGTCACCTGGTACGGTAACTCCAGTTCCGGGGCCGAAGCCGACATGGCCCTGAATACCAATTTCACCTGGAATATCGGCTCCGATTATGACATCCAGACCGTTTCTCTCCACGAGAATGGACACGTTGCCGGCCTGGGTCACACCGACGTGGGCGGCGCTATCATGGAAGCCGTCTACGCAGGGGTAACACAGGACCTGCATGCCGACGACATCCTGGGGATAAGCGAACTTTACCCCAGCGGCACGCCACCCGAGCCTGGGGTCCTTGAGACCATAGAAGTCACACCGGCCGACAGCTCGGTCACCGTGGGCGGCACGCAGCAATACACCGCAACGGGACATTATGACAACGGCACCAATGCGGATATCACCGATTCCGTAACCTGGGCGTCCAGCAACACAGCCGTGGCCACCATCGATGCGGCCGGTCTTACCACCGGTGTAGCCCTGGGGAGCACCAGCATCAGCGCCAGTCACGGCGAGATTGGCAGCACGGCCGTCACACTCAGCGTGGAAGAAGGCCCGCCAGCGGGTTCCGTGGCCACAGTGACCGGCGTTGACCACAGGTTCAGCGGTGGAGGCAGCGGTGACAAAGACCTGCGGATCACCGTGCACGTGGCCGACGACCTAGGCTCTCCCGTGGAAGGTGCTTCCGTGACGGTCTGGCTGACCAACGACACATCGGGCGGAGCCTGGACCGGAACCGCGTCCACCAACGCCGATGGCTCGGTATCGTTCCACCTTAGGAACGCTCCCGCCGGGTGTTACTCCACCGAGGTAACCAACGTGACCGCCGCCGGTCTGACCTGGGACGAGTATTCAGGACCCTTCGCTGGAGAATATAAACTGTCCACAGGTAAAAACAACGGCAATAGTGGTTCCCTGGTCTCAGGGTAGACCACTCCACATACAGGAATAAAAAGGGCCCGCCTTGAAGGCGGGCCCTTTCTCGTTTCAGTCAGAGTGGCCGCTTGGCCGGTATACCCACCCGCCTGGGATAACGCTCCGGGGTAGGGGCGGTCTTTTCGATGGAGATAACCACGCGGTCGTCGGTCAGCCCTTCCAACAGCACCGTGGCCACCTTCTCGACGCTGCCTCCCAGTTCGGAGAGCGCGTTGGCGGCGGCGGCCAACTCCCCACCGTCTCCGCCGTGCTTCAGGGCAGCGACCTTACCACCGGTCTTACAGAAGGGCAGGCAATACTCCAAGAGCAGCGGCAGGCGGGCGACGCCCCTGACCGCCACCAGGTCGAAGGACTCACGCAGGCCTTCATCCCTGGACAGGACCTCGGCCCGTCCCGTGTGCACGGTCACACCCTCAAGACCGAGAACGGCCACCAAATGCTCCAAGAAAACCGTCTTCTTGGCTACCGACTCGACCAGCACAAGTTGTATCCCAGGAAAGGCTATCTTGAGTGCCACGCCGGGCAGTCCAGCTCCGGTACCCACGTCGATCACCCGGGACGGGCCGGCCAACTCATCTGCAGCTGCCATGTGCACAGTGAGCGAATCCAGAAAGTGCTTCACCTGGGCTTCTTGGTACTCGGTGATGGCCGTCAGGTTTGCCCGCTGGTTCCAGTCGACCAGTTCCCGGAAATAGACCTCAAATTGGTCCAGTTGAGCGTCGGACAGGGCAATGCCGAGTTGGGATGCACCCTTTTTCAGCAGTTCCATTCTCTGGGGCATAGGGGCATTATAGTCGCGCCGCCCCGAAGCTGTTCACGCTCGGCTCAAATTGACACCGTGAGAAGGCGGGCCGTAGAATGACCTGCAATACCCGGCGAGACTGGCAAGGGGGAACCATGGCAACGAAAGCGTACCTGTTGATCGAGACCGCAGTTGGCAAAACCCGAGAGGTGGCCAACACCTTGACCGACCTGCCCGGCATCACCACCGTGGACGTGGTTACCGGCCCCTACGACATCATCGCAGTGGTATCCGGCGACGACATGACCATCGTCGGCGACCTGGTCACCGGCCACATCCACACCGTCCCCGGTGTGGTGCGGACCGTCACCTGTGTGGCCGTGGGCAGCTAGCCACTTTCTGTAACCGGACGTCCCCAGGGGGCGGCCATAGGAGAATCATAGTGGAGTTCAAGTTCACTGCCGAGGACGAAGAGTTCCGGAGAGAACTGAGGGCATTCATGAAGGCCGAGCTTCCCGATAACTGGGAAGGTGCCGGACGTTACCCCGAAGAGGACGATTGGGACCTGAACAAGGTCATTCGTCAGAAGATGGCGGAGAAGGGCTGGCTCACCATGCACTGGCCCGAGGCCTACGGCGGCCAGGACGCCTCTCCCGTGAAGTCGGCCATCTACAACGAAGAGATCGCATACATGCGCGCCCCCGGCCGGGACATCTTTGGCGTCCGGATGCTGGGCCCCACGCTGATGATTCACGGCACCGAAGAACAGAAACGGACCCACCTGCCCTCGGTCGCCAAGGGCGAGGTCCAGTGGTGCCAGGGCTACAGTGAACCAGAGTCGGGTTCCGACCTGGCCTCCCTCAGCACCCGCGCCGTGCGCGACGGCGACGAGCTGGTCATCAACGGCGCCAAGGTGTGGACCACCATGGCCCACCGCGCCGATTGGATCATGCTCCTCACCCGTACCGACCCCGACGCCCCCAAACACCGGGGCATCAGCTTTGTGCTGGTGGATATGAAGAGCCCCGGAGTATCAGTCCGCCCCATCATCAACATGGCCGGCGGACACGAGTTCAACCAGGTTACCTTCGACGACGTCCGGGTGCCCCGGGCCAACGTGGTAGGCGAAGAGGACCGCGGCTGGTACGTGGCGGTCACCCTGCTGGACTTCGAGCGCTCCGGCATCGACTACTCCGCCGCTTCCCGCCGCTTGCTGGACGATGTCCGCGAGTTCGCCACCGAGACCAAGCGCAACGGCCAGCCAATCATCGAAATCCCCTGGGTACGCACCCTGCTGGCCGACCGGTACATCGACTGTGAAGTTGCCCGGCTGATGGCCTACAACGTGGCCTACATGCAGTCCCAAGACCTCATCCCCACCAAGGAAGCATCCATGAGCAAGGTCTTCGGCAGCGAGACCGTGCAACGGGTCACCGAGGCCGCCCTGGACATCTTGGGCATGTACGGCACCCTGGGCCGAGAAGACAAATGGGCGCCCCTGAAAGGCAGAGTCCAGGAACATTGGATGAACGCCTTCGCCGGCACCATCGCCGCCGGCACATCCGAGGTCCAGCGCAACATCATCGCCGGACGTGGCCTGGGCCTGCCCAGAGGTTAGTTACCTCGCACCATCAGACAAAACAAAAGGCCCCGCCAATGGCGGGGCCTTTTTTGGCTCTCGCTAATGTCCTTAACTTGTTTTGGTCATTAACTCGTCATTCCGGCGCAGGCCGGAATCCAGATCGTTCCGATTTAGACCAGCTAGCATCTAGGGAGGATTCCTGGATTTCAGCTTTCGCTGGAATGACGTTGGTATGCTCTTTTCTTTATCCGCTTTTGGCTGTGATGTGTTAGGCCAACTCCTCGTACAGGTCTCCCCATCCTGGATTGGACTCTTCAATCAATGCCAACTTCCAATCCCTTTTCCACCCTTTGATGGCCTTCTCGCGAGCGATTGCGCTCTCCATGGTGTCATGTGCCTCGTGCCACACTAATGTATGTACGTCATATCGAATAGAAAAACCTTGTTCCAACATGTTCTTGTGTTGCCAAACACGTTGGACAAGGTTTGAGGTAACACCCACGTACAGAGTCCCATTTCGTTTGCTAGTAAGCAGGTAGATGCAGGGCTGTTTCACCGGTTCTCCAGCACCTAGTCCGCGGCAAACACCGCCAGTTCTTCCTGGTCCACCATGGCGGCGTCGCGGCAGCGGCGCATGATGCGGAAGACGGTGCGCACGGTCACGGAGAACCGCTCGGCGGTCTCGTCAACGGTCAGACCTTCCTGCTGCATGGCCGACCAGATCTTGAAGTCCCGGGCCAACCGGCGGTTGCGCTGGAACCAGGCCGGGTCGTCGTATTTGCACTGGGGCAGGGGGCAGTTCAGGCAGGAGGCCGAGACCTCACAGCCGGTATCTTCGTAATGGTAGAATTCGGGCACCGAATCGAGGATGGGACTGGAAGTGATGGGCCGAGTAGCAGTGGTCATTTCATAACTCCAAAACGGATGTTCTAATATTGCTGGTTTAATTTAGAACACCTGTTCTCACGGTGTCAACAGTTTTTGAAACAAATTTTCTATTTTCCCGAAATTCACACCTGAGCACGCCTGAAATTCGGGCCAAAAAGTAGGACACAGAGGTGCCGAGATGGCCGAAGAGCCCCAGATAATCACCGAATACGAGACCATGATGTACAAGCGCCGGGGCAAGGTTGCCTACATCATGTTCAACCGCCCCCAGGCCCTGAACGCGATCAACGACCAGTTCGAGGAGGACCTGCACGAGGCGCTGTTGGAGTTCGACACTGACGACGAAGCCTGGGTGGCCATCGTCCACGGCGCCGGCCGCAGTTTCTGTGCCGGGGCCGACGTGAAGCAGCGGTTCGTGGCCATGACGCCCCAGCAGAGCGCCCGCCGTCTGCGGGGCCCCAACCCCGAGGGCTACATGGGCCGGACGATCAATTGGAAACCCATCATTGCCGCCGTCCACGGGTACGCCCTGGGCGCGGGCATAGTCATAGCCGCCGAGTCGGACATGATTGTGGCCTCAGAGGAAGCCAAGTTCGGCATCACCGAGACCCGGCGCGGCCTGGCCGGGGGCAGAATCTGGGCCAAGGTCAACGCCTTCATGCCCTCCAAGATCACCTCGGAGATGGTGATAACCGGGGAACCGGTGGAGGCCGCCGAACTGTACCGGCTGGGGCTGGTCAACCGCCTGGTACCCACGGGAGAACACCTGTCCGCCGCCGAGGAACTGGCAGATAAGGTCTTGAAGTCGCCGCCCCTGGCCACCAGGGCCGCGGTGAAGCTGACCCGCCGTCAGTGGGTGCAACCGGGCGCCGAGGCCGACATGCAGATGCTGCCCCTGGCCCTTCACCTGACCGAGGACTTCAAAGAGGCCAGCCAGTCCTTCGTGGAAAAGCGCCCGCCCGAATACCACGCGAGGTGAAGCGGCGGCCGCATCTAGGCGAAGTGGGGCATCACCTTCTCGGCGAATAGGCGCAGGGACTTGATGGTAACGTCCCCTTCCATGCCCGGCCACTGGGAGCGGAGTATCAACTCCTCAACACCCTGTTCCTGGTACTTGTGGATCTCCTCGATGCACTCCTCGGGGCTGCCGATGATGAACCGGCCGTCCAAAACCTGCTCGAATGGCACGTCGATGCGGTCGGCCTCGGGCAGTTCCTGGCTGTGGCCCAGGGCGGCCCGGTCCTTGTAGAGCCACTCCACCTGGGGCCGCACGATGTCGATGGCCTGCTGACGGCTCCCCGCCACGAAAGCCTCCCGCCAGGCGGCGATGAAGCCCGGTTTGCCGGCCTTCTGCACCGCGTCCCGATATTGGGGTGCCTGCACCCTTATCGTGGGCAGGGTTGACCGGGAACTGACCAGCCAGCCGTCGGCCTCTTTAGCCGCCCGGACCACGCCCCGCTCCAGGTTGGCCGCCAGATAGACCTTGGGTGACGGCTTCTGGATGGGGTCCCCGGCCCCAGGCACGTCGTCCAGGTGGAAATGCCTACCCTGGTGGGTGACCCGGTCTTGGTTCCACAGCTTCTCCATAACTTCCTGGACCTCGCGGAACCGTGAGAGCCGTTCCTCCTTGGGGACTTCAAAAGCCTTGAACTGGAAATCCCGCCAGCCCAGGGCCGGGGCCAGCACGAACTTGCCGCCGGTGATGACGTCCAGGGTGGATATCTGCTCGGCAGCCTCCACCGGGTGGTAGAGAGGCAAAAGGGCCACCATGCCCAGTTCCAGACCAGGGGCCTCGGCCGCCACCCGCGCCAGCAGCATCAGGGCGTGGAAATCGTTGTTCAGGTATCCGGCGCCCGTCCATAGGGAGTGGTACCCCATCTCCTTGGCCAAACGGGCCTTGGCCAGCCGGGCCTCCAGACCCTCTTCCCGGGACTGACCCCGCCGGTCGCCGCCGCCAAGATTGATGCCGAATTTCATGACCAAGGCCTCCAAATCCGCCGGATTTCACGCCTGGGCAGTATAGCAGAGCGCAAATCAAAAGGCCCCGGGGAATATTCTCCGGGGCCTTCACCCACACACCCAGCTATGGCGGCGGATTTTTGATTTATGCCCAGGAAGTTCGCCTTCCCAGGACCATCCCGTCTTCCAGCTCAACCTCTGCTTTCAGGTTGGTGAAGAACAGAAACTTTTTACAGTCCAGGTTGATGGCGGTGGTGTGCTCTATCAACTGGGGCAGCACAAACAACTCCACCCCGTCCTGTTTGATCTTGGCGTAGGGTTTGATGTTCCGGCGGGAAATTCGGGTATCGACCGATACCTCAGTACAGTGTCCAGCTCAAGACGAGAACGAGAGCAGGTCCACGGCCGCCTGGCCACCCTTCTTCTGTATCTGCTCCACCGCCGCCGGTGTCAGGTTTATCTGCATGGGGGGTCCTTCGCTGCGTGCCTCAGCCAAAAGGCCTGAATAACCACTATCTGAAAAATATGATGCGCCATTCCCAGTTTCGGTTCAAGGGCGGACTGGGTCAACTACGGAGTTTCAGGACCAAGCTGTTCCGGGCGTCCACGCTGGCCGGGTGGACGGTCTCGCCCCGTTCCAAGCGCAGCGCCATCTCTCTGGAGAGAAACTCCAGCAGGGCTACGTCCAGGCTTTCCCGCGCCATATCGTGGAGCTTGGCCTGGTAGGGATAGACGGCCGCCTTCTGGGGGTCCAGCTTGTCAGCCAGGAAAACCAATTTGCCCAGGGGGTCCAACGAGGCATGGGAAGTGGAGTGCCAGCGGACCGCTTCGTAGAGGCTGTGGTCGCTGAGGCCGTCGTCGCGCTCCAGCAGGCCGGCGCCCACCGGGCCGTGGAGTAGCAGGGGGAAGTCCGCTTCCACGTCGCTCACGTCCAGACCCAGCTCCGCGGACATCTTGAGCAGCTCCTCGCCGGGCACCGCGCGGCAAACATCATGGGCCAGGGCGCCAAGTTCAGCGCGGGCGGGTTCTATACCGTGGGATACGGCCAGTTCCAGGGCCACATCACGCACGCGGTAGATGTGGGCTTGCAGGCCGTCGGGGAGAGCGTCCAGCCTTGACTGGAGTCGAACTAGGAGTTCGTCGGCCACCTGGGCCCTAGCCCATGGCTCCCAGTTTCTTGCCGCCCAGCAGGTGCATGTGGGGGTGGGGAATCTCCTGTCCCGAGTCGTCGCCCTGGTTTATAACCAGGCGGTAACCGCTCAGGGTCACGCCCTCGCGGCGGGCGATCTCCTCGGCCACCACGAACATCTGGCCCATGATGGGCACCTGTCCGGGGCCGACGTAGGCCAGCGAGGCGATGTGCATGTTGGGGATGATCAACATGTGCACCGGGGCCTTGGGGTTGGCGTCCTTAATGGCGAAGACCTGTCCGTCGCGGTAGACCGGCGCGGAATGGGTGGGGTCCTGGGCCATGTTGCAAAATACGCACTCTTTGGGGGTGGTCATGCCGTGCTTGCCTCCATGCAGATAGGGGCTTGGTTAGTTCAGGTTTATTCGTCGTCCAGGTGATCCAGGGCCACCGCTTTGTGGAAGTTGGCGTCCCCGTAGGTCAACTCGTGGACCTTGGCCCGGCGAGTATACAGTTGCAGGTCGTGTTCCTTGGTAAAGCCGATGGCGCCGTGGCATTGGTGCGCCGTGCCGCACACACGGCGATATGCGGGGCCGATCCAGGCTTTGGCCATTGCGACCTCTTTCTGGGCGGTCAGGCCCTCTGCCAGCCGCCACACGGCCTGGTAAGCGATATTCTTGGAACCCTCGACGTCGGTTGCCATGCGGGCGCAGTGGTGTTGGACCGCCTGGAAGGTGCCGATGGGACGACCGAACTGGGTGCGGCCCTTGGCGTATTCAACGGTCATGTCCAGCACCGCTTGGGCCCCGCCCAGCATCAGGACGCACTGGGCAGCGGTGGCGCGCATGACAGCTCGCTCTACGATGGGCCAGCCCTCACCCACCTTGCCGATTATGGCGTCCTCGGAGACGCTGACCTTGTCCAGGCTGACCTCGAAGACCCGCTCGTGGCCGATGGACTTCATGGGAGTGATGCTCATGCCCTCGGAATTTGAAGGCACCATGAACAGTGTTATTCCCTTGGCCGGGTCTCTGTCAGAAGAGGTGCGGGCGGCCACGATGATGGTGTGGGCCGCATGGGCGTCGGGGACAAAGAGCTTGGTACCGGTGATCTCGTAATTGCCGCCGTGCTTGCGGGCGCTGGTTTCAATACCCCAGGCCTCGTAGCTGGCGCTCTCTTCAGGGATGGCCATGGTCATGGTCATGGAGCCGGCGCAGATACGGCTGAGCACGTCCTCTTTCTGGGCGTCGGAGCCGCCGTCCAGCACTGTCATGCCGCCCAGGACCACGGTGGCGAAGAAGGGGCTGGGCGCCAGGGAATGGCCCATCTCTTCCAGCAACACTCCCAGGTCGGCGAAGGTACCGCCGGTGCCGCCATACTCCTCGGGGAAGGCCACGCCAGTCCACCCGAGGGAGACCATCTGCCGCCAGAGTTCATCGGTGTAGCCACGGGAGTCCTCCTCCATCTCTCTCACGAGGGTGAGGGGACATTCCCGGGCCAAGAACTCCTGGGCGCTGGTCTTCAGCATCTGCTGTATCTCGGTTAGGCCCAGGTCCATCTCATATCTCCGTCACGTGTCCAGGCACGGTTGATTTAGCGCCGCTAGTATAGCTGATTGCCCACTGAGTGGGTAGGGACAAACTAGGACTTGGCAGGCTCCACCTCGACAACTATCTCCACCGGGGTGTTGCGTGCGACGATTATCTCCATGTCCTCGGAGTCGTCGTTGATGGGCTGGTGGACTGCTTCGGCCGGTACGTAGATGAAGTCGCCGGGACCGATGGGCAGTTCCTGGTCCAGGTTGTCGCCGATGACGAAACGACCGTGGCCCTTCACCACATAGATGGCCGACTCGCAGTTCACATGGTAGTGGGGGCTGGAGGCGCAGTGGGGCGGAATGGTGGCGATGGCCAGATGGATGCCCGTGGAACCAGTCAACCCTTCGGACACACCGGCCAGGCGGGTCATGGCCCCGGACTGGATCTCGACCTCCAGGCCGTCTGGGTGCACAACTTGAATCTCTGCCATTTTGTCCTCCCGAATTTCTGGTAATTAAATACTGCGAACGAAGGCGTCCAACTGGCTGATGGCCTTCTTGATGTTCTCTTGCGAATTGGCGTAGGAGAGCCGTACGTAGCCCTCACCGTATTCGCCAAATGCGCTGCCCGATAGCAATGCCACACCGGCTTCGGACATGGCCCGTTCCTCGAACTGAGCGCTGGTCAGTCCGGTGTCTTTGATGCTGGGAAAGGCGTAGAAGGCGCCCTCCGGCTCCGGGCAGGTAAGTCCCGGTATACTGCGCAGTCCGTCGGTTATGAGACGACGGCGCACTCCAAATTCGGCTACCATGGCCTTCACCTCGTCCCTGGGTCCCTCCAATGCCGCCACGGCGGCCATCTGGGTGAAGGACGCGGCGCAGGACACACTGTTCACCGCCAGCTTCACAACGTGGGGCACCAGTTCCTCCGGCATGATGCCGTAGCCCATGCGCCAGCCGGTCATGGCATAACTCTTGGACATGCCGTCCAGGATGATGGTCCGCTCCTGCATGCCCGGAATGGAGGAAATGCTGTAATGCTCCCCGGTGTAGAGGATGTCCTTGTAGATCTCGTCGGCCATGACGTACAGGCCGGGGTGCTGCTTCACCAGGCCGGCAATCGTCTCCAGCTCTTCTTTGGTGAGCGCCGACCCGCAGGGGTTCTCCGGCGAATTGATGATGACCAAACGGGTCTTGTCGGTTATCAGACCGGCCAGGGCGTCCAGGTCCGGGTGATAGTCCTTCTCGCCCAGAAGCTGCATGGGCACCGGTGTGGCCCCGCTGAACTTGATCATGGACTCGTAGATGGGGAAACCGGGATTGGGGTAGATGACTTCCACCCCGGGTTCTGCCAGCGCCAAGAGCACGTAGAACATGATGGGCTTGGCGCCGGGGGTGACCACCACGTGGTTGGGGTCGGTGTCTGTGCCCCTCACCTCGCGGCTGTTGTTGGCGATGGCCTCGCGCAGTTGGGGCAGGCCCGCCGTGGGTCCGTAGTGGGTGAACCCGTCGCTGATGGCCTTCATCCCGGCTTCGACGATGTGCCGGGGTGTGTCGAAATCGGGCTCGCCGATCTCCAGGTGGATTATCTCTTTGCCCTGGGCTTCCAGGGCCCGGGCCTTGGCCAGCACCTCGAAGGCCGACTCGGTGCCCAGGTCGTTCATACGCGCGGCTACTGTCATTTAACCTCCCACTTGGGGGATTCCGGAATGAAGGGGATGCAATCCAGAAAAGGCGGGCACTCGTACCGCCTAGTCTGACTGGACCTGGTTCTCGGTGCGGACGGAAAGACCGTAGATCTTGATGAACCCTTCGGCGGAGCTATGGTCGAACTCGTCGGTCCGGTCGTAGGTCGCCAGTTCGTAGTTGTACAGGGCCTTGGGAGCCTGACGTCCCACCACGGTGCAGGTTCCCTTGTGCAGCCGCACCCGCACGTCGCCGGTGACGTGCCGCTGGGTGCTCTGGACGTAGGCGTGCAGGTCGGCCCTGTGAGCGGTGAACCACAGTCCGTTGTAGACCACGTCGGCATACTCCTGGGAGATGCGGGCCTTGGTGCGGGCCTGGTCCTTGGTCAGCGTCATAGCTTCCAGGGACGCGTGGGCCGCGTGCAGCAAGGTGGCCGCCGGACACTCGTATATCTCTCGAGATTTTATTCCCACCAGCCGGTTTTCCACGTGGTCGATGCGCCCCACCCCGTGCCGGCCGCTCAGGGTGTTCAGGTGGGCCACCAGGTCGGTGCCGGACATGCTTTCGCCGTCCACGGCGGTTGGAACGCCGGACTCGAAGTGAATCTCCACGTATGCCGGCTCATCGGGTGTTTCAGACATGGGGCTGGTCCAGTCGTAGGCGTCCTCGGGGGGTTCCAGCCACGGGTCTTCCAGTTCGCCGGCCTCAACGCTGCGGCCCCACAGGTTCTCGTCGGTGGAGAAGCGGCTGCGGTTGGGGTTGATGGGCAGGTTGCGGGCCTGTCCGTATTCGATCTCGTCGTCCCGGCTCATTCCCCAGTCACGGATGGGAGCGATGACCTCTATCTCGGGGGCCAGCGCGGCGATGCCAACTTCCAAGCGCACCTGGTCGTTGCCCTTTCCGGTGCAACCATGGGCGATGGCGTAAGCGCCGTGGGCCTTGGCCGCCTCCACCAGATAACGGGCAATCAGCGGCCGCCCCAGGGCCGTGGCCAGCGGGTACTGGTCCTCATAAATCGTCCCTGCCTGCAAAGAGGGGAATAGGAACTCATTGACCAGGGTGTCCTTGCCGTCCACGGTCAGCGCCTCGATGGCGCCGATGCTCAGGGCGCGCTGTCGGATGGATTCCAGGTCGACCATGCCCAGGTCGATGGTCAGGGTGATGATGTCGGCGTCGTACTTTTCCTGCAGCCACGGGACCGCCACAGTAGTGTCCAGCCCGCCGCTGTAGGCCAGTACGATTTTAGGTTTTGCCATTATTTGGTTTGGTTTCTCCAGGTATTGCCCTAATGAGGCGTAACGCCCCCATCTTGACCTTCCCCCAAGGGGGGAAGGGATTTGTTCTCTCCCCTCGGTGGGGGGAGTTAGAGATGGGGAATCGCTACGAGTTAGATTGCCCCGGACTAGATGGTCGCCAGGGCGTTGCCCAAACGCTCCACGCCCTGGTCTATCTCCTCCTTGGAGATGTTCAGCGGGGGCATGAAGCGGACGGTGTTGGGCCGCGGGCCGTTGAGCAGGATTCCTGCCTCGTTGGCGGCGGTCAGCACCTGGCCTGATATGTCGCTCTCAAAGTCCATGGCGGCCAGCAGACCCTTGCCCCGGACCTCGCTGATAAAGGAGAAGCGGCCCTTCAGGTCGTTCAAGCGGCCCAGCAGGTAGGGTTCCATCTCCTTGACATTGGCGGGGATGTCGTTGTCGATGAGGTACTTGGTGCCGGCGTAGGAGGCGGCGGTGGTCAGCATGTTGCCGCCGAAGGTGGAGCCGTGGTCGCCGGGCACCAGGGCCATGCAGTGTTCCTTGGACAAGAAGGCGCCGATGGGCACGCCGTGGCCCAGGCCCTTGGCCAGGGTCATCACGTCGGGTTCGACACCGTACTCCTGGTAGCCGAACAGGCTGCCCAGGCGGCCCATGCCCGTCTGTACTTCGTCCAGGATTAATAGGATTCCCTGCTGATCGCACCACTCCCTGACGCGCTTCAGGTAGTCGTCATCGGGGATGATCACGCCCGCCTCACCCAGTACCGGCTCGATCATCACCGCAGCCGTCTTGTCATTGGTGGCGTTCATGATGCCCTCCACGTCGTTGTAGTCGACGTGGACGAAGCCCGGCTGCAGGGGAGTGAAATTCTCCTGGTAGTGGGGCTGGCCGGTGGCGGCCACGGTCCCCAAAGTGCGTCCGTGGAAGGAGTTCAGGGCCGTGATGATCTCATAGGCGCCGTCGCGGTGCAGCTTGCCGTAGCGGCGGGCCAGCTTAATGGCCCCTTCGTTGGCCTCGGCGCCGCTGTTGCCGAAGAAGACCAGGTCCAGGGCGCTGTTCTCAATCAACGTCTCGGCCAGGTGCAACTGGGGGACGCTGTAGAACTGGTTGGAGGTCTGCACCAGGGTGGCGGCCTGCTCGGCAATGGCCTGGGTTACCACCGGGTGGCAGTGGCCCAACTGGTTTACGGCCCAACCGGCCACGAAGTCCAGATATTCCTTGCCATCGGCATCCCAAGCGCGGGTGCCTTCGCCCTTGACCAGCACCACGGGTTGGCGGCGTACGGTCTGGGCGTAATACTTCTTCTCTACATCGATCCAGTCACTGCTCTTGCTCATCGCGGGTCTCCTCCCTGTGATTCTCGTAGGCGCTCCACGGCCTCTTGAAGCTCTTTCAGAGCCTTGTCCAGCTCGGATACCGCTTCCTCTATGGACTGCAGTTCATCCTCGCCCGGCCCTGCCTGGCCGTCCACACCTGCCCCCGAATCGGGAGTCGTCCCACCCTCCAGCAGCATTGCTAATCCTTCGCCAACCGTGTCCGCCATGACGACGTTGCCACCGTCGGCCAAGATCACCTTCTTCAGTTCGGGAAATGCCAGCACTTCCGACTGGAGATACAAAGGTTCGACATAGATTATCGCATCTCCCACCGGTATGACCAGTAGTTGCCCCCGGATGATCTGGGAGCCGGGCCCGTCCCACAGCGTGAATTGCTGGGAGATTGTCTGATCGTTCTCGATCCTGGCTTCCACCTGGCTGGGCCCGTTGACCTGGGGGTCGTTGGGCAGGGTGAAGGTTGTCAGCTTGCCGTAATTGGCGCCATCGTTCTGGGCAATGAGCCAACTCACCAGGTTCTTCTTCTCACCGGCGGGCGTGAAAGGCATCATCAGCACGAACTCTTCACTCTCACCACCGGGCATCTGCAATATCAGATAGGAGGGGTGTACCTCGATCCCCCGCTGGCCCAGCCGGTTGTCCAGGGGGATGCCCCACTGTTCAGCCTGGTTGAAGAACACCTGGGTGTCGGTGATGTGGTAGCGGAGCAACATGTCGGCCTGGGCCGAGAACAGCCCGGGTGGGTATCTGATGTGGGCCTGAAGGTCAGGCGGCATCTGTACAAAATCCTGGAAAAGGTCAGGGAAGGCCCGGCGGTACATCATCAACAGAGGGTCGTGGTCGTCCATGACGTACATGGTCACGTCGCCGTTGTAGGCATCGACCACCGCCTTCACGCTGTTCCGGATATAGTTGACTCCGCTCTCCACCGAGGTAGTGGAATAGGGATAGCGGTCGGTGGTCGTGAACGCGTCCTGCAGCCACCAAATCTTGCCGGCCTGGTCCACCACCGGATAGGGGTCTTCGTCCATGGTCAGGAAGGGGGCCAGGGCCTGCACCCGGTCACTGATCTGACGGCGGTACTGGATGCGGGTGTCCGGCTTTAATTGGTCGCTAAGCAGGATGTTGATGTCGGCGAACTGCCAGGCGTAGGCCAGCCTGCGGAGAGTTGAGCCAATCTCCACACCGCCGGTCCCTTCGTAATGGACGTTCTCACTGGACGGGTCTATCTCGGGCGCCGCGCTGTTCACCAGGGCGAAGGGCGCCGGCGACTCGCCGTAGTACAGCTCCGGACGGGTGACCGGGAACTCACCCCGGATGGGTATGTCCTCCATAAAGAACTCGGGGCGTCCCTCGTCGGGGGTGAAGGCTGTAGCCGGTGTCATCACCAACCCGTAGCCGTGGGTGTATTGCAGCCGGCGGTTCACCCAGTTCCTGGCATCCGATGGCAGGTTGTCGGGGTCCAGCTCCCGGGCCGCCAAGAGTACCTGACGCAGGCGTCCGTCCACCATATAGCGGTCCGAGTCCATGTTCAGGAAATTGTAGTAAAGCTCTATGAACTGGAGCTGGTTGTAGGCGTCTTCCAGGGGTTCCACGTCCCAGAGCCGTATATTGTCAATGACGTGCATGTTCTCGGCCACTGTCTTGGCATCCAGATTGCCAACGGGGGGCAGAGCAACCTCTTTAATCCGGTCCAACTGGAATGCAGCCCTGGTAGCCTCGATGTTCCGCGCGATGTACTTTTCTTCCCGCTCAAATTCGTTGGGCGCCACCTGGAAACGCTGGAAAAGCGCCGGGAATGCCAGGTCTGCCAAAAGGGCCATGAGCACCCAGAGACTGAAAGACCCGAGCATCAGTCTTAGTCCGCCGTAGTAGTGGCTGATGAAGAAGGCCGCCGCAGCCAGGGACGCGATGCCCGTCATGAGCCAGAGCACGGGAATCCTGGCGTGAATATCGGTGTAACCCGCGCCGGCTACCAGGCCGCCGGTGGAAATAACTATGTCGTAGACATCTATGACGTGGGCGGCGGCGATGCTCAACATCAAGAAACCACCCAGCACACCCAGGTGTTTCAGCATCCGCGGTGCGAGCACAAAATTCAGCCCCCGCAGCCCGTACATGGCAGCGTAGAGCAGGATGGACATCACCACCGAAACGATGAGCAGGCCCATCACCCAGCCCTGCACGAATTGGAGCAGGCGCAGCGTCACAACGAAGAAAGAGAGGTCCTGACCGAACTCCGCATCGTTTATGCCAAAGGAGGCCTTGTTCATGAACAACAAGACCGTCTCCCAGCGGCCCTCGGCGGCCGAGCCAAACAATGGCGCCGCGGTGAGCACGGTGATGGCGACCGCACCGGCCAAAAGGGCCTGCAGCAGCCGCATCACTTCCTCTGGCACCGGCAGGGTGGAAGGTCCCTTGGAGAACCGGTAGGTCAGGTAGAAGTTGCCGATCAACACGGCGGCGGACACCACGGTCCCGCCGATGAAGAGCCAGACCTTCATCACCAATATCTTGGAGAACACTTCCCTGTGGCCCATCTCGCCGAACCACAGCCAATCGGTGTAGATGGCGCGCAGCCACCAGAGAATCAAAAAGGCGAAGAGCAGCCCCACGGCGATGATGCAGGCGTTACGCACCCGCTGCAGGTGTATCTCCGAGATGCCCGGTAGTGTGGGACCCTCCGGCTGGTCGGCGTCATTTGTCAGGTCGTAACTCATAGGCGATGCCGGTCAGCCGCTGCGGCCGCCGCCGAAACCGCCGACGATGGTGGTTCCCGTCGAGTTGCCCCGCAAGCACTCCAGCAGTGCGTTGGGCTCTCTGCCGTCGATTATATTAGCCACAGGGGAGCGTTCCAGGGCACGCAGGCACGCAGACAACTTGGGAATCATTCCACCCTGGATAACGCCCGAGTTAAACAGGATGTTGGCCCGCCGCCGGTCCAGACGCTGGATCACCCGCCCGCCGCCGTCCATCACTCCCGTAACATCGGTGAGGAAGACCAGCTGTTCGGCCTCTAGGGCGTATGCCAATTCCCCGGCCACCGTGTCGCCGTTGATGTTAAGGGGACTGCCGGCGTTCTCGGAACCGTCGCGGATGTGGACTCCCAAGGGGGCGATCATGGGGATGTAACCGCTGTCCAGAACAGCCCTGATCGGCTCCGGATTGACGGCAGTGACCTCGCCCACAAACCCCAGGTCGGGGTTACCGATCTCGGCCTCCACCATGCAGCCGTCTATGCCGCTCAGACCCAAAGACCTGCCGCCGAACTCATGCATCAGGGAGACCAGCTCTTTGTTGATGAGACCGGTCAGGACGGCGACCACGATCTCCAGGCTGGGCGCGTCGGTCACCCGCAAGCCGCCCACGAACTGGGGTGCCAGCCCCTGCCGCTGCATCCACTGGGATATCACGTTGCCGCCGCCATGGACCACCACCACATCCTGACCTTCCTGCTGCAATTGCACCAGGTCTCTCAGGCTGGTGTCGTGACTCCCCAGCGTGCTGCCACCGATTTTCACTACTATCGGTCGGCCCGGCAATCCATCCTCCAATAACCAACGCTCAATTCAAAATAACCAATCAAAGAACTACAGGCCAAAAAACCCGATGGGTGTGGAATTGGCTGCCAGAGGGGACCGGTAAAACCGCCGGAAGTGCAGTCGGATGGCCATTGGCCCTGCCTTTGGGGACGCCTGTCCCACGCCCGTATATCTACTCCGAAGTTGAACGGAGTCTACGTGTACGTGGACAGGTACGTATGTTCAGGGCCGGGTTAAGTGGTGTAGGCACTGTTGATAACCACGTATTCTTCGGTGAGGTCGCAGCCCCAGGCGGTCGCCTGGCCGTCGGCCAGGTTAAGGTTGACCCCAAAGGTCACCTCGTCACCCCGCATCAGCGCGACCACGGCATCCCGGTGGAAGGGCACTGGCTTGCCCGCTTCCATGATGCAGACGCCGTTGATATAAAGGTCGATCTTGGACTCGACAGTCTCGGCCCCGCTGCGCCCCAAGGCCATAATCATCCGCCCCCAGTTGGGGTCTGCGCCATAGAGCGCCGACTTGATCAGCAGGGACGAGGCGATGGTCTTGGCGGCCAGACGGGCGTCCCCGGTGTTCCTGGCGCCCTTGACGTCGGCCACCAGCAGCCGGGAAGCGCCCTCGCCGTCCTTGGCCAATTGCCGGGTCAGTTCCACGCACAATTCGGTCAGCGCCTCCTGGAACGCCTGGGCGTCGGCGCTGCCGTCTTTTATGGGCTCGTTACCGGCGGCCCCGTTGGCCAGCACCAGCAGGCTGTCATTGGTGCTGGTGTCGCCATCGATGGTCAACATGTTCAGCGTGTCGTCGGCCACTTCGGGCAGCAACTTCTTGAGATAGACCTGGTCCACCGCGGCGTCGGTGGCCACAAAGCAGAGCATGGTCGCCATGTTGGGGTGGATCATCCCAGAGCCCTTGGCCGCTCCACCGATGGTCACCTCTTTCCCGCCAATGGTGACTTTGACACTGGCCTCTTTGGTGCGGGTGTCGGTGGTCATCATAGCCCGCGCCAGGGAGTTGCCGCCGTCATCGGACAATTCTATCTGGTCCACACCCTTCTGGATCAGGGTCATGGGCAGTTCCACGCCAATGACGCCGGTGCTGCAGACCAGGACCTCTTCGGGCTTCACGCCCAACCCTGCGGCGGCCACCACGGCCATCTGCTTGGCGTCTATGTAACCCTGGTCGCCCACGCCGGCGTTGGCTATGCCGGAGTTAACAACAAGTCCCCTGATGGTCCCTCCCGCGGCCAGCGTCTCCCGGTTAACCGTCACCGAAGGAGATACCAGTGTGCTCTTGGTGAACACGCCCGCGGCGGAGCAGGGGGTATCGGACAGGAGCATGCCCACATCCATCTTGTCCTCGGAGTAGGTCTTGATGCCCGCGTAGGTGCCACCGGCTTTGAAGCCTTGAGCGGTGGTTATCGTGCCGCCTTCCACGTGGGTGATTGGGCCGGCCATGGGTTACATCCTTGTCAATTATGTCTGGTTTGTGCCCGTGCCTGAGCAANCACNGAGTATATCACAAGAACCGCCTAACTCCATTCCAGTTTNAGGGGGTCCCCGGAAGGGGCGTTCCGGTGGACTGGCCTGGGGGGTTAGCCTATAATCGGACAGCNGATTTCAAGCAAGCAGGTGCACAGAATGGCAGCGGTAACCCCCTTCAGAGGATGGCGGTACAACCCGGACACGGTGGGAGACATGGCCTCGGTCCTTTGCCCACCATATGACATGATCACCCCTGAGACCCAAGACGCCCTCAAACGTCAGAACCAGTACAACGTGATCCACCTCGAAGCCGGAGAGGGCCTGGACTGGACCGCGTCGGTCAAGGAACAGTACGCCGCCACCGCCAACCTTTTTGACGCCTGGATGCAAGAAGGGGTGCTCATCCAGGACCAGGAACCCTGCTACTACCTGATGCGGCATAGCTTCCCCCTGGGAGGCAAGAACATGGTCCGCCTGGGGCTCATAGCTTCGGTGGGACTGGAGGACTACCAGACCCGGCAGGTGCTGCCCCATGAGTTCACCGAGGCCCCGGCCATCCGTGACCGGGTGCTGCTCATGGAATCCCTCAGCGCCAACATCAGCCCCATCATGTCCATGTACCGCGACGCCGACGGCGTGCTGGATAAGGTGTTCCAGCAGGTAATGGCCGGTACTCCGGTGATGGACGCAAAAGACGACGCCGGTGGCGCTGCGGCCCTGTGGCGCATCTCTGACTCCTCAACCCAGGCCCAGATACAGGAGTTCTTCTCCGGCCGCCCAATCTACCTGGCCGACGGCCACCACCGCTACGAAGCTGCCCGCCAGTACCAACTGGACCGCCACGCCGAGGGAGCGGCCAACAAGGCTGCAAATCTGGCCCACAATTTCGTGATGATGACCCTCATCGCCTTCGACGACCCAGGTCTGGTGGTGCTGGGCTATCACCGCACCCTGAGCGGCGTGCCAGAGGACAAGCTGGCCAACATCAAAACCAGGCTGGACGGGTTATTCGACGCCCAGCCTCTGGCGGGTGACGCCTATTCCCTGGTGGAGCAGGTAACCGAGCTTGGACAAAAGGGGAGGCTGTTGGCGGCGGTGGACCGCGACGGCGCCAAGCTGTTGACACTGAAAGACTCGGCGGTGAAGCCCGACTGGGGTGTGTTGGCGGCTTCCGAGGCGTGGGTGATAGAGGAGCAAGCTCTGCGTCCCGAACTGGGCGACGCGACGTTGGACCACCTGGGTTTCATCCACGACCACGATGAGGCGGTCAACCGGGCCATTAACGGGGAACTGCAAATGGCCTTTTTGCTGAAGCCATTCCCCCTGGACGCCTTCGAGAGCATAGTGGGCGGCGGCCAGAGGCTGCCCCGGAAGTCCACTTTCTTCTTCCCCAAGCTGCCCACCGGCCTGGTCATCAACCGGCTGGAGGGGGAACTCTAAGCCTCACGGCCGCCCGTATATCGATGGGGGCTAGTTCTGGTCCTGCTGGGCTTCGGTCCGCTCCCGGAAACGCTCGGTGATGGCCAGTTCGGCCTGGCGGCTGTTTGCGGCGATGAAGGCTTCCAGTTGCTTGATTTCCAACCGGGCCTCTTCGTCCTGGGCATGACCGTTCTTCTTCAGGTCCGCCAGGCGTGATTTGGTCTCGTCCACCCGCTTCAGCAGCTCCAGGGCTTCCAATTCCTGGGTGGCCGTCTTCTTGATCTCCAACAGGCGGCGGCGCCTGTCGGTCACGTCGGCCAGGCGTTCTTCGATCTCGCCCATGGCGGCCAGCGACGCGTCCAGAGACGTGCTGCCGTAGACCACCTGGCGGGGCAGCCGCCGCAGTTGGGTGGTGAACTGGTAGATCTGCGCGTCCAGTTGTTCTTCTTTGTTCTTGATCTCAGCCAGGCCGAGCCTGAGAGTGGCCATGGCCTGCGCCAGTTGGGAAAGAGCCACTTTGACACCTCGGGGAACTCACCGGGGCCGGAAATACAACGCCGGAGCAACGTCAACGCTACCCCGGCGGGTGAATCTACTTACCATAAATTATCCCACTGGGATGCCGTTATTCCTACGGCTTGAAACCCACTTCGGGAAGCACTTTCTTCAGGGCCGTGATCACCTCGCTGATGTCCTCTTTGACCACGTAGCCCAGGTGGCCGATGCGGAATATGTCGGCGGACATCTTGCCCTGACCGCCGGCCAGGACGATGTTCTGCTCGGTCCGCATCTTGCCCATGAACGCCTTGCCGTCCACGTTTTTCGGCATCTTGACCGCCGTCACCGTGTCCGAGGCATAGGCCTGATCGGCCACCAGCAGCTCCAGCCCCAGTTCTTCCACGCTGTCGCGGGTGTACTGGGCCACGCTGGCGTGCCGGCCGAAGACGTTCTCCATCCCCTCTTCCAGCAGCTTGTCCAGGGCCAGGCTCAGCCCGAAGAACGCCGACAGGTTGGGCGTGTAGGGCGTCTGTCCGATCTCCAGTGCCTTCTTGGCCTCGGCCAGGTCGAAGTAAAAACGGGGCATCTTGGCCGTCTGCTGGGCTTCCCAAGCACGTTCACTGATGCTGATGAAGGCCAGGCCCGGCGGGATCATGAACCCCTTCTGGGAGGCCGTACCCACCATGTCGCAGTCCCAGGCGTCCACCGGCAGAGGGATGCAGCCCAGGCTGGACACGGCGTCAACCAGGAGCAGTTTGTCGAACTCGCCCTTGGCTATCTTGGCTATCTCCTCCAGGGGGTGGGTCACGCCAGTGGAGGTCTCATTGTGGGTCACCAGCACCGCTTTGATGCCGGGGTCGTCGTTCAGGGCCTTGCGGATGGCATCCGGGTCGATGGGCCCGCCCCACTCGAAGTCCATGCGCTTCACGTCGGCGCCGAAGGCCTCGGCCAGGTCGACGAAGCGGTCACCAAATGCGCCGGCCGTGGCTGCCAGGACGCGGTCCCCGGGGGACAACGTGTTGACCACTGACGCTTCCAGGGAACCCGTGCCCGAAGACGTGAGGACCATCAGGTCGTTCTTGGTCATGAACACCTGCTTGAGTTGCTCGGTCGTCTTCTTGATCAGGGTGTCGAACTCCGGTCCCCGGTGATTGATCATCGGGCTGGACATGGCGTCCACGATGTCGTGGGGTATGGGCGTGGGTCCGGGAGTCCTCAGGTTCTGCGGCGTCATGTTCTGCATCGGTTTCTTCTTCTTGTTGTCGGCGGCCTCGGCACGGAAGTGGCCGAGTGTGGCCGTTGGGGTCATTTACAGGGCTTTGCCAGGGCCGGTCCAAAACGTTTTTCAGGCACGTTATCACTGCTTCCGGCCAGGCGGAGAGCATTATATCACCACCTATGGTGCACGGCTATTTGGGCCAGAATCCGGCCTTGATTCGCCTAAAGAAGGGGCCTCCGGTGATATAATTTTTCCATCCCCAACTCCCTTTCAGAGGGCCGGTGATGACCACCCTGAATTCCTGGGCAAGGTCCCCAGTTTGAGAACCTCTCCCCCGCCCAGCTTCAACCCCTGGGCGAGAAGCTGCGCACCAGGAAGTACCAGCGGGGCGAGGTTGTCTTCCACCAGGACGACCCCGGCGACCGCATGCACATCAACCTCCAGGGCCGGGTGCGTATCTCCATAGACTCGGACGACGGCCGAGAGAAGGACGATGCCCTCTTGAACCCCGGCGAGTGCTTCGGTGAGATGGCCCTCCTGGACGGCTCCAACCGCTCGGCCAACGCCACCGCCGTGGACGATATCGATACCCTGGTCCTGCTGCGGGAGGACTTCATCAAGTTCCTGGGCCAGTACCCCCAGGTGGCCGCCCAGACCACCGCGCTCCTGACCAACCGCCTGCGCAACGCCAACCAGATGATGGGAGATCTGGCCTTCCTGGACGTGCCCTCACGTGTCGCGAAACAGCCCCTGGAACTGGCGGAGAACCAGCTCGACGGAGAAGAGGCCGAGGGCGAAATACAGATTCCCATCGGACAAGACGAACTGGCCCGCCTGGTGGGCTCCATCCGCGAGACCGTGAGCCGCGCCCTGACCAGCTACCGCCGCATGGGCCTGCTCACCACCTCCCACCGCCGCATCACCATCACAGACCTGGATGCCCTGGAGCGCATGGCCGCCTACTAGGCCCGCCTGTCAGTACTCCATCGCCCCGCAAACCCTTCCCAGACCGGCCTTCCAAATGCCCTAAACAGCCTCATTTTGAGGCTAATTCCAACTTATGTCATGCTATAATCGGCCCATGACTACAGGCACCGAATTACTGGAAGGACTGAACCCCGCGCAGAAGGAAGCCGTCGAGACTGTGGACGGCCCTCTGCTCATCGTCGCCGGCCCGGGCAGCGGCAAGACCCGGGTCATCACCCACCGCATCGCCTACCTGGTCCGGGAGTACGGCGTCAGCCCCTACAACATCCTGGCCATGACCTTCACCAACAAGGCCGCCAAGGAGATGCGCGAACGCCTGGACCGGCTGGTGGGCTCCCGCAGCGACCTGCTGACCGTGGGCACCTTCCATGCCTTCTGCGCCAAGCTGCTGCGCTGGGAGGGGCACCACCTGGGGCTGAACTCCAACTACTCCATCTACGACTCCGACGACCAGACCACCATCCTGAAAAAGTCCATGGAACTGGCCGAGACCGACCCCAAACGTTACCCACCCCGGGCCGTGGGCAGCGTCATATCCAAGGCCAAGAGCCAGCTGTGGGACGCCGCCGTCTTCGCCAAGAACGCCCAGAACACCGACGACTACTTCGAGGAGGTCACCTCGAAGGTCTACCGCCACTACGAAGAACTGATGGGCCGCAACAACGCCCTGGACTTCGACGACCTCTTGATGAAGGCGGTCCAGTTGCTGGAGGCCTTCCCGGAGGTCAAGAAGAAGTACCAGGACCGCTACCAGTTCATCATGGTGGACGAGTTCCAAGACACCAACATCGCCCAGTACCGGCTGGCCCGGCTTCTTGGTGAGGGCCACCAGAACATCTGCGTGGTGGGCGACCCCGACCAGAGCATCTACTCCTGGCGGGCCGCCGACATCCGCAACATCCTCAGCTTCCAGCAGGACTACCCCGGCTCCAAGACCATCGCCCTGGACCAGAACTACCGCTCCACGGCCACCATCCTGGACGCCGCCAAGAACCTGATCTCGGTCAACGGCCAGCGCATCCAGAAGGACCTGTTCACTGACAACTCCAAGGGCAGCCCCGTGGAGGTCCGCGAGGCCTACGACGAGGGTGAAGAGGCCGCCTTTGTCATCGCCGAAGCGGGCCGCCTGGTGCGGGAAGAGGGCTTCAAGGCCGGCGACTGCGCCGTGATGTACCGCATCAACGCCCAGTCCCGCGCCCTGGAAGAGGCCTGCCTTCACCGTGGCACCAAGTACCGCCTGGTGGGCGGCGTGCGGTTCTACCAGAGGCGCGAGGTCAAGGACCTGATGGCCTACCTGCACCTGGTCTACAACCCCCAGGACGACATCAACCTGGGCCGGGTGATCAGCGTGCCACCCCGGGGCATCGGCGCCAAGTCCATGCAGACCCTATCCTCCTGGGCGGAGAACCAGGGAATGGGCCTCTTCGCCGCCATGCAGGAGATCGCCGCCGCGCGGTTGGCCGGGGAGCCCTGTCCCATCTCCGTCACACCCCGGGCCGCCACCGCCATGGCCGACTTCGCGGTGATGATTGAGAAGCTCATCGAACTGAGCCAGAACGCCCCGGTGGTCGACCTGGTGGACCGGGTGGTGGAGGACTCGGGCTTCCGCAGCTACATCCAGGGCAGCGACGACAAACCTCAGGAGCGCTGGGAGAACATCCTGGAACTGCGCACCACCGCCCAGGAATTCAACGCCGAGACCCCGCCCGACGGCCTGGCCACGCTGTTGGAACGCCTGGCTCTGGTGGCCGACGTGGACAACTACGAAGAGAACGACGACTCCATCACCCTGATCACCCTGCACCAGGCCAAGGGACTGGAGTTTCCCGTGGTGTTCATCGTGGGCATGGAGGAGGGACTTTTGCCCCACAGCCGGTCCATGGACTCCGAGGACCAGCTGGAGGAGGAACGGCGGCTCTGCTACGTGGGCATGACCCGCGCCGAAAAGAAGCTCTACCTGACCCGCGCCTTCCGCCGATCGGTGTTCGGCAGCAGCATGTCGGGACTGGCCTCCCGTTTCCTGCGGGACATCCCAGCGGAGCTGATAACCTCCGGCGACGGCGGCATCAGTGACGGCTCAAGGCAGGGGAACATCGACCGGGCGAAACTGGACATGCCCCCCAAGCGGCCTTCCTGGAACACCTGGCAGGCCCCCACTCCCGTGGTCAACCGCGACGCCCCTGTCACCGCCCGGCCCACCCTGCAGGTCGGCGACTCCGTGCGCCACAACGCCTTCGGCGAGGGCGTGGTCACCCACCTGGAAACAACATCCGCCGACACCGAGGTCACCATCGAGTTCGCCGGCGGCGTAGGCGTTAAACGCCTGCTTCTCAGCTTCGCGCCCCTGGAAAAGGTCTAGACGTATGTCCCAGGACCCGGGCTCCCTAAGCTCCCGGCGCGTACAGGTCCCCGACTCGCCCCGGGCCATCCAGGACTACTGCTGGGAACAGGGCTGGACCGACGGACTGCCCGTGGTGCCGCCCACCGAGGCCCTGGTGCGCGAGATGCTCTCCGGCTACGACGGCGCCCCCTCGGACTCCATCGGCCGCATGCAGCCCGGTAATTCCTCGGTCACCCTGGAGAAACTGGCGGTGAACGCCGTCATGGCCGGCTGTCTCCCCGAGCATTTCCCGGTGGTGGTCACCGCCGTCAAAGCAGCCCTGAGCGACGAGTTCAACCTGGCGGGCAACGCCGTCACCACCGGCGGCGCGGCCCAGGTTTTGATCGTCAACGGCCCCATCGCCAAGGAACTGGGCATCAACGGCGACGCCGCCTGCTTCGGCCCCGGCTTCCGCGCCAACGCCGCCATCGGACGCGCCTTCCGGCTTGCCGTGCGCAACATCGGCGGTCTGGTGCCTGGCGACATGGACAAGGCCACCCTCTCCAACCCCGGACGCTACAGTTTCTGCTTCTCGGAGAACGAGGAATTAAGCCCCTGGGCGCCGCGCCACGTGGACCTGGGCTACGACGCCTCGGCCAGCACGGTGACGGTGGCGGCCATCCTGGGCGTCTACAACGTGATGGAGAGCACCGTGGGCACGGGCCGGGAGGTTTTGCGCACCCTCACCGCCAACATGCGGGGCGTGGGCATCCCCGGATACTACCACCTGGGCACCCGCTCCCAGATCGTGCTGGTCCTCTGCCCGGAGCACGCCAACGAGATCGCCCAGTCGGGGCTCTCCAAGGCCGACGTGCGGGAGTACATCTACAACAACGCCCGCATGCCGGTGCACCAGCTCAAGGACCAGGCCCACTACGGCAACCGGGTCTGGCCCGACTGGATCGACCAGGACGACCCCAACGCCCTGGTCCCCATCTGCTCCGCCGCCGACGACATAGTGGTCATAGTGGCCGGCGGAGGAGGCCGCCACTCAGCCTGGATGTCCGGCTGGGTGACAAGGGTCTGCACGGAAGAGGTGGTGGGGTAGGGGTCTTGGGATAACACCCGTGCTCCCATGCGGACAAGACCAAGGATCCCTAGAAATCTGATACGCCTTAAACCAAGAACCTAGATACAGGCACCTCATTCGTGCTGGTCCAAATTTATTGTGGCTGAGAATCCGAAAATCGCCGATTTGTGGGCCACGATCGAGTTTTTGTTGGTCAGGGTTAGAGACATCTATCCAATCGCTTGCAAGACGTTTTCTACAACCACGATAGGGTCCCTAAGAAGCCGAAATTATCCCTACACCAATTTGGATATAATTGCCTCTATCGGGAAATGGAATCTGTCCACAAAAGCCTACGCGCAGAGAATGTCAAAAATGACCTTGCCTGACGACGAATTCTGGGACGCCATGAACTCCGCTACGTTTCATCAGGGAGACGCCGAAACTACTGAGAAAATTCTCTTTGACATGGCTTCTGTCTGGCGATCTGAACAGAATTACTTTGCCGCTGGCTATGCGATGGAGTACGCATCGAGAGCTGCCCAGGGGAATCAAGAGAAAATGCTTTCCCATTTTGAGGCTGCAGCGCAGGATTTCGAAAACTGCGCCAATTCTCAAAGTCCAGACTCTTACTCAAGCATGGCTGGTCTGCTCAAGTTATCTTCCTTTCTAGGACAAGGGCGTTGGACGTTTGGTCTAAGAACCCAAGTTCTTTGCGAAAACATCCTAGAAGAGTTAGGGCAGCGCCTTATTTCTTACTATCACGATTCATCCAACAAGGTTGGGTTCTTGGTCACAGGCGTTCGATTAGAAACTGACCTTGCAACTTCTTGGGAAGCAAAAATAACTCAGTACGAGGTAAGACTCGGCTAGGAGCGTTGGGGCAACGGAATATTATCAATCAACCTTCCTTCAGCTTTTCAGATATTTGTCATGCTTGGGGACTATCAGTGAGCTCAAGCAGTTGTTGATGAATGTCCCGGAGGCTTTACTACACACGGACTCAGAGGTTGGAAAGCCGCGGTCCAGGCATTTACCACACCGGATGAAGCTGCTGAGAAATTTGCTGAAGCAGCTGAATATTTCGCTCAAGACACACGCCCAGATGATCCTGACGAGCTTCGTGCGAGAGGTTCTTGGAGTTCAGCGAATATCGACCTATGGGCAAAATACTTCCGTTCAAGGTCGGCGCTTGCCTTTGCAGGACGCGACCCCAAAAACGTCAAGAAATTTATCGCCGAAGCAGCGGATGCAATCAAAGGGACTGAGGTAGATTGGCACGATTCCCAAGTTTCCAAATACGCAATTCTAATTCGCTATCTAGCACATCTCTTGGGGCAAGGACCTGGCATGACAGCAGAGGATGCGCGCCGCGAATTCTTATCCGAAACCCGGTTCGGTACAGAGAACACCTATGACCCTGTATTGCTTCAATTTCTCAAGTTGTCGTCAGAATCATTCGCTGGATTTCGCGATGACCCTGGGAAAGAATTGACAACTGGCAAGTTGCGGCTGGCTCTGGATGCATTGTCTCAAATTCCCCTAATCGATACTGAAGCCACCAACGCTGTCGGAGTTGAGCTAGGAGAGCGTGCACTAAACGAAGTCCTGGGTCAAAACAAAACCTGGTTGTACCGGGCGCTAGAATCAATCACACAGGAAACAACCTTACAAAAAATCACATTGCGCTTGCTTCAAGCACAACTTCTTTTGTACGCACAAATCCTCCAAGGACCTTTGGAATACGGTAGAGATATCGTTGTGGTGCTTGAAGAAGGTGGAAACCGTATTCTTCGGATGTATCAACTGAAATGCGGGGATATTTCAACGGCTGTATGGCGTACCGTAAAAAGCCAGATGGGGGAGATGTTCCAAGTCCCATTATCCGAATTCCAATTCACAGGTAGTGTACAGGCTAGACAAGGATTTCTTCTCGCCAATGGTCACGCAGGGGAATACGTCGAACCCGCAATGGATGGGTGGTTCAAGGAGCAAAAAGAAGACCATCAGCGTGACCTCAAGTTTATTCATCTCGATGCCATTGTTACTTGGATTCTTGAATACCGCTTAATCAATGAATTCAAGGCGGCGTTAGCAGAGCAAGGGATTAAGATAGTGTATTAGCCCCCACCCCAACCATTTGACACCACCCCTGCCTCCGCGCGATGATACCTGCGCTCCGGGAACGAGTCCCGGAAACGTGAAAACCGAAGCTGAGGAGGCCCTTTCCGATGGTTAAGGCTGCCGTATTGTGGGAAACCAATAATCCCCTGGTGGTGGAAGAGGTGGAACTGGACGAACCCCAGGCCGGCGAGGTCCTGGTCAAGGTCGGCGCCGCCGGCATCTGCCGCAGCGATCGCCACTTCATGCACGGCGACGCTCCCATCGCCCTCCCCGTGGTCCTGGGACACGAGGGCGCGGGCACCGTCGAGAAGGTGGGCCCCGGCGTCACCTCGGTACGCCCCGCACAGCAGGTCATCCTGACCTTCGTCCCCTCCTGCGGCCGCTGCAAGTCCTGCGTCACCGGCAAGAACCACCTGTGCGACAACCACGGCGCAACCGGCCCCAACATGTACGACGGCACCACCCGCCTGCACAAGGGCGACCAGCGCATCCATCACATGGGCAAGACCGCCTGCTTCGCCGAGTACTCGGTGGTCCCCGAGTCCGGCTGCGTGCCCATCGACGTGGCCATCCCCATGGACAAGGCCGCCCTCATCGGCTGCTGCGTCCCCACCGGCGTCGGCGCGGTGACCTCCAGCGCCAACGTCCAGCCCGGTAGCACCGTGGCCGTGGTCGGCTGCGGTGGCGTGGGCCTGAACGTCATCATGGGCGCCGCCCTGGTCAACGCCTCCAAGATCATCGCCGTGGACATCCGTGAGAGCCAGTTGGAGTTCGCCATGAAGTTCGGCGCGACCCACACGGTCAACGCCTCGGACCAGGACCCAGTGGCCCAGGTCAAAGCCCTAACAGATGGGAAGGGCGCCGACTACACCTTCGAGGTCTTCGGCTCGGCCGACACCACCAAGGCCGCCTACGACATGGCCGGCAAGTCGGGCACGGTGACCGTGGTCGGTATCGCCCCCTGGGGCGCCGAGGCCGGCATCAACGCCGTGGACATGGTCCGCAACGAGAAGACTATGCGCGGCACCTACTACGGCTCCACCCACGCCAGTGTGGAGATGCCCAAGCTGGTGGATATGTACCTGGCCGGCAAGCTGAACCTGGACGACCTGGTTGTCCGCCAGTACGCCTTGGACGATATCAACGAGGCCTACGGCGACATGGACAAAGGAGAGGTTGGCCGCGGCGTAATCATGTACTAGCCGGCCGGCACAGCCGGGTTTCCGGATTCTCGAACACGGATTTTCAAGCAAAGCCTCCCTATCCTGGGGGGCTTTGTTTTATTATTGTGGGGAGGTGGATCCATATCAGGAATCTCCATCCCCCAACCTGTAACCTGAGCCCGTCTTTGTCATCCTGAGCGAAGCCGAAGGATCTGCCAAGACACATGTCGCAACCGAGGCTCTGAAAACCGGCGCGACTGGCACAGGACAGCAGGCAGATTCTTCGGTTGACGCCTCAGAATGACAATCAGCTAGGCAAGGAACACACGTGGAAGACCTGGTCATAAAACTGGTGGAGACGGAGGAGGAGATGGAGGGCGCGCTGGGCGTACGCTTCCGTGTCTTCGTGGCCGAGCAGCTGGTGCCGGCCGAAGAGGAACTGGACGAATTCGACGCCACCGCCACCCACGCCATCGCCGTCTACCAGGGGACGGTAATCGCCACCGGCCGGGTGATGTACGGCAACGAAGACGCCGCCGCCCGCATCGGACGCATGGCGGTGGACGCCGAGTGGCGCCGCCACGGGGTAGGCGGCCAGATACTCAGATTCCTGGAAGAAGAGGCCTCATCCCAAGGCGTGAACACCTACGTGCTTAACGCCCAAGTGTACGTCAAGGACTTCTACGCCGCCCACGGCTACGTCGAGCGTGGGGACGAGTTCCTGGAGGCGGACATCGTCCACATTCTCATGCGCAAAGAAGCTGAAAGCTGACAGCTATCAGCCGTCGGACCCACTGGAGTCCTAGTCCCACGCCCGTTGTCATCCTGAGCTTGCCGAAGGATCTGGCGTGTCACAGGTGGCAACCGCATCACTTGTGCCAGGGTTGCCAGCCCCAGGTCAGTTGGCAGATTCTTCGTCCGACGCCTCAGAATGACAGGTTGGGGGAAAGCCTCTGGTCCAAGGAGCGAGCGAGGAGCCGCCAGTTGAAAAGCTGAAAGCTGTCCGCTGACGGCTACTACGCGGCCAGGTTCCCTTTCTCCAGGTTCTGAACATCCATCCTGGCGATGTGGTCGCCGGGCTGGCTCCCCAGGGCCTGGAATCCCGGCGAGTTGCGGAACTCGGCCTCTTTGGCGGGAACGTCGTCACCGTCGGCGAACCGGCGGACCCAGATGAACTGGTTGCGGTCGGCGTTGACCCAAAAGGCCACGACGGGAATCCCCAGGGCCTCGTGGGCCGGCTTGATCCCCGTCTCAAACAACTTCACCCATGAGTCCATCATTCCCTTGTTGATGGTGTAGCTGCGCATCTGGTCTACCATGATCTCTTTCTCCCAATCAGTTGGCTGAATGCTGCAAGCCAATGGCTGACAACTTTTATACCTTGGCGGTCTCCAGTACTGCCTCCACCAACTTCACGTCCATCTTGGCGATGTGGTCGGTGGGCTTACTGCCCAGGGCTTTGCGTCCCGGCGAAGCGAAATAGGCCTCTTCCTTGGCGGGAATCTCCTCGGCGGTCTCGAAGGTCCGCACCCAGACGAAGTCGGTCCGGTCGGGTGCGACATAGGTGGCAACGATGGGAATACCCAGGCTCTCATGGACCGGCCGGATCTCCTTGTCGAACAACTCCAGCCAGGAGTCCATCATCCCTTTGTTTATGGTGTAGGTGCGTATCTGTGCGAACATCTCTATCTCCTCGTCGTTAGCTATTAGCTGTCAGCCGTAGGCTTTCAGCATTTTGGAGTTCCAAATTCGACCGGCAGTTAGAACCGCGGCTTCTCACAAATGTCATTCTGAGGCGTGAGCCGAAGAATCTGCCAACTGCCCTGTTGCAGCCAAACTCCTACTCCGTGCTTCGGTTCCCACGTGTACCCCGGTAGATCCTTCGGCAAGCTCAGGATGACAGAGGGCGGACCGCTTTTGGCTGATAGCTGTTAGCCTTTGGCTGTTAACTTTACACCGCCCACTGCTTGATCTTTTCCTCATCGAAACTCAAACCCAGACCAGGCTTGTCGGGCACTTCCAGACAGCCGTCCACGAACTTGGGCGTCTCCTCGAAGAGCTTCAGCGTCCAGGGCATGTACTCCACGGTCAGGCCGTTGGGAATGGCGCCCATGAGCTGAATGTGAATCTCGGGTATCAGGTGGCTGACCACCGGCAGGTTGAAGGCCTCGGCCATACCGGCCACCTTCCGCCACTCTGTGATGCCGCCCACCCGCAGCAGGTCGATCATCACGATGTCGATTGACCGGTTCTCGATGAGCTGCCGGAAGGGCTTGATGCCGTAGACGTACTCTCCGGCGGCGATGGGGGTGTTCAACGCGTCGGCCACCCGGGCCAGGCCCTGGTAGTCGTCGTGGGCCACCACGTCCTCCAGCCAGAACAGGTTGTACTCCTCGACCCTGTTGCCGATGGTGATGGCCTGGTTCACGTCCCAAAGCTGGTTGATGTCACACATGATGTCGATGTCATCGCCCACCGCCTCGCGGAGGGTCTTCATGCGCATGACCTCTTTGGCGGAGGTGTTCTCGGCGCCCATCTGGGACTTCATCTGCCGGAACCCCTTTTCCACCAGCGCCGGGCCGATCTCCGCCAACTGCTCCAGGTTCATGGGACGCATCAGTGCGCCGCTGGCGTAGGTGGGCACCCGTTTGCGGAAGCCGCCCAACAGGGAGCAGACCGACTGGTCCAGTGCCTTGCCCTTGATATCCCACAGGGCCATGTCCACCGCCGCCATGGCCAGGGTCAGCAGTCCGCCGGGGCCCGAGCCGCCGGTCTTCTCCCGCAGCCCGTGCATCACCGCCTCGTTCTCCATGGGGTCCTGACCCTCGGCCATCTCGCAGAGGGCCTCCACTGCCAATTTCAGGGCCGGGGCCATGGGGCTGAGTCCCAGTCCGGGGGCGAAGGTCACGCCGATGCCCTCGACACCCTCGTCGGTCATCATCTTCACGGTCACAAAGGCCCGCATGCCTCCGGCCTGGGGTTGGACGTCCACCAACTGTTCGTCGGCGGGGGCGTGCAGCATCTGGACCTGGGACTTGGCAATCTTCATGATATTTCTGGACCTTCTAGCTGGTTGAGCGGCCTGATTCTATCACAATCTAGCCTCAAATTTGCCCCACTACCCGTCATGATGTTGACACCCGGGACACTGGGGACTAACATACTAAACAAGCAATAGTACTCAATAGGGTTTAGTATCCCCGAATGAGTATCGATGCCGCCGGCATTCTCGAGAGGAAAAACACTGATTCAATGACCACCATCAAACTGGAAACCAAGGCGACGGCGATGCAGCAGGAGGCCTACTGGGAGAACCTGGTCAAGCGAAGCCTGTGCCGGTTCCTGCTCCTGGCCCAACTGGACAAGGGACCATTGCACGGCTACGGCATCAACCAGGCCATCAAAGAAGCCTGTCAGGGCTGCTGCGAACCCACCGAGGCCATGGTCTACTCCACCATGAAGGAACTGCAGGACGGCGGCTACGTCGACTGCCGCATGGAGGAGCACCAGGGCCGCCAGCGCCGGGTCTGCTGGCTGACCGAAAGCGGCCAGGAGGCCTTCAAAGCAGCCGCCCGCGTTTGGCAGCGGATGCTTCCCACGGTTCAAGGGTACGTCGAGCTGGCGCTCTACGAAGATAAGTAAATCCTCAATCTCGAGTTATTGGGGCGAGGACTGTGTCGAAATGGCGCTCGCCGAAGACGAATAGATACTCCGAAATCGATTTGAAGAGGGACACAACATGGCCACCGAACAAGAAAAAATCAAAGAACTGGTTAGGGAGCGCTACGGCGCCCGGGCGGAACGGGTAATCAGCCTGACCCCGGCCGAGGCCGATACCACCGGCGCCTGCTGCGGCGCCGACGACACAGACCACGCCATGATCCTCTATAACGAGGGTCAGCTGGCCGGTCTGCCGGTGGAGTCCATCGCCGCCTCAGCCGGCTGCGGCAACCCCACGGCCCTGGCAGACCTGAAGGCCGGAGAACGTGTTCTGGACCTGGGTTCCGGCGGCGGCATCGACTGCTTCCTGGCCGCCCAGCAGGTGGGCGACACCGGTCATGTGACCGGCCTGGACATGACGCCGGCCATGCTGGAACTGGCCCGGGCCAACAAGGAGAAGCTGGGCATCGAGAACGTGGACTTCGTGAAAGGCGAGATGGAAAAGATGCCCATCCCCGACACCAGCATGGACGTGATCATATCCAACTGCGTGGTGTGCCTCTCCCCCGACAAGGACGCCGTGTTCAGCGAGAGCTTCCGAGTGCTGGCGCCCGGCGGCCGCATCCACCTCTCCGATGTGATGGCGCTGACCGAAGATGGCCCCAGCGTGTCGTCTCCCGAGGACTGGGTCTCCTGCACCGCCGGAGCCGAGCATGTGGACATCTACCGCGGCCGGCTGGAGCGCGCCGGGTTCGTGGACATCGAGTTCACCAGCGAAACCGTGGACTACAAGGAAGCCCACCCCGAGCGGCCTCCGACGAACACCGCCGGATACAAGGTGGTCGCCCACAAACCCGCCTAAGTCCTCCCCACACAGGCAACAACAAAAGAGGCATCCCGTTGACGATGCCTCTTTTTCATTTCCGTAGGGTCGGGTTTCCAACCCGCCCTGCCTCGCAGGAACAATGGCCTGGTTTCGAGAACCGTGTTGGTGATGAAACGGGGCAGGTTAGAAACCTGCCCCTACGCATGGCGTGTCCGGCTCGGGGATTGGCCTCTAACCCAACCTGATCCTCTTGAAACCCTCGGCGTAGGCCATGCCTACTTTCTCTCCGGTCCGAATTCGGCCCTGACGGAACCATTCACCGGCGTTCTCCTGGTCCACCTGTGAAACGTGGGCCTTTAAGGCTTTCACGGCTGTGTCCATGTACTCTGCCACATCGACAAACTGGTCCGAACCGTCGCCGCCACCGGCCACCCAAACCTCTCGAACGTTATGGGGATCAAGTCCCTCATCCAGCAGCTCCGGAAAGGTCAACCTATCCCTGGCCGTGGGGAACACCGCTGCCATGGCCGCTTCCCCAGACGCAAAATGGTCGGGGTGGCCCAGGTAATTGGAGTGAAGCTGGCGGGAAGCTGTCCCGCAGATAACCACGTCAGGCTTGTAGCGGCGTATCTCGCGGGCGATGTCCTTCCGCAGTTCCAGAGTCGGCTCCAGGTAGGCGTCGGGGTAACCGAGGAACACTATGTCCTTCAGACCCAGTATCTTTCCCGCGTTCCTCTGTTCTTGCTCTCGTATCTTCACCAGCTTTTCGCTGGTCATCTCCGGGTCCGAACTGCCCTTACTGCCGTCGGTGCAGAGGATGTAGACCACCTCCCAGCCCTCAGCGCACCACTTGGCCACCGTGCCGGAACAGCTCCATTCGGCATCGTCCGGGTGGGCCATGATAACCATCCCTCTTCGGAACGGTTCCTCACTGTCTGCCATTGACGATTTCCTCCCAAATATTGCAGGACTTTCCAGGGGGTTTTACGCCTGACTCAGGCTCAAGTTGCAGTGTATCATAGGGCTGTTCCAAATTACCCTCCGGGAGTGCGCACCATGGCCACCCTTTGGGCCCAGACCGCTACCTTCGGCAACATCAACGTCGGCGATGACCTGCCGATCCTGGTGAAGTTCGAATTCCGTCCACCGGCCCAGGAGGGCGTGGAGCCCCCCCATGAGGACCCGGTCAACACGGAAAAACTGTCCGGCTATGTGAGGGAATTGCTGCTGAAGGCCTTTCCCGCCGAAGCTGTGGAGGGGGACGGAACGGTGATCGAACCTGAGATTTTGGCCCCGTTCCTGCCGGGTGACACCGTCAGCCTGTCAGGACGGGTCCGCGGAAAGTCTGAGGACGGAGGACGGAACACGGTGGAGTGCCAGGTGGTGGTGGAAACCGAAGACGGCGGTGAGACAGTGGCCCGGGCCAGGACTGTGATCAGCCTTTAGAGCGTCCAGTACGGGAATTTCTGCGGCGTCTACGGGCGGTTGGCCGCGGCGGCCCTGACACGTCCGACTGCTCCTCGGCCTCCTGTGCTGCCGCCGAATACTTACTCCTGTGGACCGCCCATTGAACCTGGGTCACCAGGGTGAGCAACACACCCGGCACGTAGAAGGTCATGATGGGTTGATATGAGCCTGCCTCTATCCACTTGAAGGCCATCACCCCGAAGACTATGAGGTGGGCCCAGGCCACCCCGCCCATGATGGTGTTCTTGTTCCAGGGAGATCGCAGCACCAGGATTCCCCAGACGGGCCAGAAGATGAACATGGGAATCATGTACTCCGGCCGGTAATACCAGGGCCTGGGGAAAGTTGGTTCTTGAGGCTCCTCTTCTGGGGTCACGGTTACCTAGTTGCGGGCTAGCAGGACCTGAAATTCCACCTGTTCGATGGCCCGTTCTTCCCGGATACAGGCGACGGCATATTCTATGCCCATCCGCGCCAGTCCGGAGTACTCCAGCACATTGTTGCCCAGAATCACCACGGGCACATCGCCCTGGAGCTCCACTTCGATCTGGTCTGCCTCGCCTTCGTCGATGTGCAATTCAACGGGCCGGCCGCTCATTCGCTCGATCTTCTCTTTGATCTGGTTAACAAACACCTGGTCTTCCATCGCGTAAAACCTCGCTCAGCACCCTGGTTGCTGCGTCCATGGGGAGCGCCGATTCCGGTTCATTCTAGCACCCGTTTTTCTCAAAGGGGTAGTTTAGCTTTTCAGCGGGGCCTAATGGCGCTCCCCAGCCTCTGAACGGGGTTATAAATTCCTGTTGACACTGATTCCTACCCCCACCATAATGGCCTGAATTTCAGGCACAGAATCCGCCTGGGTTTCGGCCCTGAACACAGTCCGCCCCCAAAGGAGTGAACGCCATGGCCACCGTGACCTATTCCCTGGACGATTTCACCCAAGACATGGAGGCCCTGCTCGAGAGCCAGCCCGACAACGCGAAGATCTTCGACAAGGGGTCTGCCTGGCTTGAGCGACTGATCAGCAACCCCGACTCCATCCCCATGGAATATCGGGTGCCCCTGGGAACGGGCCCCCGCCCCAACCACGCTTCCCGCCTGCTCTACCAGGGCGAAAGCGGTCTGCAGGTAACCGCCGTAGTCTGGGGCGCCGGCGACCACCTTGGCCCCCACGACCACCGCACCTGGGGCATGATCGGCCTTCTGGACAACGCCCTGACCGAGACCCGGTACCGCCGGGTGGACGACCGCGACGTCGAGGGCTACTCCAAGCTGGAAAAGGACCGGGCCGCCACCTTCAAGCCCGGCGAGATCACCCTTCTGGTTCCCATTGAAGACGAGATACACCAGATGGACAACCACACCGACAATCCAACTGTGGAGATTCACGTCTACGGGACCGACCTCCGCGGCCTGGAGCGCAGCAGTTTCAACCTGGAGACCGGCAAGATCACCAACTTCCGTACCTCAAAATGGGACAACTGTTAACCTCCCAACTTCAGCAACCAAATATCAACTGCTCTTCCGTGTAGATGATGGGAATGTGAGGAAAGCGCCAGACTCGACGTCTGGTGCTTTCTCTTAAAAGGCAGCCAACGCAACAAAAGGAGCCCGTGAAATGGCGAGTAAGATTTCCACCCAGGAACTCAAGACACTGATGGACGGGAACGCGCCCTACGCGTTGATCGACGTCAGGGAGACCGGCGAATATAACGCCACCCACATCCCCGGCGCGGCACTGATTCCCCGCCGGCTTCTTGAGTTCATCGTCGAAGAGTCGGTACCTCATACGGGCACCCAGGTAGTGGTCTGTGACGACGACGGACGCCGCGCCGCCCTGGCCGGCGAGACTCTGGACAAGTTGGGCTTCACCAATGTCTCTGTACTGGAAGGCGGCACCAACCGCTGGGCCTCCAACGACCTGCCCACCGAGTGGGGCGTGAACGTCCCCAGCAAGGACTTCGGTGAGATGCAGGAAGTGGTCCACCACGTACCCGAAATCACCGCCGACGAGCTGCACGCCAAGATCGAAAACGGCGAGAAGCTGGTCATTCTGGACTCCCGCACCCCCGAGGAATTCCAGCGGATGTGCATCCCCGGCGGCCGCAGCCTGCCGGGCGGTGAGCTGGCCCTCCGCATCAACGACATCAAGAAAGACCTGGACCCCGACACCCAGGTCGTCATCAACTGCGCCGGCCGCACCCGCTCCATCATGGGAACCCGCGTCCTCCAGCGCATGGGCGTGGATGCCGTGGGCCTGAAGAACGGCACCTCCGGCTGGCTCCTGGCGGGTTACGAACTCCAGTACGGGGCCGACCTGGTCCCCCTGCCCGATGTCTCCGACGAGAGCAGGGCCGCCGCCGAAGAATACGCCGCCAGACTGGCCGAGGAAGACGGAGTCCGCTATCTGGACATACCCGCCCTCCAAGAGCTGCTCGCCAAACGGGGCAACCAGCCGGTCTACCTGATCGACGTCCGTACCGACGACGAGTACAACTCCGGTCACATCCCCGGCTTCCGCTGGTTCCCCGGTGGACAGGCTGTGCAGCGCACCGACGACGTGGCCGTGGTGAAAAACGCCACCTACATCTTCTGCTGCGATGGCAAGGCACGGTCCACAATCACCGCCTCCATGTACCGGCAGATGGGCCACGAAAACGTCTTTGCCGTGGATGGGGGCGCACCAGCCTGGCAAGCCGCCGGGCAGACTCTTGAGACCGGGTTCCCCGCCTCCACAGTCGCCAACCTGGCGGAAGCAGACGGTTCGGTGAAGAAGATTTCTCCCCAGGACCTGAACAACAGCCAGCCCGACCTGGTCATCTACGTGGAAACCAGCCAGGACTACTCCCAGGGGCACACGCCGGGAGCCAAATGGCTGTCCCGGAGCTGGCTGGAGCTTGAGATAGAAGGTATGGCGCCGTCCAAGGACGCCTCCATCGTCACCACCTGCGGCGGCGGCAAGGGCGCCACACTGGCCGCGGCCACCCTCCACTCCCTGGGCTACACCAACGTCTCCGCCCTGGACGGCGGCATGAATGCTTGGAAAGCGGCCAACCTGCCCGTGGAACAGGGCCTCACCGGCATCGTCCGCCCACCCTCCGACGTCAACTACCTGGGCGTAGACCGCAGCTACGCCGAGATGATGAACTACCTAAGGTGGGAGACCGCCCTGGGTGAGAAATACGCCGCTGACTAGACCGGCCCTACTCTGAAATTACATTACCCGACGGAGTTCAGGCGAAATTCAAAGGAGAGACTCGATGGCGACGCGACAAGATGATGTGATCCCCGATTTTCTAAGAATGGACGCGGCGATTGGCTCGGACCCCGCCAACGCCGACAAGACGGGCAACTGGAACGGCTGGCCCACCAAGGACCTGAACCCCGTCACCCTCATGGATGACGAGGGCCGGACCGTGCGTATCCGCACCCCGGTGATGGATTTGGAAGGCCTGATCACGCCCACCGACCTGCACTACACCGTGCAGCACTTCGCCGTCCCGCCGGTGGTCCCCACGGACCAGTGGGAGTTGAAGATCCACGGTCAGGTCAAGAACGAGCTGACTTTAAACTTCGACCAGCTCCGCCGATTCCCCGGCCGCAGCGTCCGCACCGTCATGGAGTGCTCAGGCAGCGACGCAACATTCTTCGAGTACTTCAAGGACGAGGGCCCTCGGCCCTCCCGCACCCAGGAGTGCATGATCCTCAGTGCCAGCGAGTGGACCGGCGTCCCGCTGGCCGCTGTGCTGAACGCCGCCGGCCTCAGTGATAAGTCCCTCTACGTCAGGGCCGTGGGCAATGACGAGGGAGTTCCCGCCACCGCCGCCAAAGGCACCAAACCCTTCTTCTACGACAAGGGCCTGCCCATCCAGAAAGCCCTCCACCCCGACACCATCCTGGCCTATGCCCAGAACGGGCAGCTTCTTGAGCACCTACACGGCGCTCCCGTCCGCCTGCTGGTGCCCGGCTGGTCGGGCAACTGGTCGGTCAAGTGGCTCACAGACCTGGAAATCATGGACCACATGCCCGACTGCTGGTACCACTACGAGTTCTACTACTACGGCGACTCGGTGGACGACCCCAACAAGGAACTGATCACCACCATCGGCGTAAAGTCCATCGTGACCCAGCCCAACGACGACACAGAGACCCTGCCCAAGGGCGTCCACATGGTGCGCGGCTATGCCTGGAGCGGCGCCGGGGCCATCTCCGAGGTCGATGTCAGTGTTGACGGCGGGGAGACCTGGCACGCCGCCCACATAGAAGAACCCCGCGACCGTTTCATGTGGGTCCGTTGGTCCTACCGATGGGACGCCGACAAGGCCGGCGACTACAACATCATGTCCCGCGCCACCGACGAGGTTGGCCGGGTCCAGTCGCGGGAGCCCCGCTACAACAACATGCGAAAGAATTTCAGCGCCATCGTCGGCTACCCCGTCACGGTTAAATAGCAGGCGCTGGACCAAATACCCGGAGGAACACATGCCGATAATTGACCATTCGGATATCAGGCTGGCCGACGCCTCGGAAAGGGTGCGTGAGCGGTATCTGGTATCAAAAGACAAAGGTGCGGTATCATTGACCGTAAAAGAAGTGGAGATTTCCCCCGGCTGGGAAGGGCGTATGCACACCCACCCGGTGGACGTTTCCATACAGGTGCTGTCCGGCGCCATCCAGGTGATCCTAGGTGACGAGGTACGGACGGTGAGGGCGGGCACCACGCTTTTGGCCCCGCCGGGCGTGCCCCACAAGATGATTCATCATCTCTGGACACCAGCCCTTCTGCTGATCACCTATCCGTCGGCGGACCTGGTGACCGACCACCTGGAATAGTCTTAACTGAGAGCCTTGAGGAGGACCCCAAATGGCCCTGCCACAGATCGGCACCCAAGCTGAACCGCAGATCATCCCCACCAACGCAGGCCTGCGCACCTGGGCGGCGCCCCCGCAAGCCCTGCAGAACGAGATCGTTCCCAACGACCTGTTCTACATCAGGAACCACTGGAAGGACAGTCCCGACATCGACCCCAACACCTTCGAGTTGAAGATCGACGGTGAGGTGGAACGCACCATCACCCTGTCTCTGGAAGACATCAAGAAGCTGCCCCAAAAGCGCTTCCAGGTCACCTTCGAGTGCTGCGGCAACAGCCCGGTGCCCGAGTACTACACCAAGTCCCTGCGCATCAGTTCGGTCATGGAACAGATCAAGGGCCACGGCATTATGGGCAACGCCGAATGGGCCGGTGTCTCCTTGAAAGACGTTCTGGAATTGGCCGGCGTGAAAGACACCGCCGTTGAGGTGATGTTCGAGGGCGCCGACCACGGTCCCGACGAAGTGGTTGGAGACCCCGCCGAGGTCACCTACGAGCGCAGCCTGCCCATGGAAAAGGCCCTCCACGAAGACACCATCTTGGCCTACGAGATGAACGGAGAGCCCCTGCCCAAGGACCACGGTTTCCCCCTGCGTCTCCTGGTCTCCGGCTGGTACGGCATGAACTCGGTCAAATGGCTGGTGGGCATCCACGTCCTCGACCACAAGTTCGAAGGGTTCTACATGACCCAGCGCTACATGACCATGAACGAGCCGGGCGATCCGGTCCCGTACCGCTTCTACACCAAGCTGCAGGTCAAGTCCATCATCACCAACCCTGTGCCCGGAGAGATCGTACCCCTGGAAGGGTACATCCTGGCCGGCGCGGCCTGGTCCGGTGAGGAGGACATCGAGGAGGTGGAGATCAGCACCGACGGCGGCGAGACCTGGGACCCCGTGGAAAAGCTCCACGACCGGGTGGGCTACTCCTGGTACCGCTGGGAGCACACCTGGAAGCCCAAGTCCGCCGGCAAGCACACCATCATGTGCCGGGCGACCAACGTCCTTGGCGTAACCCAACCCATGGAGTTCCCCAACCCCTGGGACGGGCGCGGTTACGGTAACAACATGGTCTTCCCATACGAAGTGGAAGTCCGGGGTTAGCCGGACAAGCACGGGGGTACGAGACTGACCGCAACGCGCCGATTCCCGTTTCCGATGGTGTTCGGCCTGGTATTGGCCGGCGTCATCGCGCTGATCATCTTCTTCGGCGCGTGGGCAGTCTCGGCTGACGTGGGAAACAAACGCTCACTGGCCTTCGGCCTGGCCGGAGTCTCGCCCACTGCCGCCGGTCAGAACGTGGCCCAAGACAACGCCGGGGCCTTTGGCTCCAACAGTCTTGAGGGGCACGAAACGGCGGGTGATACCTGGTGGGGCCAGGCTTTCCTGCGGGCCTGCCCGTTACACTAGGACCCGTTCACGGTATACAATTGGATTCTCCGATAATTGAGCGGATTAATCGCTCGATTACATTTGAACCAAGGAACCCAAATGGCGGCCAACACCGACTCAAGTCCGGCGCCCACCCGCCCGCGAAAGAGATTTCACCGCGCCTGGTTCATACTGGCGATTCTAGCCGTAGCCCAGGTGACCGGACAGTCCATCAGCATGTCCGCCGGCATCATGGTCGCCCCGCTGAACGACCCGGACGGTGGCTTCGGCTGGAATATCGGGCTCATCGGCGCCGCCCTGGCCACCTACTACGTCTGCGGAGCAACCATCTCTCCCATAACGGGGATGCTGGGCGACCGCTACGGCGCCAGGCCGTTGATGTTCGCCTGCGGGATCCTCTACATGACCAGCATGATCCTGGTCGGCACCATCACCCACGTTTGGCAGTTCTTCCTGTACTTTAGCGTCATGCTGTCGATCACCCAGTCTCTGGCGATGGTGCCCTTGCTGGCCTCGGTCAGCGGGTGGTTCAAGATTCGGCTTGGGTTCGCCACCGGTCTTCTCTGGGCTTCGGGCGGAATCGGCGCGGCGGCCATCGCCCCCGCCGTCGCCAATCTGCTGGATGCCGTCGGCTGGCAGACCACTTTCACCACAATAGGCCTGATTGGCGGCGGCTCCCTCACATTCCTGACCCTGTTCTTCCGGTCCAAACCTGCCGATGCCAAGGGTCTGGCCTACGGCGCCAGTTTGGACGATCCCCCGAATATAGTCCGGAGCAAAGAGATCGACCGGCTGCGGCTTAGGGTGTTCAACCGGGCCATGCGGCGGACCAGGGCCTTTTGGAACCTGCCCACCATCCACGGTCTGGGCTGCGCCGGGCATGGGATCGTTTTGATCTACTCCATACCCCTTGCGGTGGAACAGGGCGTCAGTCTGACGTCGGCGTCATACATCCTGGCCCTCATCTCCATATTCAGCATTCTGGGGCGCTTCATGGCCCCCATCTTGGCAGAACGCATGGGCGGCAAGCCGGTGATAATGACGGCGCTGCTGGTACAGGGCATCACGGTCCTGGTCTTGTTCTGGGCCCAAGACACCTGGGCCTTCTATCTCTTTGGAGCGCTCTTCGGGTTGGGCTTCGGCGGCGAAATGTCGGCCTACCTGGTGGTCAACCGGCAGTACTTCGGCACCGGACCCCTGGCCACCCTGTACGGGTTTGAGACCATGGGCGCCCTTTCCGGTCACGCCACCGCCACCGTACTGGGCGGCCTTGCCATCTACGCCACCGGGTCTTTCGTTCCGGCCCTGGTGCTCTCCATGATCTTCAGTCTGTCCGGTGTCCTTGTTGTACTGAGCATGGAGTCGAATGCCAGGGTGCTGATTCCCGACTGGGAGGACGATCTTCCCCCCGAGGCCCGCAGCACACCCCAGGTTGCCGACACTGCGGTGGGTGCCGCACTATTGGAGCAGGCCACCGGCGACTGAACACCCTATACTGTTCGAGGTTTTAGGTATGGCGGAACTCATTGATTTGACCCTAACTTTGGGCAGCGACCGCATCAGCCTGGTGCCCGGCCTGGTCGGGGTTGAGACCTCGCCCATCCAGACCCACGAGACCCACGCCCGCTCCAACCAGAAATTGTGCCTGGCCACCCACATCGGCACCCACGTAGACGCCCCCTACCACTTCGTCGATGGCGCCACCACCGTGGAGAACATGCCGCTGGAGAAATACGCCGGCCCCGCTCTGCTTCTAGACCTGCGTTCCGCGGTGAAGGGCCTGGCGCCCATACTGGTATCCGAGCTTGAGGATGCCGGGGCCAGCGCCGCCTCGGTGAAAGACAAGATCGTGGTCCTCTTCACCGGCTGGGCCGAGGCTGAGTCTGGTGGGCCGAAATTCTACGGGCACGGCCCCTATCTCAGCACCGAGGGCGCGGCCTTCTTAGCCGAATGCGGGGCCAACGCCGTGGCGGTAGACTTCCCCATCGACAAGCACCCCGAAACACCTCTGTCCACCATCAAAGACTTCCCGGTGCACCGGCTGCTCCTGGGCCAGAACATCCCGCTCATCGAGAACCTGATCAACCTGGACAAGCTGGTGGGCAAGGAATTCGAGCTTTGGGCCCTGCCCTTGAAGCTGAAGGGCGGCGACGGCGCGGCGACCAGGGCTGTGGCCCGCGTCCTCTAGCACCCCAGCCATGACCACAGCGGAACTCCCGCCCATCCTGTTGGCCACCGGCAACGGCGACAAACAGACCGCCTTCCGGTCACTCCTGAACGGTCTCCCGTTGCGGCCTGTCACGCCGAAAGAAGCCGGAGTCAGCGCCTCACCCAAGGAAGACGGCGAGACCCATCTGGCCATCGCCCAAGAAAAGGCGGTGGAATGGTCCAGGGCCGGCGCCATGCTGGCCATCGCCTCCGACGGCGGCCTGGTCATCCCCAGCCTGGGCGCATCATGGGAGAGCCGGCACACCCGCCGCTTCGCCGGCCCCGGCGTCGACGACGCCCAGCGGGCCGAGCTACTCCTCGAACTGATGGAGCCCTTCACAGGGGCGGACCGAAAAGCGACATGGGTGGAATCGGTGGCCGTAGCCCATAAAGGTCGTCTATTGGCCTCCTGGGAGCTACAGGGGGCCACTGGAGTGATCGCCCAGGCCCTGCCATCCGGCCCGGTGCCGGAATTCTGGGCCTTCACCCTCTGGGAATTCCCCGAGCAGGGCAGGTCATACAACCAGCTCTCCCCTGGGGAGTTGGCGGCCCTTGATGACCATTGGACACGGCTGGGCCAACTGGTCCGCCGCTTTTTCCTGTCAGTATTCGTACCGCCCCAAGACTAGTACGGTGGTGCGCCCCGCACCTTTGGGATACAATTGAAAGCCGTGCCTGGCCTGATAGAATCCGTGCCTAACCAGGCGAAAAACACCGGGATACGGTGACTTCTTTGACCACCACTGAATACCAAGCCCCCCAGTCCATCGAGGACGTCCAGAATTTGTTGCGCGACCAGGTGTACGTGACCGACCGTGCGTTGGCCGTACCCATCTTCCTGGCCATGAAGCTGCAACGCCCCCTGTTTCTAGAGGGCGAGGCCGGCGTCGGGAAGACGGAGATCGCCCGTGCCCTGGCCGAGGGATTGGGCACCAACCTCATCCGCCTCCAGTGCTACGAGGGTCTGGACGTTAACCAGGCGGTCTACGAGTGGAACCACACCCGCCAGGTGCTGGAGATACGCCTGATGGAAGCGTCTGGCCAGGTGGACCGGGAATCGGCCACCGCCGACCTATTCAGCGAGAATTTCCTCATCAAACGCCCCCTGCTCCAGGCCATAGACGAGTCCCAAGAACGGCCGCCGGTGCTGCTGATCGACGAACTGGACCGCTCGGATGAAGAGTTCGAGGGGTTCCTGTTGGAACTGCTGGCCGATTACCAGATCACCATCCCCGAATTGGGCACCTACAAGGCCGTCCACCCGCCCATCGTCATCATCACCTCCAACCGGACCCGGGAGATACATGACGCTCTGAAACGCCGCTGCCTCTACTACTGGGTGGACTACCCCGATTACCAGAAGGAAATTCAGATCATCACCGCCCGCATCCCCGACGCCCCCCGTAAGCTGGCGGAACAGGTCACGGCATTCATCCAGGAGATGCGTGAGACGGAACTTTTCAAGATTCCAGGCGTCTCCGAGACGCTGGACTGGCTCTCGGCCCTCCTTGCCCTGAACCAGACCGAGTTGGACCCCGAGGTCATCGACGACACCCTGGGCCTGATGCTCAAGTACCAAGACGACATCGAGTCTGTCCGGGGCGAACCCGTCCGCGCCATGTTGGAGCGTTCCAAGAACCGGGGACCGCGCCGGGGCGGCCGCCGCCGAGGCTAGAATGCCTGGTCCCATCCCCATAATCCCCAACGACGCTGGGCCCGACGGCCACATACTGCACAGCCTGACTCTTTTCGGCGAGATGCTGCGCCGGGTGGGGCTGGATATCGGCTCCGGCAACATACTGGACCTGGTGCGTGCCACCGAACACGTATCCATCGGCAAACGCGGCGAGTTCTACCAGGCAGCCCGGAGCATCCTGGTGCACCGCAAGCAGGACCTGCCCATCTTCGACGAGGCGTTCAAGGTCTTCTGGCGCAAGCCCACCGACAGCAGCTCCACCATGGACCTCCGTTCAATGGGCGAGCAGCGGCGGTTCAGAAAGCCCCAGGTTGGAGCCGGGCAGGACGAGGACCCGGGTGATGCCGGGACCATCCAGGGAGAACCAGACGACGACTCGGTCCAAAATGTGGACCTGAGCCGCACCTACAGCGCCGTGGAAGTGCTGCGGCAGAAGGACTTCTCGGAGTTCACCTCCAGGGAGATGGCCGAGGCCCGCCGCATGATGACCGGCCTGAGCTGGGACCTGGGCCAAAGACGCACCCGGCGTCTCACGCCCGGCGGTCAAGGCCAACTGGACCTGCGCCGCACCATGCGGAAGAGTCTGCGCTACGGCGGCGAGTTCCTGGAACTGTCATCCCGCTCGCCCAAGTACAAGAACCGGTCATTGGTGCTCATCTGCGACGTCAGCGGCTCCATGGAACGCTACACCCGGATGCTCCTCCAGTTCATCCACACCATCGCTGGCGGCTTCGACCAGCTGGAGGCGTTCTTGTTCGCCACCCGCCTGACCCGCATCACCAGGAGCCTCAAATACCGCAGCATCGACCAGTCCATCGACGAGGTGTCCAAGGCAGTGCCCGACTGGGCGGGCGGCACCCGCATCGGCGAAGCCATCAAGAGCTTCAATTACCAGTGGCTGCGTCGTGTGCTGAGGGGACAGGCCGTGGTGCTGATCATCTCCGACGGCTGGGACCGGGGCGACCCGGAACTGTTGGCGCGGGAGACGTCACGTCTGCAGCGCAGCTGTCACCGGCTGATATGGCTGAACCCGCTCCTGGGTTCGCCAGACTATCAGCCCCTGACCCAGGGAATGAAGGCGGCGCTCCCCTACGTCGACGATTTTCTGCCGGTGCACAACCTGAACAGCCTGGAGTCGCTGGCCCGACACCTGAGCGCGCTGGGGCCGGACCGCAACCTTGGCCCCGCCTACCGTCCTCCCGCACCCGAAGACCCGGAGCCCGCGGCCGCTGTGAAGGTGGACCGGCCCATCGACCGGCTGAACCTGCCCACTTTCCAGCACCCCATGTGGGGCAAGAACAGGGACTAGATGGCAGGCGGCCGCAGCGTCAAGCGCTCGGGCCACACCGTTCTCCGCAGCAAAATAACCACACCGAAGGACAGGATAGCCAGTATCCCTCCTGCTATGGCGTCCAGGATGAAGTGGTTGCCGGTGAGCACAATGGCGAAGAAGGTCAGCACCGGATAGAGCAGGCCCAGCAGCCGGAACGCGCCCGGTAGGGTTCGGAAGAACAGCACCCCCAGAATAACGGTCCAACTGAAGTGCAGGCTGGGCATGGCAGCGGAGATGTTATAGAGGGATGCCATATCCTCGCTGCCGTAGAACCTGGGGCCATATTCCTGGATGGTGTCCAAAAGCTCCACACCAGGTATGGCGAAGGGCGACACCACCGGAAAGAGCATGAATGTGACCAGCGCCCCGGCCAGGTCAACAAACACCACCGTCCTGTAGAAGAAGTAGTCACGCCGCCGCCTGAGGTACAGGAAAAGGGCGACGACCAGAATCACCGGCCAGTAGGTGACGATATACACCCAGTTGAGCGTCACCACTAGCGCCTTCACATTCTCGATGGCCCATGACTGCCACTCCGGCTCCCACAGAAACCCCCAGTCCCGTTGCAGCGACACGACCTTGTCGCCATTTTCCAGACCAACGGCCCTGGGATCGGAGTGAAGCAGGCCCTTGGTCGCCAGATAGACCAGGTAGGCCCCGACGTAGAGGGATAACTCGCCGATGCCGGCCCTTCGGGCGTTGATGGCGGAAATCATCGACCGGCCACGTCAAAAACCGCCTGGCGCGGCAGACAGGGAAAGGAGCTCATACCGGTGACAAGGGCGTGGCTGGACCGGGGAAGAATCAATCGGCTGTGGAAGGGTGACCGTCTGGCCGGTCTGTGGCTTCCCGGCTTCTGCCGCCGGACTGGGAGAGGACCCAGCGGTAAGCGGCGGGCAGGAAGAAGCGCCGCCGAAAACCAAGTTCGATGGTCATGAACGAGGCCAGGATGAGCAGGCCGCCGCCGACGGCGTCCATGATGTAGTGGTTCCCGGTGATGGTGATGGCGAACAGGGTCATGGTCGGGTAAAAGACACCAAAGATCTTTATCCAGGTGTTGTTCGTCCGCAGGAACATGATGCCGAACATCACCGTCCAACTGAAATGCAGGCTGGGCATTGCCGCGTAGGCATTGTAGTAGTTGGCAAACTCCCTGCTGGCGTACCCCGAAGGTCCGAAGGCCTTGATGGTGTCTACGAAATGCTCGGCAATCATCCGCGGCGGTGCCAGGGGGAAGAGCATGAACCCCAGGAGGGCGATGATGAAGCTGACCAGGACCACGTTCCGGTAATAGGCGTAACGGGTCCGATTGGTAACGTAGAGGATGACTGCGGCCGTCAGGATGATGGGCCAGAAGGTGACGATATAGGCCCAGTTGAAGAATATGACCAGCGACTTGGCGCTGTCTATCGCCCAGGACTGCCAGACGGGCTCCCAGAAGAAACCGATGCTCTGCTCAAAATCTATTACCCGCCGGGCGTTGGAGAGGGCCGTGGCCTGGAAGTCGGAAAAGACCAGGGCCCGGGTATACATGTAGACAAAATAACCGCCCGCAAGCATCCCTAACTCCCTGAGATGAGGGAGCCAAATCATCGAGAACGGGATCTCTGCGAGCGTGCTTTTTATCGCGGCCATCGTCAGGCTCGTTTTCCTATCGTTATCATCCCACAATCGAGGCGACATGAAATCTGTTTCACCCTTTGCGATGCAACAGATCTGACTCGGGTATCGGACAAATTTTCCGGCAAAGCCGCCACCGGAAGAAATTTAACGGAGATTTTGACACAAAATCCCGCGATATTCTAGGCATCAACCCATCTGAATTCAGTCCAGTGCTTCCGTCTGTGCCTCCTCTAATTTTGCTTCCTCTTCACCGTCCGTCGCGATCGCCGCTTCCGGTCCGGGAATCCCTTGGCCCATCTTGGACCTGTTTCCGTTGGCCGGCTTACCGCCATTCAACTGGAGCAGCACCGGGTCGGGCTTCAGGTCCACTGGGCCCCGGCTGCGGGCGGCCCGGCTGCCCTGATAGACGCTGCATTCCAGACAACCGATCCACTTTTGCGGGGTGAACTTTTTGTTGAACAAGCCCCGCGCCGTGATGTAATTCTCGTTGTTCCAGATTTCCTTCAACGTACTTTCGTTGGCGTCGCCAAAGTCCTCAGACTTGTCGGTCAGATAGCAACAGGGAGCAAACCCGCCGTCCCAGTTGACCACCGCGCTGCGCCACAAACGCCAGCAGACCGTGCCGTCTTCTTGATAGGGCTTGTAGAACGGGTCATCCCGCAGATACTCGGGATGCTGCCGGGGCAGCCAACGCTCGGCTTCTTCGGCGTCGTTCTCTCCATGGGGAAAGTCCACCTTCTTGAACACCAGGGAATCCACACCCAGTTCTGAAGCCAGCGCCTTGGCCTCCTCCAGTTGGTGTTCGTTCTGACGCATGACTATGAACTGCCATTCTATGTGGGGGGTCTTGGAACCCAACTCCCGTTTCTTCTGGTCAAGGAGCCGCAGGTTGGCCAGCACCCTATCCAGGTGCCCGCCGACCCTGTAGACCTCATAGACCTCTTGGGTGACTCCATCCAACGACACGATCATGACATCCAACCCGGACCTGATGACCTGCTCCGCCAATTCCGGCGTCAGAGGTTTGTTCAAGTTGGAGCTGATGATCGTCGCCACTCTCTGCTTGTGGGCGTACTCAATGTATTCGTGGATCCGCCAGTTCAAGAACGGCTCTCCCCAACTGTAGAGGGTCATCCACATGCAGGAGTGCTTGATCTGGTCGACCACCTTGGTGAAGAGGTCGTAGTCCATCACGCCCTGATCGCGGTGGATGCTGCCCTTGCCCGTATGGCACAGGGGGCATTTCAACTGGCAGATGTTGGTCGTGTCCACTTCCCATTCGTAGGCCGACCCCCAGACCACACGGCGTGCAAATCGCAGTTGCAGTTCAACCCAGACGAAGTTCCAGAGCTTGCGCCAGCCGAAATAACGCGTGGCCAACCAGAAGCGTTGGTCGCGGCGGCCATCGGCCACCGCGTTGATCACACCGCCGTTCACCTGCAGCCAGCGCTCGCCCACATAAATGGCGAACTTCAAAAACCAGAAAAAGGGATTGTATCGGACCATCTATCTACCGTTATTTAGCTTAGCCGCCGGGGGCCAAAACGGTTGAATCTACCCTGGTAGGCCGGTGGCCGGTGCGGGTGCCCCAGCATACAGGCCCATGATACTCCCGCCGTAACTGGCGCATCAACCGCGTCTGGTTAGCTACGCAAAATTGACTCGATTCCAGGGGCGGGAGTATTCTTGTCAGAATTATTTCCGGGGCAGACCGGATGAACAAGGAATAACCGATGATAACAGGAAAGCAGGTACTTTCCCCCGGCCAAAGGTCGCTATTGACCGAGGTTATCAACCGCATAGTGCCGGCCAACGACAAGATGCCGGCGGCGGGGGACCTGGGCATCGCGGCCTTCATCGAGGGCGTGGCCGCCGAAAAACCTGCTTTGACCCGGCTGCTCAACGAGGGACTAACCAAGATAGCCGTGGCTGCCGGACAGCAGTCACCCGGCGGGTTCGCCCAGCTTTCCGACGCCACCAAGGACGAGCTGCTCCGGGGAATCGAGGCCTCCGATCCAGTGTTCTTCGACCAGTTGGTGTTACAGACCTATAACGGTTATTACACAAATCCTGATGTCTTCGCTGCCATCGGCTATACTGTACCCAAGCTTGCACCTCCAGGCTCACAGCCGGAACTGCTGGACACATCGCTCCTGGACGAACAACGCAAGCGGGCGCCATTCTGGAAAAAGGTCTAGAGGCCCACCATGCCCAGGGAAGACTTCGACCAACAATTGAATCTGCTTCAGCAAGAGGTAGAAGTACTTGCCCAGATCGTCGGCAAGTCCATCAACCGAGCCGTTGACGCACTGAAACGGCGGGACCTGGTCGCCTCGCAAGAGGTCATCAACGACGACGATTACATCGACCAGAAGCGGTTCGAGATCGAAGACCGTTGTGTGGACATGATCGCCACCCAGCAGCCAATGGCCGGCGACCTGCGGGCCATCATCGCACTGCTTCACATCGTGGTGGAGTTGGAGCGGATGGGCGACTACGCCGAGGGCATCGCCAAGATCAGCGTTTCCATGGGAGACGCACCGCCCCTAAAGCCCCTCATCGATATCCCCCGCATGGCCGAGAAAGCGACCGCCATGCTGAACGACAGCATCGATTCCCTGTTGAACCGGGACATGGTGAAGGCCAACGGCGTCTGCCAGGCAGACGACGAGGTGGACGAACTTTACGACCAGGTCTACCGGGAACTGCTCTTGTTCATGATCCAAGACCCGGACACCATTCAGCGGGCCACCTACCTGCTCTGGGTCGCCCACGACCTGGAGCGCATCGCCGACCGGGCCACCAACATCGCCGAGCGCGTGATGTTCCTAGTGACCGGCAAGATGGTGGAGATAAACGTCTCCCGCTTCTAGGCCGTGAAAGCCAGTTCCAGCTGTCCTCTGGGTGCCATGTTCTCCTGGACCTTTGCCCTGTCCGGCAGGTCATATTGCCGGCGCACCCGGTCCACCGTATCCAAGATGCTCTTGGTGTATTCCTCGGGCGCGTAAGTCCTGTGGTAGAGGCGGTTGTAGCCCGGGGTGAGATGGGGATAGGCCTCCTTGAGCATGGGCATGAACCACTCCTTGGAGCCCGGCTTCAAGAACAGCACATTGGCCCCCAAGTACTGGGCCTTATGCTCATGGGCCGCTGCGACGACCGTATGGATGTTCTCCTCGCTGTCAGTGAGGCCCGGCAGGAGAGGCGCCATCATCACTCCGGCTGAGACCCCGTTTTCCACCAGGTATTGCATGGTCTCCAGGCGCGCCTGAGGCCGGGGTGTGCCCGGCTCCATCTGCTTCCAGATCTTTTCGTCGGTGGTGCCGACGCTGAAATTGACGTGCACATCGGCCAACTGACTGAGTTCGGCCAGTATGTCCACGTCACGGCGCACCAACACACCCTTGGTGGTGATGGATACCGGGTTCTGGAAGTCGCGCAGCACATGGAGAAGCCGGCGGGTGATTTCGTACTCGGCTTCTGCGGGCTCGTAGGGGTCTGAGGCCGTGCCGATGGCGATTGACTCCCGGCGCCAGCTGGGACGCCTGAGTTCCTTCCGCAGGACCTCGGGAGCGTTCACCTTGACGAAGACCCGGGTTTCGAAATCGCGGCCCGAGTCCATACCCCAGAATTCGTGGGTGGGGCGGGCGTAGCAGTAGGTACAGGCGTGGCGGCAGCCACGGTAGGGGTTCATGGTCCACCGGAAGGGGAACCGGGGAACATCGATCTTATTGAGCAGTGTCTTGCAGTGGATTTCCTGAACGTCGGCGCCAGCCATAAAAGCCCTCCCAATCGACCCGCGTATAACGACAAATATTAATAAAACATCTGTTCTAATTATACGCCTGGGCCGTTTGGACAGGCAAGCCGGGGCCGTCAGGTGGCGTTGTCGGCTGAATGGACCTAGAGCCGGTAGACAGCCGCTCCGCTGGAACGGTCGCAGTTGAGCTTGCGGCTCAGGTGCAGGCCTTCCAGGATGAACTCCACCGCCGAGGCAATAACCTCCGGGCGTTCATCGTCGGTCAGCTTCTTCACCGCCGCTGCCAGGCCGTCGATCTTCTTCACCAGATCGGGGTATCCGGCGGCGGGCATCTCGCTGCCCGTCTCAGCGCTGTTGCCCAGGTCGAAAGCGGTTACCACCGCATCCAGCTCCTCCAGATCAAAGTAGCCGCCAAAGGTGCGGAGCACAGCCCGGCGGGCCAGTTCGTCGGTCACCCGGGACTCTCGGCCCTCTTCAAATGTCTCAAGTTCAATCTTGCCGGCGAAGGACGCCACGATGTAACTGAGGTCGGAGACCCTGGGGCAGGCGAATTCCTCGCCATTCATGATTGCCCGGCGCACGGCGTTGCCCAGCATGGTCTCGTAGTTGGCGATGGACACCCGGACACTGACTCCGGAGCGTTGGTTGATCTCGTTGCTCTGGCGGGCCTGTACGGTGACCTCGGCAAGAACCTCTTTCATATAGTCGGGAACTACCAGCTTCTCCTCTTCGGGGAACCTGGTTCGCTCCTGGTCCATGATGGCGATCTCGTCCCGGGAGTCCAGGGGATAGTGAGTGTGAATCTGGGAGCCGTACCGGTCCTTGAGGGGCGTTACGATGCGGCCGCGGTTGGTGTAGTCCTCGGGGTTGGCGGTGGATACCACGAAAACGTCCAGGGGCAGCCTGACCCGGTAACCCTTAATCTGCACGTCCCTTTCTTCCATCAGGTTGAACAGGCCCACCTGGATACGCTCGGCCAGGTCGGGCAGTTCATTGATGCAGAAGATGCCCCGGTTGGTGCGGGGTACCAGACCGTAATGGATCACGAGCTCATCTGAAAGGTAATGCCCCTCGGCGACCTTGATGGGGTCGATCTCCCCGATCAGGTCGGCAATCGATATATCCGGCGTCGCCAGCTTTTCCGAGTAGCGGTCGTCCCTGGGGATCCATTCCAGGGGCGTCTTGTCGCCCATCTCCGCCACCTTGTCGCGGCAGACCTGGCAGATGGGCTCGTAGGGGTTGTCGTTTATCTCGCAGTCGGCAATTTTTGGAATTGCCTCGTCCAGCAGGGTTGTCAGGCTGCGGATCATCCGCGATTTGGCCTGGCCCCGCTCGCCCAGCAAGATGATGTCCTGCCCGGCCAGGATGGCGTTTTCCAGTTGGGGGATCACCGTATGTTCAAATCCGACGATGCCGGGAAATACGATCTCCTCGGCCCGGATCTTGGCTATCAGGTTCTTCCGTAGCTCCTCGCGGACGGGGATGACCTCATACTTGGCCTTGCGGAGAGCGCCGATGGTCTGAGGGAGTTTGGCCTTGGGCATGCTCGTTCCTCCATGGGGACGATAAGCGCCGAATCGCTGCTGGGGCCGGACGGGCTGCTGCCGTCCGTGGCTGGCCCTCGACTGGTCCGGAAATGGGACTGGGGCCGGACCGTCGGTTTCAAGTTATCACACCTTGGCCTATAATTTACAAGCAGAAACAATCGGCTTCGAGCGCGACAATGTTCCTGAGACTCCTTTATCCACTGCTTTTCTACCTGGCCCCAAGAATTCTTCCCCGGGCCATCAAGTTCGCCCGCCTGGTATGGCGTCTTACCTTCGACAAGCGGGTGTCCATTTTCCTCCGCGCTCTGGTGCCCCTGGCTATCATCTACATCATCTCCCCCTACGACCTGCTGAAGGACCGCCTGCCGGTCCTGGGGCGTTTCGACGACCTGATCGTGCTGGGCCTGGCCCTACTGGCCCTGACCAAGTTCGCGCCGTCCGACATAGTGGACGAACACATGGGCCGGGTGCCGCCCTCCGATCGCCCCGAGGACAAAGACCCGGACAAGGTGGTGGACGGCAAGAGCAGACTGATTGACGACGAGTAGCGGCTCCCAGATAGTTCTCTCGTCCGGCATGGGGTTCTATGTCCATGTCCCCTTCTGCAAGACCAAGTGCCCCTACTGCGACTTCAACACCTACCAGGGCATCGAGGACCTGATACCGGCCTTTCTCACTGCCCTCACGTCGGAGATCGATTGCTGGGGCACGACCCTCTCCCACCCGGCGGTGAAGTCCATATTCTTCGGCGGTGGCACACCCTCATATCTCCCCCAGGGCTACATCGAGCAGATACTGGCCTCGATTCAAAGCTCCTTCCAAGTCGCGCCGGGCGCCGAAATATCCATCGAAGCCAACCCCGGCGACCTGGACGAAGCCGCCTGCCAGGGCATCCTCAAGCAGGGTGTGAACCGCCTGAGCATTGGCATCCAGAGCTTGGACAACGAACTGTTGAACCTCCTGGGACGCCGTCACGAAGCCGCCCAGGCGATAGAGGCCTTTCAAACTGCCCGAAAGGCCGGCTTCGACAACGTGAACCTGGACCTGATGTACGGCCTGCCCAACCAGTCGCTGGCACAGTGGCAAAACACACTGGACACCCTGGTGGGCCTATCCCCGGAGCATATCTCTCTCTACGCCCTGACCATCGAGGAGGGCACTCCCATGCACCGCTGGGCCGAGGAGGGCAAGATTCCCCAGCCGGACCCTGACATGGCCGCCGATATGTACCAGTACGCCCGGGAGTCCCTGGCCTCCGCGGGTTACCACCACTACGAGATATCCAACTGGTCCCTGCCGGGCAAGGCCTGCGAGCACAACCTGGTCTACTGGCAAAACGGGCCGTACCTGGGAGTGGGCCCCGGCGCCCATTCTAGGTTGGCTGATTACCGCTTCTGGGAGGTGCTCTCGCCCCGTGATTACAACAAAAAGGCGTCAGCCTGGGCCGATGGGGGAGTCCAAGCTGTGACCTACCTGTTGCAATCGGTGCTGGAAGGCATCCCCACCCTGGGCGGCTGGGAGCATATCAGCCCCGACACCCGCTGTTCGGAAACCATGTTCCTGGGCCTGCGACTCTTGGACGGCATGGACCTGAACGAAGCATCATCCTTCGCCGGCGCAGACCTGGCCGAAAAATTCCAAGACGCCATCGCCGAGTGCATCCACCTGGGCCTGCTCACCCAAGAGGACAACAACCTGCGCCTGACCGAGTCCTCCTACCTCATAGCCAACCAAGCATTTACCAAGTTTCTGGAGTAGGGGGGTGGAGCTACCCAACGCCGGGTCCGCCATTGTCACAACTGACAAGCTGAGGGCATATCTGCTGTCCGACGCCCATCCGGTGGGCCAGTACAAGGCACTGTTCTTCAAGAATCTGGGGTATGATGAAGCAGACACGGATATACTCCGACAAGATTTGCTGAATATCGCGGCCGAACAAGGAATCTCGGATTCCCAACAGTCCGCATACGGGACGAAATACATCGTCGACGGTCCGGTCCGGACGCCAAGCGGCAATGAAGTAGGCATACGGACCGTTTGGATCGTCGAGTCGGGAACATCCGAGCCTCGGCTGGTGACCGCTTACCCTATCTAGTCCCACGACATTGGGGATGTGATGATCAAAGAACTGGACACCGTCGTCCTAAAACACGACATCAAAGAGCACAACCTGGAGCAGGGTGACGTTGGCGCTGTGGTGCACTGCTATCCTGGGGAAGAGTTCGAGGTCGAGTTCGTCACGGGAGAAGGGACTACTGCTGCGGTCCTCACTCTAAAAGGAGAGGACATCCGGCCCCTGGGCAAGGGAGAGATCCTTCACGCCCGCGAAATCACCGCCGCGTAGACCACCGCCATGTATGTTATAGGCACCGCCGGTCACGTTGACCACGGCAAATCCACCCTGGTGAAGGCCCTCACCGACATTGACCCGGACCGCTTTCCCGAAGAGAAGGCCCGGGAGATGACCATCGACCTGGGCTTTGCCTGGATGACGCTGCCCAGCGGCCGCGACGTCAGCATCGTGGACGTCCCCGGCCACGAACGTTTCATCAAGAACATGCTGGCCGGCGTGGGCGCCATCGACCTGGCCATGCTCATCGTCTCCGCTGAAGAGGGCGTCATGCCCCAGACCAGAGAGCACCTGGCCATCTTGGACATCCTGCAGATCACCCGCGGCCTGGTGGTCATCACCAAGACCGACCTGGTGGACGAGGAGATGGTGGAACTGGTCAAGGCCGACGTGGAGGACACCCTCATCGGCACGTCCTTCGAAGGCTGCCCCATGCTCGGCGTCTCCGCCTACACCCTTGACGGAATCCCCGAACTGAAGGCCGCCATCGACACGATTCTGGACAACACCCAAGCCCGGCAGGACCTGGGCCGCCCCCGCCTGCCCATCGACCGCTGCTTCACCATCTCCGGATTCGGCACGGTGGTGACAGGCACCCTCATCGACGGCACCCTCACCGTGGGGCAGGAGATTGAGCTGGCCGGGTCAGGCCAAAAGGCCAGAGTTCGCGGACTCCAAAGCCACAAGACCAAGGTCGACGCCACCGACCCTGGCGTAAGATTGGCGGTGAACCTTTCCGGACTTTCCAAGGACGAGGTGGAGCGAGGTGAGATTCTGACCATACCCGGCTGGCTCAAGCCCACTTACCGCGTGGACGCCCGCCTGCGCATGGTCAAGAACGCACCCCACCCCCTGCGGCATAACCAAGGCATCACCTTCCACCTCTTCACCAGCGAAGCCTCGGCCCGGGTCAGGCTCTTGGACGCCGACCGGCTGACCGAAGGACAAGAGGGCTGGGTACAGCTGCTGCTTTCAGACCCCCTGCCCGTGGTGAAAGGCGATTTCTTCGTTGTCCGTTCCGCGGAGGACACTTTGGGGGGCGGCCAAGTCGTCGATCCCCACCCCAGACGACGCTACCGCCGCTTCGACAACGACGTATTGGAACGGCTCATGACCCTGGACCAGGGCACCGGCGGCGACATCATCATCAGCGTGTCCGAGCAGTGGGGACCCTGCGACCTGACCGCCCTGTCCCAGCGCACCAACCTATCCCGCGAGGAAGTGACGGAAAGGGTGGCCCAACTGGCAGAGGAAGAGCACCTGGTCACCCTGGGCGATTTCGGCAGCGACGCCGACGCCGTGGTCTACTCGGCCCAGGGCTGGGACATACTGAAGAGCAAGGTCCTCTCAGCCCTCCAGCTCTACCACACCCAGTACCCCCTGCGTACCGGCGTCCCGGCCCAGGAGATCCGCAGCCGGCTCAGCCTGTCCCAGCCCGTGTACCAGCGCGCATTGGCCCGGCTCACAGCCGACCAAGTGGTGGTGGACGAGGGCCAGTCCCTGCGCCTTCCCGACCATGAAGTTGTCATGACGCCAAAGATGGAAGAAGAGGCGTCAGCCTACTTGAAGTCACTACAAAAAGAGCCATACTCTCCCCCCAGCGACCAGCCGGTGGACTCGGAGCTGCTCAGTGTCCTCATTGACCAGGGCAAGGTGGTCAGAGTCGCCGATTCGGTGGTATTCGACGCCGGGGCCTACCGGGAAATGACCGAGCGCATCGTCCAGCATTTGAAGGACCAGGGCACCATCACCGTGGCCGACGCCCGCACCATGTTCGACACCAGCCGCAAGTACGTACTGCCCCTGCTGGAGCGCATGGACCAGCAGCAGATAACCCGCCGCAACGGCGACGAACGGGTGCTCAGGTAATCCACTATGGGACTGGACATGGGACAGACGGTCCTGCAATTGGACCAGTTCACCCAGTCGGTCCGTGGGGATAGCGACGCCCGGGAACAACGGCTCACTGCCCTGCTCAACTCAGCCGCCGGCATCGACCCCGACACCGCGGCAGCAAAGACCGGCGACACCAAAGAACGCCCCTACCTGGCTGCGGAAGTACAAGAATCCTTGCTGGGCGCCTACCCACCGCCGGAGACACCGGCCGACTGGGTTGTGGCCGGGGTGGACGGGTCCCACATCGACGTTGACCGCCACCTACCGGTGGCGTGCTACCTGCTGAATTTCGGCGGCTGTGTGCTGACCTACGGCTCCAAGCCCGACGCCACCTTGTTCAGCGAACCCCATCTGGCCACCGCGCCGGAAGAACTCTATATCTCCAATCCCAAAGACGAGAACCAGGAGGAGCTGGTCAGCGGCACCATCCTTGGGCTGGTGCGATCGGTAAAAGAACTTGAGACACTGGCCAACACCGTGGAGCAGTGCCCGCCGGACCTCCCAGTGCTGGGATTGGTTGACGGCTCCCTGGTCATGTGGCCCCTTTCCAGCCAGACCTACCGCTCCTACGTGAGCGACGAAATCATCGGGGAGGGCCTGCTCCCAGCCATGAAGCGGCTGGAAAAGCTGTCCGATTCCCGGCCCGTGGCCCTGGCCGCCTACGTGTCCTACCCCCGAAGCACCGAGGTGGTGAACGCCGTACGCTGCTCCCTGTGCCCCCACGACCTGGGCGTCTGCACCCAGTCATGCAACAACCGGCGGTCCACCCAGCAACCCTGCTCCGGGGCCAACGACTTTCTGGACCGGGACCTGTTCCAAGAGCTGCTGGAGCCAGGCTGGCGGTCGCCGGTCTACAAGACCAATTCGTCCGTCTCCCGGGAGTCCTACGACGAGGCCAACAAGGTCCATTTCTTTTACGTGAACGCCGGCGAGGAGATCGGCCGCGTGGAAGTCCCCCAGTGGGTGGCCAAGAACGATACCCTGCTGTCTCTGGCCCACGGGCTGGTCTGGGACCAGTGCCAGCGGGGTCAGGGCTACCCGGTGGCCATCTCCGAGTCCCACGAGCAGGCCGTCATCAACGCCGGAGACCGTCGAGTGTTTCGGCGCATGCTGACCGACTCCCTGGAACGCCAGGGCCTCTCCGCCGCCACCTCCCAGAAAGACCGCTCCAAACGCTCCCCCTGGGTATAAAAAGTCCCTTCCCCCGCCTGCGGGGGAAGGTTAGAATGGGGGAAACATTGCTCATCCACCATCCTCCAATTGATCAGCCCACCACCCCCACAGGAGTCCCAACATGCTAACCACCCGCCTCTGCACCCTGTTGGGAATAGACTTCCCCATCATGAACGCCCCCATGTCCGGCACCGCCTCCGCCGCTCTGGCCGCCGAAGTCTCCAGGGCCGGCGGGTTCGGAATGATTGGCGCCGGTGCAAGCCCGGACTCGGCCTGGGTGATGGAGCAGATAGACGCCGTCCGTGCCAAGACCGACGCCCCCTTTGGGGTGGGGTTCATATCGTCGGCCTCGGGACTGGAAAAGGTCATCCAGTCGACCATCGACGCCAAGGTTTCCGCTGTGTGGAACTCCTTCACCGACCCCACCTGGCTCATCAACCAGGCAAGGGGCAGCGGCGTTAAGGTCTTCGCCCAGGTGCAGTCCATGGACCACGCCCGAAAGGCCGTGGAGGCCGGGGCCGATGTGATAATCGCCCAGGGCAGCGAGGCCGGTGGGCACACCAGCCATCTGGGCACCATGTCCTTCGCCCGGGCGGTGGTGAAGATCTCGGGGGACATACCGGTGGTGGCAGCCGGCGGCATCGGTGACGGTTCCGGCATGGCCGCCGCGCTGATGTTGGGCGCTGAGGGCGTCTGCTTAGGCACTCGGTTCGTGGCCAGCTTGGAGTGGGCGGGTCCCGAATGGGCCAAGGGGCAGGTGGTACTGGTGGAGGGCGACGACACCATACTCACCAAGGTCTACGACCTGGTGACCGGCGCCCCCTTCCCCGAAGGCGTGGGTGACCGGGTGATCTCCAATATCTTCACCGACACCTGGCACGGGAGGGAAGGGGAAATGATGGCCCGGCAGACCGAGCTGGCCGAGGACATCGCCGCCGCCAGTTCCGCCGGAGATGCCACCAAAGCCCCGGTGCGGGCGGGAGGGGCGTCCGGACTGATCCAGTCCATCGAGCCCGCGTCCTACATCCTCCGGGAGATCATGTCCCAGGCCGAAGACGTGCTCAGGAACCGGGCTTCCAGCCTGCTCAACCTGTAGGACACGGCCCACCGACACCAACCGTGCCTCCTCTGTCATTCTGAGGAGGTACTACGAAGAATCTGCCGGCCCGCGGCTGGGCAGACCTTTGGCTTCACTCAGGGTGACATCGTGGAGACGTTGCTCGGTATGAGCGCCAGGCTCACTGGGCGTCAGGGCAGCCCCAGGTACTCCGCCAAGTCTTCCGTCCGGTCGAACTCGGCCACCGTCTTGAGAAACTCACCAATGGTATCGGTGCCCGCGTGGACCTCGTCCAACTGTCCGCCGATGGGACTGACCGAGGCCGGACCGGTGGCGTACGACCCGTGGAAGGCGAAGAACGCCTGGTTCAGCTTCCGTATGAAGTAGCCATTCTCGTCCAGGTACTCCCGCCGCCCCTCCATGTAGGACTCAGCCTCCTCAATCTTGCCCTCGGCCAGCAGGGCCTCGGCCTGTGTCCGCGTCTCCCGCATGGCCGCCGTGAAGTCGAACCGGTCCGGGTCCACTGGTCCTTCTGAGGCTGGTTCGCGGTGTATGACTTCCCCGGTCATAGCCTCTAGCGCCCGGTCCCCGATGATTTCGCCCCCGATGGTGGCCACCGTCTCGTTGATGGTGGTCATGTCCGCGTTGTCCCAGAAATGCTGTCCCAGGGGCTGGAAGAAGAGCCAGTGGTGCAGCCATTCGTGGGCTGTAATCACCAGGGCGCCGTGCAGTGAGCCGGAGTCAGAGACCACACTGGGGTACGTAGCCACCCCGCCGGTGTTGACGATGATGGCCGAAACGTCCTCTTCCTGGAAGACCAACTCCTCCAGCCGCTCCCGTTCGGCGTCATCTATACCGGGTTTGAGCAGGGTGGTGCTGGTCTGGACGATCTGGTCTCTTGGAGAGCGTACCAGGACGCCGGGCGAACGGGCGTAGACCGTGTCCACCGGCGGGAAGATGACGCCGATGCGCGACGAGAAACCCTCCTCCACCAGGACAGAACTGATCTCCGACTCCAGTGTCTCTTCCACCCTGGGCTGTATCTCCCGCCTTCTCTCTCTTAAGTCGGCGATCTCATCAGCCAGTCCCCCGTCATCACCTTCCGCAGCCAGCCTCTTCTCCAGGTCTCTGATCTGGCCGCCCAGTTCGAAAAACTCCTGGGCCAGGGCGATTCGTTCTTCCCGGGAAGGTTCTGAGTTCCACGGCAGGATATCCTGGAACTTCTCTACCCACTTATCGCTGAAGTGGGCTAACTCCCAGCGAAGCAGGCTGTATTTGTGGGGAGCGATGGCCACTTCACTGGCCGATGGGTTACCGCTGCCGTTGGCAGCACCCAACAGCACCAGGGTGACCACAGACAGGAGGAACAACCGTTTTGCCATCTTGAGCACGGGGAAGATAGCTGCCTAAGCCAGCACCCGGTATCGGTAGCTGGACTCCAACAGGTCACCCTCCTGGAAGCGGTTGAACCGCAAGGGCGAGATGTCCACCGAACTGGCCTTTCCCTCCACGATCAACTCCGCCATGGTCACGCCGATCATGGGGGACAGCTTGAACCCGTGGCCGCTGAAACCGATGGCGCAGTAGAGCCCTTCAATGCCAGGCACCGCGTCCAGAATGGGGTGCCAGTCGGGCGTGGTAGTGAAGAGCCCCGACCAGCCCCGGCGGAACTCCGCCTCTGCCATGGCGGGTATCCGGTGGGCCAGGCAGGAAAGCGCCTCGGCCATCACATCCATATCCACACCCTGGTTGTAGGTCTCCAGGTCATCGTCACCATCGGGGCCAAAGCCCATCATGGTCTGTTCACGGCCGTCGGGGCGAAAGGAGAATGACTGGGCGATATCCCCCACCATTGGATGCAGGGGCAATTTGTCCACGGGCCGGCTCAGGGACGCCACCTGATGACGCACGGGCACCAGCGGGACGTCCACGCCCACCTGGGCCAACACGCCCTTGGACCAGGGGCCCGATGCCACAACGGCGACCGGTGTCTCCACCCGTCCCTGTTCGGTCACAACAGCCCTGACCTTGCAGCCCTCAACCTCGATTGCCGAGGCGGCGTTCCGCAGGGAGACCTCGGCGCCCATCTCCCGAGCCCGGATGCCGTAGGAAGTGGTGACCATGTGGGCGTCGGCATAACCCGATTGGGGCTCCCAGGCCATCACCTCATCGTCACTCACCGAGACCATTGGAGCGATGTCCCGGAGGTCGTCGGCGGTGACCTGCATGGTATCGATACCCAATTGGTACTGCAAGGCCACGTTGCGCTCCAGTCCTCCCCTATCCTCTTCCTTCACCACCACCAAATAACCCGTCTCCACAAACCCCGATTCGCCGCCCACCACTTCACCGAAGTGGGTGAATATTCCCAGGCTCTCCCAGGCCATGGTGGCGGTAACCGGGTTGGAATAGTGCATCCGGCAGATGGTCTGGGAGCGGCCGGTGGAACCGGAACCCAGCACGTCTTTCTCCACCAGCAGGGTGTCGGTCACGCCCAGACGGCCCAGATTGAAGAGCAAACTGGTCCCGATGACCCCGCCGCCTATAACCACTACGTCAGCCGTGGCTTTCATGGTCTTCTGCCTCCGTCACGCGCCTTCATTACCGTCCTGACTATACAGCGATACAAAACATAATTGAACACTGGCATAATTTTGCCCATCGTCCACCTTGCAATTACGCCTGTTGACAGTTGTCGACCCCAAGAGTAGACTTTACCGAGATGCTGAAGTTGGACGGCAACCTCTGCGCTTGTTGTTGTATCTGTCCCCGTACATAGGGAACAGGTAACCTTCTGCGTTAACTAAACAAACACCACCAGGTACCCCTGAACCCACCGATGCGATTTTGGTGGGTTTTTATTTGCCCAGGATTTTGGAGGACAATACACCTTGACTAGCCAGACCTCAACCGGACAGGAAAAGACCCAGGAAGCCATCTACGAAGAGAGCTTGGAACTCTCGAAGAATACCCAGACCATCATTCCCTTCATGGACGATGAGATTGTGCGGTTGGAGGAGGAGTCGGCGGCATTCGTGGCCGGCCAGAGGGAGATCACCGAGTTCACACCCTTCCGTTTGAAACAAGGTGTGTACGGCCAACGCCAGGCCGGTGTGCAGATGATTCGCGTGAAGATTCCCGGCGGCATCATCACTCCGGAAGCCATGGACGCCTTGGGCGAACTGACCTCCAAATACGCTCCCTTGGGCAAGGGCCACATCACCACCAGAGAGAACTTCCAGTTCCACCACATCCCCCTGGACCAGTGCCCGGACGCTCTGCGTCTCATCGGCGCGGCCGGCCTCAGCACCCGTGAGGCGTGCGGCAACGTGGTGCGGAACGTGGTGGGAGCGCCCACTGCGGGCATATGCGCCTCTGAGGTCTTCGACCCCACGCCCTATCTGGCGGCCTTCGTCCGTTTCGCGGTCCGCCATCCCCTGACCCAGAACTTCCCACGGAAGTTCAAGTCAGCCTTCACCGGCTGCGACGACCATGACCATGTGGCCGCGGCCATTCAGGACCTGACCTACGTGTCCCAGATTCGCGTGGAGAACGGCGTCGAGAAACGCGGCTTCAAGGTGTTCGTCGGCGGCGGCACGTCCATCATGCCCCGTCTGGCGAAACCCCTCTATGAATTCCTGCCGGAGGAAGACTATCTCCGGCTGGCCCTGGCCCTGTTCACCGTCTTCAACAACGCAGATATGTTGCGCAAGAACCGGATGATGGCCCGCCTGAAGGTCCTCATCGACCGCATCGGCCTGGACGAGTTCAAGGGCCTGGTGGAAGCAGAGTTGGAGAAGATCGGACCCATCGACCCCACGCCCTGGATGAACGTGGAAGAGATGATGCGGGAGACCCCGCCCGCCCTGGCCGCCAATGGCAACGGCCACAGCAACGGTCACAACGGGAACAACGGGAACAACGACTACGACACCTGGCGCGCCACCAACGTGGAAGCCCAGAAACAGGACGGCTACTACGCCGTGCACGTCAAGCCAGACCGCGGCAACATAACCGCCAGCCAGTTTCACAGCCTGGCTGACATCATCCGCAAGTACACCAGCGGGCGGGCCCGCACCAGCCAGGAGCAGAACCTGGTGCTCCGGTTCATCCCCGAGCATTCCCTGCCCGATGTATTCGACGCACTGACCGAGATCGACCTGGCCGAAGCCAACGCCAACTCCATCACCAACGTCGTCTCCTGCCCTGGCACCGATAGCTGCAAGCTGGGCATCACGTCCTCCATGGGCCTGGCCGGCGCTCTGAAACAAGAAATGAGCAACTGGAACGGCCTGCTCCAAGACGAGGGTGTCAACGACATCCGCATCAAGATGAGCGGCTGCCCCAACGGCTGCGGACTCCACCACATCGCCAACATCGGCTTCCACGGCGGGGCCGTGAAGGGCGCCGAGGGCCAGCAGATCCCGGCCTACGAGATGTTCCTGGGCGGAAACTACGGCGACCACAAGGTCACCGACTCCCGCATCGGCACCCGCATACCCCTGGTCAAGATTCCCGCCAAGTCGGTGCCCGGCGTCCTGAAAGACGTGGTCACCTACTACAAGGACAACCGCTCCGGCGGCGAGAGCTTCAACCAGTTCCTCGACCGCGTCGGTGTGGAAGAACTGACCGAAGTCGCGTCCAAGGCCCAGCAGGCCGCCGCCGACGCAACTCCCGGCTCTGATCTCTACATCGACTGGGAACGCTCCAACCAGTACGTACTGGAACGGGGCGAAGGCGAGTGCGCCGTCTAGAGCAGCCCTGATTTGCCAGCATCCCTAAAAGGAAAAACCGTCGCTTACGTCGAGGCCCGCATGCTCTCCGAGATGGGGGCCTTGATAGAGCGTCACGGCGGCACCCCCTACGCAGCGCCGGTTCTCCAGGAAGTGCACCTGGGAGACACTCCCGAGGTAATCTCCCTGGTGGACGATGTCTGCTCCAGGGTGGTCCAGGTAATGGTCTTCCAGACCGGAGTCGGCACCAAAGCCCTCTTCGACAGCGCCGAGTCCCTGGGCAAAGAGTCCCAGGTGCTGGACGCCCTGGCCAACCTCACGGTCATATCCCGCAGCCCCAAGCCCTCTGCCGTGCTGCGCCGCAAAAATGTCCACATCGACCACATGCCGCCCGAGCCATTCACCTCCAATGACCTCATCGAAACCATAGGAGGGTTGGAGCTCAGCGGAAAGTCGGTGGCCATCCAGGCCTACGGCGGCCCCAACGGCCTGCTCACACGCACACTCAGAGAGCGGGGCGCCACGGTGCGGGAGGTCTCCACCTACACCTGGGGAATGCCCGAGGACACAGCGCCGGTGCTGGCGATGATTGAGGACCTGGACCAGGGGTCCATTGACGCCCTGGCATTCACCAGCCAGCCCCAGATTGGCAACCTCATCGCCATCGCCGCCCAGACCGGGAAAGAGGAATCACTCCGTAATAGCCTGGCGCGGGAGTCCCTAGTTGTGGCATCGGTCGGCCCGGTCACCACCAAACGTATGTTGGATGCGGGCATCAAGGTGGACGTTGAGCCGGACCACCCTCATATGGGCAACCTGGTACTAGCCTTGGCCGACCGTCTCAACCCGGACTAATAACCCTGACCAGACAAAAAGAAAGGGGCGGCCTACGGCCGCCCTTTTCTTTTTCTTCTCTTTGGCGAAGTTCGAGCTAACTCTTCATCCAACGCTTGAACTTCTCCCACGGCGATTCAGCCGGCTCTTCCAATGACTCTCCCCGCCACCGTTTTTCCACGGTGATGTTCCTTGGCGTGATGAAGAAGAGCAGGTAACCAACAACCAACAGGGCCAGTCCAACCCAGATCAGGACCCAAATCTGCAATAGGGCCGTGATGATGAATACGACCAGACCGGTCATCAAGACCTTGCCCGGCGTTATGGTCGGAAAACCACCCCTGGAGGTTGAAACAGAGGCCTTGCTGGGTGTGAAAGAGCGGCTCACAGACCTGGGACGTTCCTCCGCCGGTCTTTCCATCTCGCCCACAGCCTCGTCGGGGGCGACTTCCCCGGCGCGCTCGAGAATCTCTTCGATTTCTTTTTGGTATTTGTCGGCCATAAGAACCGGGGTTGGACAATGCCTCTTAAACCGCTAATTAGCAACCACAATTATACAGCACATAATCATTAGCGGGAAGGGATTAGTCTACGCCTGTACAGGCACGAATTTCCGGCGTGTAAAGGCCGCGTCGGGACTAATTGTTCTGGTGGCCTGGATAGTTGTCGCCGCGGCCAACCTTTCCCGTGACCAGGAAGATCACCCGCTCGGCAATGTTGGTCGCCCGGTCCGCGATCCGCTCCAGGTCATGGGCCACCCACAGGAAATGGGTTGATGCCTCGATTATGTGGGGGTCTTTGCCCATGTCCACGAATATCTGATGGCACACACGGTCGTAGAGGGCATCCACCTCATCATCCGAATCCCAGACCTCGTTGGCCAGGTCGGTGTCCCGCTCCACCAGGGCCCGCAGGCTCCGCCGCAACATGGCAACACTCATCTGGGCCATCTGAGGTAGTTGGGGAGGAATCTCAACCCGGACATCGTCCCCGATTATCATGCAGATCTTGCCTATACCCTCGGCATAATCCCCCATACGCTCCAGTTCAACGGCGATGTGCAGCACCGCCAAGAGGGTGCGCAGGTCGATGGCCAAGGGCTGCTGGGTGGCAATCAGGTCGATGCTCTTTTCTTCCAGCTCAAACCGCTTTTCATCAATGAGGTCGTCTTCATCCACCACCTCATACGCGATTCCCATGTCGCGGCGGTCGAGGGCGTCCATGGCCTTAAGGATGGCCTTTTCCACCATCTCCCCCAGGGCGACCACCTCGCCCTGCAGTTCCTCTAAGCTCCTATCAAAATCGGCTCTGACCATATTTGCTCCCCGCTAGACCAAACTTGGCGATTATCCGAACCTGCCGGTAATATAGGCCTCCGTGCGCTCGTCCTTCGGGTTGGTGAAGATCCTCCGGCTTTCTCCAAACTCGACCATGAAGCCGACCCGTGCCTCTTCCACCATCAAAAAGGCCGTGTAATGGGAGACCCGAGCGGCCTGCTGCATGTTGTGGGTCACAATCATTATGGAGTAGTCCTCGGACAACTCGCGCATCAGCTCTTCGATGGCCAGTGTGGCGATGGGGTCCAAGGCTGAACAGGGCTCGTCCATCAGGATGACGCTGGGCTCCACCGCCAGGGTCCGGGCGATGCAGAGGCGTTGCTGCTGCCCGCCGGAAAGGGACAGAGCACTGGACTTGAGCCGGTCTTTGACCTCGTCCCAAAGCGCCGCGCGGCGGAGGGAGCGTTCCACCACCTCGTCCATGTCGCCCTTGAATCCATTGATCCTAGGGCCAAAGGCCACATTGTCGTAAATCGACTTGGGGAACGGATTAGGCCGCTGGAATACCATCCCAATCAGATAACGAATCTCTGTGGGGTCAATGTCCGCGCCGTAGAGGTCTCGGCCATCGAAGAGTACCTGGCCCTCCACCCGGGCGGAGGGAATCAAGTCGTTCATCCGGTTGAAGCAACGCAGCAAAGTGCTCTTGCCGCAACCAGACGGGCCGATGATGGCGGTGATGCGGTTGCGGGCAACGTCCAGATTCACGTCGGATACGACCTGCTTGGTGTCGTAGTAGACGCTCAGCCCGCGGGTCTGGAGTATGGAGTCCGGTTCTTGCAAATCTCTATCCTTCCAACCTATCGACGATACGCCTGGGTCATAACTCCAGCTTGCTCTGGAACCGGTTGCGGAGTAACACCGCGAAGGCGTTCATCACCAGTAACACCACCAGCAGCACGATTATACCGGCGGCCGCGGCCTCCTGGAATCCTTCCTGGGGACGGGAGGTCCAGTTGAATATCTGGATTGGCAGCACCGTGAACCGGCTGAAGGGACTATCGGGCGTGAATGGCACGAAGGTAAGAGCCCCCATGGCGATCAGCGGCGCGGTCTCACCCATTGCCCGGCTGACCGCGAGGATCACTCCGGTGAGGATACCCGGGAACGACTGGGGCATCACGGTGTGCCAGATAACCTGCCAGCGCGTGGCTCCCAGCGCGTAGGCGCCCTCCCTCAGAGACGGCGGGACAGCGCGGATCGCCTCACTGGCCGCCACGATCACGATGGGCATCACCAGCAGGGCAAGGGTGAACCCGCCGGCGATCACGCTCTTCCCCATCTCCATTATGCGCACGAAGATCTCCAGACCCAGGATGCCGTATACGATGGACGGCACTCCGGCCAGGTTGGAGATGTTGATCTTGGCGATGCGGGCGAACTTGCTGCGGGCGGCGTACTCCTCCAGATACAGGGCCGAGGCCACACCCAGCACGAAGGCGACAAGTCCCGCGATGATTACGACGTAGACACTGCCCAACAAAGCGGCCCGTATGCCGGCCTGCTCGGGGTGGCGGGACGCGAACTCGGTGAGGAAGCTCCAGTCTATGCGGGTGACACCCTGGACCAGAAGGTAGACCAGCAGCACAGCCAACATACCCAGGGCTATGAGCACCGACGTCAGACACAGGCCGTGGAATAGCCGCCCCATCCATTTGCGGCGGTTCCTTACCCGTTCAAAGTCGTTCTGGGGAATGACCGCCACTACTCGTACTCCTCGCGGAACCGGCTGACCACCCACTGGCTGAGCAGGTTCATGCCCAGGGTTATGGCGAAGAGCAGGAGCGCCACCGCGAATATGGTCTTGAATTCAATGGACCCGGTGGGGGCGTCGCCCTGGCTGACCTGCACGATATAGGCGGTCATGGTCTCGATGGGCACGAATGGGTTCAGGGTGAAGTTGGGGTTCTGACCGGCGGCGATGGTCACGATCATCGTCTCGCCGATGGCCCGGCTGATGGCCAGTATGAAGGCCGAAACTATCCCCGAAAGAGCCGCCGGCACCACCACCAGCGTCGATACTTCAAGTTTGGTGGAACCCAGGGCGTAGGCGCCCTCGCGCAGGGTTCGGGGCACCGCCCGCATTGCGTCCTCGCTGAGACTGGAGACCATGGGCAGAATCATGATTCCCATGACTATGGCGGCGCTCAGGGCGTTGAAGACCGCGATGTCCTCGGATATTCCCCGGAGGATGGGAGTTACGAACAACAGGGCGAAATACCCATAGACCACAGTTGGGATCCCGGCCAGGACCTCCAGTATTGGCTTCACCGTGCGGCGGACCGGGTCGGGGGCGTATTCACTCAGATAGATGGCGCTGAGCAGCCCCAAGGGCAAGGCCACAACCATGGCCAGCACCGCCGTCAGGGCCGTCCCTGCCACCAGTGCCAAAACACCAAACTGCTTGGAGGAGAACAGAGGGGTCCACCGCGTGCCGGTGATGAACTCCCAAAACGAGACATCGACGAAGAATTGGATCGCTTCGAACAGCAGGACGAAAACGATCCCAACGGTCGTAAGAATGGACAGGAAACTGCAAAGGAAAAGGAATAGGGCGATGGCCCGCTCCGGTAACATCCTTCGCCATCCGGAACGCGCGCCCTTGCCCAATGGTGGACCCAACACGTTTCTAGCCAATGCGGACTACGCTCTCCACCCGATCAATTATTCGCCCTCAGTATCTCTTCCACGGTGCCATGCTTCGGGTGTTCCCCGCCGAATATTGTGCCCGTCAGACCCCGGTTGAAGCGGTCCAAAACCAGTTCATGCACCCTCTCGGGAAAGGCGACGAAACCCAATTCCTGCAGCAGGTCTGCCCTGTCGTAGCTCACGTGATAGCTGACAAAGTCCTTAACGTCCTGCTTTTCCCACGACTCTTTCCTGACGTAGATGAAGAGGGGGCGGGAGAGGGGGGCGTAGCTTCCGTTGTTGATGGTCTCGTCCTCTGGAAAGACGCAGCCCTCACCACCGTCCACGGCCACCGCCTTCAACTTGTCCTTATTCTCCACTAGGAACGAATATCCAAAGTAGCCCAGACTGGTCTGGTCACCTGCGATTCCCTGCACCAACACATTGTCTCGTTCGCTGGAGGTAAAGTCGCCCCGTGAAGCCTGTGCTTCGCCGTTGACAGTCTCGGTGAAGTAGTCAAAGGTGCCGGAATCCACACCGGGACCATACAAACGCAGTCCCTCGTCCGGCCAACCGGGGCGAATCTGACTCCAGTTGTTTACCTTTCCCTCAGCCTCCGGCGCCCACATCGTGTGCAACTCTTCGATGGTCAAACACTGGACAAAGTCATTGTCGGGATGAACGGCCACCGACAACCCGTCGATGGCCACCGGCAGCTCTATGAACTCCACACCAGCGTCGGCACACTTGGCCACCTCGCTGGCCTTGATGGGACGCGAGGCGTTGTTGATGTCTATCTCGCCGTTGCAGAACTTTTTGAAACCGCCGCCGGTACCGGATATACCGATCACCAACCGGGCAGACCCGCCTATGGAGTCTCCCCAGTCTTCGACCATGGCCTCACTGATGGGGAAAACGGTGCTCGAACCGTCGATGTCGGTGGTGCCTGCCCCGCAGGCGATGAGAAACAAAAAACCACAAAAAAAAGCCGCCCCCCAGGCCTTTCGGCCCAGAGAGCGGCTCAAGTTCAACTTCCTACCCTTCATTCGGCAAAAATTATATGATGCCCATCAGGGTCACGCAATAGGTTCTACCGCCTGATTACCAACCCATTTTCCGGCGTAGCTTGTATACTTGTAGCTGACGGGCCAACTGCCCTCAAACCTGCATTGAAAAATGGGGAATCGAGCGGCCAAACAACGGGCCCTGGACCCCGTTCCGAGGTACTGTTTTGGACCAGCAACTTATCCTAAGCGTCGTGGACCAGACGCCGGTGCCTTCAGGCGCCACCGCGGGCCAGGCGCTGCGCAACACCATCGCGCTGGCGGTGGAAGTGGAGAAGATGGGCTACCAGCGGTATTGGCTGGCCGAGCACCACAGCGCACCCAATTACGCCGGCACCAGCCCGGAGATTCTCATCGGCCAGGTGGCCGCTCAGACCAAGAGCATCAGAGTGGGCAGTGGCGGCGTCATGCTCTCCCACTACAGCGCCCTGAAAGTCGCCGAGAACTTCCGCCTCCTGGGCTCCCTCTATCCGGGACGCATCGACCTGGGCATCGGCCGGGCCCCCGGCAGCGACCAGGTCACCGCGGCGGCCCTGTCCTTTCCCGGCCAACCCAAGGAGATCCGGCATTTTCCCCGTCAGGTGGTGGACCTGCTGGGATTCCTGAAAAACGACCTGGAAGAAAACCACTTCTTTTCCGGAATACAGGCCGGACCCGGCGAGCCCGAGGTCCCCGACGTGTGGCTGCTGGGTTCCCGCTACGAGAGCGCCCACATGGCCGCCCAACTGGGCCTGCCCTTCGCCTTCGCCCACTTCTTCGGCATATCAGTCGAGGACGGGCCGGCGGTGGTGGAGAACTACAAGAAGAACTACCAGCCCTCGGAGCAGTTCCCAGAGCCCAAGGTGAACGTGGGCGTGCACGTCGTCTGCGCCGAGACCGAGGAAGAGGCCCTGCGGCAATCCAAGAGCCGGAACCTGGGACGGCTGTTCAACCTTACGGGCCGGGCCAAGGGCATCCCCACGCCCGAGGAATCGGCGGCCTACGTGTACCAGGCCGGGGAAGAGGCCTTCGTCAACCAGTACCAGAGCGTCTGCGTTGATGGCACGCCGGAACGGGTGAAAGAGGGCCTGGACGAGATTGCCGAGCTGTACCAGACGCCAGACCTGAGCATCGTCACCATCACCCACGGGCTGCCCGAGCGGATACGCTCCTACGAACTGGTGGCCAAGGTCTGCGGGCTGACGCCCCTGGAATAGTCCTTAGTTGGGCGCCAGGGCGTCGATGACGTTCCGGTGGGAGGTCTTGTTGTCCCCCACCGCGAAGGGCGCTATGACCGGCATCTGCAGCCCGGCGGCGCGGCGCTTCTCCAAGGCGTTACGGCATTCATCAACCGTGCCCACCACGGCCACCTGGTCCTGCATCTCCTCGGTTATGGACTCAGCGGCCTTGTCCAGGCTGCCATCGGCCAACGCAGACGCGGCAGCGGACATCTCCTTGTCGAACCCGGTCTGGGCGAAGAAGTTGCGGTAGAAGGGGTTGCTGGCGTAGCGGGCCACCTGATACCGGAGCGAGTCCCGGGCAGCGGAAACGTCGTCTCCCACCGCCACCCGCACGTACCCGGCGATGTCTATCTCGCCCATGTCCCGGCCGGCCTTATCGGCGCCCCGCTTGATGTGGCCCACGGCCTCGGTCAGGTAGTCGGCCGCCGTCCAGTTCATAAGCACGCCGTCGGCCAGTTCACCCACCATCTCTAGCATCTGGGGGCCCAGGGCGGCGATGTACACCGGAACCTTGGTCTTGGGGGTAGCGGATCCCATGGACGCGCCGGAGACGTTGAACTGCTTGCCCGAGAAGTTGACCTCCTCGCCGGAGAGCAGCCCCTTGATGATCTGGATGGTCTCCCGCATGCGAGTCATGGGAGCTTTGAAGGGAATGCCGTCCTTGCTTTCCACGGTGGGCGCGTGGCCCACACCCAGACCCAGCATGAACCGGCCATTTGAGACCGCGGCCATACCGGAGGCGCCCATGGCGGTGTTGGTGGGGGTGCGGGCGAATATGGGCAATATTCCCGTGCCCAGCTTCACCTTCTCGGTCTTCATGGCGATGGTGGCCAGGGAAGTGAGGGAGTCCCTGCCGCCGCCCTCGGGCACCCACACCGCCTCGAACCCGTTCTTCTCAGCCTGGGCGGACAGTTCCTGGTAGTCCTGGGGGCTCAGATTCGGGTCATTCTCCAGTCGCACACCAAAGCGGGCCATGATCGCTCCTATTAGACGCCCAGTTGGGTTGCCAGGTCCCTGAAATCGTTGCAGACAAAGTCGAAGGACGGGTCGGGCGTGGTGTCCACCTTGCCGTTGATGCCCCGCTCCAGGGGTCGCTTCACAAACGCGGTCCGCAGGCCCTGTTTGGCGGCAGCCAGCAGGTCGTTCTGGTGGGCGGCAACCATCATCACCTGCTCCGGTTGCAGGTGGAGCAGTTCCACCCCGGTCAGGTAGGTCTTCGGGTCGGGCTTGTAGGCGTGGGCCAGCTCCGCGCCCAGGATGGTGTCCCAGGGCAGCCCGGCGTATTTGGCCATGTCCACCATGAGGGCGATGTTGCCGTTAGACATGGTCGCCAGGATGAACTTGGACTTGAGACGCGTCAGCCCCGGAGGGGAGTCGGGCCAGGGGTCCAGACGGTGCCAGGCCAGGTTCAAGTCAGCCTTGGCCTCTTCGCTGACCCCGGTGATGCCGAAATCGTCCAACAATTCTTCCAGGCCCATGCGGTGCAGGGTGTCCAACTCGGTCCAGGGCAGCTCGCCGTTTCTGACCTTGTTCATGAAGGGTTGGTACTTGGCCCGCCATTTCTCCGCGAAGTCCACCCAGTCAGCTTCGATGCCGTTGGCCTTGCCGAAATTCTCGCCGTGCTTGGTCACCGAGGTATGCCAGTCCACCACCGTGCCGAACACGTCGAATACCAACGCCTTGATGTTGGAAGAGTCCATTACCGCCCGCTCCTTACCTACTCCTTAGCTATCTTTATCAATATGTCCGCCAGCTCCCCGGCGTGGGTGATCATGGTGTCGTGGCCCGAAGCCACTGGGTACACGCCCCAGCCCGCCGCCCGAGCCCGCTCGGCGACGGAGTCGAAGCCCGACTCTCCGCCGCCCACGAAGTTCTTGGGGATTGCCTGGGCCTTGGGGTTGCCCAGACGCACCGAGCTGTCCATGGCCGCCGCCGGCTGGGGACAGACTTTGGCCATCGTCCAGGCCAGGTCGTCGGGGTCGGTGATGCCCCAGCGCCGGCTGATCTCTTCGGTGGAGGCTGGCGCCGGCAGAAACCCGTCGCCGTTTTCGATCTGGTCGCGCACCCAGGCCGCGAACTCCTCGCCCCTCACAGGGATGAGCTGGTCGGCCATGGACTCGCCGTCGCCGGGTATCACCCCGTTCACATAGACCATGTGGGAGATCAGTTCGGGACATTCCTCGGCCACACCGGTGATGACCATGCCCGCGTAGGCGTGGCCCACCAGCACCACGTCCGAAAGACCCTCATAGCGCATCATCTGGACGACGTCTTGAACGTGCACGTCCAGGGTGATTCCAGCGGGGTCCAGGCGGTCGTTCAGGTGGGCGCGTTCCCCCATGCCGGTGAGGGTGGGCGCGAAGGCATCGGCACCAGTCTTCCGGAGGAGGGGGACAACCTTCTTCCAGCACCAGCCGCCGTGCCACGCGCCGTGGACCAGTACGTACGTCGCCATCTATCTGACCTGGGTGATCGGGTTACTTACCGAGGGCGTCCACCTGGCGCTGGACCTCGTCATAGTCGGGTTCCACGCCCGGGTTCTCGCCGACCCACTTGTAGCGGATCACGCCCTCTTTATCGATGACGAACACGGCCCGCTCTGACGCGGTGTAGCCGTCCATGCCGGCAAAGTTGGGCAGGGCGACGCCGTAGGCGTTGACTGTCTTCCGTTCGTAGTCGCTGAGCAGCGGGAAATTCAGGTTATTGGCGTCGGAGAACGCCTTCTGGGAGAAGATGGCGTCCACGCTGACGCCGAATACCTGGGCGTTCATGGAATTCAAAGCGTCCATGCGGTCGCGGAAGGAGCACATCTCGGTGGTGCAGACACCGGTGAAAGCGCCGGGGAAGAACGCCAAAACAACGTTCTTGCCTTCGGAATCGCTGAGCTTACGAGAGCCCTTGTTGTGGTCGAAGAGTTCAAACTGGGGGGCTTTTTGGCCAACTTCTGCCGCCATGGTAGTTCCTCCTAAAAAGGTTTCACCGCTTCAGTCCCGTCGTGCGATCGTTGGGGAAATCAACGGAGATATTCTTGTAATGCCCGGAAGCCGGGCCGAGCCTATATTAGCACAGACCACGTGCCCAGGGACGAGGCGTGCCTATGTTACAATCCGAGGCACGCTCACCAGCTACGAAACACCCTCGGAGAAAGCACCCGGAATGTATTTCGACTCGCGTCGTTCCACCATCCTGGCGACCAACGGCATGGTCGCCACCAGCCAACCCCTGGCCGCCGTGACCGGCCTGCGCATCCTGATGGAGGGGGGCAACGCCGTCGATGCCGCCATCGCCACCGCAGCCGCCCTGAACGTGGTGGAACCCATGTCCACCGGAGTGGGCGGCGACATGTTCGCACTGGTCTGGGACAACAAGAAGAAGTCCGTCACCGCCCTGAACGGCAGCGGCCGGGCCCCGGGCGCCGCTTCCATCGACGAACTGCTGAACAAGGGCTACCGTTCCTATCCCGACACCGGCGTCTACTCCGTGGCCGTCCCGGGCACGGTCCATGGCTGGGATACCTTGCTGAACGCCAACGGCACCATGCCCTTGAGCAAGCTGTTGGAGCCGGCCATCAACTATGCTGAGAACGGCTTCCCCGTCTCCGACATAATCTCCGAGCAGTGGAAGGGCCAACTGACCAAGCTCTCCGCCTTTCCCTCGGGCAGCGAGATGCTGCCCAACGGCCATGCTCCCTCCCACGGCGACTTTGTCACCCTGCCCACCCTGGCATCCACGCTGAGGGCCATATCCGAGGGCGGCTCCGACGCCTTCTACCACGGCGAGATCGCCCAGAAGTCGGCGGCCTTCGTCCAGGAACACGGCGGCTGGCTGTCGGTGGAGGACATGGCATTCCACACCTCGGACTGGGACGAACCCATCTCCACCGATTACCGGGGGGTGACCTGCTGGGAATGCCCGCCCAACGGACAGGGCATCGCCGCCCTGGAGGCCCTGAACATCGCCGAAGGTTTCGACATCAAGGGCATGGGCGCCCAGTCTCCCGACGCCTACCACCACCTCATCGAGGCCATGCGCCTGGGCTTCGCCGACGCCTTCCAGTACTTGGCCGACCCCCGCAAGGCCGACGTGCCCATCAAAGAACTGACCTCCAAGGAGTTCGCCGCCACCCGCCGCGGACTCATCAACCCTACCAGGGCCATGGACACCGTGCCCTACGGGAAGGTCCAGGGCGGCTCCGACACTGTCTACATCAGCGTGGTGGACGGTCAGGGCAACGCCTGCTCCTTCATCAACAGCGTCTTCTCCAACTTCGGTTCGGGCATGGTGGTGCCGGGCACGGGCATCGTGCTCCACAACCGGGCCTCCCTGTTCTCCCTGGACCCCAACCATGCCAACGCCCTGGCGCCCCACAAGCGCCCATTCCACACCATCATCCCCGGCATGGCCACCGTCGACGGCGAGCTGTACCTCAGCTACGGCATGATGGGTGCCTTCATGCAGCCCCAGGGACACCTGCAGCTGATCAGCAACATGGTGGACCACGGCATGGACCCGCAGAAGGCCATCAACGCCCTGCGGTTCATGGTGGGCAACAACAACGTACTCGTGGAGGAGGGCCTGGACCCATCGGTGGCCCAGGACCTGCGCTCCAGGGGACACAACGTGGGCCAGATCACCGGCTACGACCGGGTGTCCATCGGCGGCGCCCAGGTCATCCAGCGCGACCCCGACACCGGCGTGCTGCGCGGCGGTTCCGAACCAAGAAAAGACGGCTGCGCGGTGGGCTATTAACGGCGCGGCAAGATAGGATACTAATTAACCAGAGCTGGATTAAGAGGAGCAACCAATGACCCAGGAAAAACCGGGACCGGGGTTTTATAGGAACTATTTCCGGGAGATCGACGTGGTCCACGGGCTGCTAACCAAGCCCGAAGACCGGGACTGGCTCCTCTCCACGCCTCCTGACGACGTCAAGCAGACCGACGTGGTCCTCTACCTGGGCTGCAACGTGCTCCGCACCACCCACATGATCCGCACCGTCCAGGACATCTTCAAGCTCATGGGCGTCAACTTCGCGTCGGTGGGCGGCAAGACCTACTGCTGCGGCATCCAGCACTTCCAGCGGGGCGACGAAGATTCGGGACGCGCCGTGGCCGCCACCACCGCCGCCAACTTCCAGAAGTTCAACCCCGAGCAGGTGGTCATGTGGTGCCCGTCGTGCATCTACTTCTACGACGACATCATGGACATGCGGGGGGCCCAGAAAGAAAAGAGCTTCGACTTCAACCACGTGGCCGAGTTCCTGGTGGACAACCTGGACAAGCTGGACTTCCAACCCCAGCCCGAGACCACAGTGGCCCTGCACTACCACACAGGACGTGCCCAGGGCGACGCCGAGGCTGAAGCGGCCAAGATTCTGCTTTCCAAGCTGCCCGGCGTGAACGTGATTGACGTGGGCACCGACGCCCGCTTCGGCCGCCACTGCACCCCGGCCGTTCGGGAACGCATGGGCGCCGACGAGTGGGAGACCATGGCCACCGGGTTCGTGGAAAAAGCCATCGACCAAGGTGTGGACACCTTCGCCACGCTGTACCACGGCTGCCAGCGCCACATGTGCCGCTACGAAGCCGACTACCCGGTGAGGGTTGAGCACTACCTGACCGTGGTGGGCCGGGCCCTGGGCATCGAGCACGAGGACCTGCACAAGAAGCACGTGCTCTCCGGTGACGTGGACGCCATCATGGAAGAGACCAGCCCCTGTGCCATCGCCAACGGCATCCCCCTGGAGGAAGCCCGCCAGGTCATCCAGAAGATCTACCCGGCGCGCTAGAGTCCACCACCCGAGCCAGGCTCGCTTGGCAAGGCCCTTCAACAATCTCAGGACCAACGGCTGAGGTCAAGGCTAACTTGGTGTGTATCAATTCCACGCAATTGATTGCTGGTACGCATGACCAGGCACATACTCACCATCCGTTCGTGGTGAGCCTGTCGAACCACGCGCACTCAGTCCACCGCCTGGCCCGCAGCACCCAAGCTAACGGCCCCGGTCGGACTGGCCACTTAATTTTCTGGAGGAAGCGGCTCCTCCTCAGGTACTGGATGGCCAGGGAGATCGGTATGCCCTTGAAGCAGACCACCGTGCATTCAAAGGTCGAGCGGCAACTTGATGGAGCATTACGGTCCGGAGCGCATGCAGCAGTCCGCCGGCCTGAGTCCGGATAACGCCTAGGACTCTTCCTCCCAGGGCATGCCGGTCTCCCGCCTCTGCGACCGCCCAGAATCGTCCTCAGCGGTTGCAACTAGGGACGGCTCGGGACGCTCGGCGGTGCTGATGCTCCCATCGCTAAAAATCACGCCGTCTTCGCAGTAGGCCTCGATGCGCCCACCCCCGAACTGCTCCCGGTACAGGTTGGCGTAGAGTCCGCCCTTGGCCAGCAGCTGGCCGTGGGGGCCGTGCTCCACGATCCGCCCTTTGTCCACCACGTAGATGACATCGGCCGATATGATCGTGGAAAGCCGGTGGGCGATGACCATGGTCGTCCGGTCGCGCATCAGCGGCTGCAGGGCCGACTGCACGTAACGCTCACTGGCCGTGTCCAGTGCCGAGGTGGCCTCGTCCAGGATCAGCACCCGGGGCTGGTGCAGGATCACCCGGGCGATGGACAGCCTTTGGCGTTCGCCGCCGGACAGCCGAAAACCACGCTCGCCCACCACCGTGTCGTAGCCATCGGGCATCTCCAATATCCGGTCGTGAATGAAGGCCGCCTTGGCCGCCGTCACCACCTCCTCATTGGTGGCCTCGGGCCGGGCGTAGAGCAGGTTCTTCTCCATGGTGTCGTGGAACAGGTAACTGTCCTGGGTGACGAAGCCGATGATCTCCGCCAGGTCCCGCTGCCTGATCTTCCGCACGTCGATGCCGTCGATAGACACCGAGCCCTCGGTGACGTCGTACAGCCGGGGCACCAGGTAGGCCAGGGTGGTCTTGCCCGCGCCGCTGGGCCCCACGAAGGCCGCCAACTGCCCGGGGGGGATGTCCAGGCTCACGCCGTCCAGCGCCCACAGCCGAGCGTCGGGCTCGGCCTCGTGCTCCACGATGCCGTTGTTGGACTGACCGTAGTTGACCCGCACCGAGTCGAAGGCGATGGCCCCCGACACCTCCTTGGCGTCCATGGGCCTGGCGTCCGGCGCGTCCACGATCTCCTGTTTCAGGTCCAGGTAGCCGTAGATACGCTCGAAAAGGGCCATGGACGACTGCAACTCCACCGAAACCTGGAGCAGCCTGCCCACTGGGAAGTAGAGCCGGCTCTGCAGCGTGGTGAAGGCGATGATCGTCCCGGCAGTGACGGCGGGCGCTCCGGTCCCCGAGATCAGATAGCCGGCCAGCAGGTAGATGAACGCCGGCGAGATGGACAGGAAGGTCATGACCACAGCGAAGAAGGAGTGGCCAATCATCTGCTGGCGCACCGCCAAGTCGGAGAGCTCCTGGTTGTGGCGGTGGAAGTTGGCCATCTCCTGGGTCTGACGGCCGAACAACTTGGCCAGCATGATGCCCGACACGGACAGGGTTTCCTGGGTGATGGCGGTGACCTCGGCCATGGAACGCTGGGCCTCGGCGGTAACGGCACGGCGTTTCTTGCCCACCACCCGGGTCAGGACGAAGCAGAATGGCACCGTCGCCACGGCTACGATGGTCAACTGCCAGGAAAGGATAACCATGGCGACCAGGGTGCTGATGAAGATCACGGTGTTGGAGATGGTGTCGGTCAGCGTGCTGGTCACCACCGACTGGATACCGCCCACGTCGTTGGACACCCGCGACTGGATCTCGCCGGTGCGGGTGCTGGTGAAGAAACCCAATGAAATGCCCTGCAGGTGGACGTAGACGGCGTCGCGCAGATCACGCATGACACTTTGGCCCACCTGGTTGGTCATGTAGGTCTGGAGCACGCCCATCAGTCCGTTGGCGATGGCGATGGCCGTCATGACCGCGGCCAGTATCCACAGCAGGTCCATGTCCGGACCCCCGGTGGCCGGGAACAAGGCTGAGTCGAAGACCACCTTGATGAGCACCGGGTTGACCACACCGATGCTGGCGGTGAGCAGTATGAGCACAGCCACCGACACCACCTGGAACCGGTAGGGCCGGAAGAGCCGCACCGTCCGGGGCACCGGAGGGCTGGTGAGAGGCGTAAGACCCAGGGAGTCTGGTTTGTCGGCCGAGTTCCCCGGCCCGATATGGTGCATCATGGGAGTCTGCCTGCAGTATGGATGAAACGGCTTGGCCCATCACTGAGGCGTGGTCTAGCCGCAATAATTTCCTTTGTCCGGCAAGCCATGAACGGTGCCCGTCGGACGTGGGCTTATTTTATCACCCAGGCGTAAAGGGGCCTGATGCGCGCCAACCCTCGCGTATGTCACCCTGAGTGAAGCGAAGGGTCTGCCAAGGTGCTGATCGGCAGATTCTTCGGCTGGCGCCTCAGAATGACAGGGGCGGGTAGTGAGGTGATCGGGATGTAGTGTGGCTGGAGAGGCGTACGGAAATCCCCCTCTCGCCCCCTACCAGTCCTTAATCACAGGCAGTATCTCTTTCCCAAAGAGGCCGATGTTGGCCATGGTGGCCTCGTGGTCCATCTTGGACTCCTGGCCATACATGATTAGGTGTTCCATGCCCAGGCGTTTGTGCAAGTACTCCAGCTTCTCCAGCACGGTGTCGGGTGTGCCACAGACGATGTGGTAGTTCTCCTTCAGCTCCTCGAAGGACTGGTTGCCCAGGGGTCGGGCAGCCCGCCGCGCGGCCACGGCCTGGCCCGCCGCCGACCGGTAACCCACCGGGTTCATGTACTCCCTTGGGCCTCGGGTGGTGGCCCCCATGCGCCAGATGAAGTGCTTGGCCTGCTCGTCGGCCTTCTCCTGGGTATCGGCCACGTAGCAGCAGAGCAGATAGCCGAAGTTGTCCTTGATAACCGTGTGTCCCGCTCCCTCGGCAGCGGTACGGTAGGTGGAGAACAGGTCCTCGGTCACGTCCAGGGGAGTGAGGAAAGCCACGTAGGTGTAGCCGTGCACGCCGCACCACTCGGCCGTCTCGGGGCTGGCCGTGCCGGGCACCCAGATGGGCGGATGGGGCTTCTGGATGGGCACCATCCACGGGTTCACCACCCGGTAGTTGTAGTGCTTGCTCTCCCAGCGGAAGGGTCCGGGGGTAGTCCAGGTCTTGATCAGCAGGTCGTGGCACTCTTCGAAGCGGTCCCGGTTCTCGGTCGGATTTATGTTGGTGGAAACGGTCTCCACCCCCGTGCCCCGCACTATGCCGGATATGACCCGGCCACCGGAGATCACGTCGATCATCGCGATCTCCTCTGCAAGCCGCACCGGGTTCTCGTGGATGGGCAGAATGTTGCCCAGGAGCAGTATCTTGACGTTCTTGGTGATGCGGGCCAGCACGGCTGCGGTCAGGTTGCACGAGGCGTTCATGCACGACGGCGTGTTGTGGTGCTCGTTGACCATGATGCCGTCATAGCCCAGCTCATCCACGTACTGCGACTCGTCGAAATAACGCTTGAACAAGTCGTTGGCCGTGTTGGGGTTGAAGAGGTCATTGGGAAAAGTAAGCCGCAAGGACGGGTACTTGTCCGCCTCCTCCTCCGGGTATTCATGGTACGGGAACTCGCTGAAGTAATAGACCTTCATGGGGTTCGGGTTGTCTCCTTGGTTGTGTCTAGGTTTTGGTGGGGGGCTGAAATCACCCTCAGTTCCCCTTTATAAAAGGGGGAGGAAAAAAACCCTCTTTCGCCAAAGGGTTAGCAAAGCCCCCCTTTGCAAAGGGGGGTTGGGGGGATTTCCCCTACTCCTCCAGAGTCGTTATATCCCCGGGGTCCAGGCCCAGTTCGTTGGCTTTCAGCAGCCGGCGCATGATCTTGCCCGAGCGGGTCTTGGGCAGGACGGGCATGAATTCTAGCTCGGCGGGGACGGCGATGGGACCCAGCTCGTTCCTCACGTGCAGTTTCAGGGCGTCAATCATCTCATCCGACGGGTCTTGACCAACGCGCAGGGTCACGAAGCCCTTGATGATCTCACCGCGAATATCGTCTGGCTTGCCGATCACCGCGGCCTCGGCCACGGCGGCGTGGGAGACCAGGGCGCTTTCGACCTCCGCTGAGCCGATGCGGTGTCCCGCCACGTTCAGCACGTCGTCGGCCCGGCCCACCACCATGTAGTAGCCGTCGGCGTCGCGCAGGGCCACGTCCCCGGTGAGGTAGACGCCGGGTATGGTGTTCCAGTCGCGGTCATAACGCTCGGGGTCGCCGAAAACCGTGCGGTAGAAGTGGGGGAAGGGGCGTTTAATCACCAGCAGACCGCCCTTGTCAGGCTCGGTTATGGGCTGGCCTTCCCGATCCACGATATCCATCAACGCTCCGGGCAGGGGCTTGCCCACCCGCCCCGGCTTCACCGGCATGGTGGCGGTGGTGGCCAGGCAGGGCCCGCCAGTCTCGGTCTGCCACCAGTTGTCCACGATGTGGCCCCACTTGCCGTTACCGCAGATGAACTCGTAGGTCCATTTCAGCGCCTCGGGGTTCAGGGGCTCGCCGGCGCAGGTCAGGAAGCGCAGGGAAGTCAGGTCGTACTTCAGGGCGTATTCCTCACCGTAACGCATGAGCATGCGCAGGGCGGTGGGGGCCGTGAATATCACGTTCACGCCGTACTTTTCCACGGTCTCGTAGAACACGCCGGGATGGGGGTAGTCCACGGCGCCTTCGCGGAACACAGTGGTCGCTCCAGCCACCAGCGGGGCGTAGACGATGTAGCTGTGCCCCACCACCCAGCCGATGTCGGACATGCACCAAAAGACGTCGTTGTGTTTGACGTCCCAGAAGTTCTTGAAGTGGTAGTAGGTCCCCACCATGTAGCCGCCGTGGACGTGGAGAACTCCCTTGGGTTTGCCGGTGGTGCCGCTGGTGTAGAGGATGTACAGCGGGTCCTCCGAGTCCATCTCCTCGGCGGGACAATGGATGCTGCTATCGGCCATCAACTGCTCGAAGTCCACGTCCTTGGGGGTGGGGTTTTCGGGCGCGCCCTTGCGGCTCCAGACCACCACGTGTTCCACCAGGTCCATGTCAGACACCGCCTGGTCGCAGATGCCCTTGAGATCGACCTCATTGCCCCGGCGGTAGCCCACGTCGGCGGTGATCACCACCTTGGCCTGGGCGTCCAGTATCCGGTCTTTGAGGGAGCCCACGCTGAATCCGGCGTAGACCACGCTGTGCACGGCGCCGATGCGGGCACAGGCCAGCATGGCGATGGCGCCCTCGGGGGACAGGGGCATGTAGACCACCACCCGGTCGCCCTTCTTCACACCCAGGGAGCGCAGGCCGTTGGCGAACCGGTTCACCGACTGGGACAAACGGCCGTAGGTGTAGACCCGTTCCTCGCCGTTCTCACCCAGCCAGATGAAGGCCGCCTTGTTCTTGTTGCCATTGGATACGTGGCGGTCCAGGGCGTTGTGGGTTATGTTGCACTTGGCCCCCACGAACCACTGGAAGGTGGGGTAGTCCCACTGGAACACCTTATCCCAGGGCTTGAACCACTCCAGTTCATTGGCCACCTCGGCCCAGAACTCCTCGGGATTGTCCATGGAGTCCTGATAGGCCGCGGCATGATCCTGCAGGTATGCCTGTTCCGCCAGGGCGGCGGGCGGCATGATTTGGCCGGTCTCCTGGAGTAGGTGGTCAATCTGTCCTTGCTGGACCATGGTCAAGCTCCTTAGCTGTCAGCTTTCAGCCGTCAGCCTTTTGATTCACGCATTGGGCGCACGTTTACCCTGATGGCTGAAAGCTACTTGAACTTCGGCATGACCTCTTTGGCGAAGAGTTCCATGGAGCGCATTATCTTCTCGTGCCCGATGTCGCCGTAGGAGAAATGGGCGGTGTAGTACTGGACGTTGTGCTCGTCCCGCAGCTTCTTGATCTTCTCTAAGACCCGGTCGGGGGTCCCCACGTAGTTGGTGCTTTCCAAGCGGGACTCAAAGCTGGGCGGCTCTTCGGGCCGGGTCTTGATCCAGTGGTCCAGATCCGCGTATATCTCACTGCCGCCCGTGAGGGTGCGGCGATAGCCATTCAGGTCGGCGACCCAGTTCAGGGAGTCCCTGGTATCGTCCTCAGCCGTTTTCTGGTCCTCTGCCACGTAAGTGACCCGTAAGTAGGGCATGTCCTCCCAATTGGGCGTAACGCCCATCTCAGCGCATCTGGCGGCATACAGATCGCGTAGGCCGAGCACGTCTTCGTCGGGGGTATTGGCGCTGGTCAGCATGGGCAGACCCCGGGACACCGCATCGTCGATGGTGCCGGGCGTCCGGGACACCGCCACGTACAACGGCGGGTGGGGTTTCTGGATGGGCACCGGAGCTATGGTCATGTCATCGACGCTGTAGTGGTCGCCGTGGTAGGTGAATCCCGGCGTGCTCCACAGGCCCAGGATGATGTCCACAATCTCGTTGAACCGCTGGGTGCGGGTCTCGTAATCCACCTTGAAGTTGGCGTACTCGTAGACGACCTGACCCCGGCCGATGCCGAAGTCCAAGCGGCCGTCGCTGAGCAGGTCCATCATGGCCGTCTCTTCAGCCACAAACACCGGGTCGTGGAAGTTGAGAACGCTGACGCCGGTGCCGATACGTATCTTCTTGGTGCGTCCGGCCACATAGGTGGCCAGGGGCAGGGCGGATGGGACGATGCCAAACCTGGTGAAGTGGTGTTCCGCCAACCAGACTGATTCGAATCCCAACTCCTCCGCGTACTGAATCTGCTCGATCATTTCGTGGAATATTCGGCCCTGGTGGGAGGGGTCGCGCTGGGGCCAGGATGGCAATACAAACATGCCGAATTTCATGGGTGTGGGTGGCTCCAATATTTAGGGGTGTTAAGGCCGCCCTATTCTAACCCCACCCTATTAGGTGGGCAAGGTGAGCAAATTGACCCCCACACTTGCCATAACCTACAATTCGCTGACCTTGGACTTGAATAGCTCCGGCCGGTAAGGCAAGGAGGCACAATGGCGACAGAAGGTTACGCGCACCCCGAATATCTGGTCGACGCCGCCTGGGTGGACGCCCACAAGGACGACGCCAACGTGGTGATTGTCGACTGTGAGGTTGACCACGCCTTTGCCCGGGGGCACATCCCCGGCGCGGTGCTGGTCCCAGACAACTACGAGAAGGACCCGGACTCGGGCCGTATCAGGCTCATGAACCCGGACCAGTTCAAGGCCATGTGCGAGGGCTTGGGCATCGGCGGCGACACCCTGGTCATCACCTACGACCACTCCCGCAATCTGACCGCCGCCCGGCTGTGGTGGGCACTGAACACCTATGGCCACAGTGAGGTGAAGATTCTCAACGGCGGCTGGCGGGCCTGGATCGCCCACGGCGGCAAGGTGGACTTCGGCCAGACCAAGCCCGGCCCCGTGACCTTCACGCCCAAACGGGACGACTCACTCCTGGTCACTGTGGACGAACTGAAACAGGCGTGTGAAGTCGGCGATTCCATAATCTGGGACGTCCGCAGCAACGGCGAATGGGACGGCACCAACAGCCGGGGCAACAAACGGGTGGGCCACGTGCCCGGCGCGGTACACCTGGAGTGGTTCAACCTGGTGGACTCGGAGACCAACCAGTTCAAACCGGCGGCCGAGATACGCCGCATCCTCACGGAGCACGGCATCACCCCGGACAAGAACGTCTACACTTATTGACAGGGTGGAATCAGAGCGGCGAACAGTCTGTTCGTCATGCGGCTGGTGGGCTACACCAACACCAAGAACTACGATGGGTCAATGGGAGAGTGGGCGAACATGGACGACACGCCCTTGGAAGTGTGATTACAGGGGACCAGACGGGGATATAAGACGCATCCTTGAAGTTGTCCGCGTCATAAATTTCCCCGAACACATACTAGAGCCGATTAGGAAGGAGTAAACAATGCCCGGATATTTTAAGGAAGCAGTGGGGAAGCACCGGCTTGAGGTCTGAATGTATGTACCGGGCTAGAAAGCGAAGTTGATCGGCCCCGCCAAGAACCGCCAGACAAACTCCCGTTAGCCCACCGGCAAGGCGTCCGGCTCGGTGAAGAACCACATCAACGTGAAGAAGAGCCACAGGCCCGAACCGGGAAACCCCAGGCAGCCGCAGCCCTTTTTGCCTCTTATGAACCCCAACCCCTAGGCCTTCAGCAGCTCGCGGGCGATGGTCTGGCGCTGGATCTCGGAAGTGCCCTCATATATGGTCAGGGCCCGCACCTCACGGTAGAGCCGCTCCACCCGGTTTCCCTTCTCCAATCCGACTCCGCCGTGGATCTGGACCGCCTCGTTTATGATGCGGCTGGCCGCCTCGGTGCCGAACAACTTGGCGAAAGACGCCTCTTTGATGATGGAAGGCTGACCACTGTCTTTCAGCCACGCCGCCCGCTGGGCCAGCAGCCGCGCCGCGTCCAGGTTCACGGCCATGTCGGCCAGCTTGAATTGGGTGGCCTGGAAATCGGAGAGGTTCTGCCCAAACATGAACCGGTTCTTAGCGTAGTCGAGGGACGCCTCGTAGGCCGCCTGGGCCATGCCGATGGCCGCCGCCGCCACGGTGGTGCGGAAGGTGTCCAACGTGCCCAGCGCCAGCCTGAGCCCCCGGCCCCGGTCGCCAATGAGGTTTCCCTGGGGGATGTGGCAGTCGACCCACTTGGGCTCGCCCACAGGATGGGCCGCCATCAGGTCCATGCGCTGGGAGTCGTCGAAACCAGGCGTTCCCGCCTCGACGATGAAGGCCGAGATGCCCCGGCTGCCCTCGCCGGGGTCGGTCTGGGCGAAGACAGTGTAGGTGCTGGCGTCACCGGCGTTGCTGATGAATTTCTTGGAGCCGTTCAAGACCCAGTCGTCGCCGTCCAGCTTGGCCTCGGTCTTCATGCTGATTACGTCGGACCCGGCGTGGGGTTCGGTCAGCGCGAAGGCGGCGATGCTCTCTCCCCGGGCGATGGGCGGCAGGTATTTGGCCTTCTGCTCGTCGGTGCCGCCCAGGGTGATGGGAAAGCTGCCCAGTCCCTGCATGATGAAGTTGGTGTCCGCCTGGGCAGATACGCGGGCCAGCTCCTCGCGGATGATGCACAGGTCCATGACCCGCACGCCCACGCCGCCGTATTCCTCGGGGACGCAGTACTTGAGCAGGCCCTCTTCGGCCAGGATGGACATCATGCCGGCGTGGACGGTGGGAGACTCGTCGGCCTCCTCGGCGATGGGGGCGATCCGTTCCTCACCCAGCCGCCGTACCCGTTGCTGCAGTTCGCTCTGTTCCTTGGTGAATGCGAAGTCCATCTACTCTCCCTGGCCGGTATTGAATTTTTCTTGGTGTCAGGCCGTCTTCTTGGCCTGTATCTGGTCCAGGTACGCCCGGAGAAAGGTGGCTATGGGCACGTATTCCTCGGACTTCTGGTGCGGGTACACCTGCTCCGGCGACTCGCTGACCAGGTACCTCACGATCAACGCGGGCACCTGTTTTCCAAAGGACGTGCCGCTCAGTCTCCGGCTGCCGAACACCTGGCGGATCCTATATTTTTTCAGTACGGATACGGCCACCGCATCCAAGTAAGCGTCGGCCCGTTCCCTTTCACTTAGGTCGGCGACGTCGATGCGGTCCACCGGCACGCCGTGCTTAGCCAGCTGGGACAGCAGGTCTCCCACCTCGCCGATGCCGTCGTTAACGTCTGACCCTGATGGTTCGATCTTTGAACTTTAATAGTACTTCAACATGTCCACTCACCTGAATTAGATTCGGGAGAGGCTGCCCCTCCCCCTCCTTCCTCAGATTAGTGGCGGTCGTTGCTACGTTCAAACCGCGCCGCTACAGCCCCAATCTCCGCACCAACTCCTCGGCCGTGACCGTGGCGCCGGTGAGACCCTTGGCATCCTGATAAGCCAGGTACTTGGCCGCCTTGACCATGTCGCCTGGGGTGGCCCAGGTGGACACGTCGGCGTCGGGGCGTTGGGCCAGGAAGCCCTCGGTGATCACCGGGCGCAGGGGTTTCAGCACGTTCACGGCGATGTTGTGGGGCCCCAACTCCAGCGCCAGTCCCCAGGTGAAACGCTCCAGCCCCACCTTGGCCGCGCCGTAGTTCTGACCAATCAGGGCAATCTCTTCACTGTCGGCCGACAGAGTGGAGGAAAATATGTTGGTGGCTGCGTGGGACGAGATGTTGATGATGCTGCCGCCGCCCTGCTCAATCATGATGGGCGCCGCCGCCTTGCAGGCTATGAACGGCGCGCGCAGGTCGATGGACATGACCAGGTCCCATTCCTTGACCGTCATCTCCAGAAAGGGCGTGTAACTGCCGATGGCGGCGTTGTTTATCAGCACGTCCACCGCCCCGAACTCGTCCAGGGTGCGGTCCACCAGGTGGCGGATGCTCTCTTCGTCCCGCACGTTGGTGGGCACGGCCAGTGCCTTGCCGCCGGCGTCCTCTATCTCGCCCACGGTGGAATGGATGGTCCCCGGCAGCATGGGCCGGGACTCCTCGGACCGGGCCGCCACCACCACGTGGGCGCCCTCGGCAGCCAGCCCCATGGCCATTGCCTTGCCGATGCCCCGGCTGGCCCCCGTTACTATCGCTACTTTGCATTCTAGGCTCATGTTGTTCCTTTGGTCGGGCGCTGGCCCGTGGATTGCTAGCAATTTAAGGGCTGGCCTCCGGTTGGTCAAGAAGAGAGGATTCTTGACAAACCAGGCCCCAGGCCCAATCATCTTGGCAAATGCGGCGGTGGCGGCAGTGTGATTCCCGGCCCGTAGCAGGGCCTATCAGATTCAGGAGCGAAAGATGACTACTTTGGTATTGGGCGGCACCGGCTTCATCGGCAAACGGGCTGTTCCCCGGCTGGTCCAGCGCGGCGAGAAGGTCATGGTCATGGACATCAACCCCGGAGCGGCGGACTTCAGCGAGTTCGGCGACCAGGTCGAAGTCATGCGCGGTGACATAATGCAGTTCCAGGATGTGGTCACGTCCATAATGCACTCAAAGCCCGACCGCATCATGAACCTGGCCTACCTGCTGGGCAGCGGCGACGACACGCCCCATTTCACCATGAAGCTGAATATCCTGGGCATGGACAACTGCTTCGAGGCCGCCCGCATCTGCGGCGTCAACCGGGTGACCTATGCCAGTTCCATCGCCGTCAGCGGCCAGCAGTCCAACTTCGGCGACCGGGCCATCAACGAAGACGACCCCATGTACGGCACCAGCCAGTACGCCATGCACAAACGCTTCAACGAGTTCCAGGCCCAGCAGTTCAACTCGGTCTACGGCATGTCCATCACGGGCATCCGGCCGGCCAATGTCACCGGACCCGACAAGGTGCG
>PBMF01000029.1 GCA_002721995.1 Chloroflexota bacterium
AGGCACTACGAACTTATACGGGGTCAGCGCGGCGGTGTTTCCGCTGCTCGGGACCGTGGTTACGTTCGAGCTTGTAGCAGCAGCTCCACCGATGGTAGCGCTAGCGGTGGTAGAGAGAGTAGCGCTAGCGGTGAAGTCGACTAGGTCAACTGAGACAGTCTGACCAGGTTTTGCCGTAGTCACTGTAGGAGTTGCGCCTGCCTTTTGTACGAACGTCTTGGTACTTGCGACGTCATTACCTTGCGCGTCAGTTACCCAGACGTAGCCGCCAGCAGAAGTAGTTGAGGAAATGTCAATGGTTCCGGTGAAAACACCATTGGCATCTATCGAACCAGAGCCATTGAATGCGACGTTACCGGTTCCGGTAGTCGGCGCTGTGTTGTCTTGCGGATTGAACCTAATCTTACAATCGGCACAAGCGCCTCCGAAACCGCCGCCGGTCACTGTGATTGTGCTACCGCGAGCGGCAGTCGTTGGAGTGAAGCTAACAAAGTCTGTAACTGCGAAATTGCCGCTGGTGATAGCAGTTCCGTCTGCGGAAGATTTGACCGTTAAGGTCCTGTTCCCCGCAGCGTTAGCGTTAGTGATACCCGCAGCTTGATTAAATGTGATCGTAATTGCTGCGTTGGCAGCTATTCCCTGGTCCCCAAGGCTATCTGATGCTGTACTTGGATCCATGTCAGGGATGGTTAAGGTCACTGCTTTGCCAGAGACTGTTACGGCCGATGGGTTTACCAGTTGGTTGGCTGTACCGGTCCCTGTAACTATCGAGGACTTCAGTGTAACCGCGGACGCTGCGATAGAGGACGGAACTGTCGTCTTCGCATCGAATGTGACAACTAGATTGCCACCTACACTTATCTCGCTGATTCCGGAGGAACCACCGGTTACGGCGATAGTGTACTGGGATACCGAACGGGCTTTAGTAGGGTCGATTGTGACAGTTACAGCGCCAATCGCCGCGTTGGCGGGCTTGGCCTGGAACATGCCCAAGGCGAACATCGTCGCGATTGCGCCGATGGCCAGGACCACTGCTAGCCCAAAAGATGTTCCGATTTTAGTGTTCATCTACTCCTATCTCCTTGTTCTGTGTGCCTTGAAGCGAAGAGTGTTTTCTTGATCCTTGTTTAGATTGGACTTCGCTTTCGTTTATATGGTGATTGATCTACGAGACCAGTATTCGTATCAATCCGCTAGTCACATATTCAACCCCCGTAGAGGCTTGGGTATGTTAGAGGGATCGACATCCGGAAAAATAAAGATAAGGCCATAAGACGGCATATATACCCCTCGCCTCCTCGTAGGATAGTTAGACTAAGCGAAATTCCCTCATATTAAGCACTCTAAAAGTAGGCTTGTCAAGGTATCTGAACAAACCAAAAACACCAAAAATCGCCATCCGTTTTTTACGCCGGTCGACGGTTTACTGTGAGCGCTTTTTAAGATACTCAATCAGCCGGGTTTATGGGCTATGTTCGCCGGAGCAAAAGGGAAGGAATTACGGAAGGGGGAACATGCTGTGGTTGGCACACCGCCCCTCTGTGAAACCGACGTTTCGATCAGTTTCAAAACCCGAACCCGTTGCCCGTGCACCGATTATTGTGAAAGGGCTTTTGCTAAAACGCAAGCCGTCCAGCGGGGCAATTTACCATCAATATGGCCGCTTAGTGGATAGTTCAATGAATTTGTGGACAGAGGTGACCCATTCTTATGAGTCTTTGTTGAGATTCGCCAGGAAATCTGCGTTGGTATCAGCCTTGGCCAACCGCTCCAACACCCGCTCCGTCGCGTTTACGGAGCCGTCGTTGGATATGAGGCTTATCATGCGCCGCAACAGAACGATCTGCTTCAGGGTATCGTCACTGAACAGCAATTCCTCGCGTCTGGTGCCGCTCCGGACTATGTCTATGGCCGGGAAGTAACGGCGTTCGGCCAGCCGGCGGTCCAAATGCAGCTCCATGTTTCCGGTGCCTTTGAACTCCTCATAAATGACTTCGTCCATACGGCTTCCGGTATCCACCAAGCAGGTGGCGATTATGGTCAGGCTTCCGCCCTCTTCAATGTTCCGGGCGCCGCCGAAGAATTTCTTGGGCGGATAGAGGGCTGCGGGGTCTATGCCGCCGGACAGGGTCCGTCCGCTGGTGGGGACCGCCAGGTTATAGGCCCTGGTAAGCCGGGTGATGCTGTCCAGGAGGATGATCACATCCTCTCCCATCTCGACCAGCCGCTTGGCCCGTTCCAGAGCCAGCTCGGCGATCCGGCACTGTTCTTCAACAGACTCGTCAAAGGTCGAGGCAAACACATAGCCGTCCACGGCCCGCCGCATATCGGTAACCTCTTCAGGGCGCTCGCCGATTAGGGCTACCATCAAGGTCGCCTCGGGGCAGTTCTCCAGGACCCCATGGGCAATCTGTTTCAACATGGTCGTCTTGCCGGCCTTGGGGGGCGAGACGATGAGACCGCGCTGTCCCAGGCCGATGGGAGCGAACAGGTCAACCATCCGGGTGGAAAGTTCGTTGGTGGAGGTCTCGAGCACCACCTGTTTCAGAGGGAAGATCGGGGTCATATGTTCGAAGACGGGACGATAGCGGCTCTGGACCTGGTCGGTCTCCTGGCCGTTTATCAATTCGACCCTCACCAGACCGAAGTACCGTTCCCCTTCCTTGGGCGGCCGGACCTGCCCGGTGACAGTATCTCCAGTACGAAGGCCGAAGCGGCGGATCTGCGACTGGGAGATATAGACATCCCCGGACGACCGGTAACTGGAAATCTGCCGGAGGAAACCATAACCCTCTTCCATGATTTCCAGGATTCCGCTGGAGATTAAGGCCTGTTGGGCCGAGGCGACCTGAAACAACCTGCTGAGCAAGTCTTCTTTATGAAGATTGGCCAGAGCGGTGGTGTCGTTCAACCCGACGTCGTTGGCCAAGCCCAAGAGTTCTTCTTTGGACTTCGCTCCCAACTCTGTTACATCTAACATTTGTTGCGTGGTTGCCATGTTCACCTCTTACGGGGACCTTCTATCTATGGTGCCGGTCAATGGGGTACCGGATTGTGGGCCCTGCAGAGGCAGCGTTCCGGGGAAACGGAAGTGGAGCTTTGCGGATGGGCCGTGGTGTTGTTGGGGAATGTTCATTGCTTGGGTCTTTAGGGTGCCTTTGGCGGCAACCCCTTTAAGAATTGGCCGTTTTTTCCCAGTCGGCTTTGAACCGGGCTACGCCCGAGTCGGTCAAGGGATGGTGGGCCATCTGCACCAGCGTCTTATAGGGCACGGTTGCTATGTCGGCTCCGGCCTGGGCTGCCAGGGTGCAGTGCAAGGTGTGGCGGATGCTGGCCGCCAGTACCTTGGTCTTGATGTCGTATTGCTTATAGATGGAGACTATGTCTGAGATCAGGTCGATGCCCTCAAGTCCGATGTCGTCTAGTCTTCCAATGAATGGGCTGACGGCGGTTGAGCCGGCCTGGGCCCCCAAGAGGGCCTGGTTCACTGAGAAACAAAGTGTCTGGTTAACTTTTATGCCTTCGCTGGAGAGTATGGAGATCGCCTCGAAGCCGTCCATGGTGCTGGGGATCTTTACCCAGGGGTTGGGTATCCATCCGGCGATTTCCCGTCCCTCCTCAACCATTCCCTGGGCGTCAAGGGAAACGACTTCCACGGAAATGGGGCCGTCAACGATGTCGGATATCTCCCGTACCGCCGCTTTGTAACTTTCCGCGCTGCCGATACCTTCGGCTGAAGCCAGTGAAGGGTTGGTGGTGACACCTTTGATGACACCGAGCCGGGCGCCGTCTCTGATCTCCTGGATATTAGCCGTATCTAAAAAGAGCTTCACATCATCACCGCCGTTGGGAGTTTTTGGTCGGGGCTCCCCCCTGTGCTCTGTTGTTTCTTACTCCGGTCCCTCGGTGCAGGAACAGCGGGTACCGGTGAGTGGCATGTTTTGGGGAATTCTAATGAAGAAGAATAAGGAATCATGAGGCGGGTCCGCTAGTTGGTCAGGTCCAGGGGTAGGGGCCTTTGGACCCCCTCCCGGATGGTCTCTTTGGCTGCCCCGACAAACTGGGAGAATAACGGGTGGGGCCGGTTTGGCCGGGATTTGAACTCCGGGTGGTACTGGGTGCCCACCATAAATGGGTGGTCTTTGACCTCTCCCGTCTCCACCAGGTTGCCGTCGGGGGAAAGACCGCCGATCAGCAGGCCGGAGTTTTCCAATGATTCCCGGTAGGAGTTGTTCAGCTCGAACCGGTGGCGGTGCCGCTCCATGATGATGTCGCCGTTGTAGGCGGCTTTGGTGCGGGAGCTTTCTTGGGGGTGGCAGGGATAATCGCCCAGCCGCATGGTCCCGCCCTTGGATGAAACGTCTTCCTGGTCTGGCATGATGTGGACCACCGGGTTCTCGGTCTCCGGCGCCAGTTCGGAAGAATTGGCGTCTTTGATACCCAAGACGTTCCTGGCCCATTCGATGACCATCACCTGTAGACCCAAACATAATCCCAGGTAAGGCACCTGATGTTCCCTGGCATAACGGACGGTTTCGATCATGCCCTCAACGCCCCTGGGGCCGAAACCGCCGGGGACCACGATCCCGCAGGCATTGGCCAACAGGGCGTCCGCTCCGTAACGCTCGATATCCTCGGAGTGGACCCAGTGGAGCTCAATATCCTTGGTGTGGTCCAACCCGGCATGGCGCAGGGCCTCGCGGACGGAGAGGTAGGAGTCCGGATACTCAACGTATTTGCCGACCAAGGCTATGGGGATGCTTTCTTTCGGTTCGTTCATCCTCTGGACCATGGCGGACCACTCGGTCATATCGCGGTATTCGCTGTTCATGTCCAGGGAATCCAATATTATGTCCCCAAGACCGGCCTCTTCCAGGACCATGGGCACTTCATAGACATTGTCCACTGTCACCAATGGGATCACCGAATTACTGGGCACGTCGCAGAAGGACGCAATCTTTTCGCAGATGGACTCGGATACCGGTTCATCGCTGCGGCAAAGAATGGCGTCGGGCTGAATTCCAATGGAACGAAGTTCTTTCACGCTGTGCTGTGTCGGCTTGGTCTTGAGTTCTTGGGCTGCCTTTATATAAGGAAGCAATGTCAGGTGTATGTAGTAGACGTTGTCCCGTCCCACGTCGTTCCGCATCTGCCGGATGGCTTCAAGAAAGGGCAGACCCTCGATGTCACCGACCGTTCCGCCGACCTCAACAATGATGACTTCGGCTTTCGATTCGGCGGCCAACGCCAATACCCGGTCTTTGATGGCGTTGGTGACATGGGGCACCGTCTGGATGGTGCCGCCAAGAAAGTCGCCGCGGCGCTCTTTGGCTATGAGGTTTAGGTAGACTTCTCCGGCTGTGAGGTTGGAGGTGCGGGTGAGTTCGACGTCAATGAACCTTTCGTAGTGGCCCAGGTCCAAGTCGGTCTCCCCGCCATCATGGGTTACAAATACTTCACCGTGCTGGTAGGGGGACATGGTGCCCGGGTCGACGTTCAGGTAAGGGTCCAGTTTGAGGACAGAGACGGTGAGTCCTCGGCTCTTCAGGATGCGTCCAATGGATGCGACGCTGATCCCTTTGCCTAATGAGCTGACAACTCCCCCGGTAACGAAGATAAACTTTGTCGGCATTTGCCTACGCAAAAAATAGGTGTTGGGGAAGGAACCTACCAGATGGCTGGACCGCTTCCCATGGGGCAAACCACTGAATACAGCAGTAATAGGGTCTTGAAAGCGGGTCGCTAAGAAAAAACGAGGTTAGTTGCGGGGAAACCAACAACAATTATATGAGTCGCATTTTCTAAGTGTCAAGCGAACCAGCGCAATTCTGCAATATACCGGCCCCACTTGAAAAGTCACGGCCGGGCTGATTTTTCACGGAAATCAGACCTTGGGCAATTCTTCCAGGTAATTGGTGTCGTAGGCCGTTATGGAACCCAACTCCACCTGTTCGTCCAACGGCACTGAGCCGGGGGCATTTCCGCCCTCCGGGGTGTTGCCGATGACCCATTCGCTCCTGAGCGCCTCCATCTGCTCCGGACCCAGGCCCAGGATTTCTCCCAAGACGAACTCGTTTGCCTCTCCCAATTGCGGGGCCGGGCCCTTGATGGATGCCTCGCTGCTGGAGAAGCGCCAGCCGCGCCCCACATAGCCCTTGGGCCTGAGCCCAACTTCGGGTGGGTTGTGCACGGTCTCGAAGAACCCCCGGGCCAGGTGCTGTGGGTCAACCAAGACCTGCTTGGCGGTGAGCACTGCTCCCGCCGGCACTCCCACGGCCTGCAATGCTTCGGTGACTTGGAAGGAGGTCTGGTCAGAGGTCCATCGCCCGATGATGGCATCCAGTTCTTCCTGGTGTTGGCGCCGGTCAATGGGGTCTGTAAATCGGGAGTCGGTGGTCAGTTCCGGCCGGCCGATCGCCTGGCAAAGGGAGAGCCAATCGGTTTGGTCGCGCACCGCGATGGCGACCCATTGGTCGGGCCCCTGGCAGGGGTAGACCCCGTGGGGAGACAGTACCGGGTGCCGATTGCCGATGCGAAGTTCCCTTCTGCCGTTGAACGCGTAATCCAAGATTCCTGTGCCGGTGACGCTGGCGCCGTTCTGGTACATGGCCAGGTCGATCCACTGGCCCTGGCCGGTGCGGGCCCGCCGCAGCAGGGCGGCCATCAGGGAACCAAGGGCCGACCAGGTGGCGAGAAAGTCGGAGTAGGAGTTGCCCATCTTGTTGGGTATCTCCCCCGCCATCATGCGGCCGCCCGGACCCTCTTCCATATATCCCATGAACGCCCCGGTGCCGTGGGTCGGTTCCAGGGCTGAGGCCATGGCCCCAAAGTTGCTCCAGGGGCCGCTGTGGCCGTAGCCGGTGTTGGACACCATGATCAGGTCCGGTTTCTCGGCCCGGAGACTCTCGTAGTCCAACCCGAACCGGGCCATGACCCGGGGAGTGAAGTTCTCCAGCACCACGTCGCAGAGCTTGACCAGGTCCTTGATGATCTTCTGGGACTCCTCGGCGCGGAGGTCCAGAGTCAGACTGCGTTTGCCTCGGTTCAAGTTCTGGAAGGTGCCGCCCTGTTCCCACCACAACTCCCCGGTCTCGTTGTCGGGGAAAGGCCCGGTGATGGTGCGGGTGGTGTCCATGAACTGGGCCTGACAGGTGTCGATCTTGATCACCTGGGCGCCCAGGTCGGCCAGGTTGGCGGCGGCGAAGGGCATGGCGAACACCCGGCTAAGGTCCAGGACGCGGATATTTTTCAGCGGAGCTTCGGACATCAGATCACACCGTTGCTGCGGAGGTAGACCAGTTCTTCCGCGGAGTAGCCAAGCTCTTGGCAATAGATCTCGGCGTTGTGTTGCCCTAGTAGCGGGGCCGGGAGAGTGTCGGTAAGGGGTTCGCCCGGCAACCGGACGGATATTCCGGGGTATTGGGCCGGGCCGGCAACGGGATGGTCAACTTCCACAAAGAACTCCCGTGCTTCCAGATGGGGGCAGTTTGCCAGGTCTCCGGCGTCCTGTGCCATGCCGAATACCAGGCGCGCTTCTCCAGAGGCAAGGAACAAGGGCATGCGGTCCCATTGGGACAATCCCTTGAGCAATAACTCTTTCAGTTCTTCACCGTTGGCGATGCGCCCGGCCCCGGTGGCGAATTTTTCGTCCTGCATCTCTTCCACGCCGATGAGCCCGGCGATGGTGGACCAGGGCTGGGACCCTTGGACGGACGGGGTAACGTAACCGTCCCGGGCGGGCATCAGTTCATCGAAGCCGGCGCCCCGGACCGGACGGCGGCCCTTTATGGCCCCCATGTAGTTATAGTAGGGCAGGGGCTGCACGAGGTGGCCACCCAGACATTCGCTGGCCGAAACGTCCACGTGCTGTCCTTCCCCGGATGTGAGACGGGCGAATAGGGCCACCTGGGTGGCGGCGGCGGCGTTGGCGCCGGCCACGTAGAAGGACTGGTCTAGGACGTTCCTCAGGGGTTCCCGGTCCGAATCACCGGAGTGGTACATCAGTCCGCTGAGGGCGTAGGTGATGATGTCGGTGGCCTGGTAGTCCTGGTAGGGACCTGTCTGACCGAATGGGGTGATGGAAGTCACGACAAGCTGAGGGTTAACGTCGGCAAGTGTCTTGAAGTCGAGTCCCAATTCTTCTGCTGCCGAAGGGGTGTGGTTTTCCACCAGCACGTCGGCATCGGCCAGTAGCCTGTGGAAAACCTTCCGTCCGGTCACCGTTGAGGGGTCCAGGGTGACACTTCTCTTATTAGTGTTCAGGTAAAGGAAGGTCAGACTTTTTTCCGGGTCCGGATCGTCACCGGCGAAGGGACCCATCTGCCGGGCGCCGTCTCCGCAATCGGGTGGCTCCACCTTGATCACCTCCGCCCCGTAATCGGCCAACAACTTGGCGCACCAAGGGCCGGAAATCCCGGAGCCGAAGTCGATTACCCGGAGTCCGGAGAGAAGCCCAGCTGGCATCAGTCTTCCAACTCCCAGGTGAGTGGCAAGCTCTGTCCCTTTTTGGGCAGCACCACCGTGCCCCTGCCGGTGGCGGTCTGTTCACCCCGGTTGTTGGTCAACTTCACGTCGCAGTCCACGTGCCCGTAGTTGCCCACCTCGCGGACGGCAGTCACCACGCCAGTGGCGGTGATGATGTCGCCGGGGTGGTCCATGCCGCGGTGTTCCACATAGAACCGGCGGAACCAACCTTCTTCACCGGCGAATTTGACCATCAACTGGCCCAGGTACTGGTTCTTTAGCGAGCCGTTTACCACCACGTTGGCCAGGCCCTGGTGCAGCTGGGCGAAGGGCAGGTCCCAGTGGATGCGGGCGTAGTTCCCATTGGCGGCGGCCCAGCGCACCAGATGGGTGGTGGTGAGCGGCCCTTTCACCACCGGGTCCAGCTCCATGCCCACGGATATATCCTCGAAGTGTTTTTGGGCGCCGGCATCATGCACCGACCGGGGCACCGTCTGCTCGGGGGCGGGCGGCGAGACCACCACCGATTCCAGGGCCTTGCCGGAGTCGACCGCGGCTTTTACCTCTTCGCCCGGGGGCAGGCCCCGGTGAATGCTCACACGGTCGGCCACGCTGATGGCGTCGCCGTGCTGGTTGGTCTGGGTCTCGCGGCGGACCACAAAGATCAGTGGGCCGGAACGGCCCTGCTTCTCGAAGATGTCCTTGATCTGGAACTGGCGCGTTACCCAATCGCCCACATACGGGGGCCGCAGGAACTGCCAGTCGCTGCCGCCGTTCAGTCCGTAGCTGTTAAAGGGCAGTGGCACGTCGAAGTGGGACTCCTGACCTGCGCCGAAGTAGCCGATGGACGGTGCGATGTCCTTCCAGGTGGCCAGGGGAGGGCAGAGCAGGCCTTTGAAACGGCTGGCATCGGCATGGTCCTTGTCGATGTACAGGGGGTTGGGGTCTTCGGTGGCGTCGGCCAAGTCGTAGGCCATCTCGTCGCTGAGGGGGAACCGGTTCTTCTCGGGCGGGGTCTCCGAACCGATCAGGTTCCGGACCTCGGCCGTGATCAAAGTGTCTGCCATCTAGTGTGCTCCTGGGATTTTATCCGCGATTATTTTGTCAGTGGCGCCAGGCGTGCGCCGAGTGCAGTTTAGCATACCGTGGAGTCTCCCGAGAGGTGTATCATGTGGGCCTGCAAAATCCTCACCCAGATATCGACAGGGAGAAACCACGATGACTCTGAATGAGTTTATTGAAGATGCCTTTAATACCGAGGCAGAGTACCTGAAAGACGCTTTGGACGGCCTGACCGCCGATGACCTGATGTGGCGCGCCGGGCCTGAGTCCAACCCCATAGGCTGGATTCTCTGGCACATGACCAGGGTGGAGGACATGTGGTTCCAGTTCTTTATCCAGCGCAAGACCGAGCTCTGGGAGACCGAGGGCTGGTACGAGAAATTCGGCCTGCCCACCAGGGACAATGGGTTCGACCACACCCAGGAGCAAGTGGCCAACTTCCCGGCCTACGACCTGGCGGAGATGGTGAAGTACGGCGAGTCGGTGCGGGCGGCTACTCTGAGCTATCTGAAGACGGTTACGCCGGAACAGATGGACGAGGTGCCCAGGGAGGCCCGGCCTGAGATGTCCATCGGCCGCATATTTCGGCAGGTGGTGGGCGAGGTCTACCAGCACCAGGGTCACATCGCCTATCTTAAGGGGCTGCTGAAGGACGGGAAGTAGAGGGCCGCAACCGTTTCAAAGGCCGGCCGGAGTTCCTTGACTTAGCGAACACCCCCGCGTAGCTTGAATATCAGGCACCGGATTTCCCAATGACCTCCGGGGCCTGATATCAGCCCCAACCCGCCTGGCGGTTGAACGCGATATGGAATCAGCGGCCAGAATCCTCCGGCAGTCCCTTTTCCACCCCAAACTCAGGTTGTTCTTGGGTTTGNCCATCGCTGTCGTTATCGGCCTGGTCATGGTCAAGGACATGGAGTGGGGCTCCCTCTCTGNGGCCTTCGACGACTTCCCCGTCTGGTACGGCCTACTCTCCCTGGCAGTGTTCTCGGCGGCCACCGCCCTGCGCGCCTANCGCTGGCAGGTCTTGTTCATCGGCGACAAGATTCCCCTGCACCGGCTGTTACTGGTACAGAACGCGGGNATCGGCCTAAACAGCATCTCCCCNATCCGNATCGTCAGTGAAGCAACCCAATTCCTTCTGCTGACCCTGCGCTACAGGGCGCGCAGTGAGGAAGTGGCGGCCACTCTGGGTGTGCAACGCGTGCTGGACTTCGTGATTGGAGCAATCCTGCTCGGTGTGGGGCTGATGGTGTTGCCCAGCCTCAAGGGCTTCACCCCATACGTCATCGGGGCCGCCGTGCTGGCGCTGGTCAGTGTGGTGGCCGTGCCGGTAGTCATCTGGATCGGCTCCAGGCCCGGCCTGACCAACCTGCAGCTCTTGGCCTCCACATCCTCATCCCTAAAGAGCCTGATCCGGGCTTGGGTGCGCCTGAGTTGGTCATTCGCGCTGACCCTGGGGTACTGGGTATTGCTGGGACTGTCGGCCTGGGTCCTGGCCTATGGGATGGAGATAGACATCTCCCTGTTGGTGGCCACCCTGCTGGTCATCGGCACTCTTACCTTTGTGGCCCTGGTGCCGTCCCTTCCAGCTTCAGTGGGGACTTTTGAATTCGCCGTCTTCTATCTGCTGACCACCATCGGGGTTGGCGACGGTGAGGCATTGGGATATGCCCGGTCATCCACGCGATTCTGTTCATGCCGTCCATCTTGATCACCATCATGGTCTTCGCGACCTGGGCGATCACCGGCAAAAATGACAGGGTATCCGTGGAAAGCGAGCCGCCTGTGGTTGTGCCGGTCCCCGCCCAGTCCGAGGCAGACTAGCGGGATTTGGAGCGGTAGGCCTTGATGCCCTCTTCCAGGGCGGTCATGGGCAGCAAGGCGCATTTGATACGCACCGGGTACTGGCGCACCACCTGAAGGGCCAGCAAATCTCCCAGTCCGTCATCTTTGGTCCCGGCCCCACTCTGCATCAACGTGCGGAACTTCTTGCCCAGCTCTTCCACCTGGTCCAGGGATTTCCCGGTCAGAAGATCGGACAGGATCGATGTTGAGGCCCGGATGATTGAGCAGCCCTCGGAACGGGCACTCACGCCGCCGACTGCGCCGGCGGGGTCCAATTTCAATTGGATGGTGGCCCGGTCTCCGCAAAACGGGTTGAACTCCTCGGCCTCCACATCCGCTTCATCAAGGGGCGTGTGGTTATGAGGGTTGCGGTAGTGGGCCATTATCAGGTCGCCGTAGAGGCCGTCTAGAGGGACGTCGTGTTGTTGGGACATGGGTCAACTGGCCAAGAAAAAGAATCGCAATCAGGTTACCACAGCGTACCCATTTGAGAGCGAGGCGCTGGGAGCAACCAAAGTTCCGATGGGATACAAACCCCGCCCCAAACGCGCCTAGGGGCGGTTATTCGGTGGTTACCTGGTCCACATCGCCGGTGAGGGCCGACTTCATGGTGTGCCAGGCCAGAATGGCGCACTTGATTCGGGTGGGGTACTCGTTGACGCCGGAAAGGGTCTCCAGGTCGCCCAGGGTGTCGTAGTCCAGTTCGCCCTCTGGTTCGGTGATCATGTGGTGGAAGGCGTCGAAGATGGACTGGGCTCTCTCGACGCTCTGCCCCTTGATGCTCTGGGTCATCATGGAAGCCGAGGCCCTGGAGATGGCGCAGCCCACGCCCTGGAACCCCACGTCGTCAATCACCCCGTCCACAACCTTGAGGTACAGCGTGATCTGGTCGCCGCAGAGGGGGTTGTAGCCCTCGGTGGTCTGGCTGGGGTCGTCCACCGTCTTGAAGTTGCGGGGCTTGCTGTTGTGCTCCAGGAGGATTTCCTGGTAGAGCTCGCTCAGGCCCGACATCAGCTGAAGACCTCAATCACCCGGTCGATGCCCTTGACCAACGCGTCGATGTCCTCCTTGGTGTTGTAGAAGGCCAGCGAGGCTCTGGCGGTGGCGGGAATCTGGAAACGCTGCATCACGGGCTGGGCGCAGTGGTGACCGGTGCGGATGGCGATGCCCTGCTCGTCCAGGATGGTCCCGATGTCGTGGGGGTGGGCTTTGTCCATGACAAAGGACAGGATGCCCGCCTTGTGGGGCGCGGTACCCACCAACTGGACCCCATCTATGGCGTTAAGGGCCTCTGTCCCGTAGCGTAGCAGTTCTTCTTCGTGGGCGGTTATCTGGTCGAAGCCCAGGTTGGTCACGTAGTCCACCGCCGCGCCCAGGCCGATGGCCCCGGCTATGTCGGGGGTGCCGCCCTCGAACTTGTAGGGCAGGTCGTTGTAGATGGTCTTCTCAAACGTGACGGACTTGATCATCTCGCCGCCGCCCAGGAAGGGAGGCATGGCTTCCAGGTACTTCGTCTTTCCGTAGAGCACGCCAATCCCCGTGGGCCCGAAGAGCTTGTGGCCGGAGAAGGCGTAGAAGTCGCAGTCCAGGGCCTGCATGTCCACCGGCATGTGGGGGACAGCCTGGGCCCCGTCCAAGAGCACCGGCGCTCCCTGGGCATGGGCCAGCCGTACTATCTCGGCGGCGGGCAGAATTGTGCCCAATGCGTTGGACACGTGGGTGATGGACACCAGCTTGGTGCGGGGACTGAGCAGTTTCTCGTACTCGTCCATCAGCAGTTCGCCGTTGTCGTCGATGGGCACCACCTTCAGGTTGGCGCCCTTCTCCTCACAGACCATCTGCCAGGGGACGATGTTTGAGTGGTGCTCCATGTTGGAGACGATGATGTCGTCGCCGGGCCCCACGTTTTGCCGGGCGTAGGAGTGGGCCACCAGGTTGATGCCCTCTGTGGTGTTCCGGGTGAAGATGATCTCGTGGTCTTCACCGGCGTTGATGAACCGGCGAATCTTGGTCCGGGCCCCTTCGTAGTGGTCGGTGGCCTGCTGGCTCATGGTGTGGACGCCGCGGTGCACGTTTGAGTTGGTGGTCGTGTAATAGGACACGATGGCGTCTATCACCGACTGGGGCTTCTGGGAAGTGGCCCCGTTGTCCAAGTAGACCAGCGGGTTCCCGTTCACCTGCTGGTTCAGCAATGGGAAGTCCTGGCGGACCTTGTTCACGTCGAAGGTCCCGGTGGTCATCTGGCGGCCCCGATGGGGATGTTCTTGTCGGGTATGGCGGCCGAGAAGGTGGTGTCCAGGTAGTCCCGCAGGGGCTCGGGTTTCACCGTGTCGATTATCTCACCGGCGAAGGCATGGATCAGCATTCTGCTGGCCGCGCCCAGGTCCAGGCCCCGGCTGCGCAGGTAGAACAGTGTGTCGGCGTCTATGTGCCCGGCGGTGGCGCCGTGGCTGCATTTGACGTCGTCGGCGTAGATGAGCAGGCTGGGCTTGGAATCAACCTCAGCCTGGGTGGAGAGGATCAGGTTCTTGTCCGCCTGTTCGGCATCGCTCCTCTGGGCGTCGCGGCGCACCATCACGGTGCCGCCGAACACGGCCCGCGACTTGCCGTCCAGTATGCCCTTGTAGTTGAGGCGGCTGGTGCAGTCGGGCTGGGCGTGGTCGATGCTGATCAGGTTGTCGATATGTTGGTTGTCCGTGGTCAGGTACAACCCGTTCAGCGAACAGAACGCCCCGGGTGCGTCCATCAGGACTTCCATGTCATTCCTAGCAAGCGCGGTGCCCAGGATGAAGGACGCGGAACTGAAGCTGCTGTCTTTGTGCTGTTTGACCCGGCTGGTGCCCACGTGGAAGGCCTGGGCGCCTTCCATCAGTAACCGGTAGTGGTCAACCGTCGCGCCGTCGGCCACGGATATTTCGGTGACGGCATTGGTGAAGTAGACACTGTCGGCGGGGCCGGCGTAGCTCTCCACCACGGTGACGTCGGTGTTTGTTCCGGCGACCACCAGGGTCCTGGGGTAGGTGACCTTGGGATCGGTGCCCTTGGTGGTGAGGTATGAGACGCGGACCACCGGCTTTTCAGGGTGGCCGTCGGCTACGTGGACGTAGGCCCCGTCGTGGAGAAAGGCGGTGTTCAAAGCGGTGAACCCGTCGTCAGAAGGGGCGTACTGGGCCATGTGGCTTTCCAGGCCTGGGCTGTTCTCAACCGCGGCCAGTGCCAGGCTGGCGGCGGTGACCCCGCTGGTGGCGGGGGAGGACAGCTGGGGCGAGTAGATGCCGTCAACGTACACCAGGTCGTGGACCGTGGGTGTGTCCAATTGGTACGAGGGCAGCAAGGTCTTCGAACCGTTGGACGGGGCCGTATTCTTGGGGAGACCGAAGTCCTCTTTGGCGATGGGCCTGACGTTGGTGTACTTCCAGCGCTCGTTGCCGCGCCGCGCTGTGGGGAAGCCGGTGGCGGCGAACCGGGACCAGGCGTTATCCCGTATGTCCTGGAGCCAGGAGGGAGCCGCTGCCCCGGGTCCCTGGGTCAGCGACTGAAAATCAGCAAAGTATTGGGCGTATTTGGCGGGTGCGCGTGTCATGCGGTCTCGATGCGGGCGGGCCGCTAGGCGCCCACGTCAACGGTGTCTTTGATCCAGTCGTAACCCTTCTCTTCCAGATCGTGGGCCAATTCAGGGCCGCCGGACCGTACTATGCGCCCGTTGAAAAGGACGTGGACGTGGTCGGGAGTGATGTAGTTCAAGATTCGCTGGTAGTGGGTGACCAACACAACCGCATTCTGGGGGGAGCGCAGTTTGTTCACGCCTTCGGACACGATGCGCAGAGCGTCGATGTCCAGGCCCGAGTCGGTCTCGTCCAGAAGGGCCAATTTGGGCTCGAGCACGGCCATCTGCAGGACTTCGTTTCGTTTCTTCTCTCCGCCGGAGAACCCTTCGTTGACCGCCCGTTTGACTAGGTCGGGGTCGATCTGCACCTGTTCCACCTTGGCCTTGAGCATCTGATCGAATTCCCGGGCGCTCATCTCTTCTTCACCGTTGTGGATACGCTTGGCGTCCACCCCGGCCTTCAGGAACTGCCAGGCCCGGACGCCAGGAAGTTCCAGGGGGTACTGGAAGGCGAGGAACACGCCCATACGGGCCCGTATCTCCGGTTCCAGTCCCAGTAGGTCTTCTCCTTCGAAGAGCGCTTGGCCGCCGATGACCGTGTAATCGGCCCGGCCTGCTAGTACGTTGGCCAGCGTGCTTTTACCTGACCCGTTGGGTCCCATGATGGCGTGGACTTCCCCGGCGTTTACTTCCAGGTCTATGCCGTTCAGGATCGCCAGATCGCCGGCCGAGGCTTTCAGTCCCTTGATGGACAGTAGAGGGGTGGTGGTCTTGGCCATCTAACCGACTGCTCCTTCCAGGCTCACTTTCAGGAGCTGGGATGCTTCCATGGCGAACTCGAAGGGGAGCTCCTGGAAGATGCCCCGGCAGAAGCCGTTGATGATCATGAAATGGGCGTCCTCCACGGACATGCCCCGTTGCTGGCAATAGAAAAGCTGGTCGTCGCTGACCTTGGAGGTCGACGCCTCGTGCTCCATCTGGGCGGTGGGGTTCTTGACCTCGATGTAGGGCACGGTGTGGGCCCCGCACTTGTCGCCCACCAGCAGGGAGTCGCATTGGGTGAAGTTCTTGGCGCCGTGGGCCGAGGGCAGCACTTTGACCAGGCCCCGGTAGGTGGCGTTGCCCTGCCCCGCTGAGATTCCCTTGGCCACGATGGTGCTCTTGGTATTCTTGCCCTTGTGAATCATCTTGGTGCCGGTATCGGCCTGCTGGTGGTTGTTCACCAGGGCCACCGAGTAGAACTCGCCCACCGAGTTGTCGCCGTCCAAGATGACGCTGGGGTACTTCCAGGTGATGGCCGAGCCAGTCTCAACCTGGGTCCAGGAAATCTTGGCGTTCTTGGCGGCCTTGCCGCGCTTGGTTACGAAGTTGTATACCCCGCCCTGCCCGTCCTTGTCGCCGGGGAACCAGTTCTGCAGGGTGGAGTATTTGATCTCGGAATTGTCCAGGGCCACCAGCTCTACAACCGCGGCGTGCAGTTGATGGGTCTTCCTGGCGGGGGCGGTGCAACCTTCAAGATAGCTGACGTAGGCCCCTTCCTCGCAGACGATCAGAGTCCGTTCAAACTGGCCGGAGTCGGCCTGGTTGATGCGGAAGTAGGTCATGAGCTCAATGGGGCAGCGCACACCCTTGGGGATGTAGGCAAAGGACCCATCGCTGAACACGGCTGAGTTCAGAGTGGCGTAGAAGTTGTCGGCGTAGGGGACCACCGAGCCCAGGTACTTCTGCACCAGGTCGGGGTGGTTCTTCACGGCCTCGCTCATGGAGCAGAAGATGATGCCGTGCTTCTCAAGCATATCCTGGTAGGTGGTGGCCACGGATACGCTGTCTAGGACCGCGTCAACAGCCACACCGGCCAGGCGTTCCCGCTCTTGGAGGGGGATGCCCAGCTTGTCGAATGCCTCAAGCACCTCCGGATCGACCTCGTCCAGGCTCTTGGGGGCGTCCGATTTGGGGGCGGCGTAGTAATAGATGTCCTGGTAGTCGATGGGCGGATGTTCGACGTTGGCCCAGGTGGGAGCCTGGGACTTCAGCTTCTCCCAATGCCTGTAGGCCTTGAGACGCCACTCGAGCATCCACTCGGGTTCTTCTTTCTTAGCTGAGATCAGCCGGACAATATCTTCGCTCAACCCCTTGGGGGCGAGGTCGGAATTGATATCAATGGTAAAGCCCCACTTGTAATCAGCGTCCAATTCTCTGGAAGTGGCTTCACGGGAAATGACCCTGGGTGTGGTCATCAAAGGCTCCTAGGTTTAGTTCGGAAATGGACCAGGTGAAGGCCAAACGGGCCACGCGCAGCGCGGTCCGGTCGATAATTTAACATTGTCGACCACTTTGGTCAACAATTAATGTAACATCGTGTTTTGTGCCTGTCAACGAGTCTCGTAGCCACTGTTCGGCCCGCGAATTTCGCCGGGTTGGTAACACTCGACATAACTCGGAAAAACCAAGCTACACACCTAGAATTGGGCCAAGTTTACAGGGTATTTCGCAACCATTGGTCCAACGCATAGCGAAATACATCGAAATTTGACCTCGATTCATACCTGTAGTATATGATTCCTACCATGACTTAATACCGGTGCCTTTTACTGGTTTTACGATTACACCTAACCATTGGGGTTAAGCCAGATGCCTAGCGAATTCTTGCTGGGTGATTGCCATACTCACCTTGACCAGTACGCTCCCGGGGAGATGCCCGAGATATTGGACCGGGCGAACGAGGCGGGCGTAGCTTTTGTCGTAGTTGCCGGGACCACTGTCCAGTCCACCAAGGACTGCATCGACATGTCCGAAAAATACGCACCCCTCTACGCCGGCGTCGGCATCCACCCCATGGAAGCCCATGAGATTGTCACCGATGAGACCTACGCGGAGCTGGAGGGGCTGGCGAAGTCGTCTTCCAAGGTGGTCTGTATCAGCGAGGTTGGCCTGGACTACCTGCCGGCTTCTCCCGATCACGATGTCCAAGATCAGGTCTTTCGGGCCCACATCCGTCTGGCCCTCGACCTGGACCTGCCCATCATATTCCACTCGCGGGAGTCGCACCCGGCCGTGTTCAAGGTACTCCGCGAGGAGAACGCCGGCGCCGTCGGCGGCGCGATGCACTACTTTCAAGGGGATGAGGCCACGGCCAGAGAGGCCATAGATTGCGGCTTTTTCATCTCTCTGGCCCGGCCCCTGACCCGGCTGCCCGAACTGCAGGATGTGGCCAAGGTTATCCCTCTGGAGAACATAGTCCTGGAGACGGACGCAGCGCCCCAGCCGTTCAAGAAATACCGCACCAACTGGACCGAACCCAGGCATGTCCAGTCGGTGGCCCAGACCCTGGCCGAGATCAAAGGCGTTTCGGTGGAAGAGGTCGCTGAGGTAACAACGGGAAATCTGGCCCGGCTGCTGGGACTTGAGCGGCTGATCGGTACGGACCAGTAACCATGATTCAATCGGCCAAGCGCCCGGCGTCCGGACAATTGAATTTCCACCAGCTTTACATCTTCCAGATGGTCGCCAACCACCTGAGCTTCTCCCGTGCCGCCGAGGCCCTGGAGATCACCCAGCCAGCGGTGTCCATACAGGTACAGGAATTGGAGAAATTCCTGGGTATAACACTCTTCCACCGCCGCCCTCGCGGCTTGAGGATCACCGACACCGGAGAGGCAGTGCTGGCCTACTCCCAGCAGATATTCAGCCTCTCCAACAGGCTCCTGGAAACCGTCCAGGAGATGGAGGGCCTTCAGTTCGGGCATCTGGTCTTGGGGGCGAGCACCACGCCAGGGGAATACGTCTTGCCCCTGGTCGTTGGCAGGTTCCGCCAGGTCTACCCCGATATTCAGGTGGAGTTGGTCATCGGCAATACCAGGACCATAGTCCAGCGCATTCTGGACCGGGATATGGACCTGGGAATGGTGGGTGACCACGTTGCCGAGCACAACGACGAACTGGAGATCACAGAGTTCCAGTACGACGAGATCGTTTTTGTGGCTTCTCCAAGCCACCCGGCGGCCAATGCCGGGAAGCTGACTCCTCAGGACGTTGTAGACCTGGGCCTGGTCGCCCGCGAAGACGGCTCGGCCACCCGGGAGGCCGCGGAGCGTCATTTACGGGAACTGGGTGTGGCGCCAAAGTTCGCTATCGAATTCGGCAGCAACCAGGCGGTAAAGCAGGCCGCCACCGTTGGCGGCGGCGTGGGGGTCATATCCCGCTTGGGAATCACCGCCGAACTGCGGGCCGGAATGTTGACGATTCTGGATGTGACGGGCTGGGACTGCCGGCGTCCTTTGACGCTGATCCAACCCCGCGACCGCTACCTGTCTCCCTCCCAGCGAGCGTTCCGCGAGTTTCTGATGGCCGAGCGGTTGTCCCCCAACGACAAGCTCGCCAAGCCCGATGCCACCGGCATCGTCCCCATCGCCTGACCGCCCATCCTATCCTCGAAATTACGTTCAAATCCAGGGCCGGATCAATCGGGGATTGAGCGTAACTTGGGCCGGTGATAACATTGACCTTGTCAAATTTCTTCTAGTACTTTCTGGTTGTTCCAGAATTCTCTAGATAGTGGTGAATTTGACAGGTCCGTCCTTATTTTTCCAATTCACCTGTTTCCGCGGAGACCGAATAGATGTTACCCAGCAATTGTCAAATGGCCCTGAAAGAATGGGCTGTAACCGTTGATGCCATGTCCCAGGGAGTCCAAGTCCTCCTGTTGCGTAAAGGCGGGATCCACGAAGATGGCAAGGATTTCAGAGTCATTCACCGGGAGTTCCTGCTCTACCCCACCTACCTCCACCAGAAAGAAGAACTGCTGCAGCCGGCCTACCAGCCGGCGCTGAAGAACCTGCTGGACCAGCCCCAAGACGACACTCACATCACCTTCAGCCACTTCGCCCGGGCGGATGAGGTCCTGGAGATTTCCGAACAGGAGAAGGTGGACGACCTGGAGCCACACTACATCTGGACCACCGCCTACGCCCAGTCTAGGCTGCACTGGAAGCCGATGATGCCCCTGTCACTTCTTCTGCTGCGGGTCTATGAGCTGGAGAACCCGGTCACCGTGCCCTACCTGCCAGAGTATGGCGGCTGCACCTCCTGGATTGAAGTCCTGACCAATGTTCAATTGGGCAACATGAAGCCGGTATTGGACGACGCCGAATACCAGCGCCGCATCGACGACATCAAGGGCAGCCTGGGCCTCACCGTAGCCACCGGTTAGAAACAAAACGACCGATAATCCAAAGGACGCGGATCGCGTACCTTTGGCCCCAAGGATGAAAGCATTATGAAATTTCGCAATTTGCCCGGGACTGACCTGGTCTTGTCCGAGGTCGGATTCGGGGTTTGGACCGTTGCCACCAACTGGTGGGGCAAGATAGAGGACGCCGATAAGAAGGCCCTGTTGGAGAACGCTGTGGAGAAGGGAGTCAACTTCTTCGACACTGCCGATACCTATGGGGACGGCTACGGCGAGGAGATATTGGCGACGGTGTTGGGCCACAAGCGCAATGACATCATCATCGCTACCAAATTCGGATACGACATCTACGACCCCACGCCCAGAGACGGTCATAAGGAGCGGGCCCAGAAGTTTGACAAAGAATTCGTCAAATATGCCTGCGAGCAGAGCCTGCGCCGTCTAGGCACCGATTACATCGACCTCTACCAAGCCCACAACATCAAGTTGGCCGACCTGGAGAAGGACGAACTCTTCGAGACACTGGAACAGCTCCAGTTCGAGGGCAAGATACGCTACTTCGGCGTGGCCTTGGGGCCGGACATCGGATGGTTCGAAGAGGGCGAATACTCCATGCGTGACCGGGATATCCACAGTGCCCAGATCATCTACAGTATCCTGGAACAGGACCCGGCCAAGGACCTGATCAAGATCGCTGAGGAGAATGGCGTCGGCCTCCTGTCCCGTGTCCCCCATGCCTCCAACACCCTCACCGGGGAGTTCGACCACGGACTGCCGAGTTTCGATCCCGATGACCACCGGGCCCACCGGAAGAACGAATGGTTGACCGAGGCCATGAGGAAGGTGGACCGGGTGCGGTTCCTGGTGCACGAGGACTCGCGCACCATGGCCCAATCGGCCATCCAGTTTGTGTTGAAGCAGAAGCCCATCGTTTCCGTGCTGCCTAATTTGACCAACCTGGATGAGCTTAACGAGTACACCAGCGCCCTGGACACTCCGGAGATTACCGACGAAGAGCAGGCGCGGCTGGATGAACTCTGGGCCCACGGCTTCGATATCGCGGAGCCGGAACCCCAGTTCCGCGAAGTCTAAGACCGGATTTCGCGGCCTGGAATTTCTCCTGTAAGCTCCGACGAAACCTAGCTAGACCGATACGATATTCGTATTTCAAATAGATATATCTGCGTAAAGCGTATAACGCTAGGCGCAGATTCGTAACTGAAATCAATTTTCCCTTGAGTTGATTTGTCTGCCGGGACGGGTATATATTCCGGTGGCTGACGCCGGGGTAATACCCTTGGCGCCGAGGTCTTAAAGCCCAGGTGGGTAAAGGCAGTGGGAGGTTGGTTTCATGACCATCCAGGCGCCTCAGACCGCCAAGAGCGTGTACCGGTTCGACGAAGGGAACGCCACCATGGCGGACCTACTCGGCGGTAAGGGAAGCAATCTATGTGAAATGGCCCGGTTGGGACTACCACTCCCGCCGGGCTTTGTTATTTCCACCCAGGTCTGCCGGGATTACCTGGTCAGGGGCCGGAACCTTCCCGATGGGCTGGAAGAGTCCATCAGGGATAACATACAGACACTTGAGAAATCCATCGGGCACGAATTCGGATCGCCTACCAATCCCCTATTGGTGTCGGTACGCTCGGGCGCGAGAATCTCCATGCCGGGGATGATGGACACCATCTTGAACCTGGGCATCAACGACCAGATCGTTGCGGGCCTGGCCAAGATGATGGGCGACCCACGCCCCGCCTACGACGCCTATCGCCGCTTCCTCCAGATCTACTCCGAGGTCGTTATGGGCGTGGAGGCGGAGGCCTTTGAGAAAGTCCTCGACGAACACAAAGCCCGGGCCGGCGTGACCCAGGACTTCCAACTCTCCACCGAACAGTTAAAGGAGGTGGTGTCCGGCTTCAAACAGGTTGCCAAAGCCGCCACCGGCTCCGAGCCTACATCTGACCCGTAGGAGCAACTCATGGCCGCCGTGGAGGCGGTGTTCCGCAGTTGGAACACACCCAGGGCCGTATTCTACCGAGACCTGCACAAGATCGACCACAGTATGGGCACTGCCGTTACCATCATGGCCATGGTCTTCGGCAACCTGGGCCCCACCAGTGGGACCGGCGTGCTCTTCACCCGAAACCCATCCACCGGCGTGGCCACGGTATACGGAGAATTTCTCTCCAACGCCCAGGGCGAGGACGTGGTGGCGGGGGTTCGGACCCCCCAGCCCATCGCCAGCCTGAGGGACGAGATGCCGGAGAACTATGACCAGCTAATGTCTCTGGCCGGTGACCTGGAAACGCACTACGCGGACGTGCAGGACGTGGAATTCACCATCGAGAACTCCCGGTTGTTTCTGCTACAGACCCGCTCCGCCAAACGCACCGCCCTATCCGCCGTGAAAACTGCAGTGGACATGGTGAATGAGGGTCTCATCACCAAATCCCAGGCCCTGCTCCGTGTGGACGCCGAAGAGATTTCCAACCTATTGGTCCCCCAATTCTCCGACGATCTGGACGACGGGCGGCTGGAAGGGATGTTCCTCGGCCGTGGCGCTCCCGCTTCTCCTGGCGCCGCCTCAGGCACGGTTTGCTTTGACGCGACCAGGGCCGCGGAATTGGCGGCCGCCGGCGAGTCCGTGATCTTGGTGCGCCCTGAGACCAAGCCTGACGACATTCATGGCATCACTGCCGCTGTTGGTGTGGTGACCAGCCGAGGCGGCGTGACCAGCCATGCCGCGGTGGTGACCCGTGGCTTGGGCAAACCCTGCATCGTTGGCTGCGAGGACATCCAGGTCGATCTGGACGCCGGCCATTTCACAGCCAATGGCAAGACGGTGAATGAAGGGCAGCAGATAAGCATGGACGGCGCTTTGGGCAGCGTCTATGAAGGGGAACTGTCCACGATCCAGCCTAGTTTGGACGACCTGCCCGAGGCCAAAGTGCTGCTGGGCTGGGCCGACGACACCCGCCGTCTGGGTGTGATGGCCAATGCCGACACACCCTCAGATGCAGCCCAGGCAATCGTCATGGGCGCGGAAGGTATTGGCCTCTGCCGCACCGAGCATATGTTCTTGGACTCGCGGCGACTGCCCGCCGTAAGGCAGATGCTGCTCAATGCCGAGGCGGCCGAGGAGTGGCGCCGGGCCAACAACGACCGGGTGTTCCGGGCCGAGAACGAGGCGGAAGCCCCAGAGGCCGTGTGGGATTTCTACGAAGCGCTGGAGCGGGTCAAGGAACTTCAGACGGGCGACTTCCAGGGAATCTTAGAGGTTATGGGACCGAGGCCGGTGATCATTAGGTTGCTGGATGCTCCGCTCCACGAATTTCTACCGCCCTATGAGACCCTTTTAACAGAGCTTTTGGGCATGCGGCACACCGGCGCGCCACAAGCAGACCTGGATGACAAGGAGCGGTTCCTGCATCTGGTGGACTCTCACCGGGAATCCAACCCCATGCTGGGTCACCGGGGCTGCCGCTTGGGACTCAGCTTCCCGGCCATATACCGCATGCAGGTTGAGGCGATCATCACAGCGGGAGCGCAGTTGGTCCAGCATGGCCTCGACGTTAACCCCGAGATTATGATCCCGCTGACTGTTGATGTGGAAGAGATCCACCGTCTGCGCCAGGACCTGAGCCTGGTGGCGGCCCAGGTCCAAGAACGCCTGGGCGTTAAGGTCCACTATAAGTTCGGCACCATGATTGAGACTCCCCGGGCGGCGCTNACNGCNGGAGAGATTGCCAAGGACTCCGAGTTTTTCAGCTTCGGNACCAACGATCTGACCCAGATGACCTTTGGGTTCAGCCGCGACGATGCCGAAGGCAAATTCCTGCGGTCCTACATCGACGAGGGNGTTCTGCCCANGGACCCGTTCGCTTCAATAGATCCCCAGGGGGTTGGNGCCNTGGTCAAGGCGGGAGTCGAAGCNGGGCGGCGGGAAAATNCCAACCTNGAGATNGGCATCTGTGGGGAGCATGGCGGNGACCCGGCNAGTGTGGTCTTTTGCCACCTGACNNGCCTGGACTACGTNAGCTGCTCGCCCTACCGGGNGCCGGTGGCCAGGCTGGCCGCGGCCCAGGCGGTGTTGGCGGAGGACTAGGCCGTTACTGAATGGGAGATTGGGAATTTNCGGGGTGTCCAACANGNGTTGGACGCCCCGTTTTATTCTTGACCCTTCACAGGGNNTGGGATAGACTGCCAGACATCTGAAGCCCTCGAATCGAGGCTGATTTNCCCATGAAAGGAGACCCCCGTTGACCACGACACCCCCCGAGGCCCGAGCNCAGATTGTGAACATGGTCCGCGACTTTGTGCGGCGTGAAGTGGAGCCTGTGGCCGCNCAACACGATGCCGAAGACACCGTCCCCCANGATCTGATCGACCGCATGAAGGAGTTGGGNTTGTTCGGTATTACCGTGCCCGANGAGTATGGCGGCATGGGGCTGGACTACACCACCTTCGCGACCATCTTCGAGGAACTGAGCAAGGGGTTCATGACNCTGAGCGGCGCCATCGGTACCCATCACATCCTCACNTATGTGCTGACNCACTACGGNACCCAGGAGCAGAAGGAAAAATTCNTGCCCGACCTGGCCTCAGGACGGAAACGNGGNGGTTTGGCCCTCACTGAACCCAGCGGCGGCACNGACATGGCCAANCTNCAGACCNCGGCCAAGAAGGACGGNGAGGAGTACGTGGTGAACGGCACCAAGATGTTCATCACCAACGGACGNCACGGAGATATGTTCTGTCTCCTGGCCCGCACCGACCCCGACATGGAGCCCAGGCACCGGGGAATCAGCTGCTTCGTGGCCGAGAAGGGCGGCCCGGGATTCGAGGTGGGGCGTGACCTGGACAAGTTGGGCTACCGGGGACTGGATACCTGCGAATTGATCTTCGACAACTTCGTGATACCCGAGGACAACCTGGTGGGCGGCAAAGAAGGCGCCGGCTTTGGTATGGTCATGAGTGGACTGGAGACCGGCCGCATCAATGTGGCGGCCCGGGCTGTGGGCGTGGCCCAAGCAGCCTTCGAGGCAGCCATCAAATACTCCCAGCAGCGGGAGACTTTTGGCAAACCCATCGCCGATCACCAGGCGATCCAGTTGAAACTGGCGGACATGGCCACCAAGATTCAGGCGGCCCGCCTCCTGGTCTATGACGCCGCCGCCAAGAAGGATACCGGCCAGCGGGTGGACCTGGAATCGGGCATGGCCAAGTTATTCGCCAGCGAGGTCTGCTTGGAGGTCGCCATGGAGTCCATGCGGGTCCACGGCGGCTACGGCTACATCAAAGAATCGCCGGTGGAGCGCTACTACCGAGACGCGCCTCTTATGATCATCGGAGAGGGCACCAACGAAGTCATGCGCCTGGTAATCGCCAAGCAGCTGTTGAGACTGCCCGAGTACCAGCTCTAGGGTTCCTTAAGCATCAAGGTCAGGAACAAACGTAGGGGCGGGTTTCAAACCCGCCCCTATTCTCGTTAACTGCCTTTCTTACCTGCGCGAGACCTAGCGTCCCTTCCACTGGGGTTTGCGCTTCTCGGCGAATGCTTTGGGGCCCTCTCTGGAGTCCTCGGTCAGCAGCAGGGCGTCGTACATCTGGTAGGTGAGGGCCGAGATGTCCTGGTTGGACATATTCAGGCCCCGGTAGGCCAGCTCTTTGAAGGTCTGCACGGCCAGGGGAGCGTTGTCGGCGATGCTCTGCGCCATCGCCATGGCCTCTTCCATGAGGTCGGCGGCGGGCACCACCTTGTTTAGGAACCCCATGTCGTAGGCGCGTTGGGCGGTGACCGGCTGGGCGGTTAGGACCAACTCCAGCACTGCGGAAAGCTGCATCTGCTTGGTGAGCACGGTCCCGAAGGGGGGCAGCAGGCTCCACTTGGTCTCGGATATTCCCAGCTTGGCGTCTTCTGACGCGATGCGCAGGTCGCAGAGTTGGGCGATGGACCAGCCACCGGCCAGGGCAAAGCCGTTCACGGCGGCAATCATGGGTTTCCAGGTCTGCGGCCACATGTAGGGGGTGTCCTTGCGCATGCTGGCCGAGGCCTTTGCCTGGATTCCCTGGGCGTTGTCTTCAGCCCGTTCCTTCAGGTCCCTTCCCGAGCAGAATGCCCGGCCGGCGCCCGTGACCACTGCCACAAAGGCCTCAGGGTCATTGTCGAATTCCACGATGGCGTCGGATAACTCCTGGCGGAGTTGACGGTTGATGGCGTTCAGGGAGTCGGGCCGGTTCAGTGTCATCACAACGATGTTGCCCTGCTTTTCGTAAAGAATCGTCTCAGCCAATGTTTTTCTCCTAAGGGGAAGTGTTTCCCGGTTTACTGAAAGCTGACGGCTGGTAGCTGACAGCTTTGTTAGGCGTAGGGTCCCAGGCTGGTCCCGCCGATGACGTGGATGTGGCCGTGGCTCTGGCTCTGCATGCCGTCGCGGCCGAAGTTGGAGAGGATGCGGAACCCGTTGGGTGAATACATGGCGCCCATATCCACCGCCAGGTTGCCCATGCGGGTAAGTAGACCGCTGCTCCACATTTGGATCTGACTCATATGCTTTCTTGGTATCACCAGCAGCATCAAGGGCACCCAGGTGAGCTTGTTCACTATCACCATCAGGTCGTTGTCCAGGTACCGGTAACGGGCAGGTTCCTCGGCGGCTGATATTTTGCAGAAAACACAGTTTGGGTCGGAGCTCAAGGCCGTGCGGTCCTCCGGGTCGGCGATTGCCTTGTGACTATAGTTGGAGCCATATTTCTTGTCAACGAACCGGTTTGAGTCGTGCCTGGCTTCTGCCTGTGGTATTATTTCCTTCATGTTCGGATTGGCCGTCTTAACGGTTAGCACATCGGGGTCTGAGGGGAAGCGGGATGACAGCAGCGGCGAGGCCATAAAAGAGGCCCTGGGCGGCGATGATTTTGAGGTCGTGCGCTATGAGATAGTGACCGATGATAAGGACACCATCTCCGCCAAATTGGCCGAATGGGCCGACTCCGGCGACGTTGACCTGATCGTGAGCACCGGCGGCACCGGAATGGGCCGGCACGATGTTACCCCCGAGGCCTGCCTGGCGATCCTGGACAAGGAAGTGCCGGGAATGGCCGAGGCGATGCGCGCCGAAACATTGAAGTTCACACCGATGGCCATGATCAGCCGGTCAGTTGCGGGCATCCGGGGCAGCACGCTGATAATCACCCTGCCGGGCTCCACCAAGGCGGTTAAAGAGTGCTTGGATGTGGTGATGCCGGTTATTCCCCATTCATTGGAGCTGCTTCACCGGGAAAAGGTGGATGAGCACCCCGTTGACTGAGAAGTTATTACTCGAGTTTGAAGAGATAAGACGATGAGTGAAGAGACCAACGAGACCCAGGTCGTTTACTGGCCCAGGGTGAAAGAGATATTGGACGGAATCATGGCCCGCTGGATCGAACGGTGGGGTAGAGAGCCGCTGCCGGGAATCCATGCCTACTACTGGGAAACCCCTCAGGAGCTGCAGGAGTCGGTGCTGTCCGGCCTGCGTTCCATCGAACCGGGTGTCCCCGGCCGGCAGACCAACTTGGTGAAATCTTTGGCCCGCAGTGTGGGAACATCGGGGAAGATGCCCCTGCGTGGACCGTTCCTATCCCCCGAGGAAGTGGATGAGATTGTGACCTGGATCGACGGCGGAATGCCGGAGGGACCGGACTCCTAGATTCGCCAACTCCTTCGAAGCACGGTCATCTGAGATAACAAAAAAGAGCCGGGGCAATCGCCCCGGCTCTTTTCTTTTGCCGATTGGAGTGCTTACACCAGCGCGGGCTCGTCTTCTTTGACGTAGACCTGGAGACGGTTCCGGGTGTGGTCGATGATGACAATCCTGCCTTCGGGATCAATCCGGACCGCGCAGGGGTGGGCCAGGTTCCTTTCGAAGCCGGGCTCACTGGCGTAGGCCAGGTTCCGCTGACGGATCATGTCAGGATTGGAGGCCAGCTTGTCGCGGCCCCACTTGGACAGTTCGGCTTCGCCGAGGAACTGGGTGATATAGCGGCCGTCGGGAGCGAAGACCTCTATGCGGTTGTTCATCCAGTCTGCGACGTAGATGTCGCCGTCTTTGTCCACTGCCAGGCCGGTGGGCCGGTTCAGTTGACCGACGCCGCTGCCTGTGGAACCGATGGAAGCTTCGTGCTGTCCGTCGGGGGTGAACTTCTGGATCCGGTCGTTGCGCCAGTCAGCGATGTAGATGTGTCCTTCGCTGTCCAGGGCGATGCCCCAGGGCATGTTGAACTGACCGTCCTCGCTGCCCTTGGAACCGAACTGGCTGATGTATTTGCCGTCCAGAGAGAATTTCTGTACCCGGCTGTTGCCGGCGTCAACGACATACATGTTGTCGTCGGCGTCGATGGCCAGGCCGGCGGGGCCGTTCAGTTCTCCGTCACCGGAGCCTGCGGTTCCCCACTTGCCGACGAACTCGCCGTCGCGGGTGAACTTGGAAATGCGGTTTAGCCACTCGTCGGCCAGGTAGAGGTTGCCCTTGCTATCCAAGGCCAATGCGGTGGGCCATATGAATTCACCGTCGGCTTCGCCGTATGCGCCGAACTCGGTGATGTACTCTTCGTCCAGAGTCACTGCGGTGACGTGGACGCCGTCGGGCCTGTTCTCATAGGACCGGTTGCAGATGAAAACAGTGCCGTCGGGAGAGATTGCCAGGTCCGTAGCGTTACGGAAACCTGTGCCGGCGAACTCTGCACGGCCAACAGCGTGGCTATGCTTGTAGGTTCGACTGGTTAGACCGAATAGGTGTGTCGACATAGTATCTGTTTCTTACCTCCTTGCAGTGTAGATACGTTGGGCTGCTGTTTCGTATGCAGCCCAACGCGGTTTTCCTAGAAGCCGCTTAGGCGAAGAATCCGGTCTTCTCGAAGCTGCCGCCGACGATCTCTTTGGCGTCGAGCTGGAACCAGTCTTCCAGGATGTCGGTGTAGACAGACCGGAAGTCCAGGTTGTACTTCAAGTTGCCGCCCTCTTCCTGCTCGGAGAGCTCGAGGGAGGGGTACTCGCCGTAGATGCCACCCTTGACGTTATCGCCGACCATGAAGGCAACGCTAGCGGCGCCGTGGTCGGTGCCGGAGCCGTTGTCAGTGATGCGGCGGCCGAACTCGCTGAAGAGCAACAGGGAGACGTTGTCGGCAGCGCCATGGTTCCGCAGGTCGGTGAAGAAGGTGTCAACGGTGTTGGACACGTCGGTCAACAGACCGGCGTTGGCCTGGGCCTGGTTGGCGTGTGAGTCGAAACCGTTGTACGGAGACGTGGTGTACAGAATCCGCGTGCCGAAGCCGGCGAGATGGGTCTGTGCGATGTTCTTCATGTACTGGCCGATGGCGGTGGGCGAGTACTCTACCTCAGAGGAGTACTTGTCCGGTGCGGTGGCCAGGATGTCGGCGCCCTTGAGAGCGTCGGTGCCGGTCTGGTGGATGTAGTCCATGACCGCGCCGGTGCCGATGGCGGGGGCGTACATGCGGCCGAACACGTCCAGGGCGTCGTTCCGCTGTGCTTCGCCGTCGATGCCGGTCAACAGACCGTAGGTCTCCAGGTTGCCCACGGAGGCGACAGGTACGCCGTCCATGGCCAGGGCCCGGGGCAGACCGCGGCCGAAGTTGACGGCCGTCAGTACGTTCTCAGAGTTGGGGTCGAGCTGTTTGGTGGTCCGGCCCAGCCAGCCCTCGGTGCCGATGATTTCCGGCTCACAGGTGTGCCAGATGTCCATGGAGCGGAAGTGGGAGTAGCTGGGGGTGGGATATCCGATACCGACGAAGATGGCCAGCTTGCCCTCGTCCCAGAACTTCTTCAGAGGACCCATGGTGGGGTGGAAGCCCAAGTCGTCGTTGATCGGAATGATTTGGTCTTCGGGGACGGCCAGGGTGGGCCGGAAGTCCCGGTAGAGACCATTGTTGCGGGGGATTATCGTGTTCAGGCCGTCGTTTCCACCAGAGAGGGAAAGTACTGCCAATACGGGATCTTTCTGGGTTGAGACCATGATTTCTCCTTAACTATTAGTAAGTATGTCTAGAGTGAGTCTGGTTAGGGACTTACTCGAACTGGAATTCCGCAGTGGCGGCGATCATCTGGAACATTTCACCGGAGCGGCGTACGAACTCGGCCTGTTCGGCGTCGTTGCCGTGGCTGAGTTCACCCTCTTTGGTGGCATGGGTCAGCAACTGGTTCATGGTGTCGTCGGTGACGACCACAGGGCCGGTCAGGTCGAGACAGCCGTTGACGAACTGCTCGGGGCTGAGCTTATCACCCAGTTTCATCAGCCGGTCGACCAGGGACCGGACTCCGGGGGACTCGGTGTTGCCCAGAAGGTCGGAGGCGAAGTTGATGCGCTCGACCAACGTGCCGCTGTCGATCCACTCCCGGCCGGTGTGCCAGCCCTCGACTGTGGGCGGGTTCATAAGGTCCATACCCATGTACTTGGGCTCCTGGGAGTAGTCGAAGAGACCGGGCTTGTAGCCGTCGAACTCTCCGGTCATGCGGAGGAGACTGACGACCATCTCGGCGGGGTTCTTTACCTTGGCGTAACGAACCGACTCGTCTTTGAAGAAGTCGGAGGTGAAGAGGACTTCCAACATCGCCTTGATCGAGTGGTCGGAGTCCCAGTAGGCCTTCTCCATCTTTTCGATGGCGGCCTGGTCGCGGGGCGGGGTCAGCCGCCAGGCGGGAATCTGGGGCTCGTCGGCAACGAAGAAGTTGTACATGTGCCGGGCCAGGAAGCGTGCGGTGGCCGGCTGATTGCAGATAATCTCGATGATGTCTTCGCCGTTCCAGTTTCCGGTCTGACCCAGGAAGGTCTTCTCGGTGGTGTCATGGTCGGCAGGGTCGAAGCGGAAGTTCCACGGGCTGCGGCCATGGGGGAACGGAGGATAGGCGGGCGCCACGTTCCAGCCGGTGAAGGCCCTGGCACAGGCTTTGACATCGTCTTCACTGTAGTTGAAGGCTTCGTCCATGCCCACGCCCAGAGAGAACAGCTCGAGGAGCTCGCGGCCGTAGTTCTCATTGAGGTTGGTCTTGTGGCTTTCGGTGTTGTCCAGGTAGTACATCATGCCAGGGTTTCTGGACAGTGCGAGCAGCAGGTTGTCGAACTTCCCCATGCCTTCCTCGCGGAAGAGATCGACCATGAAGCCCATCTCGGCGCCGCTGTCAATCTTGCTGTGGCCAGCACAGAAGATCATGTGCCAGAAGAGGGCTACCTTTTCCTGGAGCTGACGGGGACTGTTGATCATCCGCCAGACCCATTGCTGCACGTTGTTCTCGATGGCAGCGGCCTCGTAGTACGAGGGGTTGTAGCGAAAGAGCAGGTCTTCCTCGACGGCCTCTTGGGTCTCGGGGTTGAGCAACTCCTGGACTACACTGTCATAACCTTGCGCGGCTTTGGCCTCGATCTCGGCGCGGCTCGCACCGAAACCGGCGCGGCGCATAAGGTGGGCCATCAACGCAATATCCTGTTCAGCCATGTGCTCCTCCTTGGAATTTTTGTTTCTTTAGTATTTATTGGTACGGGCCGTACCCGCAATCTTCCGGTTACATGAATAAGGCGCGGCGGGCATGGGGCTTCCCCAGGCTCGTGGCACCTCTTATGTAACATTCGTTACAAGGTAGAAATATAAACTAATTATGGGGCAGTGTCAACAAGAAAATCGGGACCTTTTTCCGTAGCTGATTCACGCCTGTGGAGTTGGTCCCTCTTTCGGCGAATTTCGACCTGCTTCGCCCGGGCGGTAGGTCCATGGACCCGGTCAGGGCGGGCAGAGTGCTGGAATCTTGGCTAGATTATACCAAGCAATGTCCAGGCCGGACAGTCACCCGGTAGGCGTGGTCTCAACCGGGAAAAATCCCCTGAATCGGGGCGGTTTCCAGGGCGCCGTTCCAGTCTGATTTATCTTGACATCGTCCAAATCGCTTTGCTAGCATTTCTCCACTTTCTTCCATCGTATGCCGATGTATCCACGCCTGACAGCGTTTTCGACGAGAAGATGAGTATGGCCCAAGACGGCGCACAGCAGCCGATGGGGGTTCCTGACCAGGGTCCGAAGCTACCTGGGATGTTCTCCAGATATAAAAGCTCGGTGGAACAAGAGCTTTATAGGGCCGTGCCCGCCATTCACTCCTCAGAGGCCTACCTTCTGCTCCGCTACCACCTTGGCTGGGTCAACCAGCAGGGCCGGGAGATGGAAACGGCCGTCTCTCAAGGTAAAGCCCTGCGTCCCACGTTGTGCCTCTTCGCCTGCGACGCCCTGGCCAACGACTACTCCCGCGCGTTGCCAGCCGCCGCGGCCCTGGAACTGATCCACAACTTCTCATTGATACACGACGATATCCAAGACCAAGACGTGGAGCGGCGTCACCAACCCACGGTCTGGCACCTTTGGGGGATGCCCAAGGCCCTCTCGGCCGGAAATGCACTGCAATGCACGGGAGACCTTTCCCTCCTTAATGTAGTGGACAAGGACGTCCCTGCGGAAACTGTGCTTCGGGTCTCCAGCATCCTGACCGAAGCCTATCTGGAGATGATCCAAGGCCAGTGTATGGACCTGGACTTCGAGTCCCGGACGGACATCAAGGCCGACGAATACCTATATATGATTGCCTGCAAGACCGGCGCATTGATTCGCTGCGGTCTTGAGATAGGCGCCCTCCTCGGCACCGAGGACTCCGATGCGGTCCAGGCCTTTGCCAAGTTCGGTAACTGCCTGGGACAGGCCTTCCAGATCAGGGATGACTACCTGGGGATCTGGGGAGACGAAGCGACCCTGGGCAAGGCGACGGGAAATGACATTCGCCGCCGGAAGAAGTCCTATCCGGTGGTGTTCGCCTTGGAGAGGGCCAGCGGCGTTGCCATGGACGACCTGCTGCGCATATACGGCCAAGAAGAGTTGGAAGAAGACGATGTGGAGCGGGTGTTGGCCATCCTGGATGAGGTTGGTTCCCAGGAACACTCGCAACGCCTCACCGAGGAGGCCGCGGCCCAGGCCCTGGAGGCATTGAAGCCCGTTTCGCTGCCCCAATGGGCACAGACCGAAGCAGAAGAACTGGTAGACTTTCTGTCGCGAAGGGAGTACTAGGCGATTCGCCGCCGGTATCCCAAATTAAAATTGGAAGCCCGCTGAGGTTTTGACGATATGACCACCACAACCAGACCAGAGAAGGCCAAACGCGCCAAACGTCCGTTGGAATTGTCCGCCAGATTGGCGGTGTATCTGCTTAAAAACAGGCTCAAGGGCAGGAAGAAGTTTCCGCTGGTAACCATGTTGGAGCCCCTGGAGATGTGCAACCTGGCCTGCGTTGGTTGCGGCCGGATACGCGAGTACAAGTCGGTCCTGGACAAGATGATGCCTGTGGAAGAGGCCCTGGGCGCCGTCCGCGAGTCGGGAGCGCCCATCGTGTCCATCGCCGGCGGTGAGCCGACCATCCACCCGCACATCGACGAGATTATCAATACCCTAATAAAGGAAAAGTATTTCGTTTACTGCTGTACCAACGGCCTGCTGCTGGACCGGGTGATGGACAAGATCCCACCCTCCAAGTACCTGTGTTGGGTGGTGCACCTGGACGGTATGGAAGAGAAGCACGACGAGTCAGTGGACCGCCAGGGTGTGTTCAAGAAGGCGGTTGAGGTTATCCAGTCGGCCTTGGACCGGGGTTACCGCGTCTGCACCAACAGCACGGTATTCCGCACCAGCGATGTGGGCGACCTCTCGGAGATGTTCCGGCTGGTGGGCGACATGGGCATCGAAGGCTCCATGATCTCCCCGGGCTTTGACTTTGAAGACGCGCCGGAGCAGGAGATGTTCTTGACCCGGAACGAGTCGCACACCCTGTTCCAAAATTTGCTGGCCCCGGAGAACTCAGAGGGCGCCCGGTTCTACAACAACCCCCTCTATCTGAACTTTCTCAAGGGAGAGCGGGAATATCAGTGCACCGCCTGGTCAAATCCCACCTACACGGTGATGGGGTGGCGCAAACCCTGCTATCCCCTGGCGGACGAGCACGTAAAGCACGTTGACGAACTCTTCGACCAGGACATCTGGGACAGATACGGTGTCGGCAAGGACCCACGCTGCGCCAACTGCATGATGCACTGTGGGTTCGAGTCCGCAACCATCTTCACCGCGGTGAAGACGCCCAAGGATTGGGCCACCCTGATCAAGTCCGGCGCCGCCCATAAGGGCGGGATCACCGCCGCCTGACGTTCGGGCCAAGGAAGTTGCTGATAGTGGCTGCCAGCATGGAGCAGGAGCTGATTGGGCTTCGGCGGGAGATGCTTGAGATCGAAGACGCCACCGGGGTACATCCTCCGGTGGAGTTCAGAGTCTTGGGCGTGGGACCGGACCGGGCCGGCAGCGCCATGGCCGCGCTGGCCAAAGACTTGAAATCGGATTCCGACAACGTCCTGGTCCTGGGTGTGGCCGGCGGCGTGAACCCGGACCTGGACACTGGCGACATTCTGTTGGCGGACCGTTACTCATTGGAGAACGGGGCTTCCCTGGGTGCGGGGAAGGCCATCAGACCGGACCCCCATATGATGAAATCCGCCGAACAGGCGGCCCTGGATCTGACGGTGCCGGTCTGCACCGGCGGCGCTCTTACCGTGGACCATCTGGTTGTTGACCCATTTGAGCGGGTGGAACTTCGGGCGAAGTACCAGGCGGACAGCGTGAATATGGAAGACTACCGGGTAGCCGAAGCCGCCCAAAACGCGGGCGTGCCCTTCCTATCGGTCCGGGTGGTCCTGGACACTGCCGAGCAGCGTCTGCCGGGTTACCTGCCTGGCCTGGCCAAATCTCCGTACAAGGTGCTGACCCACGTGTTACTCATGCCGTGGCGCATCCCGACCATGCTGAAGCTGAAGAGGCAGCTGCAGCTTTGCCAGGCGGTTTTGACCAACTTCGCGGTGGCCTATATGGAAGCCACCGGCGTTATCAGCCCCAGCGATGGCCTGCGCCAGCGGGCCTGACTTAACAAATGAAAGTACTGGTCACCGGCGCCACGGGCTTCGTGGGCGGCAATTTGGCCCGCGAATTATGGCGGCGCGGTGATGACGTTAGGGCGCTGGTGCGCCCCGGTAACAACCGATTAACAATCGAAGACACGGGAGTCATCCCCGTGGACGGCGACATCTTGGACCGGGCTTCCCTAGACCGGGCCATCCAGGGATGTGAGGCTGTGTTTCACGTCGCCGCCGCCTACACATTCTGGTCTAAAGAACTGGCAAAGGTGGCCGAGACCAATGTGCAGGGCACAGTGAACGTGCTGGAAGCGGCACGCAGGGCGGGGGTATCCCGGACGGTCTACACCAGCACGGTGGGGACCATCGGGCTCCCCAAAGACGGTCTGGGGGACGAGGATACTCCTTTGGGCATGAACAAGCTCCAGGGCCGGTACAAGAGTTCCAAGTTCGAAGCCGAGCGAAGGGCCCTGGCTATGGCGGCGGAAGGTCTGCCGGTGGTGGTGGTAAATCCCACAGCGCCGGTGGGTCCCTGGGACGTTAAGCCCACGCCCACGGGAAGGATCATCCTGGACTTCCTTAGAAGGAAGGTCCCGGCCTATTTGAAGACCGGCATCAACGTCGTGGACGTGGCAGACGTGGTGGAGGGCCACATCCTGGCCCTGGAAAAAGGACAGATTGGCGAACGGTACATCCTGGGCAACCGGAATATGGGATTGAAGGAAATATTTGACACTCTTAGCAGCATCACCGGATTGCCGGCGCCCCGCATCAGGGCGCCCTACTGGCTGGTGGTGGGTGTCGGTTACGCGGACCTGCTCATTGAGGGCAAGATTCTCCGCCGGGAGCCGGTTATTCCCGTTGAGGGTGTCTTGGCATCGAAGACGCCGGCCTACGTCAGTTGCGACAAGGCGGTGCGGGAACTGGGCCAGCCCCAGAGTCCCGTCGAGGATGCCTTGAAGCAGGCGGTGGACTGGTTCACTGCCCACGGATATGTGAAGGGAGAACTGCAGAGCAGCCCAGTATAGATAGCGCGGTATAGATTTGGTAGTCGAACCGAAAAATATGGACGTCAATCAGGCGGCCGACCAGGCTGTGGGCCGGTCCCATGATTACTTTCGCCGTACCCAATATCCCGACGGGTACTGGTGGGGTGAGCTTGAGTCCAACGCCACCATGGAAGCCGAATACCTGATGCTCTGCCATTTCACCGGCCGCTATGACGAGGAGCGTTGGCGCAAGGTCTGCAACTACATCCTCAGTAAGCAAAGGGATGACGGTTCCTGGGGTCAGTACTACGAAGCCCCAGGCGACCTGAGCACCACGACTGAATGTTACTTCGCCCTAAAATTGGCGGGACATTCACCGGACGCGGAGCCGCTGCGGAAGGCCCGGGAGTTCATCCTGTCCAAGGGCGGGATGCCCAAGGTCCGGGTGTTCACCAAGATCTGGTTCGCCCTCTTTGGACAGTGGGACTGGAAGGGCACGCCCAACATGCCCTCTGAGATGATCTTCCTCCCCTCCTGGGCGCCCTTCAACATCTACGAGTTTGCCAGTTGGGCCCGCGCCACCGTGGTGCCCATGCTGATAATCCTTACCCGCCAGCCCCATTGCCCTGTGCCCGAGTCGGCCAACATCGACGAGTTGTATCCCGACGGCCGGGATGGCACCGACTATTCCCTGCCCAAGCCCACCGACGGTCTGGGTTGGGCCAAGTTCCTCTACTGGGCCGATAAGGCGGTGGGCCTCTACCAACGCTTGCCGGTCCATCCCTTCCGGGGCATGGCCGAGCGCCGCATCATGAAATGGGTCCTGGAGCACCAGGAGGCCGACGGTTCATGGGGCGGGATCCAACCTCCATGGGTCTACTCCCTGATTGCCCTGCATGTCATGGGCTACGGCCCTGAGCACGAGGCGGTTAAGAAGGGGTTTCAGGGCTTCGAAGGTTTCGCCATCGAGGACGAGGAAAAATGCACCGTACAGGCATGCGTATCCCCCGTTTGGGATACCTGCCTGGCCCAATTGGCGTTGATGGACTCTGGTATAGACCCGGAAGACCCGATGGTCCAGGACTCCACCCGTTGGTTATTGGACAATCAGATATTCTCCGGCGGCGACTGGCAGGTGCGTTCCAAGGACCTGCGCCCCGGCGGCTGGTCGTTTGAGTTCGCCAATGAGAAATACCCGGACATCGACGACGCCTCCATAGTGGTCATGGCCCTTGACCCGGTACGTCTACCGGAGGCCGAGGAGCCGCGTCGGGCAGACTCCATCCAGCGCGGTGTGGAATGGATGGAGGGCATGCAGTCCAAGAACGGGGGCTGGGCGGCCTTCGACAAAGACAACAACAAGAAGTATCTGACCAAGATACCCTTCTCTGATTTCGGCGAAAACCTGGACCCGCCCAGCGTGGACGTAACCGCCCATCTTCTGGAGATGTACGGGCGGCTCGGCTACACCAAAGACGACCAGGCCGTGATCCGTGCCTACAATTACGTGACCAGCGAGCAGGAAGAAGACGGGTCCTGGTTCGGGCGCTGGGGCGTCAATTACGTCTACGGCACGGGAGCGGTACTGCCCGCCCTTGAGGCCATCGGCGAAGACATGTCTCAGCCCTATATAAAACGGGCTGTGGACTGGCTACTGGCCCACCAGAATGAAGACGGGGGCTGGGGTGAGTCTTGTGGATCCTACGTGGAGCCCGCCCTCAGAGGCGTGGGGCCAAGCACCGCGTCGCAAACTGCGTGGGCGTTATTGGGTCTGGTGGCCGCAGGAGAACACGGATGCGAAGGGGCCCGGCGGGGTGTAATATACCTGGCCGGTACCCAGCAGGAGGATGGGGCATGGGATGAGCCCTACTTCACCGGGACCGGGTTCCCCGGCTACGGTGTGGGAGAGCGCCTGGACGCCCTGCCAAATCCGGGGGAAACCAGCTACCAGGGCTTGGATATGCCCGCTGGTTTCATGATTAACTACCACCTGTACCGCAACTACTGGCCTTTGCTGGCCCTGGGAAGGTATTCTAGGGCGGTTTCGGCCAAGTAGCAGCTTAAGGACAGGGACTGGTATTGAAGGGATATCAACCTAAATCTGAAATTAGTTCGGGGCACAAATAGGAAGGGGTACACGAAATGATCAGCAAGTCCTTTTGCAAGCGGGTGGACACCCAGACGGCGCCGGAGTTCATTGATATCACCGATTGGGTTGCCCAATGTGTGGCCGATTCGGCGATAGCAGACGGCTTTGCCGTTATCTATTCAAAACACACCACCGCGGCCGTCAAGATAAACGAAAACGAGCCGCTGCTTCTGGAAGACATGGCCGTGTTTTTGGAGAAGATGTCTCCCCGTGAAAACGGGTACAAGCACAACGACTTTGAGATTCGTACTGTAAATATGAATGAAGACGAATCTCCCAACGGCCATGCCCACCTCCAGCACTTGCTCCTGGGCACCAGCGAGACGGTGCCGGTGATCGGAGGAGAGATGCAATTCGGTACCTACCAGAGCATCTTCTTCATCGAGCTGGACCACCCCCGCCCCCGGGAGGTCATGGTCCAGGTGGTCGGCGAGTAGACTCCGCTAGATTTTTCGCCCAGGCCGAACGTGTCCCCGGCCTGGGCTGTCCCGCGGAACCGGAGCCTGTTCACGCTTCGGTTCGAGCTGTTGGACGTTAAATCATTGGGCAGGCTAATGCCCCTTTTGCCTGTTTGGAAAACCCCAATCCCTTTTGGTAGCTGCCGGTGGATGCCATGCAATCTCCCACCATGGACCTGGAATCAGCCTACGAGGCTTGCCGCACGATCACCCGGCGTGAAGCCAAGAACTTCTACTACGCCTTCTTGACCCTGCCCGCCGCCAAGCGCCGCGCCATCTACGCGGCCTACGCCTTCTGCCGCCACTGTGACGACTCGGTGGACGAAGAGACCACCACCGATGCCAAACTCAAGGCATTGGCGGACCTCCAGTCGGACCTGGACGATACCTATTCGGGCAACGCGGCCACCGCCGTATCCCTGGCACTGGCCGACGTGGCCCGGCAGTACGACATCCCCAAGGAATACTTCCGCGAAGTGATTCTGGGCGTGGAAAGCGACCTGGTGAAAAACAGGTTCCAAGACTTTGATGAGCTGCGGGAGTACTGCTACCGGGTGGCCTCGGTGGTGGGGCTGATATGCTTGCAGATATTCGGCTATGAAGATGATGACGCCAAGGGCTACGCCGTGGACCTAGGCCTGGCCATGCAGCTCACCAACATAATCAGAGACGTGCGGGAAGACCTGGACATGGGACGGGTGTACCTGCCCCAGGATGAGCTGGCCCGCTTCGGCTACTCGGAAGAAGACCTGAGAAACGGCGTGCGCAATCAGGCGTTCCAAGACCTGATGACCTTCCAATCCCAGCGCGCCCGGGACTACTTTCAGCGGGGGTTCAAGCTGCTGCCCTACCTGTCGCGCCGTTCCCGTGCCTGCCCGGCGGTATTGGGAGCGCTGTACTCCAAGGTCTTGGACCGCATCGAGGCATCCGATTACGACGTCTTGGAAACCAGAGTCTCCCTGAGCAAGTTGGAAAAAGTCCGGATAACGGCCCAGACCTGGCTTGGCAGCATGTTGCCGCTGACTTCCCGCCTCCGGTAACCTTTACCCGAGACCTTTTAGGCAGGACAACATGGCCCAGCAGGGAAAGGTAGTGGCGGTTACCGGGGCTTCCGGTTACATCGGCTCCAAGCTTCTGGAGCGGCTGGAACAGGAACCCGGCCTCCGGAAACTGGTCGCCTTCGACGTCAAATCACCACCAGTCCCATTCCACAACATCGCCGTCTACCGGAAGGATGTGTCCGAGCCGATCGACGACGACCTCAACGATCAGGGCGCCACTACCCTGGTTCATCTGGCATTCAACCCACGCAAAGGGGCCAGCCGCCGGGAGATCGAAGAGGTACGCCAGGAGAACTTGGATACACTGCGGGCCGTCATGGCTTCCTGTGCCAGAGGGCGGATCAGTCACCTGATATTCCTCAGTTCTCACCTGGTCTACGGCGCCTATAGCGACAACCCCATCCCCATATCCGATGATGCGGAGCTCCGTGCCTCCCCCGACGTGCCATACGGCTATGACATGCACCTGTGTGAGTTAGCCCTGGAGGAATTCGCCAGAGCGCAAGAAGAGGTCAAAGTCACCGTGCTGCGGTCTTGTATGGTACTGGGCCACGGCGCGGATAACGAGACGACCAGAGCATTCTTCCGTCCTTTGATGCTGGGTGTCGCGGAGAACAACCCGGCCCTGCAATTCGTCTATGACGACGACTTGGCCCGGGTCATATCCATCATCATTCAACGGGAGATTCCCGGTACCTTCAATGTAGCGGGCGACGGTGTGGTCTACTACCGCGAGATGGCCCAAATCATCAAGAGCAAGTTGATCAATCTGCCGTCTTTCCTGGCCTATCCGGCGGTCCGGCTGACCTGGCAGCTACGGTTGCAGCAAAGCACCACGGTGCGGGGACTCGATCTGGCCCGTTGGCCCATAGTGATGAGCACGGGCAAGCTGCATCAGGCCACCGGTTACCGGTTCTGGCACACCGCGCTGGATGCTCTCACCGCATTCGCCAATTCCGCCTATCTGTACAAAGACCCAGTCTCCCGGTAGATGTCCCTCCCGAGGATGGCCGGGCGTGAACATGGACCGCGGGTAACGCATGCTTCAACGCACTAGAATGATCATTGACACCGACCCTGGCGTGGACGATGCCATCGCCATACTGATGGCCTTGGCGTCCCCGGACGTTGAGGTTGTGGGGCTGACCAGTGTCGGTGGAAACGTACCTCGGGCCCGCACCACCCGCAACGCTCTGGCCCTGCTCCAGGCGGCGGGGCGCAGCGACATACCAGTGGCAAAGGGCGCCTCGAGACCCCTGCGAGGAAGGTATGCCTACGCTCCCCAGTTCCATGGGCCGGGCGGTTTGTCCCTCCGTCTGCGTGAGCCGGTGACCGTTCCCATTGCCGAAGGGGCGGTGGAGTTCCTCTACAGCGGACTCACCTACGACCTCGGGGAAACGACGCTGGTGGCCCTGGGGCCGCTGACCAACCTGGCCCGGCTCCTCTGGCAGCGCCCCATCGCGCTGGAGCAGGCCAGGAATATCGTGGTCATGGGCGGCGCGGTGGATGGCCCCGGCAATGTTACGCCCAAGGCCGAGTTCAACATCTACTGCGACCCGGTGGCGGCGGAGATCGTCCTGGCGAGCGGGCTACCCGTCACCCTGGTGGACCTGCCCGCCTGCCGTCAGGTGAGTATTGGGCGGGAGGAAGCCCTGGGACTCCGGTCGGAGCACCCCCTGGGAAAGTTGACGTTGGACCTGTTACAGGGTTGGTTCCGGAAGGGACCTGCCAGGGAGCGGTTCGAGTTCTATGACCCCCTGGCGATGGCGTTGGCACTGGACCCGGTGGTGGCCACGGTGGCCAAGGTGGACCTGGACGTGGGACTGGAGGAGAACGATTCCTGGGGCGAGACCACCATCACCGGAGGACCGGGGGAGATTACCCTTCTCCAACAGGTGGACTCAGGCCGGTTTTTCAGGCTGTTGGCAGGCACGTTGGAAATAGAGGGACTTCCAGCCAGTTGAATCGGACTAGCTTGAGCGAGCGGCCGCTCCTTCCCGGACCATGGGGATCAGCTCTTTACCCCAGTCGATGGTGTCTTGAAGCGGGTCGAAACCCCGGATGATGAAGGCTGAAGCGCCGATGTCGTGGTAGGCCAGGAGCGATTCGGCAACCTGTTCCGCGGTTCCCACCAGGGCCGTAGTATTGCCGGCCGCTCCTGTGGCGGCGGCGATGGGCATCCACAGCCGCTTGTCGTGGAGTTCGCCCTTGGCGGCGAAATCCAGCAGACGCCGGGCGCCCTCGGATTGGAGGCGTGAGGGTTTGTTGGGACCGATGGAATCACCCACCGACGACTGAATCCGGTCCAAGATTCCCCGCGCCCTTTCCCAGGCCTCGCCCTCGGTGTCGCCCAAGATGGGACGGACGGAGACGCTGAATCTTATCTCCCGCCCGTACTTGGCGGCCCGGCCTCTGATATCGGCTATCTGTTCCCTGATGGACTCCAACGGCTCGCCCCAGAGGGCGTAGACATCGGCCCGTTTGGCGCCCACTTCCTTGGCCCCCTCTGATGCTCCGCCGAAGTATAGAGGTACGTGGGGTTTTTGATAGGTGCGCACCTCGCTCAGGTTCTGCTCAAAGCGGTAGAACTCGCCGTCATAGTCGAAGGGGGTTGTCTCGGTCCAGACGCGGCGCAGTATCTCCATGAACTCATCCGAGCGCCGGTATCGGGCGTCGTGGTCGGCCCAGTCGCCGTCACGCCGCTGCTCCAAATCGCTGCCGCCGCTGATGATGTGCATGGAGATTCTGCCCCCGGTCAGTTGGTCCAGGGTTGCCGCCTGCCGGGCGGTCACCGTCGGGGCCACAAAGCCTGGCCGGTGGGCGATGAGAAAGCCCAGTTTATCGGTGCGGGACGCGGCATAGCCGGCCACACCGAACCCGTCTGCCGTGGCGGATGAATAGCCGATGAGCACCTTGTCGAAATCGCTGTTTTCGTGGGCTTGGGAGAACTCTGCTATGTACTCGGGGTCGATTCCGGCGGGTATCTCGTCGGCGGGGTTGATGCCGCCTCCGAAGAGACTGACGGTAACTCCTCTTGAGGCGTCCCGTTCTTGGTTGACGCCAATCATCCCCATTATTTCTACGTCGGACATTCTTGTTCCTAACTCTGGGTTCGCAGGGAATGGCGGGGCGGTGCGAAGACCACGATGACCTTCAACTCTTCAGTGATTGAGTGGAAGCGGTGGTCCACATGGGCGTCCACGTATATGACCGAGCCGGCCATAACCGGGCGGTCTTCGCCGGCGACCTGAATCACTCCCTGGCCCGAGACGATGTAATAGATCTCATCTTCGGTATAGGGCGATTGAGGGTCGGGCTGGCCGACGCCCAGGACGTAGAGACCGGCGCTGAGACGCGCGGCCGCGAAGAACTCGTAGTAGAGCTCTCCATTTTGGCGGTGGCCCGCTTCGATCTCGGACATATCGAATGCGTCTATGCTTCCCCTGCCTTCGTTGGGCGCCGGCAATCATGCCTGGCTGCCCGTAACTCATACGTAATTTTGCCGAGTATATCATGGCCCCTGATCAGGGAGGCCGGTCTTTCGCATTCACCAGGTGAGCCAAACGACTGGTCCGCAAAAAGAGGGGTGTGCTAACGTGATGTTATGTCCAGAGACGAGCGTCAAGACCCGGTCCCGGGACCTGAAATGGGGCAGCCGACCGGAGGTACGGGCTTTGAGTCAGACGACCAGCAACACCTCGGCGGCGGTTCATTCCGGCAGTCGCTCCAGAATATGGAGGACGCTGCCAATGAGCTTGCACAGGCCATGGGGCTCCCAGCGCCCAGGGGCCAGGCCCAACGTCAAGCGCTGATCATGGCGGCCCGCAGGGCCGTCGATTCCCCCGACCTTATCGGCATCAACCTCGCGGCCCCGGAGTGGACCACCCTCCAGGCTGAACTAGACGAACTTTTGAATGCCGGCACTGCTCTGGCCCGGGTCCACGAAAAGCTGGATTCGCTCCTGACTCCCGAGGCTTGGGGCCAGGATGTTGGCCACATCCGGAATACGCTGGCCAAGGGCGGCGGGTTCCTGTCCAACCTGCTTTCCGGTGAACGCCGCCGGGCCAAAGCCGCATTCTCCCAGATGTGCGCCGGACTTCCCCCAGATGAACTTCCCGGCCAGCTGGAGGTCCTGGATGCGGTCCTGGATTCCCAGTCCTACGCAAGGGTCGTCTCCCGCCACCTGCCGCTTGGCGCCTTATTGTTCGGTGAGGACCGTATTTCCGACCCGCTGGTCTGGCCGTCGTTGGCTGAGAGATCGGCCTGGTGCCGGGAAGTCCTCGCGGAAATAGCAACGGGCTCGGCCCCTGCCGGGCTGTTGGACTACCTTTCCTCGGGGCAGCCATCCGACACGCTAAGGCCCTTGCTCCTTTCCTTGGAACAGGTCTCGGCGTCGGTCGGCACCCATTCCGAATCAGTACAGGCCAAGTTGGAATCGGCGCGGCGGGACCTGCTGGATCTGGGCCTGCGAAACCCACTCTTGAACTACCGTCTGCTCCGCTCCAGGGGCGTCGATATCACGGGCCATCAGCCCCGGGATATATTCACTTCCCTGGCGGACGAAGACCGCACTGCGGTGCTTTTGCCAGCGGGGGAGTCCACTGGCGCCCGTCGTGGCGAGATTGGACTGGAAACGGTCCACCCGGCAGATGAGTTGGAACGCCGGTTGTTGTCCACTCACCGCCTGGCCAACACCTTCATTCAAGAGCAGGGAGTGAATACCCTTTTTCTGGCCCTTGGCATGCTCCGCTGGCGGGACAACGGGAGCGGTCCGGAACAGCGGCTGGCGCCTTTGGTGCTGCTGCCGGTTAGCCTGGAACGCCCGACCTTTCAAGGACGGTACCGCCTGCGGCAGACGGGAGATGAGCCTGAGACCAACGTCTCGATGCGGGAGAAGCTCCGCCTGGAATTTGGGGTTGCCCTGCCCGGACTGCCGGAGACCGAGGGCCCGGACCTGGGTACATATTTCGACGCCGTCACCGAGTCGTTGGCCGGCCTGGACGGATGGGAAGTGGACCGGGAGCATGCCGCTCTGGGGTTCTTCTCCTTCAGCAAATTCCTGATGTACCGGGACCTGGACGCCGCCAATTGGCCCGACGACGCATCTCCCGCCGAACACCCCATCATCGGCGCGCTTTTGGAGGACGGCTTCGACGAGCCGGCGCCCAGGGTCACCAGCGACGACCACCTGGACGCGCTATTGCCCCCGGGTTCCACCTATCAGGTGGTGGACGCCGACGGCTCCCAGACTTTGACGTTGCTTGACGCGAACCAAGGTCTGAACCTGGTGGTCCAAGGCCCCCCTGGGACCGGAAAGTCCCAGACCATCACCAACATGATTGCCGAGGCAGTGGGCAACGGGCGCACGGTGCTGTTCGTGTCGGAGAAGATGGCTGCCCTGGAGGTTGTGAAACGCCGTCTGGACAACGTGGGCTTGGGAGACGCTTGTCTGGAACTGCACAGTCACAAGACCGCCAAGAAAGTGGTCTTGGACGAACTGTCCCGCACTCTGGAACTGGGCCGCCCCCGAACCGGCGCCGTGGAAGAGGACCTGACCGAACTGGCCCGCCTCCGCGAGCGGTTGAACGGTTACTGCGATGCGATGAACCAGCCGTTGGGGCAGTCGGGAGTCAGCCCGTTCCAAGCGGCAGGAGAACTCCTGGCACGTTCTGGCGACGGAGTCCCCCACGTCGTCATTGAATCCATGGACCAGTGGACCCGGGCTGACTACCGGCGCAGGCGGGGCGCGGTGGAGGAATTGCAGGCCAGGGTCGTGGCCATGGGCCCGCCCCAAGAACACCCTTTCCGTCACGCCCGGCTGCTGGAACTGCTGCCTGCCGGCCAGGATGCTCTCCAGTCCTACTTGGAGGATTGCCGTATAGTCCTGACGACATTGGTGGAACGGGTTGAGGGCCTGGCAGAGAGGATGTGGCTCGGGACGCCCACTGACTTGGAAGGCACCAACCGCCTTACCGCGTCGGCGCGTCGTTCTTCGGAAGCGCCCAACCTGGTCGGGTTGGATATAAAGAGCGGGCTTTGGACGCAGCGCCTGGACGACGTCACCAGCCTGTTGGAACTGGGGTCCTCCATGGCGGCCCTCAAGACCGGATACGCGGCTGAGTTACTGCCAACGGCGTGGGAACTGGACCTCTTTACCGAGAAGCAGGTGCTGGAGAATGAAGGCTCAAAGCCCTGGCGTCTGCTTCTGTCCAACTACCGTGAGGTGAAGACCCGGCTGTCAGGACTGTTCATCGGCGGTTCCAGCATCGGCGCCAAAGAGACGCTGGCATTGGTTGATGACGTTCGGGCCTACCAGGAGAAGGGCGCCCAGCTCGAGCGGCTTCAAGGGCTGGGGATGGAGGCCTTCGGCGGCCGGTGGCAGGGCCGGGACTCGGACTGGCCGGAACTGTCCCGAGTCGTCCGGTGGTTGGCCCAACTGCACCGGGACATCGCCGCCGGTGAGCTTTCCGAAGGTCTGCTGGACTACCTATCCTTCGGCGCTGTTTCGGACCAACTCTCCGAATTGGCCCGGCGGGTGGAGTATGCGGTGGCCGACGTGAGGCTGGCTGCTTCTGACGTGACCTTCGGAATGGACCTGGACCTGGACCGCCGGTTCGACCGCCACGGCGCCCTGGCCGACCAGCCCTTCGACCAGCAAAAGGACCTGATTGACGGTTGTCTGGCAAAGATGGAAAGCGTCCACGATGTGGTGCGGCTGAACGTACAGGGATCAGCCTGCCAGGCAGAGGGTCTGGGGGCCATGTTCGACGCGGCCTACCAGTGGACCGGTGGCGAGACCGCGCTGGTGGACGCTTACGACCGGGCCTGGTACCGGCAGCTTTGGGAGCAGGCCTTGGCGGAACGGAACGCGTTGAGGTCATTCGCCGCCGCCGCCCACGAGCAGGTGCGGGAGAGTTTTCAAGACCTGGACCGGCGTCTCCTAGCCCACAACCGTACTCGGCTGGCCCAATTCCACTGGGATGGTATGCCCCGGCAGCAGGGCGGCGGCCAGCTGGCCGTGCTGCGCCGCCAGTTCGAGATACGCCGCCGCCACCTGCCCATCAGGCAGCTATTGGAAAGAGCCCTCAATCCCGTGCAGGCGATCAAGCCCGTCTTCATGATGAGCCCGCTTTCCATCGCAGCCTACCTCAGCGCCGGCGGCATGACCTTCGACCTGGTGGTCTTCGACGAGGCCAGTCAGGTTAAGCCGGTGGACGCCCTGGGAGCCGTTATGCGGGGCAGGCAAGTGGTGGTCGTGGGCGACAGCCAACAGCTTCCGCCCACACCCTTCTTCGAAACGGTGGGCCAGGTGGATGAGTACAGCGAGGATGAGACGACTGCTGATATCGAGAGCATCCTGGGCCTGTTTGCCGCTCAGAACGCCCCCAGCCGTATGCTCCGCTGGCACTACCGCAGCCGCCACGAGTCGCTGATCGCAGTCTCCAACCAAGAGTTTTACGGCGGTGGGTTGGTGCTTTTCCCCAGTCCCGACGCTAACAGGGAGCAGGCCGGACTGGTGTATCACCACCTGCCTGACACCGTGTACGGCCGCGGCACCACAGGGACCAATCTCCTGGAGGCGGATGCCGTGGCCCAGGCGGTCTTGGCGCACGCCAGGGAAAGATCAGGGCTCTCCCTGGGTGTGGCGGCGTTCAGCATGGCCCAGGCTAGGGCCATCCAGGACCGGCTGGAGGAACTGCGAGGGGAAGACTCCTCCGCCGAGGCGTTTTTCGCCGCTCACCCCGACGAGCCGTTCTTTGTGAAGAACTTGGAGACGGTCCAGGGAGACGAAAGGGACGTTGTGCTGGTGAGCATCGGATACGGCCGGGCTGAGGACGGCCGGGTAGATCTGAACTTCGGCCCGCTGAACCGCGACGGTGGGGAAAGGCGTCTGAACGTGCTCATCACCAGGGCCAGGCTGCGCTGCGAAGTATTTACCAACCTGACCGAAGACGACATCGACCCCCAGCGGGCCCGGTCCCAGGGCATCCGGGCACTCCGGACATTCCTGGCCTTCGCCCGCTGGGGAGAATTGGAGCCCGCCAGGGAATCTGACGCCGGAGCCCCATCCGGGTTTCAGGAGCATATGGCCAAGGCGATCACCGAAGCGGGATATCCGGTCAACCAGTCCCCCGGCTTGGGGACGGACACCATAGACCTGGCGGTGTCAGACCCGGCGAGACCCGGCCGGTACATACTGGGCATCGAGTGCGACGGACCGTGCTACGACAGTGCCAGGTCGGCCCGTGACCGTGACCGGCTGCGGCCCCAGGTGCTTGAGGGTCTTGGCTGGCGGTTGCACCGGGCCTGGAGTCCCGAGTGGACTAGGAACCCGGCGCAGGAGCTGGAGCGAGTGCTTACCGCCATCAAAGAGCCTGTATCTCTGGGGGAAGAGCCGGAACCCGAACAAAGCGTTGTAATTTCCCGGGAGGACCGACCGGCCCCCAAGCCCTCCACTGTCGTGAGCAAATATCAGATGGCCAACCTGGAGCGTCAGATCGGCGGCGCCGACCTGACGGCCGTTCCCTCAGCGTCGCTGGTGAAATGGTCGCGTGATGTGGTGAAGAAAGAGAGCCCGGTCCACATGTCAGAGATTCAGAGTCGAATCATGGCTGGGGCCGGCGTTACGCGTGCAGGGAAAAGCGTTGCGGATGCCCTGGACGCGGCCGTGGAAAGGATCGCCGGTTCCAAGAGCTATTCCCGCCGGGGAGATTTCTTCTGGCTGACGGATATGGATACCCCGCCGATAAGGGACCGGAGCGGTCTGCCGGCATCGGCACGCAGGTTCGATATGGTGTGCGACGAAGAACTGGCCGAGGCCGTGGGCGTAGTGGTGGGCCAGTCGTACGGAATGGCCAGGTCGCAGACTCCGTCGTCGGCGGCCAGGCTGCTGGGATACAGCCGGACCACCGAGGCGATGAAAACCCGCATCGACGCTGTGGTTGGCCAATTGCTCACCTCAGGACGGCTGGTGGACGAATCCGGGCACTTGGTCCTGGGAGCTAGCTGACCCCCAATATCCGGTTCAGGTTGGCGTAGCGGGTGGGGTCCAAATCGCGGCCTTCCAGGGCGGGGTCGTCGGCGGCGAATCGGTGGGCCCGGAAGACCGCGTTGGCCTGGCCCGAGATACTCCCGCCGGCCAATCTGCCGCTGTCGGCCATCAGGGGATTGATGTACTCCCAGACTATCTGGTGGCCGGGGGTAACTTCGATGAACCGCCCAGTGGCCCCTTCGCAGATCAGGGTATTGCCGTTGGGCTGACGCTCGGCCCCGCTGATCTGGTAGCTGTAGAAGGAGATGGGAGGCTCGCCCCGGTAGTCCCAAGTGATGTCATTGTTGGCCGGGTCTATCTCCACTATGCGCGAATAGTTGGTGTTGGGTGCGCGCCGGTGGGAACCGTTATCGAAGATCAGCACATGCCCGTTGTCCAGGAAGCTGGGGTTGTGCTGGTGGGAGACCTCCCCCGGCCCCCACTTCCAGGTGAAACGCCCGTTTTCCCGGTCAACCAGTCCCACGGTGCTGGTCTGCCGGAAGCTGACCAGGTAGTTGCCTTCGGGGGTGACATTGATGCTGTTGCCGTGGGTCCACTCCCTGCGGCCCTCCAGGGGTCAGATGATGTCCTCGTCGAAACTCAAGTGTTCCCAGGACTTCCATTCGTGGACGACCTCGCCCTTGGGGTTGAACTCGCGCACCACGTCGCCCAGCATATGCACCGGGTCTTCCGCGGTGGTGAACCCTCCATTGACCCGGAAGGTGGTGTCTGAAGACATCTCCTCCCACATCAGGGCCAGGGTGTTGCCGTTGGGCAGCCGCTGGAAGTCATGGTGGAGCCAGGGGTTTTCCAATTGCCACACCAGATTGCCGTCCCAGTCCAGTTCCACCAGTCCACCGGAATGCCCGCCGATTTCGGTCATGGGACCGGGTTCGGAAGGGGCGCTGGTGTAGAAGAGCAGGTTCCCGTTGGGCAGCAGGTTGGCGAATAGGGTGTAACCACGGTGGCAGTATTGGGGGGCGTGGTAAATGAGTCCGTGGGGGTGATGCAGAGACCAACCCATGAGTCCTCCATTGGGGAGTCCGGGCCGGTTT
>PBMF01000030.1 GCA_002721995.1 Chloroflexota bacterium
TATCCCGTAAACGGCAGACCGGTAAAAATGTACCGGACATAACCGCCGTGTTTCTTACCTGCCCGCGGCGGCGCAGGTCGCGACGAACCGCTCCGCCAGGCCCTGTTTGCTGCCCAGATGGATGTGGACATAGGAGGCCCAGACATTGCCGGTGCGGAATCCGTCGGGGCGGTTGTCCTGGTCTACCACCTTGTAGACCGACTCCTCAGGCCTAGGCTGTTGTGCCAGGGTCGACCAGTGGAACTCGTGCCCCCTGACCCGCTGCCCTTCCTCTAAGACGGGACTGTCGGTGCAGGACTCCACCTCCCGGTAGCCCAGAGTCAGACGGCTCTGGGACATGGCAGACTCCGCAGGTATGACGCCGACCATGGGGTGGGTTGCCCCTTCCAGGTCGGACAGGCTCTTCCCTAGGTACATCAGCCCGCCGCACTCGGCGTAGACGGGTACGCCGGCCGAGACAGCATCTCGTATGGCCTGGTGCATCGGTGCGTTGGCCGAAAGCTGGGGGGCGAACAGTTCCGGGAAGCCGCCGCCCAGGTACAGGCCGCCGACGTTCGCCGGCAGTTTTTCGTCTTCCAAAGGGCTGAAGGGGGCCAGTTCGGCGCCCCAGGCTGTGAGCAGGTCCAGGGAATCCTGATAGTAGAAGTTGAAGGCCATGTCCTGGGCCACTGCGATGGTGGTGCGGGGCCCCAACTTGTTTTCAGGATAGACGGACGGTGCCGCTTGGGGTGTCTTGGCGGTTTGGGCCAGCTTCAAGATGGCGTCCACGTCCATGGTGGCTTCCACCTGGTTGATGATGCTGTCGTACCACTGGCGGGCCACGGTGCCCTCCACGGTGGGTATGAGCCCCAGGTGACGCTCGGGCTGGATGAACTCTTCCTTCCTGGGCAGGTAGCCCAGCACCGGGAGACCGGTTGTGGCCTCGATCTGGGGCTTGCAGAACTCCAGGTGGCGTTCGCTGCCCACGCCGTTCAGAATCACCCCGGCCACGTTCAGGTCTGGGTCGAACTGCTGATAGCCCAGAACTTCAGCCGCCACGCTGCGGGCCACCTTGGCGGCGTCGGCGATTAGTATCACCGGAGCGCCCAAGAGCTTGGCCAGCTGGGCGGTGGAGCCTTCCTCGGTCAGGCTGGAATGACCGTCAAACACGCCCATTACACCCTCGACCACCGACACGTCCCGTCCGGCGCTCGCCCTCTGGAACAGCTCCAGCACCGTGGCGTGCTGGCAGAGCCAGGTGTCCAGGTTGCGGCTGGGCACGCCGCAGGCCAGTTGGTGGTAGGAAGGGTCTATGTAGTCGGGGCCGGCCTTGAAGGGCTGCACCTTGAGGCCGCGGCGGGTCAAAGCGCCCATGACGCCCGTGGCGATGGTGGTCTTGCCCACCCCGCTGCGCACTCCCGCTATGACTATGGTTGCCGCCATTCAAATCTCTCTGTTGCAGATGCCATGGCCTGTGTCTGGCGCCCATTATAACCGCCGTTCGGCAAAAACGCAGATGACGCCCGCCGCACCCTGCACGGCACGCTTGACATCGGATAGGTCAGAGCATACGTTTAGGTCAATCTGGAAAGGGTACATCGTGCCCAGCCGATACGGAGAAGTCATGCCCAAGCTAGAGGTATTAAGCGAGATTCAACGCAAGAGCATGTTGATGTGGCCGTGCGTGGATCACGACGATACCCCCTGGACGCCCATGGCCAAGCCCTTATCCGAGAGCAAGGTGGCCCTGGTCACAACGGCGGGGTTGCACGTGCGGGGCGACAAACCCTTCATCGCCACCCAGAAAGGAGGCGACACTTCGTTTCGGGTCATCCCCCGCAGCGCCGGTGTGAACGACATCGTCCAGAGTCACACCAGCATCGGGTTCGACCACACGGGAATCTACCGTGACCTGAACGTGACCTTCCCCATCGACCGCCTAAAGGAACTGGTGGACGATGGCAAGTTCGGCTCCCTTTCCGATAACTACTACTCCTTCATGGGCGCCCTGCGGGACGTGACCGGGGTAGTGGAGGAGTCGGGTCCCGAAATGGCCCGCAGGCTGAAGGACGAGGGTGTGGAAGTTGTGCTCCTCACCCCCACTTGACCCGCCTGCTCCCACGCTGTAAGCGTGATTGCGCGGGTCTTTGAGGAAGCGGGCCTCACCACCACGGGCGTCGTTTTGATCGAAGAACATGCCCAGCGGGTGAAGCCGCCCCGCATGCTGGCGGTGCCTTTCTTCTTCGGTAACGCCCTGGGCGAGCCGGACAACCCAGAGTACCAGCACCGGGTGCTGCAGGCGACATTCGACCTGTTGGACCGGGAACAGGGACCAGTCCTGGAGCGACTGCCCGATGATATGGTGCCCGATATCCTGATGCAGGGGTCGGAAACCACCATCTCCGAAGAAGCTGCCAAGCTGAACGCCGCCGATGAGCTTACTTCCCTGAGGGCCTACTACGAGCAGTGGGTGGACGCCCACAACGGGCGCACCGCCGTGGGACTGAGCGGCATCGCCCAGCGTCGCTTCCGGGGCGTCGTGCGGTTCCTGGAGGGTTGCGTGGCCGGTGAGGATGTGGATATGAAGGAACGTCCTGCCGACACCAGTGTGGCCCAGTTCATCCGCTACTGTGTGGACGACTTAAAGGCCTTCTATTACGAGGCGCGCATGGCCCAGCGTCCCAACGGCCCTGATAAGGAGATACACAACTGGTTCTGGTCGGACACCGCCATGGGGGCGCTGACCATGGACCTGGCCCAGAAGATGCGCGACTCCGATGACGAGGTCGCCAAGGCGGTTGCCTACGGAATCGCCAGATAATAAACGGAGTAGACAATGGTTACCTACAGCTACGACCACATCCACATACGCAGCCGGGAGCCCATTGAAACGGCCCGGTACTTCAACAAGATGTTTGGGGCCGAGATTCTGGAGAGCGTCCAGACCGACGGTCAGCCCAGGGTGGACATCGACATCAACGGCTTGATCGTATTCATAGCTCAGGCCGAAGCTTCCACGCCCGACGGGCCGGTTGACCCCTACGTGGGGCTGGACCACTTTGGCCTTAGGGTGGAGGACCTGAACGCCGCGACGGCCGATCTGAAGGCCAAGGGCGCCGAGTTTTCCATGGATCCCAAAGACCTGCGGCCCGGCCTGCGCATCGCCTTCGTCAGGGCGCCGGGCGACGTACGCATAGAGCTTCTGGAGCGCTCCGGTTAAGCCGGAGTGGATTTCCGCAAATCAAAGGGGGCCGGCGCAATCGCGCCGGCCCCCTTTTTTGTCTACAGATACCTGTCGTTCTTGGGGCGTTTCATCCAGTACCAGACCCCAGTCACGGCTATGAATACTCCCATGACGATGAGAATCCAGCCGATTCCCTTGATGAGCCACTCGCCCACCGGTGAGACGAGGATGAGGCCCACGAGGGCGACCAGCCCGCCGCAGCCTATTCCGGCGCCCGGGCCCGCGTTGCGAAGATTCACCTGCATGGCTCAGCCCTTGGCCAGGGAGTAGGTGGCCTCGGACTCGTTCACCCGGCCTTCCTCGGTCAGTTTGGTTAGGTGGGTACGTACGTTCCTGGCCGCGGCGTTACGCAGGTTCTTGCGCAGGTTCCTGGGATAAACGACGCTCACGATTTCCTCCACGGAGTCCACGCCCTCGGCCAGGGCCGCCAACACCTGGTCTTCGCGCTCGGTACGGTGACGGATGTAGGTCTCGATGCGGGCGGTGCCGTTGTTCAGGATCTGACCGTGTCCTGGACAGATCATCTCGGGCTTGAGCCCCGCCAGTATCCGCAGCGAGGACATGTAATCTTTGAGGCTGCGCACGCTGGAGGAAGAGTTGCCCAGAATGGTGTCGCCGGTGAAGAGCACTTTGCTCGCCGCCATGTGGTAGCAGATATGGTCTTCCTCGTGGCCTGGCGTGAAGTAGGCCCGGAGCCTGACGCCGCCGCCGGTGGTGACCATTTCCCGGGAGCGGAGTTTCTCCACCGTACCCTGGCCCAGACGGTGGCTCATGGCGGGCTCAAGCTTTGGGTGACAACGCACCACGCAGCCAAACTCCTCCTGCAGCCGGTCCAGGCCGCCGATGTGGTCGCCGTGTCCGTGGGTGATTAGGATGGCGGACATCTTGGGCCGGCCCAGTTCGTTGTAGAAGCCCAGTATCTGGTTGGTCCAGGAGCGGTAGGGCTCACCCGAATCCACCATCACCATCTCTTCTTGAGGGTCTCCCACGAAATAGATGTGGGTGCCACCGGGGTGCATGGCCCCGAAGCTGGAAGGGTCTTCTTCGATGTGGGTGGCGTAGATGTTCTTGGTAATCTGCATGCGCGGTCTGTCCCCGCTCCGTGACTGAGTAGCCGGTCAATAGTCCGGGTATCAGGGATGGTAGCCCCGCCCCTGTGCGGCGTCAATCCCCGCGCCTGGGCCTGTGCTATCATCCGGAGGATTCCCGGAAATCTGGAAACCAAAGGAAGGCTCGTATGATCTCTGAAATGATTACCCAGCTGGACTTGAAGTCGGCCATACCCAAGCTGACGGGCACGGTCAGCCTCAAGGGGCTGGAGGGAAAGGTCCAGGTCTACCGGGACAAGTACGGCATTCCCAGAATTAATGCGGAATCAGAGACCGACGCCTTCTTCGCCCAGGGGTTCGTCACTGCCCAGGACCGCCTGTGGCATATGGATTACGATCGCCTCCGCGGCTCCGGGCGCTGGGCCGAGGCGGTGGGCCGGCAGGCGGTGGCCCAGGACAAGCTCATGCGTAGCTTCCGGCTGGAGGCCAGCGCCAAAGCCGACTACCAGGTGATGGACGCCCACACCAAGGGAATCTTTGACTCCTACGCCGCCGGGGTCAACGCCTTCATCAACAGCGGCGATGCCCTGCCCGTGGAGTACCGCATCACCGGTCTGGTACCCGAGGCGTGGCAGCCCTGGCACGGACTCATCGCCTATAAGGTGCGCCACATCTTCATGGGTGTCTTTGAGTCCAAGCTGTGGCGGGCCAGGATGGTGCGTGAGATCGGCCCGGAGGCCGCGGGCAACTTGTTCCCCGGATTCGAACCGGGTCATCTGGTGATACTGCCTCCCGGTGCCACCTCCCCCGGCCCGCTGGACCAGGGAATCAGGGAACTGTCAGAGGGCGTCGCCGGGCTGAACCACCTCGGCGAGATGGACTCGGGAAGCAACAGTTGGTTGCTCCGCGGCGCTGAGACGGCCCATGGCAAGCCCATCTTGGCCGGGGACTCCCACCGGGCCCTGGATACCCCCGGCGCCTACTATCAGAACCAGCTGGCCTGCCCCGAATTCGACGTAGTTGGTCTGTCCTTCCCCGGCGTGCCCGGGTTCCCCCATTTCGGCCACAACGGGCGCGTGTCCTGGAGCGTGACTCACACCGCCGCCGACTACCAGGACCTGTACATCGAGCAGTTCAAAGAGGGCGATCCAGCCAAGTACCTGTTCCAAGACCAGTGGCTGGACGCCGAGACTTATGAAGAGACCATCAAGGTGCGCGACTGCAACGACGTCCACACCACGGTCACGGTTACCCGGCACGGACCTGTCATCGCCGGAGACACGAAGCAGGGCTCTGGTTTGGCCTTCAAGTACACCGCCACCGAGAAGGCGTCCACCTGGCCAGACATCCTTTGGCGCATGCTCCGGGCTGAAAACGCCAATGAACTGGTGGCGGCCCAGCGCGACTGGGTGGACCCCTGCAACAACTTCCTCTTCGCCGACATTCACGGCGATATGGGCTACCTGTGCCGAGGCCGCATCCCCATCCGCTCCAGGGTCAACGGTTGGTTGCCGGTGCCCGGTTGGACGGGTGAGCATGAATGGGACGGGGACATTCCCTTCGATGAGTTGCCCGTGTCCTTAAATCCGCCCGAGGGATACATCGCCACCGCCAACAACCGGCCCGTGGGCGACGACTACCCCCATTACATCGCCATCGATTTCACGCCCGAATACCGGGTGAAGCGGGTGANCGCCGGGCTGAAGNCGNTGACNCGGCCAACGGCCAAAGACATGGCCCAGGTGCANGCTCAGAAACTTTCCATNCCGGCCCTGGCATACCAGGGAGTANTGAAGGACGTGGGCCCCCAGGACTCGGCCAGCGCCGCCGCCCGGGAGCTTCTTTTGGCCTGGAACGGTGAGATGGAAGCCACAAANGTGGAGCCGACCATCTACAGCGCCATGCGAGACGCACTGTTGAAGGAGGTATTGGAGACNAACTTGACGCCCAAACTGGCCGAGGAAGCCTGGGCCCCCGCCGACCGGGGATTGGGGTCCTTCACCAACCGGCTGAAGGCCCGGCTGGTCAGCATGATTGGCGAGGACGACCGTTCGCTGCTGCCCGCGGGTGACACCTGGCCGACGGCGGTGTCCCGGGCCTTGGCACGCGGTGTGGCCACCCTGCAAGAACGGCTGGGTGACGACATGTCGGACTGGCGTTGGGAGCGGGTGCATCAGGCCCGTCCCAAGCACCCGCTTTCGGCGGCGTTTCCCGAGATGGCGGAATTGTTGGACCCGCCGGCCATTCCCACCAGCGGTGACGGCGACACCCCGCTCCAGGGCGGATACTCGGCCGCCGCGCCCAACACCGTGACCAGCCTGTCGGTGGCCCGGTATTCCTATGATCCGTCCAACTGGGAGGACTCCCTGTGGGTGGTGCCCCTGGGTAGTTCGGGCCATCCGGGCAGCGAACATTACTCAGACCAGTCCGAGACCTGGCGGCAGGTGAACATGATTCCAATGGGCTACGACTGGGACAACATCAAGGCCACCTGCGAGACGGAGCAGACCCTGGAACCGGGTTAAGTCCTAACCGCCCAATTCCGTGCCCAACAGGTCCAGGGCCACCTGGGCCGCGCCCCGTTTGCAGGCGTCACGGTCGCCTTCCAGGTGAATCTCGATGGCGGTGTCCTGGCCGCCTTTCACCGATAGGCCGATCCAGAACGTGCCGATGGGCAGCCCGGAACGACCGGCGGCGGGGCCGGTGACTCCTGTGGTGGACACAGCGTAGTCGGTGCCGGTGAGTTCCCGAACACCCTTGGCCATGCCGATGGCCATTTCGCTGCTAACCGTGCCGTGGGTGGGGGCAACATCGTCGGCCACGCCCAGCACCTTCTCCTTCAGCCCGCCGGTGTAGGCGATCACGCCGCCCGGGAAATATTTGGAGCTGCCGGGGACGCTGCCCAGCATGTAGCCGATGAGGCCTGCGGTGTCGGCCTCAGCCACCGAGACAGTCTTGCCGTTGGCGGATAGTATCTCCGCGATTTTTTCCACTTCCATTGCGTCCTCCTAACGTAGCTTGATATTTCGCTTATTCGTCTTCCGGTTTTTGCAGCAGGATGAAGAATTCCTGGTTGCCGGCATCACCTTGGATTGGCGAGCGGCACATGTTTCTGAGTCTTACCTCCTGGCCCACGGCCCAGTTGACCATCTTACCCAGGACGGCGGCGTGGACCTTGGGGTCCTTGATGACGCCGCCCCGGCCCACCTGCTCTTTTTCAGCCTCGAACTGGGGTTTGACCAGCGCCAAGATGTAACGGCCTGGGTTGAGGTGTCTGGCCGCTTCTGGAATCACCAAGGTCAAGGAGATGAAGGACACGTCCATGGTCACTAGGTCCACGGGCTCGGAAATCTCGAAGGGATTTCGGGCGTTGACCTTTTCCTGCACCACGACGCGTGAGTCCTGGCGCAGGCGGTAGTCCATCTGGCCGTGCCCAACGTCCACCGCATAGACCCTCTGCGCACCTCGTTGCAGCAGACAGTCGGTGAACCCGCCGGTGGAGGCGCCCACGTCTAGGCCCGTTAGTCCGGTTACGTCGAGGTGGAACTCGTCTAGAGCGTGGGCCAGCTTCACTCCGCCCCGGCTGACGAACGGCAACCGTCCTTTGACTTCCAGGTCCACATTGCCGGCCAGCGTGGAGCCGGCCTTCAGGACACGTCCGGAAGGAGTGTAGACCACCCCTTCCATGATCAGCGCCTGGGCCTGTTCCCGGGACTCGGCCAGTCCCCGGTCAACCAGAAGGCGGTCGGCCCGTATTTTTGTTGGACGTGAGGACAAATCGTGTCTCCGCGAATCTTGGGCCGGATGGGCTTGGGGATCACTCGCCGATGAAGTTGGGCCGCCGCTTTTCCAAGAAGGCTTTGTAGCCCTCCAGATAGTCCTTGGTGTCGAACTGGGTCAATGGAAGGTCGGCTTCCTCCTTGGTGAGCCCCTCCAGTGAGGGTTTGTTCTGTACCTGAATCATGGTCAGCTTGTTCACCGCGTGGGAGAGGGGCGCCAAAGAGGCGATATCGCCGGCCAGTTTGTAGGTGTGATCGTGCAAGTCGGCCGCCGGGACTACCTGGTTCACCAGCCCTATGCGCAGTGACTCCTCTGCATCCAGAAGCCGGGCCGACAGCAGGATGTACATAGCGTTGCCCTTGCCGACCAGGTTGACCAGTCCTCGCATCTCCCGGTGTCCGATGCTGATCCCCAGTTTCCCCACGGGGATGCCCATTAGGCTGTCGTCACTGGCGATGCGCAGGTCGGTGGCCACGGCCAGTTCACAACCGCCGCCGACGGCGAAGCCTCGAATCATGGAGATGGTGGGCGTGGCCATCTCGGAGAGTGTTTGGAGCGCGCCATTCACGACGTCGTTGTATCCCCGGCCCTTGGTGGAGTCCGAGCGGTGCTCATCGAAGTCCTGGATGTCGGCGCCGGCGGAGAAAGCCTCGTCCCCGGCCCCGGTCACCACCACCGCCCGCACGCTTCTGTCGGCGTCTAGTTTCTTCATGATTTCGGAGAACTGCCGCCACATGTCGAAACTGATGGCGTTCCTTTGGCTGGGGCGGTTGAAGGTGACTGTGGTGACGGGGGCTTTGGTTTCTACGATGATGTGGTCGTTCAAGGTTTCGGAGTCCTGTTGTTTTGAAACTTGCTGGCTCTTGTGCAGGATGGGCAAGTATAGCCTGACGGTAGGTGAGTGTCATCTGGGATGGCGAAGGGCAAATGATAACGGCGGGCAATTTGCCCGCCGTTAAGTCCCATCGAAGTTGTTGAGGCGCTTATCTGCCCCTTAACTTGGGATCTAGGACGTCACGAAGTCCATCACCCAAGAAGTTAACCGAGAACACCACCAACGATATAGCGATGCCAGGGAAAACCGCCAGCCAGGAAGTTACATCGATGTATTTCCGGCCTAGTTGCAACATTCCACCCCAGGTAGGCACATCTGGTGGTACCCCGACCCCCAAGAAGCTTAATGCTGCTTCCACGATGATGGCAAACCCAACCGTGATTGTAATAAGCACTATGTATGTGGCCATAACATTTGGGAGTATGTGCTTCCAGACCACCCTACCCGCCGTGGCGCCGATTGCCCGGGCTGCAAGGGTGTAGTCGAGCTCTTTGATGCTTAGCGCTTGCGATCGAATAACTCGAGTAGCTCCTGGAACCAGGATGGCTATTAGAGCGATAATTACGTTTGTATCAGAGGCTCCCAGTGCCGCCATGAGTCCTAATGCCAGGATTATTGGAGGAAATGCCATGAGGGCGTCGACAATTCTTTGAACGATCAGGTCTATCATGCCGCCCGCATAGGCGCTGAAAATCCCAATGATGGTACCAAGGCTAATCCCTATTAAGGTACTAAGTAGCCCCACTTTTAAAGATATCCATGTCCCGTACATGATCCTACTAAGGATGTCGCGACCCAGTTGATCAGTTCCCAAGATTAGGTCGGCTCCAGGCGCGCCGAACTTAGTGGCAACACCAACTTGTTCGGGGTCGTAAGGCGCTAGGCCGGCGTATCGCGTTAGGAATGCGATTATAACCATGATGGCCAGCACTACGCCGCCACTGAAAGCCAGTGGTTTGGTCCGAGCAAACCTGGTGAGGTTTCTATAAGTGGCAATGTGAAATGGTGGTTTGGGCCTAACTGTGAGTTGAGCCTCTAAGACGTCACCCGTTTCTGGTTGATCTGCAAGCATCTCCAAGTCCTATGAAATATGCTAATTGAATTAAGCGTATCTGATTCTGGGGTCAAGCCAACCGTAAAGTAAGTCGACTAGCAGATTGATAATGACGATAGCTAGACCAATGATGACAATTGCCGCTTGAAGTAATGGGAAGTCCCTATGATGGACGGCCTCAATCAAGATTCTTCCCATGCCAGGTATCAAGAAGATCGTTTCAATTACTACAGTACCACCGAAAAGGCGACCGAATTGCCAACCAGAGATGGTCAGGATGGGCAGTACGGCATTTTTCAAACCATGCCGGAAAAGAACAACGCGTTCTGCAAGCCCTTTGGAACGCGCGGTCCGCATGTAATCTTCTCTGATGATCTCCATCATGGAAGATCGGGTTACTCTTGCGATGAAAGCCATCTCGTATAGGGCTAAGGTGAATGCAGGCAACATCATTTGAGTCAGGTTCTTCAGTGGGTCATCAACGAAGTCCACATACCCTAATGACGGTAGCCAATCGAATGCTTTGAGTAGGAATAGGATAAGCAGGACGGCTATAAGGAAATTCGGAACTGCGATGCCGAATAAAGTGAATATGCGGGCAACGTAATCCAACGGGCTATCGGGTCTTATAGCTGATACGATTCCTAGCGGGACGGCGATTATCACCGACATTATTATCGATAGTACCGCCAGTTCGACCGTTACCCAGATGCGGTCGCCTAACTCTCTCATGACAGGAGACTTGAACCAAAGAGAATCGCCAAAATCTCCCTTGACTACTCCTCCCATCCAGTCAACATATTGGATAACCACGTTTCGGTCGGTACCTAACTCCGCCCGAAGGTCCTCCAATTCTTGTAATGTGTATTGACCGCCTCCGTCGCCTTCCAAGATTGCTAGTGCAGGATCTCCTGGTACTACTGACATGACGACAAATGCGATTAGCGTCACCAACACCACTGTTGGAATGAAGAGTGCTATTCGTTTGAGTGCGTACTGTCGCATTTTTGGCCTTTCCGAATTCCCTTTCCGTTGCCTATAGTTTTATATAGTTAGCATCCCCAATTGGATTATGTTTCAACGGAAGATACTCTTTCGTATTATTGAGATTTGGTTGGCTATAAGGTCCACATCGAAAGGAGATATGACTGAATGTGGGATGGGAATTTTGTTGATATACCAGCTGTGCTGGGATCGGGTCGTCCTACCCGAGTAATGTTACCGGTTGCGTGTCTGATATGGATGGCCTGCGCATGATACACCATGGGCAGGCCATCTGAAATTACCCCTATCTTATAACGAGTTGTTCGTTTAGTTGCGGTCCAACCAGATGTCTTCGTGTTTGAAGCTGTACTGCACGGTGGCGGGAGCATTGAACCCTTTTACATCCTCGTGAGTAAGCCAGAAGAATTTGCCCCAGTAGAGGGTGACCCAGTGGTTGTCCGAGAACCCCTGAGTGTTGTCATCTGGGTTGGTAGGAATCAGGAAGTCCTCCAAGTCCTTTAACATCTGCCTTCGGGTAGAGGCGTCCTGCTCCACTTTTTGTGCTTCAAAAGCGTCCCGAACCACCTGAGGTTCCCAGTCGGTGTAGTTACGGGTCGCCCCTTTCAAGTAAACGCCGCCGAGTAAGGCGTCAGGGTCTAGTACGGTCATACCTTCACCCTGACAGGCTAACTGCCAGTCGCCTATTGCCCCTTCTGGGCGGGCGGTACCATACAACTGGTAACCAGCTGCACTCTCATGGGTGGTGATTTCACCAGTGATTCCAAGAGCATCCTCTAGCTGTTGTTTAGCTACAGAACAGACATCTGGGTAGTTACCTACTTGGCGGGCGTCAAAGCTACTTTCGAAGCCATCTGGATAACCTGCTTCTGCCATCAGCTGTTTTGCGTACGCCAGGTCTGCTTTGCCGCCCTCGCTATTCTTGGTACGAATCCCTGGGAAAGTTGCGCATTCTTCAAGTGAGTAGCCCATACCCCAGAGAGCGCAAGGAACGTCGCCGGTTCCATCCTCAAGAAGGTTGTTCATCTGGTCACGGTCTATCGCCAGATAGATGGCTTTGCGTACTTTAGGATCCTGCAACGGGCCGTTCTTTCGGTTCATCATAAGGCCCCAGTTCCGGCTTCCTGGCATCTCGTTTGCGATGACGTGTCCGTTGGAGCTTCCCTTTGTGTCCTCGTCCAGTTGCATGTACTCAGTGGGCGAGAGGTTCGAGAATCCACCGTTCATCATGTCTACACTGCCCGCTTTGAATTGGGCGATCAGCGTACCAGTATCAGTGATGATGAAATGTTCGATGCTATCGAAGTAGGGTTTACCCTCTTTGAAGTAATTGGGGTTCTTGGATACCGCGTATCCGTTGCCCCGTTGATAGCTATCCAACATGTACGGTCCAGATCCGGATTTGTTGTCTATGATCCCTTCGGCCTGGTTCAAGTCAACACCTTTGTCGAGTAGGTGTTTAGGCAGGATCTTGGCGTAATCTAAAGCCAAGAAGTTAATGAACGCTCCAGAGGCGAAGCTGAGATTCATCTCTATCGTGTCAGCGTCAATTTCTTTAACACCGCCTTCTGCCACGGGAACAGTGTAGTTACGGAAAAGACCAGAACGTCCCATGGAGTTATCGGGGTTCATGTAACGCGAGAAAGCATTCACGACGTCGGCGGCGGTGACATCTACACCGTCTTGCCATTTCGCGTCTTTATTCAGATGGAAGGTGAATGTGGAACCGCCGTTGGAGATTTCCCAGCTGTCGGCCAAGTCGCCCACAACCTTGGAGGTGTCGGGGCCGGTGTCGAACTGCACCAATTGGTTGTAAAGCTGTGAGTAGGCCTGGATACTGGAAAGCGACGAGGAGCCCAGCGGGTCCCAGTCTTTTGTGTCAGCATAAGCGGACATCCGGATGTTACCGCCGTATTTTGCGTCGCCACCGGTTGTGGCTGGATCTTTAGCAGCATCGGGAGCGGCAGTGGGAACTGCCGTTGCGGCCGTCCCGCTATCCGAAGACCCCTGCGGCGTTTCCGTCGCGGACGATCCGCACGCAACAGCGACAATCGCAATCATCGCCATCACGAATGGCAGCAGGGCTCTGAGGTTGAGTAACCGTTGCCTCGACATGTGGTCTCCTCCATTTTTCGACTGAGATGTACCTCACAGGAACGGACGCCATCAGTTTAGTTTGGGGAAATTGGGCGTCACATCTGTTGAAGTCGTTAATAAAAGGGGCCGATGTTAATTGTGAAATCGAATACTATGTATCTTGGTCACAAAGATGCGCAAGTTTAGCCTACATGGAGACCTACGTCAAGCAGTTTTCAGATACAAACGAAATGTAACTAACTTCACACCTGGGGCACGCTTGTTCTGGGAAAATAATCAGAGATCATGCCACCGCTCTTCGAAACGGACCGGTTTGAAACCTACCGAGACTCCCCACTGGAACGTGGACCTGTGGAGGGCTGCGATCTCGCGGTCATAAACTCCGTGGGAGCGAATTTCATGTTGGCCAGCAGTCGGTGGGGTTCCCTCCACACCCTTTCCGCCCGGCCGATGGCCGGCCGGCGGTAGTCGTGGACCCAGAGGAAAACCGGGTTCCTTTGATGGGAGTCCAACACCCAGTCGTCGGTGGAGATGACGTCGCCGTGGCGGTCAACGTCGTTGCTGTAGAGCACGAAGGTCATGGTTGACGGTTCCTCATCTCCAGCGCCGCCTTCGGATAAAGCGTGGGGCCACTTGGTGACCATGGGCGCCTCCGAGGTGCCGCGGCGGAAGGACTCCAAGGATTCCAGAAGCGCGGTGCGCTCCGGCAGGGCTTCACAGACGGTAGTTGTCATCTAACCTCCTGAATTGCTCGCGATTGGCGCTATGACCTGGCGCAAACGCAAAAAAGAGGGACACACCAGTGGGAGTGTGTCCCTAGGGAGAATTCATTTTCGGTTTTTGCCCGCGCCGCCCTGGGCCAGTTCGGACAGTGAATAGAAGTCTAGAAATCGGTTTTCGGGGGTGTCAACTCGGCTCTGACACGCCGCCGAACCGGGCGGTTTTGCAGGCTGACACATTGGCCTCAGCAGGTCTCCCACGGCGTTGACTGGGTATTTCGGTCTGTGTTAGCTTTAACAATTAAAGGGCATGTGGCTAAATCGGCCTGAAAATGCCCCAAGGAGAAGAGCCAGCGAATGGAAGTTACTACTCTCGCTATCGAAAAGCTCAAGGAAGTCATGCAAGAACAGGGTGAAACTGATGGGTCGCTGCGGGTAGTTGCTATGCCCGCCGAAACCGGTGGCCTTCAATATATGCTGACCATGGAAAACGAGAGTCAGCCCGATGACACCGTCCTGGCCAAAGAGGGAGTCAAATTCCTCATGGACTCGGACAGCGCGCCCTTCTTGGAAGAGGCGACCATCGACTACGTCGAGAACCTGGGTGGCCAGGTTGGCTTCGTGATCAACAACCCCATGTTCGCCAGCGCTGGTGGCTGCGGCGGCGGTTGCGCCTGCGGCAGCGGCGGCGGTGGATGCGGATGCGGTGGCGGCGGCTGCGGCGGCCACTAAGCCACCAACAAGCGAGAACAAAGAGGCCCCAATGTCCGGGGCCTCTTTTTTTGTGGGTCGTCCGCCTGGACTAGGGTGCCTGCGCAGTAACGTGGCCCCCATCCTAACCCTCCCCCGCGCCTGGGGAAGGTTAGGATCGGGGAGACATCTCAGGTGCTGAGACTTTCAGTGACAACTAACTATTGTTCTCACCAGTGGAATCTCTAGACTACAACCCACATGAAACCCACCTCCCTGAAAATATTCCGCGCCAGAAACCTGAGAAAGAACCCCACCGACGCAGAACGTTTATTGTGGTCCCATATTCGAGACCGGCAACTTGGCTGAGACCGCTTCCGGCGCCAACACCCGATCGGAAAATACATAGTCGACTTTGTATGCCTGGAGCGGGCGCTGGTGGTAGAGTTAGACGACGGTCAGCACAGCGACTCCCGTCAGTACGACGCAGACCGGACGGCGCACTTGGACCGACGCGGATTCAAGGTCATCCGGTTTTGGAACAACCAGGCGTAAACAGAGGTTGATGGCGTGAAAGTGCAGATACTCAAGTATCTGGTCAAGTCCGACCATGATTAGCGAATATCCCGGCACAATATATGGACCCAGTAAATCCTAGGAGATAGATCATGGTGCAGACTCCCCACGGCATAAAGTTCGAGTCCTACCGGCCGGAGATCATGGGCCGGAACGGAATGGTGTCCGCCGGCCATCCCCTGGCTGCTCAGGCCGGCATGGCCATACTGCAAAATGGCGGCAACGCCGTGGACGCCGCCATCGCCACCGCCGCTGTCCTGAACGTGGTGGAGCCCAACATGTCTGGAATCGGCGGCGACGGCTACATCATGGTCTACACCAAAGCCCAGAACAAGATCGATATCTGCAACGCCACCGGCGCGGCACCCTACGCCACAGACCTGGCCCAATACCAGAAGACCGGCATCCCCCAGAAGGGGATCCTTTCCTTCTCGGTCCCGGCATTGCTGGATGGCTGGATGGCCGCCCACGAGAAATACGCCACCCTGAAACTGTCCGAACTGTTCGATGCCGCCATCGACCTGGCCGGAAACGGCTTCCCCGTCTCCCATGTCCTTTCTAGGGTCATCACCGGTGACCAGTTGCTCTGCGAGTTTCCCACCTCCAAAGCGATCTTCACCAAGGGCGGCACGCCGCTCCAGCCCGGAGAGATCATCTACCAGAAAGACCTGGCCAAGACCTTCCAGGCCATCGTTGAAGGTGGACGGGACGCCTTCTACGAGGGTGAGATTGCCCGCTCCCTGGTGAAGTTCTGCCAGGAACAGGGCGGCCTGCTGTCCATGAAGGACCTGGCTGACTGCCGCTCCCGCTGGGAGGAGGCAATCTCGACCACCTACCGCGGACATACGGTCTATGAGGCCCCGCCCAATTCCAGCGGCCACGTCCTACTCCAGGAACTGAACATGGTGGAGCAGTTCGACCTCCAGTCCATGGGCTGCAACACTGCCGAAAGTATCCACATGATGGTGGAGGCCAAGAAACTGGCCTTCGCCGACCGGGAGGCCTACATGGCGGACCCGGACCACACCGACGTTCCCACCCAGGGCCTGATCTCCAAGGAGTACGCCAAAGAACGGGCCAAACTCATCGACCTCACCAGGGCTGCCGACCCGGCTCACGGCGACCCGTGGCGGTTCCAGAAGGGTTCTGGGGCTGCCGGCAAGGTGGGCGCCGCTATGCAGGAAGAGGACACCACCTGCTTCGTGGTGGTCGACCGGTGGGGCAACGCCGTTTGCCAACTCCAAAGCATCCAGAGTTCGTTGGGCTCCAGCATCGTCGGCGGCGACACCGGGATTCTGCTGAACAACCGGATGACCTACTGGCACCTAGACGAGGACCACGTGGACTGTCTGCAGCCCGGCAAGCGGGTGCGCCACACCATGAACCCCATCATGGTGTTCGAGGGCGACGGACCTGCATCCAGTGGCAAGTCGGGGGGCGACGGCAGCCTGGTCTTGGTCTGCGGCACGCCCGGCGCCGACACCCAGGTACAGACCAACATGCAGGTCATCACCCATCTCATCGACTTCGGCATGACGGTTTCCGAGGCCGTGGAGGCGCCCCGATGGCGAAATGCTCACAGCCCCACCGAGTCCAACGTGCCCCACGTCTGTGATAACCTGTTGCACATGGAGTCCCGGTTCAGTGAGGAGATTCGGGCGGGGCTGGAAGGCCGCGGCCACGAATTGAACATGATGCCCGACTGGGGAGCCCAGGGCAGCGAGATGATGATCAAGATCGACCCTGACACCGGAGTGCTGCACGGCGCTGCTGACCCCCGCCGGGACGGCTATACGGTCGGTTGGTGACCCCTACAAGTTATAGATCAATCAAAACTTCTGAGTTTTTATGCGCATACCAGGTGAAAAAAGGAGCCCCTTCCCCGATGAGTGCGGAAACCGCGCCGGGGTATTTGCCGAGGCCGTGAGAGACGGCGACATGGAAACCGCATGGGCCATGCTGTCCAAGGAGACCCGTGGCATGCGTATGGGCGTCTGGGCCACCCGCAACCGAATAGATATGCAAGACGCCTACCGGGCTGGGTACAACCCGGAGCATCCATACCGCGGGCCGATGCTGGAGGACTTCCGCAAGACGGTGCTCAGTCTGTGGCCTCTGGAAGACCTGACAGACCTGGGAATCTCTCCAACCAGCTACGTGGACGATCTGCACGCCTTCACATTCCTGCCCTTCGGCATGGAGGATGACTCCACCGAGGTCGAGCACGGCAGAGCCATGAACGGACTGATTCTGCCCATGCTCCTGGAAGATGGCGAATGGCGGGTAGACCTGCCTGGTTGGCGCTTCCTGGAAGTGCCGGGCAAGGCGTAGGGAGTTGTCCCGGCGTTCTCCATCCGAGCCTTCCCTTGGGCCGGCGCGTTCCCAGAATTATGACGGCGGCCCACTGACCTGTGAACTTTGCCTGCGGGAATCGCCTCGGTTCACTTCCCACCATCTGGTGCCAAGGTCCCGTGGCGGCAGGTACAGTCCCCGGGCCCGCCTCTGCCCCACCTGCCACCGGCAACTCCACGCCATGTTTTCCGAGTCAACATTGGCCAAGGAGCTTAACTCCGTCCAGGCCCTGCGCTCCAACACCGAATTCTCCGGGTATTTGAAGTGGGCCCGCCGTCAGAAAGGTCCCACCAGCTTCCGTGTGCGCCGCGCCAAGAACCGCCGTTAAGCAACCGCCCCAACTTGTACCGCCCGCAGGTCAGGGAATATACTCGAACCGTGATGGAAGAGCCTCAGCAAGGGCCCTCGGACGGGCTCGTCGAATTGCCCCTATTCCCCCTGAACCTGGTGTTATTCCCCGGCATGGACCTTCCCCTTCATATCTTTGAAGAGCGCTACAAGGACATGATTGGGGAGTGCCTGAATAATCACACGCCCTTTGGCGTTGTGCTGATCAAAGAGGGTATGGAAGTGGGCGCGCCGGCCGACCCGGAGCGAATCGGCACCTCCACCCGCATACTACGTTCCGAACTCCTCGACCAGGGACGCATGAACATCATGACCAAGGGCGAACGCCGGTTCGAGATTGTAGAGATCATCCAGCGGGTGCCCCACGTGATTGGGCGGGTGCGTTTTTTGGTTGAGATCGAGGGGGAAGGCTGCTTGGACCTGGTCCGGGAGATTGCCGACGAATACGTGGCCCTGGTGCGGAATATGACGGCGCTCACCGGCGGATATGCCTCCAGGGTGAGTGTGCCCGAAGACCCGGTGGAGCTTTCCTACGCCATCGCCGCCAATCTGGACCTGGCCACCCATCTCCGCCAGAGCCTGCTGGTGACAGAGACCGCGGCGACCCGCTTGGCCGACCTGATTCCCCTGGTGAGACAGGGCAACGAAGACCTGCGCCAGCGCATCGCCAACTCCAACCCCTTCCAGGGTCCGCGCCTGAATTAACCTCGTTTAACTGAACTTAGTCAGGTCTCCGTAAAGGCGAAGGGCCGCGGCCTCAGGGACCATCCCCGAGAACAGTTCGGGGTGAATCATCTCCGCCATTATCTCCAGACCGGTCACCAACCGGGGACCGGAGCGGCTGGTGTAGGACCCGGCGTCCACGATGTAGACCCGGTTGTTCTGGACGGCCGGCAGGGACGCCCAGCCCTCCCGCTCTTTCATCAGCGGCATGTCTTCCAGGCACCGCTTCACGTCAAAACCGCACTGCATCATGATGATGACCTCCGGTTGACTGGCCACCACCTCGTCCCAGTCCAGCTTCAGCGTCCCGGTGTCCTTGTCGCCGAAGCTGTTCACTCCGCCGGCAATCTCCGTCATCTCCGGAACCCAATGGCCGCCGCACATCAACGGGTCGGCCCACTCCACATGGAGTACGCTGGGGTGCGTGTCGGCGTCCTTGGCCCGTTCGGCCACCGCCTCTATGCGGGCGGTCAGTCCCGCAGTTATCTCCTGGGACTTTGCCTCGGTGCCGGTGGCCCGGCCCAGGCGGTTCAGGTCTTCAACCACGTCGCCTATGTGCAGGGGGTCCAGGGAGAGGACCTCCGGCTCCTTGGCCAGTCCCACGCTTACCTCGGCAACCTGCCGAGTGGAGATGGCTCAAACTTCGCAGATGGCCTGGGTTATCAGCAGGTCTGGCTCCGCTTCCTGGAGCAGCTTCTCGTCAATGTCGTAGATGCCCAAGCCCTGGGCCAGCCGGTCGGAGATTACCTTGCTGATCTCGCCGCTGGTGGGCGCCATACCCTCGAAGACGCTGTGCACCACATGGGGCTTATTGCGGGCTTCAGGTGGGTAATCGCACTCGTGGGTCACACCGTAGAGGCTGTCCTGCAGTCCCAGGTCGTAGACCATCTCGGTGGCGCTGGGTAGGAATGAGCAGATGCGCATATATAGTCCCCGGCCAGGATGTCCCCAGCCGATTGGTTCTTATTGGTTAGCGGTGTTTTTCCGCGTGACGGACCAACTCCACAGTGGTATCAGCGGTCGCCACTGCGACCGAACCGTAGAGGGGTCAACGCTTTTTCCAGGTCTCCACCAGGTTGTGGGCGTCCTCGTNGTCCACGCCCCACATCTCGAACTTTATCCTGATGGCATCGTAGAGGGTCAGATCNCCGTGGNCGGCGTCNNCGTCGCGGTAGGACTCGACGCTGACATCCATCCAGTCCAGGTCAATCTTATCGGTGTCGGCTATCCGCTCCACCATGTTCACGGCGCAGGCCGATATGCCGGAGAGAAACAGTTCGCCAGCTCCCACCTCATCCCCACCGCCGTCGTCGGCCACGAAATGGTGGGTGCGGGCGTTGCAGATGGCCCTTCCCAGCGTTCCCGTACTGTAACCGCGTACCTTGTAGGCCAGGGTCAGGTTAGCCATCTTAGCCTCCGTCAAGTGATGAGTGCCCGTATCTTATCCCCCGCCCCAAGAGGGTGCAAGGCGCTTTGACACTCCTCAACCGGGCCACCTATCATATTGGTTGATACCGTAGCGATTAAGCACGTGCCCCCACGGAGAAACCAATGGCGACCATTCAACAGCTGAAAGACCAATACCAGGGACTGGACCAGGAACTGCCGGCCAAGGGCGAAGAAGCCATCGACCCCTCCTGCCTGCTGACCTTCCAGTACGAGTACCCGGAACAGCAGTCCCAGGTGGATATCGACACCGACGAGTTCACCGCCGTCTGCCCCTGGACCGGCCTCCCCGACTACGGCACACTGCTTATATCCTACGTTCCCAATCAGTCGTGCATCGAGCTCAAGTCCCTGAAGTACTATCTTCTGTCCTACCGGGACGTGGGTATCGTCCAAGAGCATGCCGTCAACCGCATCCTCAACGACCTGGTTGTCGCCTGCCAGCCCCGGTCCCTGAAGATCACGCTGGACTACAAGGTGCGCGGCGGGCTACACACCGCCGTCAGTGTTGAGTACGCTCAGGACAAGTCCGCCAAGTAGGGCCCGCTCCTCCAGACCCATGTACCAGATAAGAATCGAGTTCAGTTTCGACAGCGGACATCGCCTGTTGGACTACAACGGCAAGTGCGCCTACCCCCACGGGCACACCTACAAGGCCGAGGTTTTCCTGGAGTCCCAGAAGTTGGACGACCTGGGGCTGGTCTACGACTTCACCGACCTGAAGGACCGGGTCAAGTTGTGGGTGGATGAGAACTGGGACCACGCCTTCCTGGTGAACAGCCGGGACAACGAACTCATCTCCGGGTTCTCCGGCGCCTCCAATGTGCGTCTGTACAAGTTCCATGAAGAGAACCCCTCCTGCGAAGTCATGAGCCGGGAGTTGTACGAGAAGGCCGCCGAACTCTGCGGCGTGGCGCCGGCCAAGGTGCGGCTCTGGGAATCGGTGAACCAATTCGCCGAATACCACGGCGAGAATTAGAGATGCCCTCCTACGGGATAAGCCTGCTATCAGGAGGACTGGACTCCACCACCGTCACGGCCTTGGCTAAAGACAAGACCGATCACCTGACCGCCCTGACCTTTCACTACGGCCAGTCTCACAGCAAAGAGGTGGACTGCGCGTCCGACGTGGCCAAGGCCATCGGCATCGAACAAGAACTGATGGATATCTCGTTTCTGGGCAAGGCCGCCTGGTACTCGGCCCTCACCAATCCCGACCGTTTTCCAGTTCCCGAGGACCGGGACGCCGCCCAGATGGGCAACAGTGTCCCCATCACTTACGTGCCCTTGAGGAACACCATATTTCTCTCCCTGGCCGCCGCCTACCTGGAGAGCCAGGTGCTCCACGCCATCGAAGTCGAAGAGACCGCTGTCCCAGAGGTAGAGGCCCATATCTATATGGCCCCCAACGCCATCGATTACAGCGGCTATCCCGACTGCCGGCCCGAGTTCTTTCAGCAGATGGGACAGTCCCTGGGCTACGGCAGCAAACTCTGGACCGAGTACCAGGTCCCCCTCCGGATCGACACGCCCATCATCGACATGTCCAAAGCAGATATCGTCCGACTGGGCATCGACTTGAATGCCCCTCTGTCCCTGACCTGGAGCTGCTATCAGGGTGAAGAAGTCCCCTGTGGCCGGTGTGACAGTTGCATCCTGAGAGCCAACGGGTTCAAAGAGGCGGGTTTTGCCGACCCCGCACTGCCGGGCTAGCCAAAGATGCTCAAGGTAAGCCGGAAAGCGGGCGGCGAGCCCGAGATATTCCACTCAATCCAGGGCGAGGGCGTCTCCATGGGCAAGCCCTCCGTATTCCTGCGCCTGGCCACCTGCAACCTGGCCTGCCGCTGGTGCGACACCAAATACACCTGGGACTGGCAGAACTTCGATTACCGGACCGAGGTCGTGGAACTAGCGCCGGAGGATGTGGAGCGCCGGATAACGCCCTACGACTGCAAGCACGTGGTCGTCACCGGCGGCGAACCCATGCTGCAGCAGACAGAGCTTGAGCCCCTCCTGGAATCCCTGGCCGCCGACGGGTACAGCTTTGAAGTCGAGACCAACGGTACTTTGATTCCCCAACCGGCCATGCTGAGTCATATCGGCCAGTGGAACGTGTCGCCCAAGTTGCGGACCTCGGGCAATCCCGAAGAACAGCGGGAAGTGCCTTTGGCCTTGGAGACCTTCGCCCAGATGGCAAATGCCTACTTCAAGTTTGTGGTCTCGGTGGAGTCGGACCTGGACGAGATATGCGCCCTGAGCGACAGGTACAGCTTGGCTCCGGAGCGGGTGCTGCTCATGCCCGAAGGCCGGACTCCCGACTCTCTGGCTCGGAAGAGCTCCTGGTTGACCGAGGCGTGCGTCCGGCTGGGCTTTCGGTTCGCCACCCGGTTGCACATCCTGCTCTGGGGTGATGAACGGGGACGCTAGCCCGTTAAGCCTTACCCAGCAGGCGGGTCAACTCCCGCACGTTGCCCAAGACGTCCAGGTGCCCCACTGTTTCCACCACCCTGGCCGCGCCGCCCTCGTCCAACACCTCTCCGGTCAGGAAATTGAACTTTTCCACCAGCTCTTCCCGGGAGGCGGGGTTCTGGGCATCCCCGTGGTGGGCGACCACATCCTCGGTGAGAATTCGGCCGTCTTTCAGAGAGACTGCAACCTTGGCTGAGGGGTAATCGTAGCGGCGGAAGTCCATCTCCGGGTCCGCGATGATGTCCACACGGTGGGCCAGTTCCCGTGTTGCCGGATCGTCCAATCTCTCGGGGTAGAAGGCGGTCACGTCGGTATGGTTGTGCACCACCGCCGTCGCCACCGCGTAGGGCAGGGAGAACTTGGCGGCCAGCATGTTGGGCGGCTCCGGGTCGGTCATGATGGTGGCCATGGCCGGGGTCTCCACCTTGATGCGGTCGATATCTTCGGGATTGAAGCTATTGTTGCCCAACAGGGACTGGACGCCGTCCAAAACGGGATGGTTATAGAGGCAGCAGGCGTGGAGCTTGAAGTAGTTCTGCTGGATGCGGTACTGCCCGGCTTCACCCAGCCCCAAGACCGCGGCTTCGGGGTCGAAGCCGTCGCCCAATAATGTGTTGTAGATATCCGACGGGCCGTCCTCCAGTCCGGTGAACCCGCAGAGCACCAATTGGGCGGCCATGATGCCCTGGAATCCCGAGCGGCCGGGATAGAGATTGCGGATGGTGGCCCCCTCCAGGCATGGAGTCCAGGTGTTGGCCGGGCTCATGGAAGCCGCTATGTTGATGGCTGTAACTGTCTGCTCCTGGTCAAAGCCCAAGAGTTTGGCCGTCGCCACCGCCGAGCCGATGGTCCCCCAGGTGCCGTGGGAATGGACCGTCTTCATGACCTTGGTGCCCGTGCCGATGCGCGAGGTAACCTCATAACCCGCGATAACGCTCTCCAGGAATTCCTTGCCGCTGGCGCCCCGTTCCTCGGCAACCGCCAACGCCGCTGGGATCACGTGTATCGCCGCGTGCCCACCCCCGTGCCGGTTGCCCTCGTCCATCTCCAGGGCCACTCCGGCCGTGGCGTTGGAAAGGGCGGCAAACAGGGCCGGCGCCGACCCTTTATGTCCCAGGAGCGTCGCAGGGCCCTGCCCACCGGTCTTGGCGGCCAGTTGGGCCAGTTTTTCATTCTCGGGAAGGCGGCTGCCGGCCAGCATGGCGCCCACCGTGTCCAGGGCCACCGACTTGGCGGCGGAGATAGTGGTTGAGTCCAGGTCTTCGAGGCGTGTCTTGGTGACGAATTCGCCCAGTTGGTCTAGGTAGGCTGGCATAACGGGCTCCTGAAGGATCGGTTAGGGCCGGTGGTCTAAGTTAGGAGAACGGTAATGTTTTCGAATACTGCGTGGGTGATACCATCCTTGTAGGTTCGTATTACCCGGGGCAACGCGTTCTCACACCGCCCCGCTCATCACAGATTGTAGGTGTGGATGTTGTTCGACAGATTGGGAGTTCGCCCCCAACGCACGCTCTTCGACGATTGTCAGCTTCGGATTGATCATCGGCGCCACCATTGGTGCCTCGACCGATAATGTTGCACTGTGGGTCGCTCTGGGGACCACAGCCGGGATAGTGGCCGGCGCCTTTCATAACGCCGCGTCTCGGTCCCGACCTTCCAACGACTAGACGACCTTTCGGCTGGGCTTTTTCATCCGGGAACTCTTCTCGCGGTAACGCCCTTTCGCTTCTTATAGTGGCTCCGGTTGCCCGTATTCTACCGGACTGCCATAATCCGGCAACCATGTGCGCACCAGATGAGCGTGAATTCCGACTTTGGGCCAACATCCGGCAGCCCATGCCAATCTGGCGGAAGGTGAGGATGATAGTCGGCAACAACCTGACGAAGTTACGAACCCGCAAGGGATGCTGCGGCAACTTCAGCCAGCCGGGCTGTTGACTGGGTGACCCCAAGCCGCGGGGCACCGCCGGCTAGAGAATCAGGACAGCAGCTCAGTCTGATAGCCTTCGTAGCGGCTGTTCAGAGACTCGGAGGCGGCTTCAACTACGGCCGCTGAGGCTGTGACCCCGGCCAGACAGACTCCTTCCCACCAGTGCTTGCCCCGGCCACGGCGCTTCCGTTGCAGACCCATGGCTGTGAGCTGCATGCCGAAGCTCCGCTGGGATAAATCGTCCAGCCCGTTCTCCTTGCACCACTCCTGAAACCCCACGTACAGTTCCTTAGCCAATACCTTGTTTTCGCGGTCCAAATCGCACCGCTGGGCCACGAACTGGGCCACCTGGCCGTCTATACGGTCGGCCGCCGGCGGTGTAGCCAGTATCGTTTCTTCCTCTTCTTCCATTGGAGCGGCTGTTCTCTGGGCTGCGGGCGCCGTGATAGCCGGGCCGTCAACTTCCGGCAGGTCTTCCACCCAGTAGGCGAAGTAGTCCAACAGGTCCAGGTACTGCTTGAGTCCTCCGATGTGGTCCCAACTCAGCCCCTTGCCGTGTAGCTCCGAGGCGTCCATGAGGATGCTGCACGGCCGCACCTCAAACTTGCGGCGGTATTCGGGAGGACAGTCCCATACGGGCGCGAACAGGTTGGGAAAAACCGTGTTGTTGAGGAGGAACATCACACACCGGGCGGCCTGAAGTTCAGGGTTCTCCTCATCGATGGGGGCGTTGGTGAAGATACGGTCCAGGCTGCGCTGGGTCTGGATAACCGACAACGCAAAAGCGGCGCGCACCTGATTGGCAACGCGCCGCGTTAGCTCGTTCTGGTCTGGTCCGGTGTCCACCGCAAAAGCCACGAACATATCTTCGGGGCCGTCCCGAAATAGCTGCTTGGCGGTCACCTTTTCTTCCTGGGCCGCCTGTAACAGGGCCAAAGACAGGTCCAGGTTCTCTTTGACCATCTTGATTTCAAAGGCCGGCTTCACCATCACAACACCTCAACACAACACACAGAAAGACCGTTGGTGGACTATTTGTCACCGGACATTATGCCCGAATTTTCACCCGCTACTCGCTCATATTCATGACGACTTTGATGATTTCATCGTCCTGATTGTCGTAGGTATCGAAGGCCTTTTGGACGTCCGAGAACCCCATGCGGTGGGTGATAAGGTTGGCCGGTTCGCACCAACCCCGCTCCCGGAGCGCCACCATGTGCTTGATCTGGGAGGTGGGGTCGCCGCTGCGGGCGCCGGTGGTCCCGATCATCCGCGGCTGCTTGTCCATGATCCAACTGTGCTCGATGGGCACGAAGTCGTCGGCCTGGACGCCGAAGATGATGATGGTGCCGAACTGGCGCACTAGCCGGAAGGTATCGTTGAAGGTATCGGGGTAGCCCGCTGCTTCCACAACCACGTCAGGTCCCACCCCGCCGGTGATCTCCAGAACGGCCTCGTCCAGGTTCTCCTTGGTGGGGTTGATCCGGTGGGTGGAACCGAACTCCTTGGACTTTTCCAAACGGTAGTCCAGGGGATCGACCACGGTGACGCTGGATGCGCCCTGGCGGGAGGTGATCATGGCGAAGCTCAGGCCGATGCTGCCCTGCCCCAGGATCAGGACGTTCTTGCCCAGGATGTTGGGCATCTGCTGGCAGGAGTAGAGCACCGTGCCAGAGGGCTGGCACATGACCCATTCGTCCAGGGGACCGGTGTCGGGGAGGAGGATCATGCGGCTGGGGTCGGAGGTGATGTACTCCATCAGTCCGCCCGAGCCCCGCTGGGGGATGACAATCACCCGCTGGCCTTCGTTGTACTCGTCGGTCCTGCTTTCGACGATGGTCCCGGCCAGCTCATGGCAGGGCAAGCCGATGGGCATCGGGTAATGCTCTTCGGGATGGATCTGGAACCCGTGCCGGCAGTCGCTGCCGCAGACGGAGATACGCTCCAGTTTGATCAGGCATTGCCCATCTGACGCCACCGGGTCGTCGGTCTCCAGAAACTCAAAGTGTTTGGGCCCGACAAGTCTCGCAGCTTTCATGCCAGCGAATACCCCCTTACTATCTTTTACATGATCGGCCCGGCTCACGGCGGGCCGGGTGTATCTTAAACCTGGCGTTGGGCTGGGGCAACCTTAGATCTGGTTGTACCGGAAGCAGCCCACCCTGTGGTCGTTCACCATACCCGTGGCCTGCATGAAGGCGTAGCAGATGGTGGAGCCAACGAACTTGAACCCCCGCTTTTTCAGCTCATTGCTCATATGGTCGGACACATCAGTCTTGCCTGGTATCTCAGACATGGACTGCCAGGAGTTGACCAGCGGCGTTCCGCCGGCCAGTCCCCACACGTAATCGTCAAAGCTGCTAAACTCCTCCACCACTGACAGGTAAGCCTTGGCGTTGCCGATGGTGGCGGCAATCTTCAACCGGTTTCGCACGATACCCGCATCAGCCAACAGGCTCTGCACTTTATCGTCGCCATATCCTGCTACGACAGAAGCCTCGAAGTTGTCGAAGGCCGCCCGATAGTTCTCCCGTTTTTGCAGTATCGTGTTCCAGCTAAGGCCCGCCTGGGCGCCCTCCAGCATCAGAAACTCGAAGAGCATCCGGTCGTCGTGGAGCGGTACTCCCCACTCTTTATCGTGGTACTCCACCACCAACTCGTTGTCCGCCCATTCGCACCGGTCCATGCCCATTCTCCATCGTCGCCTTGTGGCTTCAGGTCTGACCGATTATTATAGTGCACGCTAAAAATATTGGACTTGACAGCCGGACTTGACGGGCCGGACTTAACGGACGGGAGTCTTCAACTGAGGACTCATGGAGGAACAAAATGGCGAGTCATTATGACGTGGTAGTAGTCGGCGCGGGAAACGCGGCTTTGTCTGCGGCCATCGCCGCCAAAGAGAACACCGACTCTGTTCTGGTGGTCGAAAAAGCACCCGAATACTTCCGGGGCGGCAACACCTATTTCACCGGCGGGATCATCCGTTTCGCCTTCAACGGCCTGGAGGATATCCAGACCGTCATACCCGATATGTCGGAGACAGAGGTCAACCAGATAGAGGTCGGGAGCTACCCCGAGAACCAGTACTACGACGACATGATGCGGGTCACCCAGGGTCTCACCGACCCGGAACTGGCCCAGATCCTCGTCAGCCAGTCCCTGCCCACCATGCAGTGGCTGCAGTCCAAGGGCGTCCGGTTCGTGCTGGCCTACGGCAGGCAGGCCTTCAAAGACGGCGATAAGTACCGTTTCTGGGGCGGACTCCTGGTGGAAGCTGTCGGCGCCGGCAAGGGCCTGTCCGACCAGCAATTCGATGTCTGCGCTGAGATGGGTATCGATGTACGCTATTCGACTTCTGCCCAGAAGCTGCTCCAGGACCAGAAAGGCCGGGTCAACGGCATAACCGTCCAGGGCCCCGACGGGTTCGAGGATATCACCGCCGGCGCCGTGGTGCTGGCCGCGGGTGGGTTTGAGTCCAACGCAGAGATGCGCTGCCGCTACCTTGGTCCGGGTTGGGAGAACGTGAAGGTCCGCGGTATCCCCTATAACACCGGCGACGGTATCCGCATGGCCTTGGATGTAGGCGCCCAGTCCCACGGCCACTACAGCAGTTGCCACGCCGTTGCCTGGGACATGAACGCCCCGGCCTTCGGAGACCGCAACATCACCGAGCTCTACCAGAAGCACTCCTATCCCTTTGGCCTCATCGTGAATATCAATGGTGAGCGTTTCCTGGACGAAGGCGAAGACTTCCGCAACTACACCTACGTGAAGTTCGGTAGGGCCTACCTCACCCAACCCCAGGGTTTGGGCTTCCATATCTTTGACGAAAAGGTTAAGCACCTTCTGCGGGACGAGTACCACATAGACCAGGTGACCATGGCCAAGGCCGACACCTTGGAAGAACTGGCCGAGCGTCTGGATATCGACCCCGCCGGCTTCGTCAAGACCATTGAGGAATACAACGCCGCGGTGCAGACTGACATTCCCTACAACCCCACCGTAAAGGACGGCCGCCACACTGTGGGAATCACCCCGCCCAAGAGCAACTGGGCCGAGACCATCGACACCCCGCCCTATACCGGTTACGCCGTAACCTGCGGCATCAGCTTCACCTTTGGCGGCGTGAAGATCGACAACCGTGGCCGGGTGGTCACCAATGCCCAGGAGCCAATCCCCGGTCTCTACGCCGCCGGAGAGATGGTCGGCGGGCTGTTCTATCACAACTACCCCGGCGGTTCCGGACTCTCCGCCGGCATGGTGTTCGGCCGCCTGGCCGGCAACAGCGCCGGACAGGACGCCCAAGCCCTGAAGTAGGTATTTCATGGCTCCGCACCGGGGCGGAGGAGAGGGATGGTCTCGACTTCGGATGGCGTGAAACTGATCGCGGCCGAGACCGCCCACCTCAAGGAATACCTGGCGGACACCGGCCCGGAGGACTGGGCCAAAGACAGTGCCTGCGCCGGTTGGACGGTGGGGGATGTCATCGGCCACCTGGGCTGGGCCGCGGAATTCTATGCGGATGCCATTTCCCAGGGTCGATACGGTGTGACCACTCCGCCGGAGGGCCTTCCCGAGTCCGGCTCTCTTTCCGACGAGGAAGTCCACGAGATGATTGCCCGCCGCTCCAAGGAGTACACCAGTTTCGCCGACACCGAACTGGTGGATGCCTTCTCATCCAGCGTTGACCGCCTGAACGTCCTGTTCTCCGACATGGAAGACGAGGACTGGTCCAAGGAATGCTGGGGCATGCGTTCCCTCCGCACCGCCGACTCATACATCAACTCGCGTATCAACGAGCTTGTTATCCATTCCTGGGACATTCGGTCCCGGATAACCCCCCAAGCCGGACTTTCTCCTGAGGGCGTACCCGCGGTGTTGGAGCGCCTGCCCCTTTGGTTGGAAGAGCTGGGCCTGGCCGAGTTCCGTTCCTCTAAACCCAATGGCCGTATTCGGTTTCAGACCACCGGCGCCGCCCAGTTCAGCCGCGACGTGGTCGTTGGCGATGACGGCAACCGGGTCGAGACACCCACGGGCGATCCCACCGGCGTCCTGACCTGCGACGCCGACATCTTGGCTCTGCTCTGCTGGGGCCGCCTCCAGGCAAAAGAGGCCTTGGCTGATGGCCGTATTTCGTCCACTGGGCAAGTGGAAGAGTTCACTTCCTGGTTGTCCCTTTAACTTCCCGGACTGCAATGGTGTTACTATGCAGACGATACATAGGTGAATTCTCCGCGCACCCTCTCCCGCGCGGTCTTGATAGGTCGATCGAATGATGGAAGAACAGGCTCCTAAGAAGCCGATCTACTTCGGTTGGTACGTATGTGCCGCCACCATGTTCATCGGATTTGTGGTGATAGGCGCCCGCAACAGCTTCGGCGTGTTCGTGGTGCCCATGAGCGAAGAGTTCGAATGGAACCGGTTCACCGTTTCCATAGCCGCCGCCTTGGGTATATTGGTCAATGGTGTCTGCCAGCCCTTCATGGGGCAGATATTCGACCGTACCGGCGGCCGGAAGATGATCCTCTTCTCCCTGGCAGTGCTGGGCAGCGGTGTGATTCTGCTCTCATTGACCTTCCATGTATTGTTCCTGGTCTTCATGTTCGGCGTCGTGGTGTCCACGGCACAGAGCGGCCCCAGTCTCTCCAATACCGCCTCTCTCATGTCCCGGTGGTTCAAGCGGCAGCGCGGCACCGCCATAAGCATCAACTCCGCCGCTCTGTCCCTGGGCGGACTGGTCATGGTCCCATTCTCCATGTATCTCCTGGAGGCCACGAGCTGGCGTCTGGCGTGGATCATGCTGGGTGTTATCGTATTGGCCGCCCTTCCAATGGCCTATTTCTTCGTTCACGAGCGGCCCGAGAAGAAAGGCCTCTTCCCCGACGGAGACCCGGACCCGGCCTTGGATACGGGCCCGGGCCGTAGGCGCAGCGGTTCCGGTCCGTTGGAAGTCAGCCATTGGCGGGAGTCTTTCAGGTCTGCGCCGATATGGCAGCTTTCCGGCTCCTACCTGGTCTGCGGCATGACCACATCGGTGCTGGCAGTGCACTTCATTCCCTTCGCCATCGACGACCGGGGAATATCCGGCACCACCGCCGCGACGATATTCGGCTACATGATGGGCCTGAACATGCTGGGCGTTGTGGGCGCCGGCCTGCTTTCGGACAAGATTGGCGGCACCAAGAACTGGCTGGCCCTGGTCTATTTCGTCAGGGGGTGCGCCTACATCCTGCTGTTGACCATCGATTCGGTGATTGGCATGTGGGTATTCGCGACCGTGGCCGGTTTCTCCTGGATTGCCACCGTGCCGTTAACTTCGTCACTGACCGCTGAGGTCTATGGCCTGAAGGCAATGGGGACCATTTCGGGCATATCCTTCATGTTCCATTCGATCGGCGGGTTTGGGAGCATACTCTTGGCGGGCCTGCTCTTCGATCTGAGCGGTTCGTACACACTGCCCTTTGCCATGGTTGGCGCCCTCCTTTTCCCGGCGGCGCTGTCCGCGTTCACTATCAAAGAGAGGAAATACTCGGCCCGTTACCAGCCCCCCATGCCCACCGCCGCAGCAGCGGGAGACTAACCGGCGGAAATGGGTGCGCTCGTCGGTTTCATCCTCGCCCATTCAGGGGAGTCCGCCGACCCTGAGCTGCTTCACTGGATCAAAGAGCGGCTCGACCAGATATTTGGTTCGGGGCCCTGGGTCGTGGTCATCTTGATGACGGCCATCATCTTTGCCATGCCGTTGACCGTGGCGGCGGTGTACCTGCTGCAGTCCAAACGCCGGGCGGCTGCGGAGATGAGTGAGCGCGACATCACATAGTCCCAGCAGCACCTGTCCAACAGCCCGCTGGCCCCATGCCTGCCGGGAGGGCGATTTGGACTTGCCACCTGCCCTTGCCACGGCAATCGAAAGATTGTAGACTACCCTTCGTCGAGCCTGTAGGGTTCCTAGATAACAGAGCCCTTGTAGTATCCCTGCTGAGCTAGAGCGAAAATTCGGCCAACGTCCGGCCTAAATTTCGAGGAGGACAAGGAAGAAGACTATGTTTGACAAAAAGTCCCTTGACGCGATGTTTGATGAGCTTCGCGACAATTACGAACTGGAGCCTGAATGGGAAGAGATTCAGCGGGATGCCCACCTGGGGATTGCCCGGTCCGACGGCGGAGTTGATCTGGGTGACATCGACTCCAGAGTCGTTGAGATTCTGAACAAGCACAACCCCAGCTAGATTTCCCCAAACTACCAATCCCACGGTCAACTGGCGTTACGAGTGTGACGCGCCACCGGTTGACACTCTGGATTGCGGAAACATAGCGTGTAACCAACAGGGACGGACCCTTTTTAGGGGTCCGTCCTTTTTTATGCTAACTTTTGGAGGTGACACGCTTTGCATTGCCGACGTTGTCAGTCGCTCCGGCTGATTCCCCTGGATAGGAGACAAAAAACGGATAATGACGTGTTCCGCTGCGGAGACTGCGGGTACCTGTTCAGCCCGCCAGCGGCCATCTCCCGCGGCCCGGAGCAACCAGCCCAAACCAGGACCACAGCTGTAGGGTCCAGTTATCCGGCACAGGACTAGACCGAATGCCGGAGCCGTCGGGCACCGCGTGGACCAGGCAGGTTTAGGGGAAGAAGCCCTGCGTAAGATCCAAAGTCTGGACTACAACTGCATTCTGCTGGACTTGAGAATGTCTGGAATGGGCGGACATGAACTCTATAACAAAGTCAAATCGGATATGCCCGAGCTGGCCGAGCGCATCATCTTCATTACCGGTGACACGGTCAACCCGGCAACCCGGGAATTCCTATCCGGGGTGCCCAACTCTGTGGTGTCCAAGCCCTTCGATTTCCGCGAGTTGGAGCAGGTGGTGATGGCAATCTCCCAACGGACGATGGACGACCAGGAGACGCCCCTTGACCATTCCGGCAGTGGGACGCAGTCCCGTAACTAAGCCGGACTCTCGCTAGGTCAGATGCCGGTTGAACCAACCCAGCGTTCGCACCATATATTCCTCCCGCATCTTGGGGTGTCCCATGCGGGGGAATAAATGGGAACAACCGGGAAACCGCACAAATTCCACCCGTTTGCCCAACCGCTTCAAGGCTGTGAAATATTCCTCGCTTTGACCGATGGGGCAACGGGCGTCCGCTTCGCCGTGCAGTAGTAACACCGGAGTCACCACGTTGGCGGCGTAGGTGAGGGGCGAGCGCTCCAACATCTTGTCTGCCGCGTCGGAGATCGACCCTCCCCATTGCGCCTCGCCGAAGCTGATTCCGATGTCGGAAGTGCCGTACATGCTGTGGAGATTGGTGCAGGGCGCTCCCACCACGGCGGCCTTGAACCTGTTGGTGTGGCCCACCGTCCAACTGGTCATGTACCCGCCGTAGCTGTAGCCGTGTACGCCCAGTCGCTCTCCGTCCACGTAGGGACGCCCGCACACCCCGTCCACCGCGGCCATCAGGTCCAGGTAGTCTTCGCCGCCCCAATCGCCCAAGACCGACATCATGAACTCCGTCCCGTAGGTGGAAGACCCCCTTGGATTGACCGCCAACACCAGGTAACCCGCCGATGCCAAGACCTGTTGCGCCGGCACAAAGGAATCGTAGAAGGCGCCGTTGGGGCCGCCGTGGATGTCCAGGACCAATGGGTATTTCTTGGCAGCGTCAAAGCCCGCGGGGAGCAGTAGCCGACACTCGATCTCAAAACCGGAACGCTCAAATGAGAACTTCTCCTGCACGGCCGCCGGATGATCTTTCATGAATTCACTGTTGAGGCCGGTCAACTGCTCAGACCTGCCATTCACCAGGTCGATTCTGTGCACCTCACCGGGGGAGTCGGGGAGTGAGGCGCTCACCACTGCGGCCGAAGCACTACCATCCAGTGACAGCCCGGTGGCCAAACAGGAACCGCCCCACAATTCGCGGGTCTCGCCCCCCTCGGTGAGGGCGCTGAACAGGAAGGATTCACCCCTTTTCTCTCCCAGGAAAAGAACGCGCCCGTCCTCCGTCCAATTGATGGTCGCCGGACGCATCACCGAAGGAAACCCCAAATACGGCTTGATGCTGTCGTCGGTCAACCTAAGGGGCGGTTTGCCGTCCTCTAGGACGTAGACCCAACCCTGCCAGAGGACCATGCCCTCTGGAGCATCGGAGCCCACAGCTGCCAATCTCCGCCCATCGGGCGACCAGGTCAGGGCACCCACGCTGAAAAGTCCCTGGGAACGTAGCCGTGCTTCGCCTCCGGTTGCCGCAACGGTGTAAACCTCGCTCAGAGCCAGAAAATCCCGGTCCTCGCGCCGGCCGGAGATGAAGGATATCTGGGAGCCATCGGGCGACCAGACCGGGGTATTATCATCCCAATCGCCGTCCGTTATCTGGACGGCTTCGCCCTTCTCGATATCGACCACGAAAAGGTGAAAGTGGGAGTCCCCCCGCCACCCCAAGGTGTCATACCGGTAACGCACCCGGTTGACCACGGTCACCTGGGGGACGCCTTCCGGGCCGTCCTTGATATCCGCCTCAACGTCGGCACACAGGACCATCCTTTTGCCATCCGGCGACCAGGCGAAATCTGATACCCCTTTGGGCAGATCGGTCAGTCTCTTCGCTTCGCCGCCCCCAGACGGCTGCAACCAGACCTGGGCCGGATCATCCCCTTCGGAACGCAAGAACGCCAGTTGCCCGCCGTCGGGAGAGAACTTGGGAGCCGAGTCCTTGTTCCCGCTGGTGAATTTCCTCGCAGTTCCGGCTCGCAGGTCCTTGATCATGATCCGGGACCGGCCCTCCAAAGAGTCCGCATCGACCCATCCCAGTGTGTAGGCCAGCAGTAACCCGTCGGGAGATAGAACCGGGTCGCCGGCGGTCTTTAGTTGGTAAACCAGGTCCGGAGTTATGGGACTTGTCATCGGTCTCCTGTTCCCGCGTGACGTAGGCACGAAAAAGTGTGACCGATTCTAACATGGTCCACCAGATATAATGTTGCCGTTCCCCAGGCAGCAGACCTATTTAGATTCCCGATTCAGGAGGACCAGTTATGCAGCGTGACCTGGTTGGTTACGGTAAAAACGCACCGAAGATTGAGTGGCCCGGCGGAGCGAGAATCGCCGTGTCTTTGGTGGTCAATTACGAGGAGGGATCAGAGTACTCGACTCTGGACGGAGACGCCCACCACGAGACCAACGGCGAGGTGCCTTCACCCGTCCCGCCCCAGGACCGGGACCTGAACAATGAGTCCTTCTTCGAATACGGCAGCCGGGTGGGCGTTTGGCGTCTCCTGGACATGTTCCGGCGTCACGGCGTCAGCTCCACCTTCTTCTCCTGCGCCCTGGCCCTGGAACGCAACCCGGAGGTGGCCAGGGAGATTACCGCCCAGGGACACGAGGTTTGCGGCCACGGTTACCGGTGGGAAGAGTATCACCTGCAGGATATGGACTCCGAACAGGAGGCCATCGCCAAGACCGTGACTTCTCTGGAACGCACCACCGGCGAACGTCCGGTGGGGTGGTTCACCCGTTACGGGCCCAGCCTGAACACCCGTGACCTGGTGGTGGACGAAGGCGGGTTCATCTACGACAGCATCGGATTGAATGACGACCTGCCCTACTACGTCGAGGCCCGGGAGAAACCCTGGCTGGTCGTCCCCTACAGCATGGAGACCAACGACGCCCGCTTCTGGCGGGGTGGTCTGGTTTCCATCAGCGACTTTTTCGAGTACCTGAAGGAGACCTTTGACTGCCTGTATGAAGAGGGCGCGGAACACCCCAAGATGATGTCTGTGGGGTTGCACTGCCGTATCGCCGGCCGTCCCGCCCGTTCCAGGGCGGTGGAGCGTTTCCTGCGCTATACCAAGAACTTCTCGGGCGTGTGGTTCGCCCGCCGTGACGAGATTGCCCGTTGGTGGTTGGAGCATTACCCGCCGGGAACCCTGCAAGCCTAAATGACCAGAGGCCTCACCAATACCCCCGGCGGTGAGGCCTCCAATCTTCGGTGCTGCGCCGTACCCCGTTCTTGGGAGGAAAGACGGTACAGCACAGCCCCTTGACTACGCGCCCTACCCGGGGATACGCGACCCCGAATCGGCGCCCTTTAGTCAACCACTAATCGTATATCTAGCGACTCTAGCCGCGATGGCCGGATACGCTCAGGGCCAATGGTCACCCCAAGTATGGGCCATTGGTCACAATAACCCGTCGCGGCCCCGGACCAGGGGGGAGCGACCGCGCCAAACTCTCAGCGAGCAGTCACGGCGGTCCGGGGCCAACTTGGATGCTAGAGAGGCCGGACCACTAGCGCCAGCGTCTCCAGCGAACGGATAATCATATCGGCGACTCTGCCCAATACCAGCCTGGGGATCCCCGACCGGGCATGGGTGGAGATGGCCACCATCATGTCATCGCTCTTGCCCACAAAGGACACGATCTTGTCCCAAGGAACTCCGTGCATGACCTCGGTGCGGCACTCGATGTCTTTGGCGGTCAGCCTGGCCGCAACTGTGGCCAGGTATTCCTCTGCCTCGGCTTCCAGCGCGTGCTCGATGTCCGTGGTGTCCAGTGGCACCCTCTCGTGGGCGCCGTAGGCCCACGGCACCAGGCGCACAACCCGCAGCAACACCACTTCAAGTGCCAGCAACTTGGCCAGTTTCTCGACGTGAGGCAGGACGACCTCAGCCGTTTCAGAGCCGTCCAAGGGCACCACGATGCTGCGGATGGCCCCGTCCAGGTCCTTGCCCTCGACGCTGTTGGCCCCGACGGCCAATACCGGGACATCGGAGGTGCGCACCACCGCGTCGGTGACGCTGCCCATCAGTCCCCGGCGTAGGGCGGACCGGCCCCTGGTGGACATGGCGATCAGGTCGCACCCGTTCTTGGCTGCATAGGCCAGTATCTCTTCGGCTGGATTACCCACGGCCGTGACCTTTGTGGCGTCGATGCCCAATGCGGTCAGCATGTTGGCCGAGCTGTCCAGATAGGCGGTCATCTGCTGGTCCGGCTTCTCCATGGTGGCTGGAGTGACACCGGCCCCATTTCGCGACGCCCGTGCCCTGCCGGCCGTGGGTGCCGACGGTTCGACCGTGAACAGGACGACCTTCACCTTTGACTCCCGGGCCAGCCTGATCACATTTGGCATGACCGTCTCGGCAGTCTTGGAGCCATCCAGTGGCACCAGAATCTTCTCGTACATATTGGAGACCTCCTCCCAGGTTTTCCAATGCCATGTTCTCCCATCTCGCCGCTGTCAAATAGGTCTGTATGTACCCTATAAAAAACCCATATGGCCGGTCGGGTTGGGTCCATGCGATGGGGATTTCAGACTTGGGCAAATGGGAATAAAAAAGCGCCGGAGGGCTAACCTCCAGCGCTTTTTTGACTTACTTTATGAAGTCTTAGACCAGTTCGCGGACGCCGCCCACCAGGAGGTCTATCTCTTCTTCCGTGTTGAAGAAGTGGATGGAGGCACGGGTTGCCGCCGGGTAGCCCACCTGACGCACCACCAGCCGGTGGTTAGCCCACAGCCGCTCCACCACCGAAACGGGGTCCTGCCCGTCGACGGCGAAGCTGACCAGGCCCGAGGAATCGCGCCGCTCCAAAGGAGAGGTGACGGTGACGCCGGGAATCTCGGACAGTTTGGCCTTGGCCGACTCGGCCAGGTCCAGGTTCCTTTGCTCGATGTTCCCGATGCCCACCTCCTCGATGAACTTGGTGGCCTCCAGGAACGCCGCCTGCACCGGCACGCTCACCGACCCGCCCAGAAACTTCTCCATGGTGTCGGCCACGGGCTGGAAGTTGTGGGCGTCGACGGGACGGGCGATACCCCGGCCTCCCGTATGGGCCGGATGCACCCGCTCCAGATGCTCACGCTTGATGAACAGGGCCCCTGAGCCCTCGTAGCCCAGGAGCCATTTCTGTCCGGGGATTGAGTAGAAATCGAACCCGGACCGGGCCATGTCCAGTTCTATGTGCCCGCCGGTTTGGGCGCCGTCCAGCATGAGCAGGATACCATTGCCCTTGGTCAGCGCCCGCAGCTCCTCCGCAGGCATACGCCGCCCGGTGGCATAGAGGATGTGGCTGACAAAGACCATGCGGGTCTTGGGGGTGATGGCCGCTTCGATCTTGGTCAGTATGGCTTCGCTGGAGTCGGTTGCCGTAATGTCCGCCACCTTGACGTTGACTCCGTAGCGCTGGCCCACCAACTGGCTGGGTGCGATGACCGAGCCATGTTCCATGTCACAGATCACTATCTCGTCGCCCTGCTGCCAGTCCAGGCCGCTGAGCACGATGTTTATCCCCTCGGTGGTATTGCGTGTGACCAACACCTCGTCCACCGTGGCGTTGAAGACCTGCGCTGCAGCCTCTCTGGCCTGGGCCTGGATCTCCCTGCCGGCCTCGAGGACCTCGGCCATGATGGGCCCCTTCTCCAATTCCTCGTCGATGCGGTGTTTCATGGCCTCGGCCACGCGCCTGGGTGGCGGTCCCGACCAGCCGGTATTCAGATAGGCCGTGTGCTCCAACACAGGAATCTGGCTTCTAATCTTCTCTACGTCCACGTCAGTCCTTCCTCAGAGGCAAAATCCATATCGGCCTGGACCGTGCTGGCCCAGGCCGATATCAATTAACGGGGTGCAAATCGGGGTCTATCTGGGTGAGTAGTCAGCCAGACGCAGGATGGAGTGCTTGGACACCCGCACCAGTGCGCCGTTCTCTTCCGAGGCGGCCCTGGCCTTTTGCCAGGCCGGGTCCGACTGGAAGCCCGCCCAGCCGTTTTCACGGGCGGCCAGGTCCGGGTAGCCCAGCATGTAGACCAGCCGGTTGCTGGTGCCTATCACCTCGGTCCAGTAGGCCACGTTTTCTATACCGTGTTTCTCGAACAATGCCATGGTGTGGTTGGAGAAACGGTTGTGCAGGTCGGGCAGCTTGCCTGGCATGGCCTCATAGATCCGCTTTTCCTGGAGGGTCGTCTTCATGGACGGCTCCGGCGAATAGGGAGTCAACTCCATGAACGAATTGAGAACTTGGGCCACCAGCGGTCCGCCTTTCTCGGTTTCGGCCCGAACTTCCTGCCAGGGCTTGTGGGCCTGGAAGGCGTTCCACTTCTTCTCCCGGTCGGCCATGCTGTCGAACTTCAAGATGTAGGTCAGTTGGTTGCTGGCGCCAATCTCATCATTCCAGAAGCCGACTATCCCGATGTCGAACTCCTCGAAGAAGCCGATGGTGTGGTTGGCGAACCTGGCGTTGATGGCCGGCAATTTGCCGGGTACGGCCTTGTATATCCGTGATTCGTAGATCATGTGCCTGCTCCTACCTGGGGAAAATTGGACTACTTCTTCTCTATGAATTCCAGCTGTACGCCGTCGGGGCCCTCAAAGAAGACCACCCGCCGGTCGCCGGAAACCGAGGTCTCCTCCAGAATCTTGGCGCCGTTGGCCTTCAGGCTGTCAATCATTCCCTGGATGTCGTCGGCGTCGATGGCTATGTGCTCGATGCCGTACTTCTGGTCCCGGGTCTGGGTCTCGATGTGCTTGGTAACGTTCAGGGTCAGGCCATGCAGGTCCAGGCGCACGCCGATGTCGCCAACGTCGGCGACCTTGGTTGCGCCCAGGGTATCGATGTAAAACTGGGCCGTTGCATGGGGGTCGGGAGTCTTCAGATGAACGTGGTTTAAGCTCAGGGCCATGGTGTGTCTCCTCAGCCGTGGGACGATTAGCCGTGGTAGCCGGATTACGGGGAGAATAGTCCAAGGGACGTGCCTAGTCAAGCTGGACCAGGCATAAGGGTTCCCGCGCCCGGAATTCGTATTATAATGCCCCAGTATTTCCGGGCCCCCAGGCACAAATTCAACCGGAATACCCGCGATACAAAGGAGGGGACCATGCCCATTGAGCAATACGCCCCGGAACTGGCCAACATCATCTCCACCGACGAACCCATACTGGAACTGGCCGACGGGTTCGGCGGCACAGAGGGACCAGCGGAAGGGCCGCTGTGGTGGAAGGAAGGCGGTTATCTGCTGTTCAGCGACATCCACAACAACCGCCGCATGAAGCACACCCCCGGCGGCAGCACCGAGGTCTTTCAAGAGCCCACCAACCGGGCCAACGGCCTGACTCGCGACCTCCAGGGACGCCTGCTGTCCGCCGAGCACGACAGCCGCCGCGTCGCCCGCCAGGAACTGGACGGCACCACCACGGTCATCGCCAATAGCTTCCAGGGCCGCCGCCTCAACCGGCCCAACGACGTGGTCGTCAAGTCCGACGGCAGCATCTACTTCACCGACCCCTGGACCAGCCCCCACGCCGCCGAGCAGTGGGACCTCACTTTCTCCGGCGTCTATCGGGTGACCCCCGACCTGGGCACCATAACCCTGCTCATCGACGACTTCATCGTGCCCAACGGACTGATGTTCTCCCCCGACGAGAGCATCCTCTATGTCAACGACTCCCGCCGGGGCCACATACGTTCCTTCGAGGTCCAGCCCAACGGCACCCTGGCCAAACAGAGCGATAAAGTCCTGGTGGACCTGACCGGCGACGAGCCCGGCGTCCCCGATGGCATGAAGGTTGACATCGAGGGCAACATCTACTGCGGCGGGTCCGGCGGCCTGTACATCATGGACCCATCGGGAAAGAAGCTGGGCCGCGTAAACCACGGCGCCACCGCCACCACCAACCTGGCCTTCGGCGGGGACGACTGGAAGACCCTTTACTTCACCAGCCGCAGCCACCTGGGTTCAGTGGCCGTCAAGATCCCCGGCAACCCCGTGCCAGCGGTAAAGAAAGGATAAATGTCCCTTCCCCCGCCCGCGGGGGAAGGTTAGGATGGGAGCCACCACTCGCCCTCCCCAATCTCGAAGAAGCCACCAACCGAAAGGAGAACCAAAAATGGCCCGACTACCCGCCGTAACCCGGGAACAACTGAAACCCGAAGAACACGAGTACTTCGACTCCATCGTCGGCACCCGCGGCAGCATCCGCGGGCCCTACGGTGTGCTGCTCCACAGCCCCAAACTGGCCGCCCGCGTGGCCGATACCGGTGCATTCGTGCGCTACGAGTTCGGCATCCCCGAGAACCTGAAAGAGATCGTCATCATCACCACCGCCAAGGAGATGCAGTCCCAGTACGAGTTCTCGGCCCACGCCCGTCTGGCCCGCAACGCCGGCGTCAGCGATGAGACCATCAAGGCCATCGCCAACGGTACCGCTCCGGAGGGTCTGGAAGGTGACGAACACTTGTTGGTCAGCTACGTCAAAGAGCTGCTGCAGACCCACAAGGTCAGCGACGCCACCTACAAGTCCATCGTCGACCGCTTCGGCCAGCAGGACACCCTGCACCTGGCCGTCCTCATCGGCCACTACATGCTGGTGGCCCAGGTCCTCTTGACCATGGACGTGGAACTGGGCGAAGGAATGGTCGCCGAAATCCCCGAATAACACGCCACGCCAAGGCCGGAACAAACGTAGGGGCGGGTTTCAAACCCGCCCCTATTTATTTGAAACCAATCTCCACCAGGACTTACCCGCCCCCGTTCGTGGTGAGCCCGTCGGACCACTGCCCCTGAGAAACCAACTCACTCGGAACAACAAAAATCCCCCTTAAATCCCCCCTTTATAAAGGGGGCTGGGGGATTTCCGCATTCTCATCCCAAACCTAATTCCTCTGAAAACACCCCTACATCAACGCGTCGGCCAGCACCTCCACCAGGTGCCGCGCCTTGCGCCCCGTGCCGTGTTCCACCTGCTGGCGGCAGGACACGCCCATCACCGCCACTTCCCAGTCGCCGTCCTTGGCGCGGATGGCCGGGAACAGGGCCTCCTCGCCGATCTTCATGGAAAGGTCGTAGTGTTCCTTCTCGTAACCGAAGGACCCCGCCATGCCGCAGCAGCCGGCGTTGACCATCTCCACCTGGTAGCCTGGCGCCAGCCGCAGCGCCCCCATGGACGTGGCTGTCCCCATGTCCGACTTCTGGTGGCAGTGGGCCTGGAACAGGACCTTCTTTTCCTGCTTGCCCAGGTCCAAATCAAGCTGGCCGTCCTCCCGGAGCTTCATCAGGAACTCGTCGATCATGAACGAGTTCTCGGCCACCTTCCTGGCCCGCTCGTCCCGCACCAGCTCCGGGTACTCGTCCCGGAAGGTCAAGAGACAGCTGGGCTCGCAGCCGATGACCGGGATGCCCTGCTGGGCGTACTCGTACAGCGTGTCCACGTTGGCGACGGCGTTGGACGTGGCGCTGTCCAGCAGCCCCTTGGAAATCATGGGCCGGCCGCAGCACTGGGTATCGCTCAAGACGACGTTGAACCCGGCGGCTTCCAGAAGGGCCACCGCAGACTTCCCTATCTCCGGGTAGTTGTGGTTCATATATGTGTCATTCAAAAGCACCACAGTATCCGTAGCCTGCTGCGAAGCTGACTGACCTCCCCCTTTCGTAAAGGTGGACTGAGGGGGATTTCCCCGCCCCACAAACCACTTGCTGAACGTCTGCCGCACAAACTTGGGCGTCTTGCGCTTGGGGTGCACTCCCAACAAGACCTGGGCCAGCATCCGCCCCACGGGGTTGTGCGCCATCAGGTTGGAGATGGGCGCAGTACGGCTGCCCCAGACGCTCAGACGTCCTATGTTGGCGAAGACTTTGTTGCGCAACGGAGTCCCATTCGCCTTGTGGTACTGGTCAAGAAACTCGTACTTCAGCTTGGCCATGTCCACGCCAGACTCGCACTCCGACTTGCAGCCCTTGCATTCCAGGCACAGGTCCATGGCCTCGTGCAGCCGCTTGCTGGTCATGGTGCCCTCGGGCAGCTTCCCCGATAGTGCGGCCCGCAGCAGGTTGGCCCGGCCCCTGGTCGAGTGCTCCTCATCCCTGGTGGCCACGTAGGAGGGACACATGGTGCCGACGTGTTGGCGGCAGGCGCCCATGCCGTTGCACATCTCCACCGCGCCGCTGAAATCGGTGTCCAACGAGAAGTCCAATTTGGTGGGCATGGACGGCGCCCGGTAATCGGCGCCGTAGCGCAGGTTCTGGTCCATGGGCGGGCAGTCGATGATCTTGCCGGGATTCATGATGCCGTCGGGGTCGAAGGTGCCCTTCAATTCTTGGAAAAGCTTGTAGATCTCGGGGCCGAACATCTTCTTGTTCCAGACACCCCGCACGATCCCGTCGCCGTGCTCGCCGCTGAGGGAACCGCCAAACTCTTTGACCAGGTCGCTGATCTCGTCGGCGATGGACACCATTCGGTCCACGCCCTCCTGGTTCTTGAGGCTGACCACCGGACGGATGTGCAGGCAGCCCACGCTGGCGTGCCCGTAGTAGGCGGCTTCGGTCTGGTGATTGCGGACGATCTCATCGAACTGGCGCACAAAATCGCCCATGTTCTCCGGGTCCACCGCCGTGTCTTCCACGAAGGGCAGGGGCTTGGAATCGCCCTTCATGCTCATCAAAAGACCCAGGCCATTCTTCCGCACCGCCCAGACGCTGGCCTGGGCCGCCCGGTCCAGCATGTTCACGCAGGCGTAGCCGTGGCCGCGCATGGCCATATCCTGTTTGAGTTTCTCCATCTTGTCGTTGAGTTCTGCCTCGGACTCACCGTAGAACTCCACCACCAGGATGGCCCCCGGGTTGCCTTCGATGAAGGACATGTTGGAACCCAACCCGGTGGACGCTCGGGACCGCTCCAACACGTTGTGGTCCATGATCTCGATGGACGACGGGCCGTGGTCCAAGATGTCCTTGATGGACTCGCTGGCCCCGAAGATGTCCTGGTAGTGGACCACGGACAGGGCCGTCATGGTGGGCCGGGGCACCAGGTTGATCTTCACCTCGGTGACAACACAGAGGGTCCCTTCTGAACCCACCACCATCTTCGTCATGTTGAAGGGCGAGTCCGTCAGGAATTCGTCCAGGTTGTAACCGCTGACCCGGCGCATGATGTCGGGGTAGCGGGCCTCGATCTCGGCCACGTTCTCCTGGGCCAACCGCCGCACGCCCCGGTAGATGTCCGACTCCAAGCCAGTGCCGGTCAACTTGGCCTCCAGCTCACGGGCGTCCAAGGGCTTGAAATGGGTCTGGGTGCCGTCTGACAGCACCACGTCCAGTTCCTTGATGTGGTCCAGGGTCTTGCCGTAGATGACCGAGTGGGCCCCGCAGGTGTTGTTGCCCACGCCGCCGCCCACACAGGCGCGGCTTGAAGTCGTAGGGTCAGGGGCATACATCAGGCCGTAGGGGATCAGTTGGCGGTTCAGGTCGTCCAGCACGATGCCGGGCTGCACCCTGGCCCACTGCTCTTCCTTGTTGACTTCGATTATCTGGTTTAGGTACTTGCTGAAGTCGGTGACGATGGCGTGGTTGACCGTCTGGCCGGCCAGGCTGGTGCCGCCGGCCCTGGGCAGGACCGGGACGCCGTTCTCCTTGGCCACTTCCACCACGGCCAGCACGTCCTCCACGTTACGGGGAATGACCACGCCCACGGGCTCCATCTGGTAGATGCTGGCGTCGGTGCTGTATAGCACCCGGGAAAATGGGTCGAAACGCACCTCGCCCGAAACCCGGCGATTCAACGCCGCCTCGATATCTACCCTCTCGGACGCGTGGGTCCTTCTCGCCGCCGTGGTGGCCATGTGTTAACTCCGTGCTCCCGGTCCGGCCGGGTATTATAGCTATTGCTGCCAGCTTATCGGAATGGAGATTGGGCTTCAACCTGGGCCTTCTCACACGGCATTTGTGGAGTGGTGGCGGCGGTTGTAAACTGGGGGCCGACAACCACCGGAAAGGAGCCACGCTTGAAAGTCGCCTACTCGCTATCCAACAACCAGGGCATGGACGATATCCAGGGCGTAATAGACCTGGCGGTGCGGGCCGAGGAACTGGGTTTTGACTCGGTCTGGGCCAGCGAGCACGTGTTCAATGTCAGTTACGTCTACGACCGCATCGGCGACAAACCCTACTACGAGCCCCTGACCGTTCTCACCTACGTTGCCGCCAAGACCAAGACCCTGGGCCTGGGCACCAGCGTGCTGGTCCTGCCCTACCACAACCCCATCCGCCTGGCCAAGGTAGCCGCCACCCTGGACGTCCTCTCCGGCGGTCGACTCATGCTGGGCGTTGGCGTGGGCGTCATCGAGCAGGAGCTGGAGGCCATGGGCAGCCCATACGCCGAGCGGGGCGCCATATCCGACGAGACCATCGCCATCATGAAGGAGTTGTGGACCAATCCCGACCCCAGCTTTGAAGGCAAGTACCACAGCTTCTCCGGGATGAAATTCACCCCCAAACCGGTACAGAAGCCCCATATTCCGCTGATCATCGGCGGGACCAGCCGCGCCGCCATCCGCCGAGCCGCCCGCCACGGCACCACCTGGCATCCCACGGCCCTGGCGCCCGACGTCCTGGCCGAGGGAGTCAAGTATCTCCACGAGCAGGCGGAGAAGGCCGGCCGCGACCCCTCGGAGATATCGGTCTCGGTCAGCGCCGCCATGGGCAACACCCACAACCACAACCGGTATTCCCTGGGCGAAAACCCCGAGGAGGTACTGGAACGCTCCCAGGCCTACAAAGAGATGGGCGTGGAGCGGCTATTGGTCTCGCCCAACACCCGCGACCAGAGCAAGCTCGAGCCCACCATGGAAATGCTGGCGGAAGTCGTGATCCCCGCGGTCAGCTAAAAGCTAAATGCTGATGGCTGAAAGCTGTTAGCTATACGAAGGAGTCTCCCATGACCCAACAGACCTCAACCGAAGTAAAGAACCTGCAAGAGTCCGCCCTGGAACACCTGTGGGTCTACCTGCGGGAGCCCTCGGACATGGCGGAAAAGGGCGACCCGACCATCTACGTCAGCGGAAAGGGCGTCCACGTCACCGATGCCCTGGGCAACACCTCCATCGACGGCATGTCGGGACTGTGGCTGAAGAACGTGGGCTACGGCCGGACCGAGATCGCCGACGCAGCCTACGAGCAGATGCTCAAACTGACGTATATGCCCCTGGGCACCACCACCGAACCCACCATCAGGCTGGCCCAGAAGATATCCGAGATCGCCCCCGGTGACATGACCCGATCCTTCTTCACCAGCGGCGGGTCGGAAGCCGTGGAGACTGCCCTGAAACTGTCCCGCGCCTACTTCAAGCGCGTTGGCGAACCCAACCGCACCAAGTTCATCAGCCGCAAGGGTTCCTACCACGGAGCAACCATGGGGGCCATGGCCCTGGGCGGCTCTCACCTCTATCCCAAGATCGACTACGAACCGTTCATGCCCGGCGGACTCCACGTGGCCCAACCCCTCCCCTACCGCTGCGAATTCGGCGGTCAGACGCCAGAGGAATGCGCCGATCTCTGCGCCAACGCCGTGGAGGAGATGATCAAGTTCCATGACCCCGAGACCATCGCCGCCGTGATCGCCGAACCCATATCCAGCCCCCTGGGCTGCGTTGTACCCGGCGACACCTACTGGCCCCGCCTGCGGGAGATCTGCGACCGCTACGGCTGTCTGCTCATCGCAGACGAGGTCATCACCGGGTTCGGGCGCACCGGCAAGATGTTCGCCACCGGACACTGGGGCGTGGTCCCCGACATCATGACCGTGGCCAAGGGAATCACCAGCGGCTACATCCCCATGGGCGGCACCAT
>PBMF01000031.1 GCA_002721995.1 Chloroflexota bacterium
GAAAACCTGGAGGGTAATCCGAAGGACTCTAGTCACACAGGAAACCGGGCTCACTCCAGGTGATCCCTTCCCTGCTGCTGCACTGGAGGGGGTGCTCGATAAGCAGACACTCATAGCCCAGGAGGCACAAGCTAATTCGGATACAACAGTTAAGGCACCCGACTCTGAGTGGGGGGTGGCAAATCTTACCCTGCCGAGCATCGCTGCCCGTGCCGGGAAGTATCTGAGCTTTGGTGCCGATGGTTCTGTTGCGGCTTCTGATGCTGCTATTTCAGTAACGGGTATCAGTACCTTTTTCGAGACTCTTATTGGGAAGGGGGATGCTGAAGCTCTCGGAGCTCGAGATGCTGCCAGCTACCTCCTCCTTCGAAGCAGTCCTTATGGTGCAGGTACAGGGGATAGCCTTGTTGAAGTGACAGATGTCATTGGTGTCGGACATCCCAGCACACTGATGTCTACCGATTATGTCGGCACTCTCCTCTTCATGCAGCAGACGGGCAGGATCTTCATTGGTAAGAATGGAACTGGTGGACCTGCTGGTGACTGGACTGATTGGTGGACAGAGTTTGGTTTGCCTCAAGCCGCAACGCTTTCCAATCCTTACGGATATGAGGGTAGGCTTTATGTGGATACCACCACCAAGGAACTCAAGCGTGGCACAGGTGGTGGATGGGAAGTTATCTCTGGCCCCGAACCCCAGACCTACCAACGGGGTGCCATCCATGGGATGGAGATTGAGTGGAAAGACCCTGGCGTTGATTATGGGCATGGCACAGGAGCAAGATCCCAAGTCATGCTTACTGTCAAAGCAGGTGGATGCCGGTTGCATTCCGCTAGTAGTAAGGATGCCTTCGATGCAACTCTGGCAGTAGATATGCAGAAGGACCTGCTCTTCAATGGATGGGAACCCGGTGCTTATGTACCTGGCACGCCTGGAGCGGGAAACGCCAAGCCTAACAATTTGTTTGGTGGTGGAACTGGAATAGGAACCGATCCCCTCATAGCCGGTCGCATTGTGGGTGTATTTATCATCAGCGATGGTACCAATGTCGATTGGGGAATTGATGTTCTCGATGATGCTACGAACTTACGTAACGAGGCAGCGGACGATCCCGCTTGGGGGTTCGTTGCGTATTGGCGGCGCATAGGATGGGTTGCTCTACAAGATGATCCCCGAACGATGCTAGCTGCTGCTGCCATTAACGTCGTCCCCTTTGTACAGAACGGGGACACGTTCAATATCGTAGGTCAGTCGGCATGGACACCGGGTTCAGGAACTCCTTCTGCTGATGAAGTAGGGTCGGGATGCCATTGGTGGAATCCAGTAGCCGATTACGAAGCGGCTGGTACTGGGGGTGGGGAGATTGTTTGCATGGCCCCTCCAGGTGTTCAGGCCCAGGTATCTCTTGCTGAAGGGACTACAGGGACAGGGATACCGAATGGCACTTATTTACGTGTGTATCCGGTGGTGACTTCCACCTTCCAGGCGGGCAAGAGTCGGCATCCCGCTTCACTTGCGACCGAAGCCTCGATTGTGAGTGGATGGGGCCTACCGGACACACGCCAAAACACGATCAAAGATGAGAATTCTTTGACGCCCGCTGTGGGTGTTCTAACAACCGCAACAACAGCCGATTCTGCTCACAAGCGTTCGGCTGTATGGTTAGCTTCGAATACTTCCACGACTTTTGCAGTAGTGACCTACGTGCTCTCATGGATAGATGACCGTGGACGATTTGAATAAAGGAGAAACGCCATGAAATGGTGGACTGTTCTGTTGGTGCTTGCGCCATTGGTGGCGTGGGCAGATGTAGCCCCGAACTATTCCCCTGGTGGAAGAGACTGGGGTAATGGATGTTACAGCTACGAGATGTTCAATCAGGGAACTGATGGACCTGGGCTTCGCTCAAGCGACCAGATCGTAGCGGGTGGTGCGGCACGTAGTCGCATGACCTTTGATGCGACTCGATCTACAGGGAACACTTGGACCTGCAATGTATACGCGAACCAACTCGGCTTCGATGATGCGGCAGCAGGGGGTCCCAATGTGACACCCACTGGTGGAGCAGCAATGACCGGCGTAGTTAAAGTCACGACTTCGGCCATTACGGAAACTGCCCCGCTGATCTCATTGAACGGAGGATTCTTTAAGAGGTTCTTTGTTTCATGTGATGTCACCGTAGATGCAGAAGAGGTAGTCGTAGTCGATGCAATCGTGTGTCCATCCTCGAGGTAAGAGATGAAGAAGTTTCTTTTGGTATTGATGTTGATGGCGTTGCCTGCCTTTGCCGAGCAAGGACCCGAAGAGTGGGTCTGGGGATTGTCCACCGGGAACGCGAGCAGTCTTTTTGCAACCGGAAATCGGCATCAATTCGTGGCAACCAACACAAGTTGGTACGCGACCATGACGGATTACAACGACAAGGTCGCAGGCACTTCGGATTGGGCATGGATCGCTTCGCCCTCGAAAGGCTGGCAGTATTCTGGGCCGACACGAGATTTCACTGTCACTTACTACGGATCTTGGAATTGCAATGGAGCCTCCACGGATGCGGGGTATGGAACGGGCTACAGGGTGACCGTCAACCGCGACGCGGGCTCTGTCTCCGGATGGACAGGAGCAGCAGTAGTGGCTGGGCCTGTTCTGGTCGGTCCTTCGGGTTGTGCCTTTGGCGTGTGCTTGGACACTAGTCCACAGGGAAGTGCGAGTGGTACCGTGACAATGAACAACACGGATGTACTCAGAACCGAATCGAATTGCACAGTTTCGGGAGGCACACCTTTGATCGGAGGTGCCGAGTCGTGCGATACAACATCTTGTACTGGTCGAAACGGAGAAAAGGACTCTCAACTGACGGTGACTTCACAATGAAATTACTTCTACTTTGCTTCATCTTTGTGGCTACCCCGGCACTTGCTGAACCGATCCAAGAAGCCAAGAATATTCTCGGCTACATGAAAGCCGTGGATCCACAACGATCCATCTATTCTGAATCCATCTGGCAGGCTGCAGATTCTTTGCAAGTTCAAGTCTCGGCTGTCGAGAACACTCAGCCAATGCCAGGAGGTTTCATCGAGTCGCAGATTGCAATCCTTCGAGCAGAGCTACCGGCTGCTCCGAGTGAATCCCCATGAATCTCAATGGAGACTTCCGAAGGCTGATGTTCACCCTCGCTGCTGCGGCGATTGTCGGAAGTTGGGGCTTCGCGGCCACACGTGCATCTACTGATGAGGTGGAGGAAAATACTGATGAGATTCGTAGGGTAGAATCTGAGTCTCGAGAAAGAGATGAGACAATGGGGAGAGATTTAAGAGAGATCCGTGAGACTGTCGTTGAGCTCTCAACTGAACAAAGAGCCTTCAGATCACGGGTCCTCGAGGCGATAAGAAACGGAGGGAGTAATTGATGAGAGATGCTATCACCCAGTCAGCACAGCTTGGTCGATCGACCGTGGCAGGTGCACTGTCTTTGATTGTCGCAAAGCTCGCTACCACATGGGACCTTACGGCTCCCATCAGTCAAGAGTTAAGCCTTGTATCCTTTGCGTTGTTCACCCAGCTAGGTATGTGGGCGAGAAACAACGAACACAAGTGGAGAGGATTCTTAGGATGATTAGAACAATCCTTATGTTCCTGATGCTCGTAAGCAATGTCGGGTGTGCCGGTTTGGCATTTGATATGGATCCGTCACGAGGAGATTATGCCGTGACCTTCAGCGCCAAGGACTGCATAGACACCACCAACGTGGTGGGTTCTTTTGTCTATGCAATTCCCTGGGCTGGACCGAAGGCTGTTGCTGTCTTCGGATGTCCTGCTGAAGTACGCCCTTAAATAGCAGAGAGCGGCTCTCCAACTCCGACCATCTGCACATGGAGTTGCTCCGGTGCATAGTCGGAACCGATATAGTATCGGTAACCCTCTCGTGTAATAGCATCACACGCATCCTCTCGTCCTATGCGAGAGTCGAACATGATGTCTACAGCACATCCCCATCCAGCACCGAAGAGGTGACGTGATTCATCATGTCCCCCTACTTCCATGTTCCGTTTGACAGTGCGGCATCCACCAGTGACAGAGCCACGGTGGGTCAAACAGACCTTCCAAACGAACCCAAGAAACCTTTCGATACGATCCCAATCCATATCGGAAGGAGCGGGATACCAGAAGATACGTGCTTGGTCTGTCATACTCTTGATCGTATTACCAGGAGGCAGGCTTCCTCGGCTACTCATGGTAGTTCTCCTTGCCGGGAGAGGGTGAGGCAGTCGGATGAGACATCTCCGGGGGGGAATGCTCTTGTCCGCTGTCTTCCCTCTCCCCATTTGAATGGCGTATCCAGTTCAGCATTCCACGAAGAGAATCCATCTGTTCACCGTTGAGGGTCATCACAAGGATTTGTCCTTGGACATGGAAAGTAAATCGTTGTCGCCCTTCTACCCATTGTTCATTCTTGATTTCGAGTTCTCTTCCTGCTGCATGAAGTGTGACAAGCAGATTGTCAGTGACCTCACGTCCATCAATGAGGTTCCTCTCTTCGTAGGTCATGACTTGGATGGGACCTACACGTAGGTGCATCTTCACAGTCTCTATCCTTTCTTATCAGAGTTCATTTGTTTGATGGCATCTTGTAATTGCTGCATCCCTCGAGGGTCAGAGGTACGAGGCTCTTGAGGTAACTCACGACTCTTGAACTCAGGAGCCTTGGGCTTCACTCCCCCTCGTGGTTTCCAGCCTTCGAACTTAGCACCTTGAACTACCCAGTTCTGAACCGTGGCATACCAGTTCACACGTTGGACTCCGTTCATTACGTGCCAGCGTAGGCACTCTTCCATCTTCCGTCTGATCTCAGGGATGTTCTTATAGTGGGGAGGTAGGTCACCAAGGTCTACCTTTTTCCGTACCCACTCTACAAGTTTCTTTCGTTCAGGTTTTTCTAGTGTTTCGGGAGCGTCAGTCAGTCCTTTCTTCTTCGGCAAAGTCTAGTTCTCCTTGAATACGTCTGTTGATTCTCCATGTGGAAGCGTTTCGGTTTGTGATCCTACACTTCCGCGTTCCAGCCGGAACGATATAGCCTGCTCGTTCCATTTCAGACATTCGTTTCCAGGCCCCATCCGGAGCACCGTGATTAGCAATGAGTTCCCGTGCAGTAGGGGCTTCTGCATCCTTGACTAGTTCTGATTTGAACAGAGCCAAGAGCACTTTGAACTGGAGCTTGTTCAGTGTGCCGTCCCCGCGAATTGCGTGGAAAGCATCAATTGAATTCTGTCGCATGTTCTCCTCCTAATACTCCACACACAGAGGCGCAATGATATTTGATAGGAGCATGAATGCCCCTGTGTGTGGAGTAGAAACTTGGGAGGAGGGCAAGACAGTACAAGGTACCCGTCGGTACGATGTGCTTACCCTCCTCCGTTGGAGGTCCTCTCTAGTCTTACAAGAGAAACCTTCCGTCGGATCTAGGTAGCTAAGCTAGACCCCCCAGGAGGAGCGCCGATTAAGGGTGGCTCCCCGTGGGTTCTCTCAATCTTGACCGTCAGGAACGGGAGGGCAGTGTCACATGAGAGGCTAGCAATCAATGGAGTGACTGATGCACCGTATGTTACCGGTCTGATTGAGAAGAAATGGTGGCGGCTCAGGATCCTTGAGACTTATGCGAAACCATACTTGGAACAAGGATCCCGTTGGGACAAGGGTAGCCGCCAGTACCCCCAGAAGGACCCAAGTATGGCCTCCTACAGTGTAGTCTGGTGTGAGCTACCCGTCGAACTGGTAGATCTTCTCTTCGAACATCTCGAATTCGTTCTTTGCGATGTGTTCTTGTGCGTGAGCTACAAACTCAGGCATCCTTCCGCGTCCAGGCACCACAGGTTTTCCCAAATCTTTACAAACAGACTGAAAGACTTGGAAGCCATGGACTTTGTACTCCTCTCCATGTGTACGACACACAGCGAGAAGTCTTCTTGCCTGTGATTCAGTAATCCCATCACCGTTAGTCTTCGGTGCGGGTGTCGATTGTTCTTGAGATGGTACTTCGAACTCACTCGGTGCAGATTCTTCTTGGTTGTAGAGATCCGGAGGTTCAATGTCTGAGTCAATCTGCATTGACTCTTCCTTAGCACCGAGGAGTTTCGCCAAACGTGCACGTTCTTTAGGTGAGATTACTGAGCTCCTTCCTCTTGTCTCTACTTCAACCCAAGGAGTTTCGAGTGCGTAGAGGTAGCGACCAATGCCCCACTTCACAGCGGCGCGTTTGAATGCGTCACTGTGTCGGCCTTTGTCAGCCTCGACCTTGGTGCTACCTGCTGCGTCCTGCTTGTGGACCCAAGTCTCTTTGATGGGACACCAGATGCTAATGGTTGCAACACAGACAGGACCGTTGTCTTGTTGCGAGGAGGTCCAGTTACCTGCACCTACTACATCATCCAGTCTCTCCATTACGTCGCGAGCGTCGATGTAGGCTAGTGCCATTCCGCGTGTCTTGTCCTTGTTCAAGCTCTGTACTCTCCATCTCACCCGGTTCGGGGGAAATGCCTGGAGCAATGATTCGGAAATCTGGTCCCAGTAGTTCTTCAAGTTGTCTGAGTTCGGCAAGTTCTCTCTTCCTTCTTATCTCTCGTCGCTTATGGTTGGCTTTCATTGTTCGATTGATGGCATGTTGCATGACAGGACGAGTGACATCACGCAATATCACACCAACAACAGTTCTCAGAATAAATCTGAGCCACATGGAGGTTCTCCTTATGAACAGTAGACAGAAGGGAGCTCGAGGTGAACGCGAACTCGCTAAGGTACTGACTTCGTTAGGGTTTCCAGCACGTAGAGGGGTACAATACAGTGGTTTGGAGGGGAAGGATGTGGTGGCCCCGTCGTTACATGGTCTGCACATAGAGTGCAAACGGGTACAACGTCTCAACCTGGATGCTGCAATGCAACAGTCAGTTCGAGACGCAAGACATGGGGAGGTACCCGTGGTCATGCACAGACGGGACCACCACGAATGGATGGTTACCGTTCATCTGGATCAGATGATTCTGTTCGCTCAACTTCTTCTTCAAGGGCAAGAAACCAGTCATCATCCTTCGGAAACTGTTGAAGAGCTAGCAACAGATCAGAGTGTACCTCTTCAGGAAGCATCATCAACAGATCATAAATCCGTTCAGGACCAAAGCTCTCCCGAAGAACGTCAACCACAATCTTGAGTTGATCTTCTGGGTCCAGCTTGAGTACTGCGTTGCTTGCTCTTTTCAGTTGGCTGTGTCGTTTCGTTTCAGTTTCGTCCACGACTAGACCAGATCTTTCTAATTGTGGGATGATTGAGTGCGATGTTTGTTCCTTCTCCCAGTAGTTTAGAGAAGCGTCTCTTCTCATCGTCGCCGCTGCCGAAGCCATTGCGATTGGCACGCTTGCGTTGGTGGTCAGTTGTAGATGCCATGAGTTCTCGTGCTTCTCGCATCATTCCGTCTACCACTGTGCGTCTGCGGCGAGCTTGGATCAGTTGAGCAAGTTCTTCTTCTTCGGCTTTCGACCCGTATCCAAAGTCCAGGTATTCAGTGATCGCACTCAGACAATCCAATCCTGTTTGCCCATCGTTCCCTGTTCCGTCAAGGAAGAGAGACTCAAGCAAGTCGAGTTTCCTCTCGTAACGTGCACGTGTAGAAGCAGCCCGAGGTTTCTTGCTGTTGTATAGGGCAGTACGCTTCTCTTCCAGTGAATGCAATACATCGGTGGCTTTCAAAAGAAAGGCAGAGAAGTAATTGGAAGCTGTCATGAGACTCATCTCAAGGTGTTCAAGTTGAGTAAAGAAGAGTCTCTGGTATTCCATTTGTTTCAGGTCTGAAAACTTCCTGTCTTCTAGTCGTGCGATGATCTGTGCTGCATTGCGTGTATGCCGACGGTAGTTCATCAACCCGTTAGCCTTGAGTCCAGGGAACTGGTTGGTACAAACTAGGTCTTGGGTGAGTACCGAGTCCCAGTATGCAGTGACTCCATCGACTCCAGTTCGGATACATCTCTTCGCCTCGAAGACTCTGTTATCACGTCCGTGTCTTTCAATCGTGAAGTCCAAGGATGGGATACTAAATTGGAATATCCCTCGAGTGCCATTGTTCACAGTGCCAGCACAGTCAGGTTTAATGTATCCCTGTCTGACCTGCTCCCATACGTTGTCGTAGGTAGCTTGCCACTGCATGATGCCGAAGTCTTTCCCAACGATGGGACCCAGGAATTCTCCAGTGTCCTCGTTACGGATGGCCTTGTAGTTCTTGAGCTCAGGCTTACCAGTCAGGTGCTCAAGATTTACAGCGCCCAGTTCGAAGTTCATACCTGAAATCTCGGCAGCTTCTTCTGGACTCTTAGCATCTGAGATATCCCAGAGTGCTCCACCCCAAGGGATGCGTGCTCGAGCTACCTCGGTGCGCTCAGCTTCGATAGTTTGTCCTACTTCTTCCAGTCGTTCCGGTTCAATCCTGTCGTTCCAACCCATGTCGATCCTCCTAGTTGTCTGTTTATTTGTATGGGTGAGAGGTCCACCAACACCCCGATATCCCAACAGTAGAATTGATGGACCTCTCTGTGGGTACATCCCACAAACCCATCACCCACAAAACCAGTATCAGTCTTCGCCTGGTAGGTCTTTCATTTTCTCCATGAGTTCACCTCCAGGTAAGCCTTGTCTCCAGAGATTGTATTCGTGCTCCCACTTCCAAGGCTTGTGAAGTAGAGAGATTATATTGCTCGTATCGAACTGAAGCTCATCGACTAGGTACTCGATGAAGCGAGGGAAGTACTCGGTATCCGACCAGAACTCATCATCTCCATAGATGTCTCTTGTCTGAGCGATAAAGTCCGATTGTTTTTGCAAGCGGATACCTTCGGTGACTCCCCAGTAAAGAGCAAAGTAGAAGGGTTCTCGTAAGGCATCGAAGGAACCATCTATATCCATGTAGTTGAGGAGTGGGTATTTCTTGAGCAGGTCATAATTGAACTGATCTTCTTTGGTCTTTAGGATCCGTTGGTATCCAAACTCTTCGAACATGTCGTCCTCCTAGAACGGGTCGTCCATCTTGTGTTTAAGTGAGCGTTCGATTGCTGCCTCAGCATGTCTCACTTCTGTCTCTAGTTCTTTGGCGATGTCGGTATGTAACGCACTCGTAATGAGAGAAAGAGAATGAAGACGATGATTGAATTCTGTAAGGAACTTAGAACTCACAGCAGCAATCTGTAGATGGTATTCTTCCGTTGTATGTCGATATTGGTCGGGGTGATCGGCGAATAGTTTGAGTCCTGATTTGTATTCATCAAGTAGCTCCATCAGTTTGAGTAGCTTAGCGACTACTACTTGAGAACGAGTGTCCAAGTCTGCGAGTTTAGTGATATCGGTCAACGTCTTCCCCTTCTGTGTTTTTTTCTTCGCTGTATTTAACAGCCATTTCAAAAACCGGAATACATGAAACCAATATAGCTTGCATGATTCTTGTTCCTGCCCAGAGACGAAGCTTCGCTTCTGTTACGTCGTAGATTTCTTCTCCGTCAACTGTGGATCCTTGGATTGTCTTGTCGAATGCTTGAAGGCGTTCGTTTACCTCGGAACAAAGACTGTTAACCTCAGAAATCACACAGCCAAAAAAGATTCCACGTTGTTTTTCGGATGCGCCTTCCAACATCTTGTTAATTATCTCTGTAGTCATTTGGTTCTTACGTCGTTTCACGTACTTCAGCAAGTCTGGAAGACTCATGTCGTCGATCTCAAAGTCCATGTTTAACCTCTAGTCTTTCAATCAGAGCTTCTGATTGGTGTCGTTTTGAGTTTCCGTTCGGCTTGAACAGCGGCATAGAAAGCTTTCATGTTCCGTCGTTCGTCACGCCAATTCTGGAAATACGAACTTGTCTTTGCCAATCCCCATGCAGCAAAGCCCACGATATAGACGGGCAAGAGCATGAATGCAGCAATCAAACCATTGAAGAGAATTCCACCCAGGACAAGTGCCACGGTAATGAAACCAAGGTTATTGCGGTGTATGAGTTTGTTGATTCGTCCGTGGAACCATTCCATTGTGATGTCTTCTCGTTTGAGTTTCATTTCGTTCTCCTTATAAAAACGTACACAAATACAATTCGTCACAGAGATAAGAGAGAAGACGAGGTTATTCGGGATAAACGTCTTTATTCCGTTAGGGCCGTGCCCAGCCCAAGTGCCACTCGTCTTCTCTCCGTTAGCGTAGTAGTTAATGCCTTACGTCATATCGGGAACGCTCTCCCCCCCCGAGAAGCCCCAGCAGCTTTGCTGCCAGGGCTTCGAGGGTGCGGGTTGGTGCCCGCTTGCGGGCCAGGTACTACGAAGCCGAAGGCCGAGGATGACAGCCGTCATCATCCTCGGCTCGAGGGCCACCTCCTAGATGGCCTCGATGCTTCCATCTGCACGCTGGATCGCATCCAGGTACAGAGTGTCGCTTCGTCCCGCGTAGAGGTGACGTGCGCTCCCAGTAATGAACTCCGCAGTGGGGAGGTCGAGTCCCTGATTCTCCACGTAGTTGGTCAGAGCGCGAGAGCCCTCCTCCGCGTCCCACAGGATGTGAAACGTCTCATTGGGAATCTCAACAACCTCACGAACGAAATCCGTAAGGCGGTTCAACTCCAAGCCTGGGTAGTCGTAACCAATCTCTCCAGGCTCGGAGTTTAGATATCGCTCCAGAGTCTCTTCGTAGTCACCGGAGCCCAGGATGTACTCTGCACAAGGAAGCTTCACCTTCCAGGGCGGAGCCTTCGCTTCCTCGTGCTTCCGCAGGTGACCGTACATCGGGTACGGTTCGTATCCATCTTCACGAGGATTGAACTCGTACTGCCAACGGGCATCTTCTTTGAGCTCCTGGTCATCCTCCCAGTTGGTAGGAACGAAGACCTCACTATCCACACCTGCCGTGGAATAGTGTGAGTCGAAGCTACACGTCTCTTCCCAGAACTCGGTGAGGCGTTTCAAGGAACCCTCCAGATCGGAGCGTCCCGCGTCTTCCTCGAGGTACATCGCGATGCACATGAGGTTCCAAAGGAGTGTGCCTGTAAGGTGAGACGCATCTCCCTTCATCTGGCGAGTGCCAGATTGAGACTTGTCACCCTGGTAGATGGCACTCTCTGGATGGATCAATTCCGCTTTCGGGAAGTAGTCCGAACCTCGCATCTCGTACTTTAGAGTCTTTTCAAGACTCTCTCGCAAGCTCGACGGGATCCCGCAAAGCTGTGACTCGAAACCAAGGATCTCGTTCAACTCGTCTCGGATTTCCAGTACATCCCGAGAACTCAAATACACGGAGGCAATAACGGAGTCTGCGCCTCCGTCGATCTCGTCTCCCACTGAGGTGTGGTCGAGTCTATCAACTACCCGAATGACGAGTTCCGCAAGCTCGCGGTGTACCCACTCACCGAGTCTACGCATGTTCTTCGAAGCTCCAATCACTTCGCCCACGTGGTCTACGGAATCAAAGCGTCGCTGTGTTACTGAATTCACAATCGTCTCCTTCTAAGAGAGGTTCAAAAAAAAGAGCCGCGAGCCGGTGGGGATTGGACCCACCAGACTCGCATGGCTCACTGTGTCGCTTGCAGCTACTTGCTGCTCCGCGCGTACCGGGAGGGCTGCCGTCCGGGGCGCTGACCGTTGGTCTGCGCCTCGCCGTTCGCCTTCCCGTTCGCCTTGCGTTCCTGCATCGCGTTCCACTGGTTGCTCGACTCGTAGCCGATCAGGTGGGTCAAGAGAACCTGCGTAGTACGCTCTGCCGCCAAGGCCCGCTCAGCGACGGCAATGCTCTGCTTCTGCAAGCAGATCATCATGTCGAAGCGGTCCTCATGAGTCGCCTCATCCGAGTCGAGACGGGCCTGGAGCTCCGTGAACTCCTCCTCGAAGTCGCGGACTACCTCGGTGTCCTCTGCCATCTCGTTGAGGACGTGGTGGTAACACTTGCCACCTTCGCCAAAGGGCTCGCGGGTCTTGACTTCGTCAGGGCCAATGTGTGTCTGTGTGAAGTTCGCAGTCGTCATTGTAGTGTCCTTCTCTTGATGGGATTGCCTTGTGGCTGATCGACTTGACCAACCACAAAAGCAATCCGTTGCTGTGTCAGATTGTTGCTACCAGCGCGGGTCGTCCGGCATCTCAGCGAGTTCCGCATCATCCGAGATCTCCCCAGCGGGTAGGGAAATGATGTAGTCGTCGAGTTCCGCAGCGAGTTCCAGTGCTACATCCTCATCAGCTTCACGCATCTGAAACTCGTTGTAGCACCTACCACACTCCTCAACTCCGTGTCGGAAGTCCCGAAATCTCCAGTAGCAAGTGGTGAATTCGGGCCAGAGTTGCTGGACCTTGTAGGTACCGAGTCTCAGGAAGCAAACTACCTTCCAGGCGAGGTAGCAGACTATTGCAAATACACCCCAGCAAAAGAGCTTAGTCTCGTCTTTCCAGTCTTGAATCCGTTCGCTTGTCAATCGCATTGAATTTCGCATCATCGTCTCCTTCGAATTTATTGGCATCTAAGAGGCTCCGCGCCCTGCGTCCCCTCGAGTCGCGCTCGCTCGCTCTGAGCACGGTGGCCGTTTCCTTTGTCGGATCCGCTCGGTGCAGGGGTGGGCTGCCCGCCGGGTTTTCCCAACCGCCAGTCGCCGCTTCGGCGTTGCCTCGCCAGCGAGTCCTCGAGCGAACAAGGCGAGGCCCAGACTTGGAAAAGTCATGCAGCCTGCCCTTGCACCGAGTGGCGCTGTCCCCCCCCGCCGAGGCGACGCGCCGAGGCCCGCCCCCAGGCGGGGATTGGGGGGACAGGAGGAGCCAAGCTTTTGACGTTCTTGTGCGCCCGGTGCGTCCCAACGGACTGGCGGCTTCAGCCGCACAGGCCGAGGGGGCGTGGCCGACCTCGAACCCTGCCCGCGCAGCGGTCGCCCCTTCAGGGGGCGAAACTCAGGATTGAACGTCACAAAGCGTTGCGCTGAGGCGACGGGGGGGAAAGGAAAATTGCCACCGTTCAGAGAGAGAGAGAAAATGTTGCGCGCACGCCGACCTTGGCGGGCGGATCTGCGTACCCGTAGAGGGTGCGGATCCTGGCCTGCCATGTACTGTGGTCCGACCTGAGAGCCCTCAAACCGGACGCACTGTACCGTCGTGGGGTGTTGTAGGGGGCTGAGGATTGAGGAAGAACCTCAAACGTCACCCACCCGACATCAGAGCCCCGTAGTGGCAGAGATCGTCGCTTGTGCAGCAACGTCGCTTGTCTGGGAGAGCAACCAAGCAACACTAGGAGGGGGGAGTAGGTCTTAACTTCGCTTCTCTTATTCTGACCAATTCAATAGTCTGCCGCCCGAAGGGCAAAAGCGACTGCGGTCCAAATCGAGTGCTGGCAGTTACCTAGAGGCAAGTAGCGGCGTGGCAGGCTCGCACGCGCGATAGCAATGACTTGGGGTCATTACAAGTGTAGGGAAAGGGCGGTACTACATGTAGTGGGTGTTGGGGGTGGGGGGTACTACATATGGGGGACTGGACCTATGTGGAGGAGCCCAGCCCCCCTGGAAGCATCCTCCTCCTCGTGAAGAGAGAATTTCCCCCCTCTTTGCTTTTGCCTTTGAAGCCTATCCCCAAAGACAAGTAAGAGGCTACAATGCTAGGCAGTTTATATCTAGGAGACTGAAATGACGCGAGCAGAAGCCGAAGCGGAAGTCACTCGAATCAAGGGCTTGGGACGAAAGTTGCAGGCACGGGTCCGACTGAACTGCGCCGCTCTCAGTTCCGATAAGTACCTAGTCGAAGTCAAGGACCCCCGGCCCAAATCGGGGACGGTCGTTTCTGCCCAAAGCAAGAACACCGCCGTCCACCCCACCGGACTGGCCTCCTATGCCTATGGAGACTTCGTAGGCCTCAGACTGCGTGGGCTTATTCGCGGGGGCACTACTTCAGCCGGGGCTACGGCGGGACGATTTTCCGGCCATACGGGCTGGCTCACCTACACGATTGATGCAAGAGCACAAGGGAACGTGCCCAATAGCGACGTGACAGCCTTCCCTACCTAGAAGCCTTCTTCCCGACTAGAGTGGCTCGGCGGCGGCCTACCGTCTGGGCGGTCCCGACCGTCTGGACCTTCCCAAGCACACCACGCTCGGACTTTAGGAAGTCTCTAAGGTCCTCTTCCTCATTTCGCATCGTCGATATCCTACGGATATTCTTACCTGAACCCTCTACCGGGACCTCGCCTATGGAGCCTCGTGGCCCGGCCCCCCGCATCTTCTTGTACATCTGCCCCACCTCCCGGCGGGACTGACCCACAATGGACTTGCCCTTCCACTCGGGCGTCTTGGAAGTCACCGCTCGGTAGTTGCTCCATTTCCCAGCCTCCCGGTCGTAATATCGGTCTGCTACCTGACCCGCAAAGGTGATCTGTCGGGTCTGGGGGTCCTGGCGCATCCCCTCTGGAAATCCGTAAGGGAATCGTTTGCGTTGCATTGCTCCCCCCATACCACCCATTATTGCCGCAGGACGCAATTCCTCCTGAGAGATGCCCGCCTCGGTCGGACGCTGGCCCCAACGCTTCCCAAAAGCCGACATCGCCTTACGCCCACCTGCGGTGAAACCGCCCCAGTTGACTTCGATGTCTTTCATTAGGGACTTCGAAGCCGGGGACCACAGCGGAACTTCCTTGGGTTTCGGGGCAGGCTTGCTGTAGTTTCTGTTATTCCACATTTGCTAGAAACTCCTCATGCGAAAACGCGACGAGCTAGGACCCCAGTTCCCACTCCGAGTGGTCAAGCAAGAAGCCTTCTGTAAACAGGTGGCTCTCCATGACATTGACGCTACGGAAGCATACACCCTTGTCTATGACCAGCAAGACAAGACCCGCGCCCAACGCTCCTCCTCGAGACTGCTCCACAAAGATGCCGTCAAAGACCGTATTGAATGGCTCTCTACCAATCGCTCCCAGCGGGAAATCGAAGTCGTAGTCGAGAACCAGTACGCAAACCAAGAATGGGTAAAGAAGGAACTGGTTTCTCAGTACTACGGCTCTGTCGCAGCAGATGACCGGACCAATGCCCTCAGAGCTCTCAACATGATTGGCACCGATCTGGGCATGTTCGTCCAGCGCAGAGAAGTCCTCACCGGAAAAATAGACCCCCTACAGGAGAGCCCCGATGTCCTCAAGCGAAGAATCGCCGCAAGCATCTCCCTTCTCTTCCCTGGATCCTCAATCCCTGGAGTCGATGGATCAGAAGGAACTGGCCGAGCTTTACCAGACCCTAGAGAATCTGAAGGGCAACAAGTCGTCGATATACCAGCCCTACCCGAAGCAACTGGAATTTCACGCGATGGGGAGCGAGAAAAGATTTCGGTGCCTGATGGCAGCCAACCAAGTGGGGAAAACATACTGCGCGGGGATGGAGACGAGCTATCACTTGCAGGGGATCTACCCCGATTTTTGGAAAGGACGCCGGTTCCTAGTGGCTCCTCGAGCCTGGGCGGGAGGTCCGAACTCGGAACNCGTGAGGGACAATCTTCAGAGGATCCTGTTCGGCCCGCCGGGTGAGGAAGGCACCGGGACCATTCCCGGCCATGCCATTGTCAAAATCGAACGCTCTCGAGGCATCAAAAACGCAATCGACTATGCCCTNNTCCGTCATTCCAGNGGCGGNAACTCCTATATCAAGTTCAAATCCTACGACCAAGAGACAGATGCCTGGTCCGGGGACACCCTNNCNTTCATCTGGTTTGANGAAGANCCCCCTGAAGACAAATGGCAGGANGGAATCACCCGAACCAATACCGGAGATAATGGAAGTCCAGGCTTCATCTATATGACCATGACCCCACTCCTGGGGATGACCAAGATTGCCCGCCGNTTCCACCCAAGCCCATCAACCGTNGACTCNGGNGTTGTCCAGATGGGNCTTANAGANGCNCTCCACTACTCAGAAGACGATATCCGTCAGATTACAGACGCCTATCCAGAACATGAGAGGAGAGCCAGAGTTCTCGGCTTCCCCCAATTGGGTGAAGGAGCAGTCTTCTCCTTCGAGATAGATGACATTACCTGCGAACCCCCCTCCAATGTTCCCTGGTGGCTTACTATCGGGGGAATTGACTTCGGATGGGACCATCCTGCCGCTGCCGCTGAGCTCAAATGGGACCGAGATGGGGATATCCTCTACGTGACGCGGATATTCCGGCAACGAAAGGCGAAGACGGCGGAAATTGCTTCGGTTTTACGCAGTTGGGGGGCCGATATCCCCTGGGCATGGCCCCATGACGGCTATGTCCACGACCGACAGTCTGGAAAGTCCGTCTCAGAACTGTTTCGGGAGGAGGGGTTGGCGATGTTAGAGAACCATGCAACCTTCCCTGATGGATCAATGGGCCTCGAGGCGGGTATCCTCGAGATGAATAACCGTTTTGCGACAGGAAGACTCAAGATCTCCAAGAGTTGCCTACCCGTCATCGAGGAAATCCAAACCTACCACCGCAAAAACGGGCGGATCGTAAAGGAAGACGATGATGCCATCTCTGCGGTACGTTACGCGATGATGATGCGTCGTTTTGGTCGGCTCCCGGTTCCCCCCCAACCCCCCCGAATCTCCGGGGGTCCGACCTACGATCCGTTCCACGTGAAACAATGAGGTAATACATGGGTGCTCCCGATATTCCGCCGCCCCCGCCGCCTGAACCCCAGGTGATTCCCTACGAAGCGGTCAAGCAGGTCCGAAACATGGACATGCTACGACGCCGAAAGCTCCGTGGTGCCACGCTCATCGCTGGNGNCAATAGTTCCCGTCCCCCTGCTCAGACTCTTGGGTCGGCGAGCCTCGTTGGCGGATCGTCTGGAGGCACAGCCGCCGCGAGCGGGAGCTATACCTAATGCCCCTCACAACTCCCCGTTCCATTCGTCGGCACTTTGACCGGCTGAAATCAGACCGAGGACGCTGGGAGTTTCTCTGGCAGGACATTGCCGACTACGGGATCGGACGAAGGCTCTTCACGCGCCAGCCTACGGCCACCGGAGAAGGCAACCGCACCTACCGGATCTACAACAACACCATGATGGTGGCGAATGACCTGCTNGCTTCAGGTCTGCACAATCTTCTTACCAGTACCGCGAACCGTTGGTTTCATCTTGAACCCGACAACCAGATGCTTCTTGAACTTCCCGAGGTCGCAGACTGGTTTTCTACTGCGGAAGATATTCNTTTCTCCCTCGTAGAGCGCCCCGAAGCGGGATTCCACCCGCAAGTCCATGAGGTCTACAACGACATCGCGGCCTTCGGGAATGGGTCCCTCACGACCCTACGCGCTCCGGGGGAAGGCATCTTCTTCCAAGCCATGCCCCTGATGGAGACGTATATCGACGAAGGACCTGACGGAAGAATCAATATGATCTTCCGGCACTGGCGCTACAACGCTCTCCAGATCCAGCAACGATATGGCGAGGGAGCCTACGAACCTGCTGATAAAGCCATCGCAGGCGACGACTTGGCTCGGCAGTTCTGGTTGCTTCAGGCATTCATTCCTAACGAAGTCTTCGACTATGAGAAGAGCTTCGGCCCTCAAGCATCGCAGGTCAAAGCTGTCACTCTGGACTATGAAGGCATGAAGGAAATAGAGACGACCTATTTCCGAGAAATGCCGATTGCATTCGCTCGGTGGAACAAAGACCCAGGCGAGCTTTATGCCCGAGGACCTGGAGTCCAAGCTCTCTCCGATCAGCGAATGCTCAATGAGATGCAGAAGACCACACTCGAGGGCGCGCAAAAGGCAGTCAATCCGCCGCTCATGGTCCCTGATAATGGCTTCATCACCCAAATGGATATGAGCCCAGCAGGGCTTACGGTGTATCGCGCAGGAACCCCAGACCCCGTGAGAGAACTCTATACCGGACGGTCAATGGGGACAGACCTTGGAATGCAAATGATCCAAGGGGTCCAGACGAATGTTCGAGCTGCTTATCATTACGAGATGCTCCAGCTTCTCCAAGACCCAAGGATGTCTGCCACCCAAGTTCTTGAGCTCTCCTCTCGTAGTCAGCAGATCCTCTCTCCTGTGATTGGCCGCATCCAGGCGGAACTGCTTGAACCCGTTATCGAGCGATCCTTTAACCTAGCCATGCGTATGGGGGCCATGCCTCCTGTGCCTGAAATCCTGGCTGGAGAGCGTCTCAACATACGGTACGTGTCTCCTATTCAACGCGCTCAGCGTGCAGGAGAAGCCCAGGCTTTGCTCCAGGCAATGAACTCTGTGATCCAACTTGCCCAATTGGANCAAACAGCACTCGACTCATTGGATTCGGACAAGATCACGCGGTTCCTCTTCGAAGCATGGGGAGTGCCGCCTGACTTGCTGCGAAGCGAGGATCTTGTCGAAGAGATGAGAACACAACGAGCACAGATGGCTGCTCAACAAGAACAACAAGAGACACTCATGGAAGGCGCAAAAGCTGCCGCCCCCCTCCTGAGTGCAGCAGGTGGAGTCGAAGGACTTGGAGGACTTTTAGGTGGACCAGGCGGAGTTGGCGGACAAGGCGAAGGACCTGGCGTTCAATAGGCAAGGTCAATATCGAGGTTGTTTTGATACGGATTCGGGACATTTTGTATTGGGGGATTTATTCCATATCTGTAACGCCGGTCAGACTACTTATCCGCCTCATGGCAATCGGGACATGTCACTCCTCGCAGAAGGAAGGCGTCAAGTATGGCTACACATCCAGGCCATGCTCAATGCAGATGAATCCGACCTCTACCGATTGGCCCAAGAGAGGGTCCGAAACGAACGGGAGATGATGAACCGATGAGTGAAGGAAATGTAATTGCGTCCGAGCCCGCCGCAGTTCCCGAGGCACTCGCCTCCGTAGAAGCTGCGCCGCCCCCCGAAGCACCGGAACCTGCACCGGAAGCCCCCCCCCTCAGTCCATTTGAAATCTCAGTCAATGGGCTTCCCCCCGATCTGAGAAACCATCCGAGCATGTCAGACTTCAAGGACTTCGAAGGTCTGGCAAANAGCTATGTGAACCAGCAGAGTCTTCTGGGCAAAGANCGAATCGCAAAGCCCAGCGATGACTGGTCAGATGAACAATGGACAGAGTTCTTCGGAACCGTTGGTCGTCCCGCGACTGTCGAGGGCTACACCTTTAAAGAGCATCTNAACGAAGAGACATTCGAAAATGCCAGCGTCCTTCTGGATCCGATGACAGAAGCCTTCCACGCGGCTGGGCTCTCCGATAAACAGGCTTCCAAAGTAGCCGAGGCGTACCTCGGTACAGTCAATGCCCAACAGGAGCAGATGGCAACTGCGGCAGCAGAAGGGGTAGAAGCAGCCCAGGCCCAGCTAAAGCAGGAGTGGGGATCGGCTTACGAGGCCAAGCTCGAGGCTGCTAATGAAGCGGCATCGAGTCTCTTTGGAGGTCAACTCACCGACTTCCAGTCCATTCGCTTGAGTGATGGCACNTTNCTGGGGGANAATCCACTCATGGTGCGACTTCTCGCTGCGCTTGGAGANAGCGTATCCGAGGGCAGCGTGCATTCTGGTGGTGGATTTGCAACCCTAACCCCCGAAGATGCAGCTTCCGAGCTTAAAACCTTGGAAGGGGATGCGAATTTCAGGGAGGCATGGCTGGACCGTGACCACCCGCAACATGAAGAGGCTTTGAAGAGGAGGTTGCAACTCAGAGCGATGATGGATCCGGGCAATGCTACGAATCCCATCAGCTTTGATGCTCCAAAACTTTGATCGGGTAGCTCGAAAGAGTCCGGTGACGATGGGAAAGACCATGGATTGGCGGCTTTACCGCAAGGAGGGGTCCGGTAAACCGGGTAGCTCCCCGCACAAACTCAATTAATTCTCTAACTAGGGAGGCAGCGAGTGAGTAATTTCATTACGACTGCATTTATTGACGAGTTTCGTGCGGGTATCGATATGCTCGCACAGCAGGAAATGTCGCGTCTGCGATCCGGAGTTCGGGTCGAGACAGTTCGCGGCGAAAGAGAAGCCTTCGACCAGTTGGGTCTGACGGCTATGTCAAAGCGGACTGGGCGTCATGTGGATACCGCTTACTCTGACACACCCCATGAAAGACGTTGGGTGATTCCGGATCCCTACGATGTTGCTGACCTCGTAGACGTTCCGGATCGACTCAAGGTCTTGAATGACCCCACTAACGAGTACAGCCGTAGCTTCGCGATGGCTGCTGGACGGCAGATTGACGATGTTATCGTCGCTGCTTTCACCGCAGCAGCCACCACGGGTGGTGATGGTACGCCGGGAGCCACCGCGTTTCCGGCGGCAAATACCATTGCCCATGGTTCTGCGGGTCTGACCATTGACAAGATTCTCAATGCCAAGGAAATCTTGGACGAGAATGAAGAGATGGACGGTGACCGATTTGCAGTGATTTCTGCACGTCAGTTCCGCGATCTCCTCTCCTTGGTCGAAGTCACGAGCGCCGACTTCAACACTGTGCGTGCGCTCACTTCTGGTCGCGTGGACGGGTTCCTCGGGTTCAATTTCATTCGATCCGAGAGACTGCCTGCGGTTACGACTACCCGCTCCACCTTCTTCTGGCAGAAAACCGCAATGCTTCTCGGTGAAGCACAGAGCGGAACTGCCACCATCGACCGGCTTCCCCAGAAGCGCAATTCCATGCAGGTCCTCTATCAGATGCAGATTGGGGCCACACGGATGCGCGAGACTGGTGTCGTCGAAGTCCTGTGCAGCGAATAGGGAGCACTCATCATGGCTAACTTTTTCTCTCAGATTTTCGCAAGCACCGCTGGTAATGGAGCGGCGACCCAGCCTGCTTCCGGCTACCTCGCCCCGAAAGGGCAAGGAAATGGTCGGATCCGGCAGGTTTTCTCACGGGTCGTAATTCCGGATCTTAGCGATGTCGATGGAAGTGGTACTGACATTGACGCGGGAGACACCATCATGCTGTTGCCTCTCAGCACTGGGGATCGCCTTGGCGAACTCTGGATCGGCTGGGATAACACGGCGACAGGAACCCTCACTCTTGATGTGGGGCTGTACGATCTCACCAGCACAGGTGGACTGGGTGGGGTGATCGCCGCAGACCTTTTCCTTGATGGTGCCAATGGAATCAATGCCCACGCGTGGGCAGATGATTTCGAAACGGCTGGCGATCTTGATGTCAACAACCGATTCGCACGTCTTTGGGATTGGGGAATCACTGCCGGTACTGGAATGGCCGCGAACGTACAGAAAGATGTCTGTATCGTATGCACGGTCGCAACAGAAGGGACACCGAGTGCTTCTCTGACTCTCAATGTCGGTGCACTGTTCCGCGACGACTAAGTTTTAGGGGGCCGGGGGGGCCTCACCACCATCACATCCATTAGAGCCCCCCGGTTCCCTATTTCTTATACCGAGGCCTATATAGACGTATAGAGGAAAGCTATGGTTGCAGTCGCAAGTGATCTCGATATTGTAAACGGCGCACTCTCCAAAATTGGAGTGGCCCCGATTGCTGCAATTGGAGAAGCGACTGCTGCGGGAGCTTTAGCTCAAACGACCTACAGCGTTTACCGGGACCAACTACTGCAATCGCACCCCTGGAACTTCGCAACCAAAACCGCAGCACTCACCACCACCATCACTCCAATACCCACAGGTTGGTCGCAAGCCTACCAGCTACCCGCTGATACCTTGAGAGTCCTCGAGATAATCGGTGGTGAGCAAATGGTTTGGTCGGTGGAAGGTGGGGATCTGTGCGTCAATACGACAACCACCTTTACGGGCATCCGATACATTGCCCAGATTACGACGGCTGGGAATTTCTCGGCTGGTTTTGTCGATGCACTCATGTCCAAGCTAGCCGCTGAATGGGCCGAACCACTGACGAGNTCTAACTCTCTTGGTGAAATGATGGCGAAAAAGGAAGAGCTTACCTTACGAGAAGCCCGCTCCTTCGAAGGCCAAGAGGGGAGCCCGAAGGTCGTCGAGTTGTTTAGCTGGACGCAGTACAGGTAACTCGTGGCATACACCACTCCGTTACAACGATCCTTTAACGGAGGTGTATGGTCTGCTCGTCTCTTCGGACGATCTGACCTAACGGCCTACCAGACTGCGCTCTCCAAGTGCGAGAACATGTTCCCTTCNGTGTCGGGTCATATCCGGAAACGCACCGGATCCCTTCATGTAGGGACGTGTCCTGCCGGTACCATCACAAGCCCTGTCTCTCAGACGATACGTCTAATCCCCTTTGTCTTCTCGTCCTCGGATGCCAGTGTCCTCGAGATCGGATACGACTCCACTGCAAGTGCCACGCAGAAGGGATATATCCGGATCTGGAAAAACGGGGTACTTCAAGAATGGCAACCGGATAAGAACTTCCCAGCAACCGGCGTGCTCTCTGGCATGATCTCTCATCCCTTCACAGTGCAAGAGATCAAAGAGCTTGACTGGGCGCAGGATGCAGACACCTTCATCTTTACCCATAAGAACCATTCACCCAAACGTCTCATCCGTTTGATGACCCAAGCTCAGTCCACACGTGGAATGGAGATGTGGGGTACGGATCCTCTTTATGGGACTGAAACTCCAGGCGCAGTCGATACCTTTGGAAACCCGGTCTACCGACAGGACCCTGGCTTGTTGGGTGGGGGCGTCCTCGCGTTTTCCTATGGTCCCTATCTTCCACGGGGAATGATCCAGAACAATCAGGTTCCTACATGGCCCGTAGTAGGGGGTCCGATTGCTCCCAACCAAACTCCTTACCTCTGCGCGACTCTTGCAACAACAACTTCAGGAACCCCCGCCGCAGGGAAGAACAATCGTCCCGATATACCGAGCATGAGAGAACCACNAACATCCGGTTCTCCTTTCAAATGCCTGCTCACACTCCGTACTGGATCCGAAGTAGGTGGTGCGACAGATGACTTCAACGACGAACTCTTCACAGACACAAAAGTAGAAGACACCTTCAACGCCGACAGAGATGTTGGGCGAATGATCGTACTGAACTGCTTCCATGCCGGAACGGTTGCTGGCGAGCCCATGAAGCTCGACGGCATGTCGGATCTCTTCGATGCCGAGTTCGCTTATCCTTTGTATGGAAGGATCACAGCGGTTTCTACAGATCAGGCTTCTATCGAAGTAGAATTCTATGACGGCATCTGGTACCGGACGATTGATGGACATGGNGGGACAGACAAAGATGGGCGTCCCCTCCCTAACAACTACATTAGTATTTGTACTCAGGTCTGGCATCTTGGCGCGTACTATGAAGATGCTGTCGCCGGGACGAAAGAGTATCCCTCTACTTGTACGTTCTTTGAAGAACGTCTCATATTCGGAGCGACGGACCTTTCTCCAGATTTAATACATGCTTCTAGGAATGGTTCGATTGGAGATTTCGATATCTTGAGTGCTTCGGATATCAGCCCATTTCAACCAGGGACAAAGCTCTCATCGCTAGATGGGGCAACAGCCTCATACACAACTCAGGGACCAAACCCACAAGCCGAAGTGCTAGCTACCTCTGGGATGTCTTTGGGCATCTCAAGCCAAGAGATTGCTCAGATCCAATGGATCCGTGGTCTTGTCTCGAGCCTCGTAATTGGAACAACTCGCGGCATCTTCCAGATGCAAGCGAACAATTCCGAATCCATCTTCGGACCTACAGAATCCATTCAAAGTCGCCCGACTAACGCTTTGGGAGGAAGCCGAAAGGGACTGACCACTGTCCGTGATCGACTCCTATTTCCACTTCCTTCTGGAGAGCGCCTCTTCGAGATCGGATACGACCTGAGCGCAGATGGTTTTACCGCACAAGAAATCTCCGTCTTCAACTCCGATATTCTCGACGGGGGAGTTTCTGATGCGACCTTGCAGCAAGATCCAGAACCGATCTATTGGATTATCACTCAAGAAAAAAACCTAATCGGACTTACCGTAGACCAGGCGCAAAAGGTTTACGCATTCCACACTCACCTCTTGGGCGGAGAGAACGCGACTGTCGAATCTGTTGCTTCCGTTCCTGCCGCCGATAGTGGTAATGATGAGCTCTACATGGTCGTAACGCGCACGATCAATGAAACTGTAGTCAAAGCAATTGAGTACATACCGGCACCTTGGGAGATCGGAGACTCCACCGAGGCTCAATTCTTTGTCGATTCAGGGACTCTAACTACCCATAGCCCGTCGCCTTCCAACACAGCGACAGCAGCACACTTGCCTCTCACCTCCGTAGATATTGTCGCGGATGGTGAGTACATCACGAATAACGGCACTCGTTACATCACCAACGGTTCGGGAGTCGTAACACTTCCTGATAACTACACGACAATCTATATGGGTCTGCCCTATACCTCTGAATTCCTATCTATGCCGGTTGTCATACCCGATCCCCAAGGGACGAGTTTCGGGAAGATGCAACTCGCTAGTGGTTTCAATGCCTATATCATCAGGACCTCTGCATACGAAGTAGCCGCAGGACATCCCGATTCCTTGCAATGGCAGAACATCCCTCTTCGTACTCCCGAGGATCCTTTGGGTTCACCTATTACTCCAGTCACAGACATCCAACACGGGAGGCTGACAACGAATTCTAGTCGCTCCTATGTCATGGGCGCGCGTTCCCAGATACCTCTGAACTTCGAAATGGCTGCTATCAGTCTCTATATGGAGTCTTCCTCGAGATGATTCGCCAAGTCGATTTCACATGTGAATTCTTGGAAGCGATCGACCCCATCGTTTTCAGTTCGAAGATCTACGCTTATCGCGTTATTGCCGATCAAAGAGATCAGCATGTCCAAGCATTCTCAGATGAGGATGGTCCATTGTTCGCCTGGGGAATTATCGAACTATGGGCAGGTGTCGGTGATATCTGGCTTGTCTTTGACAAGCGCATGGCAGGCTTTAGCCAACTACGCGAACTCTTTCGCCTTGCCAAAGAAGGACTTCAAATAGTCGAGAAGCTCGGGTTTGTCCGTGCCCAAGGACAGGCCAAAAAAGATTGTGGAACCGAACGAATCGCCCAGGCCTTTGGTTTCGAAACGGAATCAGTAATGAAGAATTACGGACTCGGCGGGCAGGGCGATTATGAGATGTACCGGAGGATATTCTAATGCCGCCAGATCCCGTTACCATTACCGTTGCAATCGTTGCGTCTACTATCGCATCAGTAGGCTCTTCCATAGGGGCCATGGCTCAAGCGGCCTCAGCAGCCAAAAAACAACAGGCGGCAAATCAACGCTTGGCCGCGCTCCGCAATGCACAAGCAGAAGCCGATATGATTTCTCTGACTATGGCGAAGGCCCAAGAAGGAAGACGAGAGNTAGCACGGCAACAAGCGGCAAGTACAGGGATGTACGGAGCGACTCTCGACGCACTGGAAAACGACCAACTAGGTGAGTATTTCCAGCAAACACGTGAAGGGGGAACCCAAGTTGCTATGGATCGGGATGCTTACATCTACCAACGCGACATGGAATCTGCCGTCATAGGAATGCAAGAAGATCAGGCCATGTGGCAAGGCGGATCGCAGATCATTGGTGCAATAGGAAGTGGTATTTCGGCATACGGGAAAGCTACTAACTATGGCGTCAAACGCACGGAAGCAATCGGCTAATGGCACCTACCCTGCCTAAAAAGCTCTTGCAACACCGTCCCGAGGCGGGGGATTTCGATCCCCAGGGTCGTGTCGCTGCAGGCCAGTATTACGTTCGCCAAGCACAAGGCAATTTGCTGGCTACGCAAAACAAAGCCTCGCAGGACATGATTAGCACCGTTGGGGAGACGGCAATTGATTGGATTGATTCCAAACAAAAAGCCAAGTACCAGCAGATCACAGACGATCTTCTCAACGTCACTAATCGCCCCGATATTGCTAGCCCCAAAAAGTACACAACCAAATCAGAAGAGATTAACGCTGCAAGAAAGCAGTATCGAGAACAAGCAGAGAAACTCTTTTCCCAAGGTAGGTTCAGGGATCCCGGTGCGATCATACCTACCCACGAAGACCTACTTCGGAAAGCAGGCACCAGTTACGCTCAACAGATTGGTATCGAAGCGAAATTTTCCGAAGCGATTGCAACCCACAAGTATCGCCTCGAGATGTACGCAGCCGACAGTACAGCGCAGCTCCAAGCAATAGAACCGCCTACAGCAGAAAACATCTTGACAGAAGACCAGTATCAACAACTCACAGAGATGAATCCTGCGGCAGCCATAGTTGTTATCAATTCACTGAGTGCCACTAACGCAGAGCGTCAAAGATTTGGAAGACGTTTGGCCGAATATGAACTAAGGCAAGCCAATCAGGTATTAGAGAACATTAGAAGCAACTTGCGAAGTGGCATTCACGGGCTTGGAGCAGCAAAGAAGGCTGATAATCTAATCGAATCTTTGGCGATCTGGCAAGAAAGTGTGGACCAGATACCTGCGGAGTTTTTGTCTCAACCTGCCAATCACACGATTACGGATAAGGTCAACCAGGTCGGACGTGAAGTCGTTGGCTATCGGAGAGATGCTGTCTGGGAGAGTATTGATACTCGAATTCTCAACTTTGAAAGCGATCCGGTATCCAAGGATCTTGCTGACTGGAACACCCATCTGCTCGACCTTATTACAACATACAATACAATGCCCGGACAACATACATTGGAAGACGCCAAGAAGTTTCAGAAAGCGGAGCAACATATTTTCGATAAGGTCACCCAGCGTTTTGCCGTCCTTAACAAAGAAATGGCAATAGAACTGAAGCGAGATCTAACTCTTCTTGATAAGACAATAAATCCCGCCGATACGGAACGTAGACGCAAGATTAGTCAAGACCTGTATAACTACATGATCCGAATTGCGAAAGAACGAAATCAAGGTGGTTTCTGATGGCAAATGACGTATTGACAATCGAGGGAAACAACTCTGTCCAGACGGCCACGGAACGGGATCCGTTCGAAATTGATATAACCCCCGACTCCGAGTTGGCCCCCTCCGCAGAGCGTCGAATTGAACTAGGCGCAAATGTCGTAAAATCCGCAATTGAATTTACGCCTGTTCAAAGCACGATTGATTCTCTAAACGCAGGGATCAAGGAAGCCGAACAGCAGGAAGATTCGTTTTCCACAGCTACATCACAAACCTCTCTGGAGCTTGATCGGTTCGAGCTTAATGGTGACACCAGTGGTTCCTTTATAAGCGCACTTCTTCAATACGATCGTAACCCTACCGGAGCAAACTTATTTCCGGACGACGCTGTGTTTCGGACAATGCCGAAATCGGTACCCGGCGAAGTAGTATCCGATCCAGAACTATTTCTGCTACAAGGCAGGCAAAAATTAGCTGAGAGTTTCCTTACTGGCAGAGCTAACTCCGGTTATCACGGTACCCAGTCCTCTCAAGCTCAATCGCAACTGCTGGGTGTCGTCAAAAGACTTCAGAACCAGATAGACAGCATAAAGGCAGGGAATCTCCAAGGAGAACAAAACTGGCAGAGGCTTGCGAACGGTTATCAGCCACGACCATCCAAAAATGCCCAAAGCCAAAAGGCTTACACGCAAAGCATGGGACGGTTTCATGTGGATCCGAATGGGGAAATCAATCCGAATGGCGAGATTGAAATAAACCTTTTCGATTTCGGTGCTCCTCTCAACAGGCAGGGGCTCACGGACGATCAGCTTTTCAACCTTGGACTCCAGCGAACCAGCACACGTCTTGGTGGATACAACGCCGCTCTACCAAACGGACAGTCAATCCAACAAGCACTGTCTGATTTGACATCAAGAAAAGGCGACACATCGCTTCGTGCTGCCATCTATCTCGGTATGTTTTCGTCTGAGCAATGGAGTGACCCGAATAACGGACTCCAAAGAAATGAGAGAATCCGATATCAGAAATTCTCAAACGATATCAAGAATGCCTTCAATCTTTGGGATGCACAGATAACACCGGAAGAACGGTCCAGAAAGATACTGCTGGCTGCTGCCTACCACGATGTTCTCGATTCGGTTCCACCCGGTCTCGAAATTACCGTTCAAAAAATGAAGAGAGACAATGACCTCCAGGGTGAGCACTACCAAAAGAAGATGTCGTCTCGTGAGGGGATTCTTGAACACACGGTTCTTGCTGGTGAAGCGTTATTCAAACGAATCGGCCAGACCTTGCAGTTTCATTGGGATGCTCTGGATGCGGGTTTGGCACCTACGGGTGTCAAGGCCTTCAAATGGGGTTACCCGTTCGATGCTCCCGATCCTCTGACAGTTGCTATCCCCTATGACAGCCCTGTAGGCATGGTCTATGGAGATAACATTCACGACGAAGGATTCGTAGAAACGGCGCTTTCTGGGTTTAGGCTTCCAGCCCGCACTCCAGAGATTCCCATCATAGAACCAATCGTTGACGTATTCCGACGTGACCAAGTTTCTATGCAAGAATACGAAATCTCTGGAGGCCCCTTTGACCCGAGAATGTTCGCTTTCATCCACGGCGTTAATGACGACGCTTTTGATACGAACCGTCTACTAGACGAGGAAGGAAAAAATTGGCGCTTCATGCAAGATATTGCGCCTAGCGATGTAGGACACTTTGAATCGCTATATGAACGTGGCAATAAGATGTATATCGCGATGGAGAGCCCGATTCATGTGATTGATCCAAACAATGCTCCTACTGCATACGCAAGAGCACAAAAGCTCCAAGCAGGAAATGCAGGCATGGAACTGGGGGTAAATGATCTAGGAGACGCATTTACCAGAAGCTCCATAGACGGAACTTTCCAAGGAGGCATCTCCTCTCTGTTTTTGGCTAGCGACTTCGGGGACGATGGAATACCAGCGGGTACGGGATTCTGGGTTCCCAAAAGTCCCGAAAAGCATCCGGGGGCTGCCGCACTCCTTGAAGCAGCCGAACAAGCTATGCCATATACCTTCGATGCTGCTACCACGGCAAAAAACAAACAACTCGGAACCTCGATTGCTATACGCATTGACGCTGTGCAGCGAATCTATGCGGCAACTGGCAGAATGTATGCGCTTCAAGACATCAGCTTCGGTAACGAAGTCTATAACCCAGAACGCGGCTTGAATCCTTGGACAATCAAGGTGAGAACCCCGAACCTCGTACCAGACCCGGATTCTTGGGTTGGTGGGAAAGAAGGTCGATGGAACTGGAACGAGTTACAGCTTCGGGGGGAACCATTTCTTTATTACATAGATCCTACAACTTCACCTCTCGTTACTCGTGCTAACCAAGTCAATGACGAGAGGTTCCAGTCTGTTCTCCGAGGTTCAAGGGCTCTCGGTAACAGAGGGACAGACGGAGGCGCGGCTCCGATGATTGCGGAGACTGGCGAAGTCTTCTGGGTTCCCTCCCATAAGGTCCCGAAAAAAACGGAAGACCCAGCAGACTTGACCGAAGACATGCAACTCTGGCTTCAGGGTCGCTCCGAAGACGCCGATTTGCGTGCTGCACAAGACAACTTATGGAGACTGCTCCAAACTTCGTTAGGAGACAAAGCCTCCACATACCCAATCGCTCGAGATGGTTGGTTGGATCAGTCGAAATTTCCCCAAGAATGGATCGACCGATCTCCTGAACCCGGAGCAAAAAGCATCATGTATAAGCTTTATAACGGGTTCTCAGAGAATGCCACTGTAGAGTCGATTGGAACTCTGGCTTTATCCCTACCTGCCAGAGACTCCCGCTTTTCCAGCCTTGCCGAAGAACTGTTGGCAGAGCGTGGTCTGCTCACATCTCCAATCCCTAAAGACCTACCTCCTGAAACGGTGCGGCAATTAGGAATGTTGGTTTCTGCATATCTGGCAGCTAGGGAAAGAGGAATCTCAGTAGAGCAAGTATTTCCTGCGGCTCAACAAACGATGTGGGGTTTTAGGTAGTGCCTACGGAAAAACCGCCCACTGATGAGGCTATGCCTCCCAAGCTCTATGGTGTTGAAGAGCAACCACAAACAGAAACTCCCACTCCCGTAGTCCAAGAAGATCGGGAAACCATTCCCGCTCGTTCTTTCCTTCGTGAACAACGAGCAATGATTCCGGTCAATGAGGATATTGCTCCTCCATACAGACCCGCCCCACGTCCTGAACCATATCCGCACCCATGGTACAAGCAACTACATGGCGCGGCGGTGATGTCAAACATCCCAGCTTCCGCTCTTACATCGTTTTACTACCAAGGTGACACTTCACCCCTCGGTTACCGCTCCCCAGACGACTACATAAATCCTTTCAAAGTCATAGAAGGCACTGAGTACGAACCATTTTGGAGAGAATTCGTTGGTATCACTACCAGCGAAGGATTCATGAACAAAGTGGACTACCTCGACAGAATGGTAGAGATTAACGAAGCGGCGGCTCAGTCCCTCGGTACAACCTTGGTGGGTATCGCTACGGGCTCTATGACCGACCCCCTTAATTGGATGTTTCCTTTAGCTTTTCCAGTACGGGGGATTTCTCCTGCTGTCAAGTTCTCTCGTGCTTTGACCCATGCAAAAGGTGGTGCATCACTCATGGGTACTGGAGCTCTAGCCGCTAGTGCTCAAGAAGTTCCACTCGGAATGCTCAATCCCCTATACGAGCACGAATGGGCTCTCTATGCAGCAAGTGGAGGAGCCATATTCAATCTCTTTATGGGGACTGGTCTGAAATTTGGTCACATGGCTTGGAATCTTAAAAAACGCACTCCCGAGGGCGGAGGCCCCCTCCCTCCCCAATCCGGACTTTATCCGGGTTCACGACCGCCTCCTGGTGGCCCCACTCCAAGTGGTCCCTATTCAGGGCGATACTCAGAAGGTCCCTATAGCCCAAATAGATGGTCAACTGAATCTGTCTACCCAGATGTACCGGATGACGCGCCCACCACAGGTCGCCCACCGGAAATATCCGAGTGGACAGCTACTACACCCCCGTCACCGCAAGGACGGGCCAATATCGCAGAACTTCGCCGCCGCCGAGATGAACTTCATTCTCTAATCCAATGGAAAATAGAAAACGACCCCCCTCTATTTCCTGGGGGCGTCGAGGGAGTACGTCCTTTGCAGGTCGTACCTAATCAAGAAGTTCCCCAATGGTGGACCGAGGAACGCGTGGCACAAAGGCTTCGGGGCGGTCCATTACCAAAGGATACTCCTGCTACTAGTCCATCCGAAACAATGATGAGAATTAGAAGGAATCTTAGTAGGAACGCGGAGTTCCAGAGTGCCGCATACCAGTTAAGCTCCGAGGAGAGAGCGGCTCACTTCGCGCGGGGTGAAGATGAACCGTCATTAGAGGGCACCTTAGACAAAGAACTATTGGGAGTCGTTTACCCTTCTATTCCAGACCTTTATCGTGCAATTTCCGATATAGAAAGTCGGTTGTTCGAAGAGCTCTATGGTTTTGAACCCATCATTGTAGGCGATCCCAATTCCGGTGCCTTTACAGAAGAAACTCCCTTTGAGGAATTGATTTCTGTATTGAAGGTCATCCCACGAGCTCTACAGTTTAGATACCGTAGAGGACCATTCAACCATCCCAATCCCATCGAAAGTTACAGGTATATCGACAAAACAACTAAGAGATGGAAACAAAAGATACTCCCTGTATGGGCGCATCATTTCACAAAAGGTGTCATGTTCCATTCTGGAGTCCTCGGGCCTTACATTATGCAGACCACACCAGAGGCTCTTCACGGAATTGATAGTGCGATAAAACTGATTCTCAAGGAGGCAGAGGTTCTTCCCCCGGAAATACGAAGAGATCTCGAACCTCTTATTCTGGAGATGCGTGGCTCTACTGAACTCGGTCCACTCATCGTAACTCTCAATCATCTCGAGGATCGAATACGCATACATGCTTCCCGAATACAGGGACAGCCATCGGCCTCAGATGTGGCCGCTTTTACTGCGGAACGAAATGAAGTTAATGAGGCGCTAGAACTTCGGAGGCGGATACGAGATATTGATGTCGTAGGTGGTCAGCAGGCTCTTTCGCGAGCCACAAGCGAAGCCCTCGATGAGATTGCCGAATCCCAGAATGCACCAGCGATAGCCGCTGATCCCCTTCCTGCTCTAGGGCCTGGAGAACCTCGTGCTCAAGAACCCAGTGCTATTGATCGTCGCTTCGACGAAGCATGGGACGCTCATGTAAGAGAAGAGAATCTTAACCACTATACCGGTTACCTAGAGGCTGTCCTAGGAGGAGGGACTTCGGACCCAGTCGCCAGCAATGCCTGGGCTTTGGGTGAAAGGATATTTACACTTCTGGCCGTACCTCGGACTCTTCACCTCAGAGATTCTCCAATACACGACCTTATAAACCCTGACCTGTATGAAACGCAAGAAGCAACAGCCGCCTTGGTATTTAGACAAATCGGGGCAGGTGATAACGCGCCCGTTTTAGGCCCCCCAGTTGTAGCTCCTCCAGAAGTAGCTGAAGAGTTTGTTATGGCTTTGGCCAGAGAATGGGGTGAGGAACCCATTCCCCAACACTACCTGCAAGAACAAAGAGAGATTCTCGCCCAGTACTTCGAGGATGAGTCGCAGCTCATTGGAGAAGTCACAGTGTTGCCATCTCCAGAGGTGCCAGAGTTTCCGAATGCTCTCCTCAATCTTCGTCAGGAGATAGAAGCAATAAGGGATGCAATCTTTAGCGACGTTTCAGAGGGCCTACTTCCGAATCACTGGGCAGTACTCGCCGATGCGCGTCTCGCAGGAGTCAATCGGTGGATGGGGGAACTCGCCAATCTCTGGGGTCAAACAATGCATCGACGTAATTTGGATGCGATCGACGCTGAAATCGCGGCATCAGCAAATAGGTACAATGAAATAGCAGAACAAGTAGCAAGAGCACGCATGCTAGAACCTTCCGAAGCCGAAGCCAGGAGAATGGCAGACACTACTGTCCAGATTGCGGTGGACCCAACTACCGATCTCACAACGCCCTTGGCCATATCTCGGGTAGACGATCCTGATCGTCTCACAGAGCTAGCTGCCCAAGATGCAATCCAATTCACTGAGGGGCATGGTGAAGTCGAGAGCGCAATGGAGGGCTGGGGTGAGGATGAACTCATCCCCTCTGGAGTATCTGATGACGGAGTACAGAGAATCACTGGTGTTGAAAATGCCGCTGATGTTCTTGCTCGATTGGACCAAGAGCTAGAGCTCAACGACGAGATAATGAAACGTCGTGCCTTCGAAGAGATGTACGAACGTGAGATGGAGGCATGGGATCAGTTGGATGCTCCTCCTGAATCTGCCCTCCAGCCAATGATCTTCCTTCCTCCTGAGATTCCCCTTCCAATGCGGAACCGTTGGTTTGCAATTCGAAACCAGCACGAAACGAACATGCGCCTTACGAGAAGCCCGTGGGCTTGGCCAGCCCAACAAATGGGTCGGGAACTAGCCGCCGTTCTCGAAACTCAAGGTGTAGTCCCCACTAGAGATGGTCTTTCACAAGCCATCGAGGACCTTGCAGACTCTTATATACTCGGGATGCCTGCCGAGAGAGTTTGGTCACATCTACAGGAAATTGTCGATGCCACTTACGACCAGCACTGGAGCAACGTGGACTGGGACTCAGTTCGCGCAGATTTGAGTCGCCAGATAGAAGAATCTCGACAGCAGATTCTCGAAAGGATAGGGGAGGATGTAGACAGAGAATTTCTTATCGGAGAGATGTTCTCTGGACAGGATATCTACCGAGCAGGGGGACAACGTGTACGTTCGTTGTCTAACACCGAAGGCCATGGACCCGTCTTCGGTTGGCTTCACGGCAAGATAGACGCAAATGGGGATTTGGATCCCAACTGGAATGTCTACTTGGATGCGCCGCCTTTTATCGGAAGGAACCCAGACCCCGAAGTCACACACCTTTCAATCCCAATTGCAATCAATCGCCGCTTCCTGCAAGAGCACCTCAACGATACTCCAATGGGTCGGGACCTCGCTCCCGAGCTTTATGGAGATGCTCGTACTGGTGAAGTAATTACCAAAACGATCTATGACCTGGAGCTCTTCGAAGCAATTGATGGCGGGCGTTCCGGAAGAATGATTCATGTGGGTCACGATTTGACGCCGGAGATCTTTGAGCGGATTGTTCACCATATTGGTCCTGACTGGGATCTCTCTGTTCGTTCCGCAGATGCCGAACGTCCTCCCCTGACCGAAATTCAGCGCCGTGTAGTTCCCGGCAGCATGACAGAATCCGGACTCGATGAAATCGAAGCGATCGTAAATCCCTGGGTTCGTGATCCGGAAGAAGGGCGAGAACCTGAGCTTTGGTTCACCCCAGTCGGAAGTCCTATTCGCAACTATGCCCCAGAGATCCTCACCGAAAGGGACATGAACACTCTTCGTCTTCCTTTCGAGCGCGTCCGAGGAATGGGACAAGTTGCTGGTGGGTCTGGTGCTGCGATGAATGGTGTCGGATCGCCAACCATGGACGATACGATTCTTTTCGAGAAGATGCTTCGTGGCGGGGGACGGTGGTTTCCTCTCGGAAATCACGAACGCTACGACGGGTTCTATAACGTCAACACTCTTATCAAGCTAGGCCGCAACCAAGACTCCATGGATGTTGTCGGAGATAGCGAACTCCGGATTCTCGGAGAGCTCATGGCGGATATCCCTACGGATAAGGCCGCTCTAATACGACAACATTGGTGGACCCGTTCTGATCTCTATCAGAATCTTGACGAAATACGCGATGAGCTTCTAGCCATTCGCGGTATCGGCCCACGAACTTGGGAAAAGATTTCAGATAAACTCACTCTCGAGCACCAATATCTTCCTGATTATTTCGAAACAACTCTGGCCAATGTAGATGGGTACAAGAAATGGATTGCCAAAGGCGCACTCCATGGCAATCCCGTCCTACGTCAAATAGACAGAACCTTATCTCCGTTGTTCGCAAAAATGCTTAGCCAGATGTTTGAAACGTCTGGAGTTCTATTCAAATCACATTTCCGGCAGAAACAGGCTCTAAGTGTAGAACGCCTTGTAGACAACTATGAGCTACGCATGACTATGCCAGTTGCTCAAAAGATCAACCTGCTTTACGACACCTATATCAAAACCGCACGAAATGGTATGGACCCAGATGAGGCAGCAAAAGAAGCCCTCGCGCAGAGCCATACAGTTACAGGCCAATGGAAGCAGCAGTTTGGTGCTCTCAAAGAAGATGCCAAAGCGGCCTTGAACAACCGAGGTGTACTTACAAATCCTTACGAGAACGCCGCTAATACTGACCTGATTACTCCCACCGAAATCCGCAAGATGGCAGGACTCGCAGCCATATTTGGTGATAGTTATGCAAATGCAGGAGAAAAAGCGACGGAAGCGCAGCTTGCCTGGTTTCGAGGAGAAAGCGAAGGGATCCCGTCTGCATCTTCTGAGATCAACCAAATGGTCCACATGGCTCGAATCAAGGTCTTCGATCCCATGTATAAGATGGCGCGCGAGCTAGGAATGTTTCAAGGCGATGAATGGAAAGGTGTAAGGGACTCTGGTAGGAGTTACTTCCCGCGCTTCCTCAATTACGAATTCATCGCAGACAATCAAGCTTTATGGGTAGAGCGCCTTTCCGAATGGAAGTATGCCCATGAAAACAAATTGAGAGATCCCGAGACATCTGACATTACAGATATCGCATTCGATTACATCGAATACACAATGGACGAAGCGACGGCATGGGCGCTAGACGCATACCAACATGCCATGCACTCTCCACGTGGTCGGCTTGTTGAACTTGATCCCGACATTATAGATTTCGTAACACCCAAGCATACTCGAGACAGAGTGCTTGGCGGGGATACACTGATACCCGATGAAGTAATCTTTCCATTCCTGGTTCTCGATCTCGAAGCAGTAGTGCGTCTTTACGTCAAAAACATGGCTCCTGAAATAGAGCTCAGACGTTTGGCTAGAAGTTATTCGAGAACGCAGGAACTAGATCGCCTTGCAGATCAAGTCATCAAGTTGCGCTCAGAAAACCGAGGGGATGGAGATCCACTAACTGCGGTAGAAATGCGCGAAGTAGAAGCGTCTCTACTAAATGCCGAACGTGATCTTTCTCTCCGCCAGCACTTTCAAAAAGTGCAAAAGCATCTCAAAGATGCCGATGCTGCTATGGCGAAAGTCAAAGACCTGGAGAAGCATGTTGCAGATAGAGCAAAGCCTCTTGCCAAGGCTCTCGGTCCCGATGTCGAGCTTGCAAAGCAACTCAATAAAGTCATAGAGCGCAATACAAAGAATGCTGCCCATTCACAAAAGATGGCAGCCGAAGCAGCCAAGACTCTCCGGAAAAGGATGTTCGAACTTGTACCGGAGCTTTCAAAGATACCCGGTTGGATGGACTCAATCCTAGAGATGAAGAAGGGGGATGTACCTCCCTCGGCAATGCTTGCTCCATCCCAACTTGCAGCCAGGGCAAAGCTCGGAAGCATCTTCGCCTCAGAAACAGTCGCCGATCCTGGTGGTATTGCAAAGATCTTTAATGACCTGATTTATAAGGACTACGAACGAGTCCGGTCTTATCGACCACAAGAAGACCACTCTGAAATCAACCGTCAGCGGGATAGTGACATCAAAGTGATGACTGAGCTCTTGGATGTGATGCGGAACATGTACCATGATTCTGCGGACGTTACAGAAATGCCATCACGAATTGCCCGTAGGGTCAAGAAGTTCAACGTCAACACCTATGGTGGTTCCTTCCTTTTGGCTTCGCTTCCTGATGCTGGAAGACTCGTCCTTATCAACGGACTCTCAGACTTCGCTGGAGAGCTCCGGTCTATTGTCACGGATCCGGCTGCTCAGCGAGCGTTCCAGATGACAGCCGAAGACGCTCAGGATTTCGGTGCTGCTGTTGAGATGGTTCTCAATCTACGAGGGAGTCTCTATACGGAGACTGCTCGACACTTCGAAGGCAGCACGATTGATAGGATGCTAACTGCTGGAACAGATTGGATGTTCCTACTTAACGGGCTTCCTGCTTGGAACGATTCGTGGAAACGAATGGCATCTGCATTGTTGTATATGAAAGTTATGCGGGCAGGCAGACGGCTGGTAGCGAAGGAAACGCTATCGGAAGCCGAATTGCTCGAGTTCCACAGGATCGGAATAGATGCCCATGACTTGGAGCAAATCTACAAGACCGCTCAAAGAGCGGCTGGTAGCGAGGTCATTTCTGATGGACTCCCGCTTGCCCCTACGAGCAAATGGGATGATCCTGTCTCAGCAGAGGTTTACCGAAATGCGATTGTCAGAGAAGTCAATAACCTGATTATCACTCCGACCATTGGTGACAAACCTCTTCTCATGAATAATGAAGTTTGGAGTGCCATGCTCCAATTCTGGACATTCTCTTTTGCTGCTATGCCTAGACTTCTGGTCCAAGGTATGCAGCGATCTGATGCTATTGCTTTGAACCAACTCTTCTTGATGCTTTCTCTTGGTGTTCTCGCTTACGTCTTGAAGTCCATCGCTCACGGCTGGGAGCTCTCAGACGATCCTCGAGAATGGGCATCGCAAGGCATCGACCGTTCTGGGATGCTGGGTGTCTTCTCAAAATACGACGGGCTTCTTTCGAGCCTTACGGGCGGCGAGGTCAGCTATGGGAGACTCTTGGGGAACCTCAAGCCCAATCCCCAGCTAGAACGCAATCAGCTTCCTGACCGTACCTTCGGAGCAAGCTGGAGCCGGGTGGAGGCAGCACGCGATCTCTCCCAAGCCCTCCTAGAACGGAACATGAAACCGGGGGATATTAACCACGTTAAAAACTTCATGTGGGGACAGTCTTTGTTTTATACCGACTGGCTTACTAACTTAGCTGCCGATCCCATGAAGGAGTGGGTGTCCGACCGCCCTGGTCCTAAGCCCTCGGAGCCACAATGACCGTATCTGTCACAACTGTATACGTGGATGCCGCAGCGGGAGCTGCGACCATTCCGTTCAACGTCCCTCATTTCTCCGTAGACGACGTGAAAGTCTATGAGATCGACAACACCACTGGGGCAGTGACTACTCTTGCACGTGCGGTCGATTACGAGCACGCATGGACCACTCCTCCTGCTACCCGCCAGCTACCAGATACAGCGACGATCACTCCCGGTCCTAGTGGTGCACCTACTACCGTCCCTGTAGGGAAAACCTGGAGGGTAATCCGAAGGACTCTAGTCACACAGGAAACCGGGCTCACTCCAGGTGATCCCTTCCCTGCTGCTGCACTGGAGGGGGTGCTCGACAAGCAGACATTGATAGCCCAGGAGGCACAGGCTAATTCGGATACAACAGTTAAGGCACCCGACTCCGAGTGGGGGGTGGCAAATCTTACGCTGCCCAGCATCGCTGCCCGTGCCGGGAAATATCTGAGCTTTGGTGCCGATGGTTCTGTTGCGGCTTCTGATGCTGCTATTTCAGTAACGGGTATCAGTGCCTTTTTCGGGACTCTTATTGGGAAGGGGGATGCTGAAGCTCTCGGAGCTCGAGATGCTGCCAGCTACCTCCTCCTTCGAAGCAGTCCTTATGGTGCAG
>PBMF01000032.1 GCA_002721995.1 Chloroflexota bacterium
AAGCGTACACACATCTAATGCTAGACGGACAGACCAAAGCGCGGATTATCCAGGAATACCGGATCAACGACAAAGACACGGGCTCAGCAGAAGTCCAAGTCGCCGTACTCACGGAAAACATCAAGCAACTCACCGAGCATCTGCGGGAACACAAGAAGGACGTCCACTCACGGCGCGGGCTTCTTGGCATGGTCTCCCGGAGACGCCGGCTCCTCAAGTACCTCAACGCGGAAGACGTTAACCGCTACCAGACCCTTATCTCCAGACTCGGTCTGCGGCGCTAAGTTCCCTCCACCAGTTAGAACAACACCCCTTTTGGGGTGTTGCTTCACGTCTAGCACTTACCTCATCTATTGCGCATGTTTTTTATAGCGAGGTTACCTCAGGTTTATTATGGCTACGAATTTATCTAGTCCCACGTCCGTCCAACTGGAAGTTGGCGGCAGAACCCTAACCCTGGAAACAGGAAAACTGGCCAACCAGGCCCACGGCAGCATCACAGTCACCTACGGCGAGACCATCGTCCTTGTCACAGCGGTCATGTCCGCCCGGCCCCGGGCCGAGGACATCGACTTCCTCCCCCTAACAGTCGATTACGAAGAGCGTTTGTACTCCGTCGGCAAGATTCCGGGGAGCTTCTTCCGCCGCGAGGGACGGCCCGGCCAGGACGGCATCCTTGCCTCCCGGCTCACCGACCGTTCCATCCGGCCCCTGTTCCCCAAGGGCCTGCACAACGACGTGCAGGTTACGCTGACCGTGCTGTCCTCCGACCAAGAGAACCCACCGGAAATCCTGGGCATGATCGGCGCGTCCGCCGCCCTGTCCGTGTCACAGATTCCCTTCAACGGCCCCATAGGCTCCTGCCGGATCGCCTACCTGGACGGCGAGTACATCATCCATCCCACCTACGAGCAGAGCAACGAAGCCCAGCTCAGCATGGTGGTCAGCAGCTCCCGCGACGCCATCATGATGGTGGAAGCAGGCTCGGATGAGGTCTCCGAGGAGGTTATCCTCGAAGCCATCAGCCGCGCCCAGCAGGCCAACAACGACACCATAAACCTCATCGAGGGTCTGGCCCGTCAGATCGGCCGGCCCAAGGTGGAGGTCGATTACAATCAGGCCGAGGCCGAGGCCCTGACCGTCAAGATCAAGGAGATCATCGGAACCGGGTTCGACGACCTGCTCGCCCGCAACCCCGGCATGTACGAGATGGACGACGGCGAGAAAGAGCTTTCCGCCAAGGTCTCCGAAGCCCTGTCAGAGGAATACAGCAAGACCGCCATCGGTGAAGGCTTCAAGAGCGTCTTCCGCGAGGCCGTCCGGGGCCGCATCCTCTCCCAGCACGTCCGTTCCGACGGGCGGGCGCTGGACCAGGTGCGTCCCATTACCTGCGACACCGGCATCCTGCCCCGCACCCACGGCACGGGCCTGTTCACCCGCGGCGAGACCCAGGTGCTGTCCATCGTGACGGTGGGTTCCCTAAGCCTGAAACAGACCCTGGACTCTGTGGGGCCGGACAACACCAAACGGTTCATGCACCACTACAACTTCCCATCCTTCTCCACCGGCGAAGCCCGGCGGGCCATGTCCCCCGGACGCCGCGAGATCGGACACGGAGCGCTGGCAGAGCGGGCCATCCTGCCCGTGCTGCCCTCCGAAGACGACTTCCCATATGCCATCCGCATAGTTTCCGAATGTCTGAGTTCCAACGGCAGCACGTCCATGGGTAGTGTCTGCGGTAGCTCCCTCAGCCTCATGGACGCCGGCATACCCATCAAAGCACCGGTGGCCGGTATCGCCATGGGCCTGATCACAGGCAGCGACGGCGAGTACGCCATCCTGAGCGACATCCAGGGCATCGAGGACTTCCTGGGCGATATGGACTTCAAGGTGGCCGGCACTGCCGACGGCGTGAACGCCCTGCAGATGGACGTGAAGACCACTGCCCTGACCCCGGAGATACTGAAAGAGGCATTGGAGCAGGCCCGTCAGGGACGCCTGCACATCATGGGCAAGATGAACGAGACCATCTCGGAAGTCCGCACCCAGATGAGCGAACACGCTCCCAAGATGATCCGCATGAAGATCAAGGTCGAGAAGATCGGCGCCCTCATCGGCCCTGGCGGCCGGGTCATCCGCGCCATCATCGAGGAAACAGGCACCAGCATCAACGTGGAAGACGACGGCTCGGTCACCATCGGCGGCGTCGACCAGGCCATGCTGGACCTGGCCCAATCCAAGGTGGACGCCCTCACCAGAGAGCTGGCGGTGGGCGACATCTTCACCGGCAAAGTCGTCCGGCTGACAAACTTCGGCGCCTTTGTGGAGCTGGTCCCGGGTAGGGACGGCCTCATTCGCAACGGCGACCTGGGCGACATGGAAGAGGAACTGGCCGAGGGCCAGGAACTCACCGTTATGATTCACGAGATCGACTCCCAGGGACGGGTCAACCTGTCCCGGCGGGCGCTGTTCGGCGACGACAGCCCACCCGCCCCCAGGCCCGACTCCGGCTTCGACCGGGGCGGAGATAGGGGTGGAAGGGGCGGCTTCGGCGGCGGACGCGGTGGCGACCGTGGCCCCAGGGGCGGCGGTGGACGCGGACCGGGAGGCCCAGGTGGCCGTGGCCCCGGTGGTCCCGGCGGCGGCGGACGGTTCGTCGGCGGCAACCGCCCTGCCAGTGGCCCCCGTTAGACGACACCCATAATTCGCATACCAACAGCCCCGCCAGACCAGTGGCGGGGCTGCTTCATTTTCCGGCGCATGCACTCAGGTAGAGGCGTGCTATCATGCTGAGAACAGACTGGCCGGGGGCGGTCTAACTCCAGCGCAGCAGTGCAGGTTAAAAACCTGCCCCTACGGAGCGGGCCAGCAAATCCGTTCGTCCTGAGCTTGTCGAAGGGCGCGCATCAGTCTCGTATATCCCGGCACAAGAGGAGTCCCCATGGCGGCAATAAAAGTCCTGATCAGCGGCGCCCCCGGCAGGATGGGCGTTGAGACGGTAGGCGCAGTGACCCGCGAAGACGACCTCACCTTGGTTGGGGCCACCTGTGCCCAGGACCGGGGCCCCACCCTGGCCACTGCCGCGGGAGATGTGCCCCTTTCCACCGACCTGGATTCCCTGTTGGAGCAGACCCAGCCCGACGTCATGGTCGACTTCACCAACGCGGCGGTTGCCATGAACGCCGCAGCCAAGGCCGCAGCCCGCAAGACCAACGTGGTCATGGGCGCCAGCGGCTTCTCCGAAGACCAGTTAAAACAGCTCGATGCCCTGGCCAACGACAACGGCATCGGCATCATAGTAGCGCCCAACTTCGCCCTGGGAGCCATCGTCCTCAAGAAGCTGGCGGAGCAGGCCGCGCCCCACTTTGATTACGTGGACATCGTCGAGTCCCACCACGAGGCCAAGATAGACTCGCCTTCCGGATTTGCCCTGGCCCTGATGCGCAGCCTGGGCGAGAACAAGCAGTTCACCCGCAACCAGCCCGAGAAAGAGAACCTGGCCAACACCCGGGGCGGGGAGCACAACGGAATCTCCGTACACAGCATCCGCATGCCCGGCCGGAGCGCCCACCATGAGGTGATCTTCGGCGCCGCCGGCCAGACCGTGTCCCTGCGTCACGACACCCTGGACCGCAGCTGTTACATGCCCGGCGTGGTGCGTTGTATCCGCGACGTTGTGACCCGTCCTGGCCTTGTGATAGGCTTGGAGAACGTGCTCGGTTTATAGCCGTGATTTCGGCTATCTCCAGGCACGAAATTCAAAGAGGACAGAGTTACCACCAGTGCAGGACCTAACCATCGCAGTCGTGGGCGCCACGGGAGCAGTGGGCGCCGAATTCCTCCGCATCGTAGAACAGCGGTACTCCCAGATTCCCAACCTCAAGCTGTTGGCATCCAGCCGCTCGGCCGGCAAGACCATCAAGGTCGGGGACAAGGAACTGGTGGTTGCGGAGGCGACGGAGCAGTCCTTCGACGACGTGGACGTTGCCTTCATATCGGCCAGCTCAGCCGTCAGCCACCAACTGGCGCCTGCAGCAGTGGCCGCCGGAGCGGTGGTAATCGACGACGGCTCGGCCTTCCGCATGGAGGAGACGGTGCCGCTGGTCGTGCCCGAGGTCAACGGCGCCGACGTGGAATGGCATCAGGGGATAATCTCCATCCCCAATTGCTCCACCACGCCCTTGGTCATGGCCGCCCACCCACTGCACCAGGTCAACCCAATCAAACGGATGGTGGCCGACACCTACCAGTCAGTCTCCGGGGCCGGCGGCGGGGCCATGTACGACCTGCGCGAACAGTCCGAGCGGCTGATGGACGCCGACTCCAACACCAGCAAGTCGGAAAAGGGTCAGACGGCCTACAACGTAGTGCCCCACATCGACCGGTTCCTGGAAACCGGCTACACCTTCGAAGAACAGAAGATGCGCCAGGAGTCCCAGAAGATACTCCACGCGCCAGAGATAGCCATCTCCGCCACCTGCGTGCGGGTGCCGGTCTACATCTCCCACTCGGCTTCCGTGCACATCGAGTTCACCCGCCCCATGTCTCCGGAAGAGGCCAGGGAACTGCTGTCCGCCATGCCCGGCCTCACGGTGCTGGACAACCCGGATGCGGGAGAATACCCCATGCCCTGGGACGTGGCCGGCGAGGACGACGTCTTTGTGGGCCGCATCCGCCAGGACCTGTCCCACCCCAACGGCCTGGTAATGTGGATAGTCTCAGACAACCTCCGAAAAGGGGCGGCTCTGAACTCGCTCCAGATCGCCGAGGAACTGGTCGCCCGGGGACGGTTGAAGCCCAAGCACACCAGTGGAGTGACCGGCTAGTCCTTTTTGCGACAGGTCAGACGCTCCGAAAAACGGCCATCAAGTGGCCGTTTTTTCGTTCCCCGAGGCGTAAATTGCCCCGCCTGGGCCGAGGGGGTGCGATATGAGTTATCCGCGAGTATAATGCAACAGATTTCGAGAGTACACGTACACCCAGGCGGCAAACACTGGAGGGAATTATGGTAGAGATAGGAAGGCTCCTCACTGCGATGGTCACGCCCTTCGACGATAAGGGCAATGTCGACTTTGAGCAGGCCAAGAAGCTCGCCCATGCCCTTCTGGACTCGGGCAGCGACGGAGTTGTGCTGTCCGGCACCACCGGCGAGTCCCCCACGCTGACCACAGAGGAAAAGATGCGTCTTTTCCGCGAGGTCAAACAGTCCGTTGGAGACAAGGGCGCCGTCATCGCCGGGACCGGCACCTACAACACCGCCGAGAGCATTGAACTGACCCAGGAAGCCGAGGAACAGGGCGTGGACGGCCTGCTCCTGGTCGTGCCCTATTACAACAAACCGCCCCAAGAGGGGATGTACCAGCACTTCAAGGCCATCGCCGGCAAGACCAGCCTGCCCTGCATCGTCTACAACATCATGGGCCGCACCGGCGTGAACATGAGCGACGAGACCACCATCCGGCTCAGCCAGATAGAGAACATCGTCGGCACCAAGGAAGCCAGCGGTGACATGAACCAGATGGCGCGCATCATCGGAGGCGCCAGCCCGGGCTTCAAAGTTTGGAGCGGCGACGACGACCAGACCTTTTTGATCATGTCCATGGGCGGCTACGGCATCATCAGCGTCGCCGCGCACCTGGTGGGCAACCAGATCAAGCACATGATGGGCCTGCTGCTGGAAGGAGACGTGGAAGGCGCGGCCGCCGAGCACCGCCGCCTGCTGCCCCTCTTCAAGGGTGTTTTCGTGGAGTCCAACCCCATACCAGTCAAACACGCGGTCAACCACATCGGTCTGAAAGTGGGCGACCCCAGGCTGCCCATGGTGCCCCTCAGCGAGACCGTCGTGGGCGATTTCGAAAAGCTCCTCTCCCAGTACGAGATGGACCTGCCAGTTTCCGCCTAACAATCCCCGTCCAATCAGGCCCCGTCCGGTCAGACAACAAAAAAGCCCCCTGGTTAAAACCAGGGGGCTTTTTCTATGCAGGCGATCAGGACTTATACGAAGACGGGCTCCACTTGGATGGTCTCGTCACGTCTGGGGCCGGTGGAGATTATCTGGGCACGGCATCCCACCAGTTCTTCAATACGCCGCACGTAGGCCAGGGCGTTCTTGGGCAGCTGGGACAGTTCAGTGACGCTGGCCGTGGGCTCGTCCCAACCGGGCAATTCCTCGAATACCGGCTCACATTGGGCCAGGAGGCCGGTGTTGGCGGGAAAACGGTCTAGACGCTCACCGTTCACCTCGTAGGCAACGCACACCTTCACCGACTTGAAGCCGTCCAGGATGTCCAGACGGGTTAGCACCAGGCCGGTGAAACCGTTGACCAGCTGACTGTACTTGCCGGCGACGCCGTCGAACCAGCCGATGCGCCGCGCCCGGCCGGTGGTGACACCGAACTCCTGGGCCTTCTCCCGAATGGCCTCGCCTTCGCCGTCGTGCAGCTCCGAGGGCATGGGACCGCCGCCCACACGGGTGGAATAGGCTTTGAAAACGCCCAACACACCGGAAATGGCCTGGGGGTTCAGTCCCAACCCGGTGCACGCGCCGCCGATGGAGGGCGAAGACGACGTGACGTAGGGGTAGGAGCCGTGGTCGATATCCAAAAGTGTGCCCTGGGCCCCTTCCAGCAGCACCCGCTTGTTCTGGGCCAGCAGGTCCTGTATCAGTTGCTCGGTGGGCTGGGCAAAAGGCTTTAGCTGCTCGGCCCACAACTTGCACTTGTCCAGCACGTCAGTCAGGGCCAGGGCTTCTCCGCCGTAGATCTTGGTGATAATGGCGTTCTTGTGTTCCAGTATCTTGGTGACCATGGGCACCAGGGCGTCCCAGTCCAGCAGGTCGCCGACTCTGACCCCAATGCGTCCGGTCTTGTCCATGTAAGCCGGGCCGATGCCCCGTCCGGTGGTTCCAATGGCCGCGGCCCCCCTGGCTTCCTCTTCGTACCGGTCCAGAACAACGTGATAGGGCATTATCACGTGGGCGCGTTCGCTGATATAGAGGCGGCTGGTGTCGATTCCCCGCCCGGAAATCTCGGTCAGTTCGTGGACCAGAACGTCCGGGTCGACAACGACGCCGTTGCCGATGATGCCGTAGGCGTCGGGCCAACAGATACCTGAGGGCACCAGGTGCAGCTGGAAAGTGCCCTTTTCGTTTACGACGGTATGGCCGGCGTTGTTGCCACCCGCGTAGCGGACCACGCTGTCAACATCCCCGGCAAGGTAGTCAATGACTTTACCCTTACCCTCGTCACCCCATTGGCCGCCGATTACGGCGTATGCCGGCATTCTAAATAGCCCGCCTTACAAAAAAACATACCTTTCCCCAGGTAGGGGGCAAGGCTACACGAGTATAGCAAAATCATTTTCCTTGGGAAAGCGAACACGCGCAAGGACGGTCCGCTCCGGTTTGCGGGGGGTTGCCTATTGATTCTCAGCAAATCAGGCAAAACCGTGCCCAACGTCTTGAATTGACACCCAATTTCGGCCCCAACTATAATCGCCGCGCCCCGGGAAAGGCGTAGAATGGAAACGGGGTACGGATGCCCCAATCCTTCAGGAACGGACGATCACCATGGCCCTCAGAGAAAAACTGGAAGACGACATCAAAGAATCCATGCGCAGCCACAACCAGGCACGCCTGGACGGCCTGCGATTCTTGAAGAACGCGGTCCAGGCTGTGGAGAAAGAGCGCAAGACCACCCTGGATGACCAGGCCATGATCGAGGTGGTCTCCAAGCAGGCCAGCGACCGCCGCGACAGCATCAAGGCCTTTGAAGAGGGCGGACGCACGGAGATGGCCGCCAAAGAGGCCGCGGAGCTGAAGGTTCTGGAAGAATATCTGCCGCCCCAGATGAGCGCGGACGAGATAACCCAGTTGATCAAGGACACCGCCGCCGAAGTAGGGGCGGTCTCCATCCAGGACAAGGGAAAGCTCATGGGCAAGCTCATGCCCCAGACCAGGGGCAAAGCCGATGGTTCCGTGGTGAATGAGATGGCCACAGCCTACCTGGAGTCCCTGGGCTGATGCGCTTTGGGATTCTCGTATTCCCCGGCACCTGGAGCGATACAGACTGCTATCACCAGGTGAAGAGCATCCTGGGCCAGGACGCCGAATACGTCTGGCACCAGGAAACCAGCCTGGACCGGTTCGACTCGGTGATCCTCCCCGGCGGTTTCTCCTACGGCGACTACCTGCGCCCCGGGGCCATGGCCCGCTTCTCCCCGGTGATGGACGCCTTGAACGGCTTTGTCGCCACAGGCAGAACGGCCATCGGCATCTGCAACGGGTTCCAGGTCCTCTGTGAATCTGGCCTGCTACCCGGCGCCCTGCTGCCCAATCAGCACCTGGAGTACCGCTGCCAGTGGAGCTACCTGCGCACCGAACGGGCCGACACTCCGTTCAGCAACACCTGCCGGCAGGGCCAGCTCTTGAAGGTCCCGGTCTCCCATGGGGAGGGCAACTACTTCGCCGACACCGAGACCCTGGCCCAGTTGGAAGAAGATGGCCGGGTCCTGTTCCGCTACTGTGATATCGAAGGCCAGGCGTCCGCCGAGGCCAACCCCAACGGCTCGGCCAACAACATCGCCGGCATCATCAACGAGACTGGCAACGTGCTGGGGATGATGCCCCACCCGGAGCGGAGCTGCGAGGCCATTCTGGGCAGCACCGACGGCAACCTGATATTCGAGTCCATCATCGAAAGTTGCCGGGAAGGCTCCAGGCAGGGCTAACCAGCCCGATGGCCACTTTCAGCCCCTGCCGGATTCCCCATTTGAGCGCTCTGCCCGAACGGGCCACTAGACTTTGATCGCCATCGTCCTGTCATTGGCGTCGGGCCTGGGTTTCGGGTCCTCCGCCATCTTCGCCAGAATCGGTATGCAGGGCATGAGCCCCCTGTCCAGCACCATGGTCTCGGTGGTGGTCAGCTTCCTGCCCACCGCCATCCTGGCCCTGTTATTCGCCTTCGCCGACATCAAGGGCCTGCCCCCCGAAGCGTTTCTTTGGTTCCTGTTATTGGGCGTGGTCAACTTCCTGGGCGGCCGCACCGCCAGTTTCCAGGCCATCGGCCGCATCGGAGCATCACGCACCGCCGCCCTCCAGGGCACCGCGGCGGTCTTCGCCACCTTCTTCGCCATCACCATCACCGGTGAGCGGCCCCACTTCATCGTGCTCATCGGCACCTTCACCGTGGTCACTGGGCTCACGGCCGCCCTGGGCAATTCCATCAGGGACGGCATCAATGACAACCGGGGCGCACTGATCGGCTACGGACTGGCCTTGACCGCCGCCGCCTGCTACGGCGGCACCAACGTCATTGCCAAGGAGGTGACGGAGACCTACGGTTCCCCACTGATGGTCTCAGCCTTCGCCCTGCTCTTCGGGGTGATGCTCATGACCCCCATAGCCGGTAAGTCCGCGGTCCAACAGGTGAAGGCGGCAAGGGGAGACCGGAGGTTCGCGATCTCGGCGGGGCTGGCCGGACTGGCCGCCTCCACAGGCGTGATTTGCCTCTACTACGCCCTCCAGAGGGAGGACGTGGCCGTGGTATCGCCCATAGTCTCCACCAACCCCATCTTCACCCTTGTGTTGGCCCAGATATTCATCTCACGCATGGAAAACCTGACCAAATGGCTGTTCATCGGTGTCAGCGTCACCGTGGCCGGCGTGGTCCTGGTTTCAATCGGAAGCACGATGTAGGTGGCGCACAATAGGGGCCGGGCCACGCCCGGTGGGTCCACAGACTGAGCCCCGTAGGGGCCGTCATGCTACCTGTGCCTGCCCAAGACACCTCCTTTGTGGCATAATTGGGCGCAGACGCGCCTGCGTCCCGTCTCGATCCAATCCCATTCCGGCGTGAAAACCGTTCAAAAGAGAGGAGCCCCATGCCAGGAAAAATCACAACCAAGAAGATCAACCACGTGACCACCATGGTCAAGGACACCGCCCGCGCCATGAAGTTCTACAACGACCTGCTGGGCATCAAGCAGATCGAGAGTCAGGTCCCCAACCCGGAGATCACCTGGCTGCAACTGGAAAACGGCATCATGGTCCACCTCATCGAGACCCCCGACGCCCCCGTGAAGCCCGAGAACACCCACCACGCCTTTGAGGTCGAGGACTTCGAGGGCACCATGAAGACTCTGGAAGAAGAGGGTTTCGAGATCCTGCGCCACGGCGTCCGCTTCGACGGCCAGGGGTTCATGTTCATCAACGACCCCGACGGCAACCGGGTGGAGTTCTGCACCGGCTCCGGCTACTTCCCGGCCCCCGGACGCCCCGAATAACCCCTTTTAGCTAGGAGACACCGTGTTCGAGCGCATCCAACACATCGGATATCTAACCCCGGACCTGGACGAGGCCATCGCCTGGTTCGAGAAGTCCTTCGGCGCCGTCAAGGCTGGCGGCGGTCCGTTGGCCCCCGGCGTGGCCCTTCCCACGGGCGGCAGGAACGCCTACGTGCGCTTCGGGCACGCCGAGGCCGAGCTCTTGGAGCCGTCGGACAAGTCCACCATCCCCGGCGATCCCCTGACCATGCACCATGTGGGCTACGTGGTGACGGACATCAATAAGGCCATCAACGATCTGTCGGCCAAGGGCTTCAAGTTCGCCGCCGACAAGCCCAACACCAACGTGCTGGGCCACCAACTCCTGTACCTGGATAGGACCACCACCAACGGTGTGAACCTGCACATCACCCAGCTGCCCGGCCAGATGGACGAAACCGGTATCGGCGCGGGCATCGAGGTGGAAAAGATCATCCACGCCGGCTACCGGGTGAAGAACCTGGAAGAGGCCATCAAGTGGTACATCGACAAGTTCGACGGCACCCATCTGGGTGGCGGCCCCTCCCGGACCGGCGGCCGGAACGCCTTCGTCAACTTCTATAACGTCCAGGTTGAGCTCATCGAACCGCCGGACACCGGCGCCATGAGCCAAGACCACACCATGGACCACGTGGGTTACGTGGTGGACAACATCTCCACCTGCATGGGTGAGTGCCAGGCCCACGGCGTTAAATTCGTATCCGACACGCCCAACACCAACGGTGTCGGCCAGCAGGTGATGTACCTGGAGACCGAGTCCAGCCTGGGTTCCCGTATGCACCTGACCCGGCTGCCGGACTAAACACCCACGGCCAGCCCACCGGGCTATTTCGGCATGCAGACAGAGCAAGTGCGCAACATAGTACTGGTGGGGTTCATGGCCTCGGGCAAGAGCAGTGTCAGCCGGGCGTTGTCCCGCCGCTGTGGGTGGCCCCGCGTGGACGTGGACGACGAGATTGTGGCCCGGGCCGGAAAGCCCATAGCCGACATATTCCGCGACTCCGGTGAAGAGGCCTTCCGGGAGCTGGAGCGGAGCGTGGTCCGGGACTTATGCGTGGATTCGGGCCGCATCATCGCCGCAGGCGGCGGCTCCTTCATCGACGAGGAAAGCAGAAGCGCCATGCTGACGGGAGGAACAGTCTTCTACCTGAGCACCACTCCCGAGACCATCCACAAGCGGGTGACCAAGGGCCACCCCAACGCGCCGGTGCGGCCCCTGCTGGCCGGCGGCGACCCGCTGGAGCGAATCAAGGAACTGCTTGCCCAGCGCGGTCCAGCCTACGCCCAGGCACACCACACCGTAGAGACCGACAACCTGAGCCCGGACCGGGTAGCCGAAGCCATCCTCAAGATATGCGGCCCCGGGCTGGGCAAGAATACCCGAAGCAACAAATAACTACGGAGACCAGAACATGCCCGACGCAGACCTAGCGGCGGAAGTACATCATTCCGGCGGTTCCTACCCGGTGGTTGCCGGCTGGGGGACCATCGACACCCTGGGCGACCGGTTCACCGACCTAGGGCTGACCAACACCGCCTACATCATCACCGACTCCAACGTGATGAACCGATACGCGCGCAACGTCCAGCGGGCGCTGCAGAAGCGCGGCATCCCCGCCCACATCTACATCGTCCCCGCAGGGGAGACCAGCAAGAGCTTTGAACTGGCCCAGTCCATCTACCACTGGCTGGCCGAGTTGAAGGCCGAACGCGGTCACACCATCGTCAGCGTCGGCGGCGGCGTTCCCGGAGACCTGGGCGGCTTCATCGCCGCCACCTACCTGCGTGGCATGCCCTTCGTGCAGGTGCCCACCAGCATGGCCGCCATGGTGGACGCGTCCATCGGCGGCAAGGTGGCCGTGAACCTGCCCCAAGCCAAGAACCTGGTGGGGGCCTTCTACCAGCCCAAGGGCGTCTTCGCCGACGTGCAGACCCTCTCCACCCTGGGCAAACGGGAACTGGCCGAGGGCTGGGCCGAGGCCATCAAGCACGGCTTCATCCTGGACGCCAGCCTGGTGGACCTGTTCGAAGAACACGCGGAAGCCCTCATGGACAACGAACCGGAGATCGCCACCGAGGTCATCCGCCGCAGCATGGCCATCAAGGCCAACATCGTCAGCCAGGACGAGCGCGAGACCCTGGGCATCCGCATCCTGCTGAACTACGGGCATACCATCGGCCACGCCCTGGAGTCGTCCACGGAGTACGGACAGTACTTCCACGGCGAGGGCGTCGCCGTGGGCATGATGGGCGCGGCGACAATGGCCCAGGAGATGGGGCTCCACTCCCAGGAGATAGTGGACCGCCAACGCCGCCTGTTGGAGCGGTTCAGCCTGCCCACCGCAGCCAAGGGCGTGCCGGTGGAGGACATCCTGAATGGGATGTCCCTGGACAAGAAGAGCCAGGGCGGCTCCAACCGCTGGGTCATGCTGGAAGACGTGGGCCGGGCCGTGGTGCGAAGCGACGTGCCCAGGGAACTGGTGGAGAAGACGGTCAGGGACCTGACCGGCTAGTCGTCAGCGGCGGCCAGCTCGCCCACCTTGCGTTTGGCATTCATCATCATCGTTGCGATTGTCAGGCACATTATGCCCGCCACCGTGAGCAGCACCACCGAGGCCATGGTGGACAGGAATTCCACGCTGTCCGAGAAGGTGGACGCCTGCTCCAGGGCCACTGCCGCACACCCGCCCAGTATGGTCACGCCGTAGAGGATCCGGATGCGGGCCGGCTCCACGAACCTGGTGGCCGTGGTGCCCAGTTGGGAGCCCACCGACGCTGCTCCCAGCATTATCACCGCCATCATGGGGTCCACACTGTGGGACAGGGCGTAGATGAACGTCCCCCAGGAGCCGGTGACGATTATCTGAAATAGGTCCGTCCCAATGGCAACCGTGGTGGGCACGCCCAGACCGAAGATTAGCACCGGCATGAGCAGGAAGCCGCCGCCCGCACCCAACAGACCCGCGAAGAACCCCACGCTGAACCCTACGATCACCGGTATGAACACCGACAGGCTGTCGATTCCGGAAACCGGCAGCGCCACATAGGTTGAAACTTTCCCCTTGCCCGGCAGCCAGACGGCATGGGGCGGTATGCGCATCCCCCTCACCCGGCGGGTCAGAGACGCCGTGGAAACCTCTTCACCGTCGGTGGTCTCGGTGCGGCGCACCCGCAGGTGGTCAAAGACGATGAACCCGCCCAGGACCGCGAGAAATACGATGTACACGTAGCGGATCACCGGACCGATGATGTCCGCCTCTTCCAATGCGGAGTTGAGCTGCTCGGCAAGAAACACGCCGGGAATCGTTCCCACCAGCATCAACATCCCCAGCCGGATATCCACATTGCCCAGGTGGCTGTGTTTCAGGGTGTTGATGATGGACGAGCCCATGATGAGGGCCAGTCCGGTGCCCACAGCGAAGACCGGCGGCACGCCGAAGACCAATAGGCCGCCGGTGATGAGGAACCCGCCGCCAACACCAAAGAAACCGCTGAGGGTGCCGACCATGACGCCCAATAGCAGCAAAAGGGCCGGGTTGACCGCCACTTCAGCGATGGGAAACCACATGTCAGCGGTGGCCTCCCTGACCTCTTGAAAGTACGCTACGCAAGCCCGCGACAGACCGCAGTACCACGCTCCAGAAGACGTGGAGGCCAACGGCGGCGGCGGCCATGACACCGATGATGAAAAGGGCCCAGAGGACGGTGTAGTCGGAGCTGAAGCTGGTTAGAAATTCGTTCATGTATCCACAGCGGGCCCCAAGCCCCGCTGCCGTTGACTGGCTGAGTGCTTGAAGGGGTCGGCGTGTAGAGGATAACATAGGCCGTGCTGGAGGCCGCCGGGAACTCAACCCGGTCGTGACGCAGGCGTAAACCAGATGCCAGAAACCCGATTCAACTTCCAACTACAGCACACCGACGGCAATGCCAGGGCCGGCCAGATCGAGACGCCCCACGGCACGGCGCTCACGCCCTTTTTCATGCCCGTGGCCACCCAGGCCACGGTGAAGGGCCTGACCCCGGAAGAGGTGAAGGCCGTGGGCGCCCAGGTGGTCTTGGGCAACGCCTATCACCTGTACCTGCGCCCGGGCGTGGACACTGTGCGCACGATGGGCGGCCTGCACAAGTTCATGGGCTGGGACGCGCCAATCCTCACCGACAGCGGCGGCTTCCAGGCCTTCAGCATGGGACCCCTGCGTAAGGTCACCGACGAAGGCATCCGGTTCCGCTCTCACATAGACGGCAGCGAGCACAATTTCACTCCCCAATTGGCCACCGCCAACCAGGAGGGCTTGGGCGCCGACATGGTCATGTGCTTCGACCAGTGCATCGCCTATGGGGCCACCGAGAAGGAAGTCCGTCAGGCCATGGAGCGCACCCACCGCTGGGCCCAGATGTGCTATGACCACCACATCTCCCCCCCCACCGGCGCCGCCACGGGGCAGGCCCTCTTCGGCATCATTCAAGGGGGTACTTTCCCTGGGCTTCGGGAAGAGTCCGCCGGCGCCATATCGGCCATTCCATTCAACGGCTATGCGGTGGGCGGTCTGGCAGTGGGCGAGAACAAAGAGGACATGTACCAGTTCACAGGCCAGGTAACGGCGGCCCTCCCCACAGACAAGCCGCGCTATCTGATGGGAGTGGGTTCGCCCGAGGACCTGGTGGAGGGGGTGGCCAGAGGCATCGACATGTTCGACTGCGCCCTGCCCACTCGAGTCGCACGAAACGGCAGTCTATTCACGCCCCGGGGGCGGGTGGACATCACCAAGGCCAGGTTCGCGGAGCAGCAGGAGCCCTTGGTTGAGGACTGCGATTGCTATACCTGCCGTAACTATTCGGCCGCCTACCTGAGGCACCTATTCCGGGCCAAGGAATTACTGGGGCTGAGACTGGCGTCCATCCACAACCTGCGGTTCATACTCTCGCTGATGGAGCGGATCAGGGCCGCCATATTGGAAGACCGTTTCGACGCCTTCCGCAGGGAGTTCCTGGGCGTGTACCAGCCCGCCGACGAAGCGGCGCGCCAGCAACAGAAAGAACAATGGCTGCAGACCCGGGGAGGGCTCAACAGCTAAAGATATGGCCCGGAATGTTGGAGGGTTTGGGGCGGGGGACTAACAGCCGCCGGCAACCGCCGGGACTATGCTGATCTCGTCGCCTTCGCTGGTGGAAGTGCCCAGTCCATCCATGAACCGGACGTCCTCACCGTTCAGGTAGATGTTCACGAAATACCGCAGTTCGCCGTTCTCATCGACCAAACGGTCTTTGAAACCGGGATACTCGCCGTTCAACTTCTCGACCAAGTCGCCCAGGCTGCCTGAGTCGACCTCGACCTTGTCTTTGCCGTTGGTCATACGCCGCAGCGGCGTGGGAATTCGGACCATGACGCTCATCTGGAAAAACCCTCCTAACCATTCACCCCTATGGGGGGCGGCCAATGCAGGACCAAGTCCTATCCTTCAATTACATCCCCGACTAGCGGGTCCACCCTCACACCTGTGGAACTGACCCAATCCAGTCCCCTTTGTATCTCCGGCTCTTCGCCGTCCAGTTCCAACACCACCCAGCCTACCTCTTCTCCGACTTCGGCCCGGCGGATGTTGGTGACAATCTTGTACTTCTGTCCCAGTTCGTAGATCACCGGCTGCTTTACCAGGTCGTTCTCAAAAGTGAACTTCACCCTCTGTTTGCCCATACCCAAACACCTCCTGGCTGCCTTCTGGCTGAATGCTCTTTTCAAAAGCTTTTAGGCCGGCTATTTCTCTCCGTCAAAAGCTTCTTCAAAGCCTCGCATGGTGGGTTTGATGGAAAGCGGGTTCACCACTTCTTCCACCGCTTCCTGAGTCTTCAGACCGTTGCCGGTGATGTAGACCACCGTAAGTTCATCCGGCTTGATTGCCCCCGATTTGGCCAGGTGTTTCAAAGCGGAGACAGTCACGCCGCCGGCCGTTTCGGTGAAGATTCCCTCGGTCTCAGCCAGCAGCTTGATGCCTTCCACGATCTTGTCTTCCGGCACCGCGTAGGCGGAACCACCGGAATTCTCAATGACCTTCAGAGAATAGATTCCGTCGGCCGGGTTCCCGATGGCCAGGGACTTGGCCAGGCTGTCGGGTTTCACCGCGATGACTTGGGAGGCGCTGTTCTCCCAGGCAGTGACGATGGGGGAGCAGCCCTCGGCCTGGGTCATGTGCATCTTGGTGGTGACGCCGGGATGGTGCACCGTGTTCTGGTCCACACCGAAGGAACCGGATTCGACTCCTTCAAGCAGTCCGAGACAGGCCATCTCGTTGAAGCCCTTCCAGATCTTGGTGAACATGGCGCCGGAAGCTGAGGGCACGACCACATGGTCGGGGAGCCGCCAGCCCAATTGCTCGGCCACCTCGTAGCCCAGGGTCTTGCTGCCCTCGGCGTAATAGGGGCGCATGTTGATATTCACGAATGCCCAGGGGTAGTCGTCGGCCAGCTCGCTGCAGAGGCGGTTGACCTGGTCGTAGGAGCCGTCCACGGCTACCAGCACGGGACTGTAGATGGCGGCGCCGATGATCTTGCCCCGCTCCAGGTCGGAGGGGATGAACACCACCGACCGCATCCCGGCCCGGGCGGCGTGGGCTGCCACGCTGCAGGCCAGGTTGCCGGTGGAGGCACAGGCAATGGTCTTGTAGCCGAACTCCACGGCCTTGGTGGCGGCCACGGAGACTGGCCGGTCTTTGAAGGAGAACGACGGGTTGACGCTGTCGTTCTTGATGTACAGGTTGTTCAGACCCAGGGTCTTGCCCAGGCCCTTGGCTTTGATCAGCGGAGTGAAGCCCGCCATGATATCCACAGGGTCGTCGGCATCGGCGGGGAGCAGGTCCTTGTAACGCCAGATGCTGAGGGGGCCTCTTTCGATGCTATCCCTGCTGATTACCTCGGAGATGGTGGCATAGTCGTACACCACTTCCAGCGGGCCGAAGCAGAAGTCGCATACGTTTAGAGGCTCTGCCGCATATTCTCTGCCGCACTCACGGCACTTGAGTCCACTTACGAAAGCCACCGGGGTTGTTACCTCCAGGGTGAATAAAAAGCCGGGGCAAAAGCCCAAATTAGCCTGGAAAATTAACTTCCAGGCCGCTCGTAATGCTAACAAAGGCCCTATGGGATGTCAAATTGGTCCACGCCTGGAAGAGGCCCTTTCCGAGCCTGGAACGACGTTGCTCAGAGGGGCGTTTTTAGCCCTGTCCGGTGGTATAATCCCCGGAGCGCCTGCTGCGGCAAGCGTTTTATTTGTAGTCACATCTTTTTAGATTATAGGATAGGCATTGCTCCGGGCCCACCATATCAGCCTCCTTCAACAGTTCTCCATACCCCTGATCATCGGCGTCATCGCTGGCCTGATATTTGCCAACATAGATGCCCACACCTACGAGGAATTGGTCGACTACCACCCCTTTGGCGACGACGCCAAGATCTTCGGCAAGTCGGTCACCCTCCATTTTTTTATTAACGAGATCTTCATGGTGTTCTTCTTCGGCATCGCGGCCAAGGAGATCACCGAGTCGGTGCTGCCCGGCGGCGCTCTGAACCCCATCCCCAAGGCCATCAACCCGTTGATGGGGACCATCGGCGGGATAGTTGGCCCCGCGGGCATGTTCTTCTTCCTGACCTGGGTCTTCTACGGCGGCGGCAGCGATTTCAGCACCGTGGCCAATGGCTGGGGTATCCCCACAGCAACCGACATCGCCCTGGCCTGGCTGGTGGCCCGCGTGGTCTTCGGTGCGTCCCACCCTGCGGTCAATTTCCTGCTGCTATTGGCCGTGGCCGACGACGCCATCGGCCTGGGCATCATCGCCGTGTTCTATCCCGACCCGGCCCACCCGGTGGCCCCGTCCTGGCTGCTGCTGGTGTTGGCGGGCATGGCCGTGGCCTACGCGATGCGGCGTTTCGGCGTACAGAGCTGGCCGGTCTACATCCTCATCGCCGGCGGCCTGAGCTGGGTGGGACTGGTGAAGTCGTCCATCGAACCGGCACTGGCCCTGGTGGTCATCGTGCCCTTCCTGCCTGGCCCCCAGCATACCGGCGGGCTCTTTGAAGAAGATTCCTACCAATTCGAGCATTCCCATCCCTACGACGGGGAAGCCGCTCCCGAAAAACCCCTGCCGGCCGGCGCATCCGACGCCAACCCACAAGCGGCGCACCACACCCACGCTCCGCTGGAAACCTTTGAGCACCAACTAAAGCTGCCAGTGGACTTTGGCCTGTTCTTCTTTGCCTTCGCCAACGCCGGCGTGGCCTTCAGCAGTATCTCCGCCGTGACCTTCATCGTCCTGGCATCGCTGATCGGCGGAAAGCTGGTGGGCATCACGTTGCTCTCCTGGCTGGGCACCAAGATGGGATTCCCACTGCCCGAGGGTATGGCCACCAAACACCTGATGGTCACCTCCATAGTCGCCGGTCTGGGCCTCACGGTGGCTCTCTTCGTCGCCGGCAAGGCCTATGACGATCCAATATTCCAGGACCCGGCCAAGATGGGCGCCGTACTCAGCGCCGTGGCAGCGATCATTGCCTTCGTCCTGGGGCGGGTGCTCAAGGTCAAAGACGGTCAGGACTAATGCTATACTCACGCCGCTGGACATAACCCGAAACTGATCTAGGAGCCATATTCGATGATCGGCGTACTGACACACCACTGGGCGAAACCCGACAAGATCGAAGAAGCCAAGAAGATGTTGGACGGCAACGGCCTGGCCCAGAGCAAGGCCCCCGGCTACGGTATGCGCCTCACCTTCATCTCCCAGGACGACCCCACCAAGATCTCCACCCTGGTCACCTGGGAGTCCAACGAGATCTACGACGCCTGGCGGGCCAGCCCCGAACGGGCCGCGGCCATGACCGGCGCCGACGACATGTGGTCCAAGCCTGCCGAGAACGAACGCTTCCAGATGGCCGACTAGACCCCACCCGTCAACAGCAGATAGGAGAGGCCATGGCCAAGCGAAGTTTCTGGGCCTGGGGCAACGAGCAGGACGAACCCACCGCCGCCCAGATGAAGACTGCTGCGGAGCAGCTTTCCCAACGCTACGGCGTTGATCTCACACCCGTTGGGCCGCCTACAGCTTCCGGCCTCTCCCTGCGCAAACCACGCATAACCCCACCAAGCGCACTGGCCGGCATCTGCTCCGGTGACGACCACGACCGGGCGGTGCACACCTACGGACGCAGCTTCCGCGACCGCATCCGCGCTTTCAACTACGACTTCCCCAACCCGCCGGACGTCGTGGCCCGGCCCAAGAACGAGCAGGACATCGAAGCCCTGTTGGAATGGTGCTCAGCCTCGGGCTACGCCACCATTCCCTTCGGCGGCGGCAGTTCCACCGTGGCCGGGTTCGAACCCCCCGAGGGCTACGACGGCATCGTTACCATCGACCTGGAACACCTGGACCAGGTATTGGAGATCGACGACGTCTCCCGCGCCGCCCGCATCCAGGGCGGCGTCTACGGCCCCGCCCTTGAAGACCAACTTCGCCCCCACGGCTTCACCCTGCGCCACTATCCCCAGAGCTTCGAGTTCTCCACTCTGGGCGGTTGGATCGCCACCCGCTCGGGCGGTCACTACGCCACCAACCAGACCCACATAGACGATTTCGTGGAATCGGTGCGCATGGTGACGCCCGCCGGCCCCTGGGAGTCCCGCCGGCTCCCCGGCAGCGGAGCGGGGCCCAGCCCCGACCGGATGGCCATCGGCAGCGAGGGAATCCTGGGCATCATCACCGAAGCCTGGATGCGCATCCAAGCCCGCCCCGTCTTCCGCGCCTCGGCAGGCGTGACTTTCCCGACATTCGCCGCCGGAGCAGAGGCCGCCCGGCGCATCGTCCAGACCAAGCTGTGGCCCGCCAACTGCCGCCTGCTGGACCCGGTCGAGTCAGCGGCCGCCGCCGGCATGGACGGCACGGCAGCGCTCTTGGTGCTGGGATTCGAGTCCGCCGAGATACCCCAGGGCGAGTTCATCCGTCACGCCGTGGACATTGCCCGCGAGGCCGGCGGCACCATCGACGAATCTGAAATCCGCATCTCCGATGGGAGCTCCAGGTCCAGCGGCGACACGGGCCGCCAGGGCTCGGTGGGCGCCTGGCGGGATTCCTTCCTGGGCGCACCCTACGTGAAGAACCATCAGGCAGGGCTGGGCCTGGTCACCGAGACCATGGAGACCTCCATCACCTGGGACCGCTGGGCCAAGATGGACGAGATGGTACGGGGCGCCCTGCGAGACGCCCTCAACCGAGTCTGCGGCGGCGGCAGCGTTTCCTGCCGCTTCACCCACGTCTACACCGACGGCCCCGCCCCCTATTTCACCTTCGAGGGCATGGGCCGCTTGGGCGCCGAACTGGAGATGTACGCCGAGATCAAGCAGGCCGCCTCCGACGCCATCATGGCCGCGGGCGGCACCATCACCCACCACCACGCGGTGGGAAGGCTGCACCGGCCCTGGTACGACCAACAGCGGCCCGAACTTTTCGCCCAGGCCTTGAAGGCCGCCAAGCTGACACTGGACCCCAAGGGAGTCCTCAATCCTGGCCTGCTCATCAACGCCTGATTTGGTACGGTAAGCCCCGTTCGGTTGTTCCGGTCTTGCCTGGGTGTACAATGTGCCCCTGCTTTGGAGGCCCCGATTGTTGCGGTTCGGAGTAAACCAGTCCGGTTTCGCCCTTGGCCGGCGTAATTTCCATTACGCCTGGGTGGTGGTCAGCGTCGCCTCTCTGATGTGGATGACCAGCTCCGGCATGCGCTTCGCCGCCAGCATCCTCATCGACGAGTTCAACAAGCCCGAATACTTCGGCTGGAGCATCGGCGCCATCACGGTAGGGTTCACCATCCAGTGGCTTATGTCGGGTATCCTCGCTCCGCTATCCGGCTGGCTGGGCGACCGTTACGGCGTGCGCCGGGTCATGTGGCTGGGCGGGTTCTTGTTCATCGCCGGCATGCTGCTCACAGGCTCCATGACCAATCTGTGGCAGTTCTACCTCTACTTCGGCGTACTGCTGGCCGCCGGCATGGCCGCCTTCCAGGTCACCTTGGTTTCGGGTGTGACCCTCTGGTTCCGCAGGAAGCTGGGCCTGGCCATGGGCATGTTGCAGGCCCTACAGGGGATGGGCACCGCCGTCGCCATCCTCACCGTATTCGTCCTCTTCGACACCTTTGGACTGCGCTGGACATTCTGGGTGCCGGGACTAGTCGGCGGTGCGCTGCTGCTGTTCCTGACCCGGTACTTCTACAACGAGCCTGCCGACCTGGGACTGCGGCAGTATGGGGCTCCTCCGGACGAACCCATCCGCCGGCTGCAGAACAACGACCTGGCCAAGACCCGGACCCGTATATTCCTGAAGCAGGCCCAGAAGACCGCCGCCTTCTGGAACCTGGTGGGCATCCATTTCTGGGGCTGCGCCGCCCACAACATCATCCTGATCCTGCTGGTGGCCATGGCCACCGACTCTGGCCTAGACAAGGGCACCGCAGTGGCCGTCTACATCACGCTCACCGTGACCAGCACCCTGACCCGGTTCGGCACGCCGGTGATGGCCGACCGGTTCGGGGCCAAGACGGTGATGCTGGTCTGCTTCTCAGCCCAGACCTTCCCGCTCTTGATACTGCTGGTGTCCCAGAGCGTGCCGGCATTCTTCATTTTCGCCGTGCTCTTCGGAATCGGCCTGGGCGGCGAGATGACCGCCTTTCCCATCATCAACCGCCAGTACTACGGAGACGCCCCCACGGGCACCACCTACGGCTGGCAGATGGCCGGGGCCGGCGTGGGCATGGCCCTGGGCCCGGTGCTGGGCGGGTTCCTGCGCGACTGGACCGGCACCTACGACTGGTCCATCCTGCTGTCCTTCTGCCTCAGCTTCACCGCCGTGGCCTGCATCACCCTGCTGCCATCCTCTTCCCGCAGGCAACTGCCCGACTGGGAGGACGCACTGCCGCCGGAGTACCGGACCGCAGACGGTAGGGCGCCCGCTCCCGCAGACGACTAGGTCGGTAGGTCATGTCCCAAGAGCCGCTGTTTCCAGACGAGGCGATTCCGCCAGGCCCGACAATCTCGGCCACGGAACTGGGCACCTACGCCCGCACCCGTTTCTGCGCCCGCTGCGCCTGGGTGCGGCTCCACGTCAAGAACCTGCCCTACCAGGGTTTCCCCGGCATCTTCAGCAGCATCGACCGCTATAACAAGCTGTTGGTCCACAACCACTTCGACCGGGAGGGTCACGCGCCGTCCTGGCTGGCGGAACTGGGAGAGACCGGCCAGTACATAGACCCACCCCACTGGTCCCAGTTCAAGGCCCTGGACGAGGAGACGGGCATCACGCTCAGGGGCGAGGCCGACGGCATCTTCCGGCTGCGGGACAATTCCTACGTGATCGTCGATTACAAGACGTCCCGCTACAACCCGGACCGTCCAGGTATGTTCCCCAACTACGAGGTGCAACTGAACGCCTACGCGCTCATCGCCGAGCGCCAGGGGCTGGCGCCCGTGTCCAAGCTAGCCCTGGTCTACATGGAGCCCGCCACGGACGCGGAAACGGCGGAGGAACCCAGCCTGGTGGACAGCCAGGGGTTCGTCATGGGCTTCCATGCCAGGGTGGTTGAGGTGGCGCTCCGGCAGGCCCAACTGCTGCCGCCGCTGCTGCGCAAAGCGCGGGAGATCTGGGACATGGAACAACCGCCCGAGGGAGCCAAGGGCTGCAAGGACTGCAAGGCGGTGGACGGGCTGCTGGAGAGGCTGGGCGGTTAGGTCGACGCCCTACCCCGGCGCAGGCCGCGCCCAGGCAACTCCATGGTGTTCTCGCCCTGGTCGATGACCACCCGGCCGTTCACTATCACGTAGTCGATGCCCACCGGGTAGTGCTTGGGGTCGTCCTTGGTGGCGTGGGTCTTCACCGTGTCGGGATTGAAGATGACTATGTCGGCCTTGAACCCGTCCCGCAGCAGGCCCCGATCGGGCAGACCCAACCTCTGGGCCGGGAAGGAAGTCATCTTGCGGATGGCCTCGGGCAGTTTCAGGTGCTGCTCGGCGCGGACGAACTCGGCCAGCACGATGGGGAAGCAGCCGTAGGTCCGGGGGTTGGGGTACTCGCCGAACAGGATGGCATCGCTGGCGATCATACCCGCCGGATGGGACACGAAGGCGTAGAGGGTCTGGGGGTTGGTGCCCAGTCCCACCGTGGAGATGCCCAGGTTCTCCTCGATCAGCAGGTCGAAGAGGGCGTCGGCCGGGTCCTGGTTCCGCATGTCGGCGATGTCGGTGATCAGCTTGCCGTCGTATATCTGGTTTTGGGGCTGGGTGAAGTTGGTCACCCAGTTGTTCTCCAGCCGGTCCCGGGACAGATCCTTCTTCATGCGCTGGCGGTCGTCCGAGTCCTTGAGCGCCTCCATCAACCGTTCCGGGCCGCCGTCCTTGGCCCAGTGGGGCAGGCCGATGGTCACCGTGGTCCCCGAGTAGGGATAGGTGTAGCAGTCGAAGGTGACGTCCATCCCTTCGTCGCGGGCGTCCTCCACCAGGCCCAGGTAGTCCAGGTGGCTGCCCACGCCGGGAGCGGACTGGCGGTAGTGGGTCAGGTGCACCGGGCAGTCGCCGCCCCGGCCAATCTCTAAGGCCTCCTCCCAGGGGGCCAGCAGTCCCTTGGCGCGAAGATTGGCCCGGGTGTGGGTGTGGTAGTGGCCACCCAACCGCGCCGCCACACCGGCCAACTCGGCAAGCTCTTCGGTGCTGGCGTAGGCGCCGGGCGGGTAGTCCAAGCCTGTGGAAAGCCCCCAGGCCCCCTCTTCCATGGCTTCGCGGACCACCGATTTCATGTCGGCCATCTCGGCGTCGGTGGCGGGCCGGTCCTCCCAGCCCACGCTCCAGATGCGCACCGGCGAGTTGCCCAAGATGTAGGCCATGTTGATGGCCACCGAGTTGTCGTACTTGGCCAAAAGGTCGGCCACGGTCAGCCAGTCGGCGGGCAGGGGCGGGTAGCCGTTCAGCCCCGAGTCCAGCCAGATGTAGCGTTCCAGCTCCTCGCGGGTCTTGAAGGGCGCGTGGGAGATTCCATCGATACCCACCAGTTCGGTGGTCACGCCCTGCCTCACTTTGGGGTCGTGGTGGGGTTCGCCCAGGATGGTCAGGCCGGCGTGGGAGTGGAGGTCCACAAACCCCGGACAGACCACGTAACCCGCGGCGTCGATGGTCCGCGCGGCTCCCAGGTGGTACACGTCGCCACGCTGGATGGTGACGGTGTCGCCCTCCACCAGCACGGCGGCGAAGAATCCGGGGCTGCCGGAGCCGTCGATTACCAGTCCGTTGGTTATCAGCAGGTCAAGCATCTATAACTCGCTACGGTTGGGTTGGGGCGGTCCATTCGCCGAAGACCTCACGCAGGGCGCCACTGACATCGCCGACGGTGGCCTGGGCCCGAATGGCCTCCAGGGTCGCCGGCATCAGGTTCACCCCTTCGTGGGCGGCGCATTTCAGGTCGTCCAGGGTCCGGGACAGTGCCTTCTCGTCGCGTTCCTCGCGGAGTTTCACCACATCGGCGGTGACGTTCTTCGCCACATTGGGGTCGGGGCGGTGGAACTCGAAGGACGGCTTTTCCTCCCTGGTGAAGCGGTTCATGCCCACGATCACCCGCTGGCCCTGCTCCACCTCCCGTTGGAAGCGGTAGGACTCGTCGGCGATCTCCTGAACCACCCAGCCAGACTCGATGGCCTTGAGCATGCCGCCGCGCTCCTCGATGCGCTTCATGTATTCCTCGGCCTGCTCCTCAATCTGATCGGTGAGGTTCTCCACGTAGTAGGAGCCGCCCAGGGGGTCTATGACGTCGGCCAGACCACTCTCGTAGGCCACGATCTGCTGGGTGCGCAGGGCCAGGGTGGCCGCTTCCTCCGAGGGCAGGGCGTGGGCCTCGTCCATGGACGCCGTGTGCATGGACTGCACCCCGGCCATGGCGGCGATGACGGTGTGTAGGGTGACACGCACCACGTTGTTCTCGGGCTGTTGGGCCACCAGGGTGCTGCCGCCGCTGCCCGCGCCGGTGCGGAAGGTCATGGACCGGGGGTTCTTCGCCCCGTATCGCTCCTTGACCATGCGGGCCCACATGCGTCGGGCGGCCCGGAACTTGGCCACCTCTTCCAGCACGTTGTTGAACACGCTGAAATTGAAGGCGATGCGCGGGGCGAAATCGTCGATGTCCATGCCCCGGGATATGGCCTCGTCCAGGTAGGCCTGGGCGTTGCCGAAGGCGAAGGCCAGTTCTTGCACCAGGCTGGAGCCGGCCTCACGGACGTGGTAGCCGCAGATGTTGATGAAGTTCCACCGGGGAACGTGCTGGCCGCAGTACTCGAAGAGGTCAACGGCCATCTTCAGGGACGGGCCCGGCGGGAAGACGTAGTTCCCTCTGGCGATGAACTCCTTGAGGATGTCGTTCTGGGTGGTGCCGCCGATCTGGTCGAAGGGTATGCCCTGGTTCTGGGCGGTGACCAGGTACATGGACAGCACCGACTGGGCCGAGGCGTTGACGGTAAGCGACGGCGTGACCTGCTGCAGGGGCAGTTCCTGGAATAGCTGTTCCATCTGCCGGAGGGAAGGGCAGGCGATGCCTACCTTGCCCACTTCGCTGGCCGCCTGGGGGTGGTCCGGGTCCATGCCCAGTTGGGTGGGCAGGTCGAAGGCCACGTTCATCCCGCCCAGGCCCTGCTCCAAGAGGTGACGGAAGCGCAGGTTGGTCTCCTCCACCGTGTCAAAACCGGCGTACTGGCGCATTGTCCAGAGCCGTCCCCGGTACATGTCGGGCCGGATACCCCGGGTGAAGGGGTAGTCACCGGGCAGGCCCAGATCCTCCAGGTACTCCCGTCCAGCCCCGTCCTCGGGCGTGTAGACCGACTTAAGCGGCATCCCATAGCTGGTCTCCGGCGCTTCCCTGGGGTTGGCCTGCCGCGCCAGAGTATCCGACAGCCGCTTCTCATACTCGGAAACGGCCTCTCTCAGGTCCTTCTTCGCAGCCTCGTCGTTCATGGTTCTCCTGTGGTGCAACCTTGCCCGAACAGTCGCGCTCGCCGCAATCGTAGCACAGAGGGTGGACGTACCTGATGTCCTTCGTTCGCGGATTCCGGGGACGCCTGGAATCGGGAAAGCCGAGCGTCGACTAACGGTGTCCCAACAGTTCAAGTTCTTCCATTGGGAAATCCCCGGCATTCGCCGTTAGCAGGACCGAACCATAGGCGATGGCGGTTGCTGCCACCAGCGTATCGGCGGTCGAGAGAACAGAACCCCGCCGAGCGAACTCATACCGGTACCGGCCCGCCTCTTTGGCTATCTCCCGTGATACTTCACGGTAGTCCAGGGCATCAATCAGGCGATCTGCTCCGGCCCGCTGCGCCTCGTTTACCCCCGCGTAGAGTTCGGCGACGCTGATGCAGCACACCCCAATCTGATGACCTTGATTGACCAGGGTATTCAGTAGTTCTACGGCCACTGATCGGCCACGCAAGTAATCGATCAACACAGTGGTGTCCAAGAGATAACTAGCCATCTTGGAATCGTTCTAGCCGCCAGTCACTCCGCTGTCGAGATTCCCTGACCCAGGAGTCCGCCTGTTCGCCTGTGCCCCAATGGGGATGGTCTTCGGCAGAAAGAATTCCCGCGGTGACTTCAAGGGCAGATAGGAGAATATCTCTTTTCAGCTTCTCCCTTATCGCGTCCTCGATGAACTGGCTGCGCTTCCCCTTGCCCGCCTGAGCGTCAACGGCGTTTACAAGTTCTTCNGGCAAGACCACATGCGTACGCACAATGCAGGCCCTCCACAAATTTAGTCACATANATTATACACACANAATATGTTCATTAGGNATGTGCTAATTCAGNGGGACTGCTTCGAAATATCACCCGCCCTTTGCCCGNAGCCCCGCCAGAACTTTGTCGGCGGTGATGGGGAGGTCGGTGATGCGGACGCCGACGGCGTCGTAGACGGCGTTGGCGATGGCCCCGGCGATGGGGATATTGCTGCTCTCGCCGATGCCCTTGCTCTCGTAGGGGGCGGGGCCTTCCTCATCCTCGATCAAGATGGTCTCCATCTGGGGGACGTCGGCCGAAGTTGGTATCTTGTAATCGCCGAAACTGAGGGTGGAGATGCTCCCCTCCTCCAGCTTCAATTCCTCCATGAGAGCGTAGCCCAGGCCCTGAATCAGGCCGCCCTCAACCTGTCCCTGGTGGTTCAGCGGGTTTAGGATGGCACCCGTGTCGTGGACGCTAATCACCTTGTTCACCGTCACCTGGCCCGTCTCGGTGTCCACGGTGACCTCGGCCACCTGGGTGCAAAAAGATGTGATGTCTGGTCCCACGGGCGCCACGCTGGTCTCGCCGACCAGTCCGTCGCCGCCCGTGGCCCGCATCACCTCGGCTATCGTCACGCTGCGCTCCGCCGCCACTAACCGTCCGCCCTCCATGCTCACCTGCTCCTCGGGCGCGTCCAGCAGGGGTGAAGCCGCCTCGATGAGCTTGGCCCGCAGCTCCTGGGCCGCGCCCACCACCGCCTTTCCGGCGGTGTAGGTCACCCGGCTGCCGCCCGAGCCCGAGCTGTAGGGCATGTGGGCCGTGTCTTCCAGGACGATCTCCACGTCCTCGGTGTCTAGGGTCAGTTCCTCGGCCACCATCTGACGCAGCACGGTGTGGGATCCGGTACCCGTGTCCCAGAAGGCCATGTGCAGTTGGGGGTTGGCTTCGTCGCTGAGTCCGATCTTGGCGGCGAACTGCCCCGCGCCCTGGACCAGGTCGGTCATGGCCATGCCCCGGCCCGTGTTGGGCGGCATGGGCTTACCCACACCAGTGGCCTCGGCGGCCGCCATCAACGTTTCTTCGGCCTTGATCCTCCGCCAATGGCGGCCGATGGGCGAGGCGTCGCCGTCACGCATGACGTTCTTCAGCCGGAACTCGTGGGCGTCCATGCCCAATTCCTGGGCCACCATGTCCATGTGGGACTCCACGGCGAAGACCACCTGGGGCTTGGCGGGGCTGCGCATGTGGCCCCGGGGCACGTTGTTGGTGTAGACGGTATAGCTGTCGATTTGGGCGTGGGGGATGTTGTAGACGCCGCACAGGTGGTCGGCCCCCCGCAGGTAGACCGTGGGCTTGAAGGCCCCGTAGGCGCCGCTGTCGAAGACCGCCCTGGCCTGGCGTGCCATGATGGTCCCGTCCCGCTTCACACCGGTCTTGATGGTCATCACCGCCGGGTGACGGGGGTTGCCGGCCATCAGCTCTTGGATGTAGTCCATGACCATCTTCACCGGGCGGCCAGCGTTCTTGGACAGGTAGTAGCAAAGGGGCACGTCCATGAAGGAGCCCTTGCCGCCGAAATCGCCACCGATTCGGCAGGGATGGAGCACGATGTTCTCGGCGGCCATGCCCCAGACGCTGGCCAGCTGGTCCCGCAGCATGTAGGGGTCCTTGTTGTTGACCCAGACCTGCACCTGGCCCGAGTCTTCCACGCTGACCACGCAGGCGTGGGGTTCGATGTACGCCTGGTGCATCAACTGGGCGTTGAAGGTGTGCTCGACAATCACATCGGACTGGGCGAAGCCTTCATCCACATCACCCTTGCCCCAGGTCATGTGGGCGAAGGCGTTGTTGATGTCCGACGGCGGCTGGGGCAGGCCGGGATAGGACTCCATCTCCGGGTGCAGGGTCGATGCGTCGGGCCCCATGGCCTCTTCCGCGTCGAAGACGGGGTCCAGTTCCTCGTATACCACGTCAATCAGCAGCAGTGCTTCGTCGGCGATGTCCGGGTCTTCCGCCGCCACCGCAGCCACCTTCTCACCGACGAACCGCACCACGCCCTGGGCCAGCACGGGCATGTCGATCAGCCGCCGTCCCACCCGCGTCTCTGGAATGTCCGCCCCGGTGACCACGGCATGGACGCCCGGCAGAGCTGCTGCCTGGGAGGTATCGATGCTGACGATCTTCGCGTAGGGGTAGGAGCTGCGGAGCACCTTGCCCCAGAGCATGCCAGGCAGGGAGACGTCGGCGGCATACTCCGCCTTGCCCGTTACCTTGTCCGGACCCTCTCCCCTGGGAATGGACCGGCCGATGGCGGTGTGGGTGGTTGCCATTTTCTTCTCCAGTTGCTGTTCGGCGTGGCTGGCCTGGATTATACAAGGAGCGAGGGAAGCGCGGTTGTCATGCCCGGGGCATATAGTCTATTCGACCGCTGTTGTTGCTCCCGGGGGTGAGCATATAGGGCGGGGAGCTCGCCCCCTTCCGTTTTGGCATGATGGAATGGGGAATTATGCCACACCCAAGGACCCAAAACTGCGGCGATCGGCCGGGAAAAACGGTTTGCTGTAAAACTCCTCGTGCCCGAGCATATAGTTTGGCAAAAGTCGCACCCGGAGTCAGGTCCTGGGCCAGGGATATAGCCCTTGGGAACTCCAGCCTGATCCACACCAATTATTACCGGACCAGAGATAAAATCTTGACTATGAGCAAACAACTAATTTTCCCGGTCTTCCTAGGACTGCTTATTCTTGGCCTCACGGGCTGCATCATTGGCGGCGGCGATGAAGAAACAGCCGGACCCGCCGAGGGCGAGACCCCGGCCACCACCGTCGAAGTCCCGGCTCCCACCGCCACCGCTGTACCGCCGACCCCGGTCCCTGCTGAAACCCAGGTTGCCACCGAGGGCGAACTCTTCCTCCAGATGATCGAGCCCACCGAGAACGAAATATTCACCGAGTCGGGCACCCTGACAGTAACGGGCCGCACCCGGGTGGACGCGGTGGTGACCATCAACGACACCATCGTAGAGCCAAATATCGATGGCGAGTTCTCCCTGGACGTAACCCTGGAAGAGGGCCCCAACATCATCGAGGTAGTCACCAGCGTGGCCAGCGGAGAACAGATGGACCAGGTCCTGGTGGCGCTCTACGTCCCGTAACCATCCGACAGACCAGCCAAACCGTAGCTATTAACAGAGGCCGCACGCGTCTTCTCCACAAATCCAAAGGACAGGTGTCCCCGTGTCACAGTTAATTCAGGCCTTCCAAATGAAAAGAGTTTCCACACCCAGGCTGGGCATAGCCCTGATAGCCTCCCTCGTTGCCGTACTGCTCCTGGCCGTGTCGGCCGGTGCCGCTTCCGCCCAGGAAGGACGGACCATCGGCAGAGGCTTCACCGGGACCGTCGTCTCGGCAACCGAGTTGTCCTTGACCATCGAATCAAAGGGCCAGCTTTTTGAACTTTTCGTGCCTGAGAACACCATGATCAGCAACCCTCCCGACCGGGACGTGGCCCTGGCTGACCTACCGGAACCGGAGTACAAGATCGCCGGCCTGGCCGACCAGAGGATCACCGACGAGAACGGAATAGTCACCGTCGAGCCGCTGACCGCCGTCAAGCTCACGGTCATTCCCTCCAAAGCCACCCGGGAACACAAGCGGACCATCGCCGCCGATAAGGAGGGCGAGGACCTGACCACCCTGGACGAGGACGGCACTCTGACCAGGCACGCCGGCCAGGGCGCCGGTATCGAGAAGGGCGAGGCCATCGTCCTGCTGGTGCGGGCCGCTGGCAAGGGTCAGACCGGCAAGGTGGTGCGCAGCTTCATCAAGGCCAAGATGGTTGACGAACGCCTGGACCGCCTGGCCCAAGCCCAGACCGAAGACCCGCTGAAGATCGGTGTCTTGGATGACCTGAGAAAGAAGCGGGAAGACCTGCAGGAAAAGCGGCTGGAAAGGACCGCTGAGAACGCCGGGAGCGGCTTCAAGGAATTCGTGCTGGACACCGTCCGCACCTTTAAGGAGACCAAGGAGGAGCGACGGGGCCGAGGCGGCGTGGGCAAGATCCTTTCCGAATGCGCCCGGAAGATCGCCGGGGATCGGGCCACCACCATCACGGCCCTGGACGCCGACATGCGGAGACAGGTCACTGAGGAATGTCTCAATCCGGAGAAGATTGCCACCGCCCAGGCGCCCAAGGTCAGCATCACCTCTCCCACGTCCGGCACAGTGGTCGCCGCCGACGAAGTGGTGACCGTCACCGCCGAAGCCAAGGATGACGTGGCCGTGGTATCGGTGACCTTCGCCGTGGCCGGAGTCGACGTGGCCACCCTGACCGCCGCACCCTACACAACCGAAATCAAGGTCCTCACCGGCGTCTCATCGGTGGAGGTCCGCGCCACGGCCCTGGATGAAGACGGGAAGAAGGGCAAGGACACCATCCGGCTCCGGGTCGCCCGCACCACAGATGTTGGTGTGTCCATCACCAGTCCGGCAGCCAGCGTGGATAGCGCGGGAGGCTCCCGCCGTTCCACGGTGTCGGGCAGCGCCGAGGCCATCGCCGAGGGTGACACCATCAGCATCCAGGCCGACGTCAAGGGCACCGGCACCATCACCGTCGTGTTCACCATCGACGGCGTGGCCCAGACCCCCATCGCGGCCCCGCCCTACGCCATGCGCTACTTTGTCCCTAGGACGAACACCAATACGGCGCCAGCGCCCCTGGTCATCACCGCCGCCGCCAGTGACGGCTTGGGCAATACCGCCACGGACTCCGTGACTGTGAATATCGTGCGGAAGGCCACCAATGTGGTCGTCAAGATCACTGAGCCGTCTCCCAACGCCAAGTTCAAGGGCGGAGACACGGTGGTCATCAACGCCACCACCAATGACGACTCCGAGATTGCCTTCATGACCTTCTCGGTCAGCGGAGTGGAGACTGTAGACAGCGTTGCGCCCTTCTCCCACACCCAAAAGGTGCCGGGACGGACCACTGCCCCAGCCGCAACCTCCAACGTCCCGCCCAACGTGTTCGTCGGCACAGCCACGCTGGACGGCAGGCCGGCCCCCGACGGCACCCTCGTGGTCGCCTGGATAGCCGGGTCCGATTCGTCCACCCTGTCCATAAAGGCAACCGCCACAGCCCTGGGCGGCGAGTTGGGCAGCGCATCCCTGTCGTTGCCGGTCTCCAACGCCGTCAACGCCGGCGAGGCCACGGTGGCCGACGGTAAATACGTCCTGAACGCGGCTCAGCCCAGCGGCCAGAGCTTCAACGGCAAGACGGTCTCATTCACCGTCGGCGGCAAAGATGCCGCTCAGACGGGCACCTGGAAGCAGGGCGGCGCGGACGTCATCGACCTGACCGCCAACTAGGCGGCAGGTAAACGTCGATAAAAGAAAAGAGAGCCCCAAATGGGGCCCTCTTTTTCATTATGGTAGGTTTCAACTGGGTCTTACTGGACCAGGACGGGTTCCTCTTCCTCGGTTTCCTCGGTCCGAGGTGTGGCCGGCACGTCCCGCAGGACATACTTCTCGTGGAGTTCCTTTCTGAGGAGGACGATATAGACTGACTGGAACAATATGATCACCAAAATCAGTAGCATCATGGTGGAACCACCTATGATGACGCCTATAATATCTGCTGCTTACATGGCTTTTAGTCCACGATAGAATTTAGGGTGCCGGAATCCGAAGAATTCTCACCCTTACATAAATTATGGACCAGTTAATACACTATCGCAATCCTATGTCCCAGGCATTCTACATAAATTCACCTATATGCGTGACATAACCTGCCAATATTAAGGATTATGTGATGCTAGAACCCCATCCGCCGTGGCGCCTGCTGGTTCCGCGCGCCGTTGTGGATATTGGGGTCGCCCTCGTTCCACAGCACCTTCTGCTTGATCCGGTCGATGACCCACTCCTCGTTTTCCCGTTGGGCCAGGCGAAAGAGGTAGATGGAGTGGGTGTTGAAGGCCAGGTTCTTGAAAACCCTGAGCATGGCCCCGCTGGACCTGACCTCGGCCTGATCGCCGTCCACGACAATCTCCACGTTGGCCAGGATGAGTTGGGTATTGAGCAACTCCAGGGCCTCACGCTGGCCCTGGGCGTATTCGTGGCCGGTGGTCTCCTTGGGCTGGTCGGAATAGTCAATGGCCAATTTCTTGGCCAGGGTGGACTCCATCAGGTCCCAATCGCCCAGGGCGAAACTGTTGGCGAATTTCGCGATTGTCCTCCGAATAGACTCTTCCACTGTCATATGGCGGTCTCCTCGACGAATTGATGAATTGGAGCGTGATAGGGCGACGATTGCTGAATATGTTAAGTCCGGCAATAACGCGGGCCTAATGCTATCATGTCGTGTGGGGTAAATAGAGTTGAGCGACCAAAAAAATAACGACATTCGAAACCTGGCCATCATCGCCCACGTCGACCACGGCAAGACCACCCTCGTCGACGCACTGTTGAAACAGGGCCAGGTCTTCCGCGCCCACCAGCAGGTCGGTGAGTTAATCATGGACACCAACCCGCTGGAGCGGGAGCGCGGCATAACCATCCTGGCCAAGAACGCCTCGGTCACCTACAACGGCGTCAAGATCAACATCATCGACACGCCGGGCCACGCCGACTTCAGCGGCGAGGTGGAACGCATCATGAATATGGCCGACGGCTGCCTGCTGCTGGTGGACGCCGTGGACGGCCCCATGCCCCAGACCACCTACGTGCTGCGCCAGGCCCTCCAGCAGAACGTGACCCCCATGGTGGTCATCAACAAGATCGACCGGCCCGAAGCCCGGGTCCCCGAAGTGATAGAGATGGTCCAAGACCTGTTCTTGGAACTGGCAACCAACACCGACCAGCTGGAATTCCCCATCCTCTATGCCTCGGCCAAGCAGGGGTTCGCAACCGCCGATATGGACACGCCCGGCATGGACATGGTCCCGTTGTTCGAGGCCATCTTGGACAACGTGCCGCCACCCACGGGAGACCCGGACGCACCCCTGCAGATGCTGGTGGCAGCCCTTGATTACGACAACTACCTGGGTCAGGTGGCGTTGGGACGCATCACCAGAGGGACGCTCCGCCTGCGGGACAGCGTTGCCCTCATGGCCCGTAACGACCAACAGACCGTCCATAGCCTGGAGCGCATCTTCGTCTTCCGGGGCATGGAGCGGGTGGAAGTTCCCGAGGCATTTGCCGGCGACCTGGTTGCGGTAACCGGCCCAGAGGGTGTTTCCATTGGAGATACGTTGGCTTCCCTGGAGCATCCGGAAGCCCTGCCTTCCATCGACATTGAAGAACCCACCGTCCGCATGACCTTCGGCGTCAGCACCTCACCCTTCATGGGCAAAGAGGGCGACCACTGCACATCCCGCAACCTCTACGACCGCTTGATGCGGGAACTGCGCACCAACGTCAGCCTGCAGGTTGACACCACCTCCTCTCCAGACGTGTTCCTGGTGTCGGGACGGGGCGAACTGCACCTCTCCATCCTGGTGGAGACCATGCGCCGGGAGAATTTCGAGTTCCAGGTGTCCCGGCCCGAACCGGTGACCAAGGTAGTGGACGGCAAGATTCACGAGCCCTACGAGATCCTGAACATCAGCACCAACGAGGAGTACGTCGGCGCCCTGACCGAGTACCTGTCCGGCCACCTGGCCCAACTTCGGGACATGCGCTACGACGATAACGGCTACGTCCACATGGAATACAAGATTCCCACCCGCGGGCTGATCGGCTTCAACTCCTTCTTCCTGCGCATCACCAGGGGCGACGGCGTGAAGAACAGCATCTTCACGTCCTACGAGCCCATGGACGGCGAGATAAAGGGCCAACCCGGCGGCGTGTTGGTGGCCTCGGAAAGCGGCACCGCCGTTACCTACGGCCTTCTGAACGCCCAGGGGCGGGGCGACACCTTCATTGACCCCGGCACCCAGGTCTACGAGGGTATGATCGTGGGCTCCCACCGCCGCGAGGGCGACATTGAGATCAACGTCTGCAAAGAGAAGAAGCTGACCAACATGCGCTCTTCCACCGCCGACGTGGCAAAACGCCTGAACGCCACGGTGCTGATGAGCCTGGAAGAGGCCCTGGAGTTCATCTCCGACGACGAACTGGTGGAGGTCACCCCCCAAAATTTCCGCCTCCGCAAGATGGCCCTTTCCTCCCTGGACCGCAAACGGGTCCGCCGCGACGGTGTCCGCGCCCGGGACTAGTGCTCTCCAACTGGGGCAGACCACTCCCGCTCCCGCCTTTTATGCCCACCTGACTTGCCCGGAAACACCGGACTGGCGGCCCATGCCTGGGTGGGATATGATACCGTCTCACCGCAGACCCACACCGGCACCGAAAAGAGATTTGGGAGAGCGAAATGATTTACGAAATACGCACCTACGACTTGAAACCCGGCGCCATCCCCCAGGCGGAAGAAGCCTTTGCTGAGGCGCTGCCCCACCGCGAGAAATACAGCCCCATCGCCGCCTTCTGGCACACCGACATCGGCCCTCTGAACCAGATCATCCACGTCTGGGGTTACAAGGACCTGGCCGAGCGTGAAGAGATACGCGGCGCGGCCGGCAAGGACCCCAACTGGCCGCCGAAGATCACGCCCGGCAACATCCTGAACATGAACTCGGAGATCTGGACCCCCGCTCCCTTCATGAAACCCCTCGGCGGCGACCAGGCGTTGGGCGGAGTCTATGAGATGCGCACCTACACCTACGAGCCGGGCTCCATACCCGAACTGCTCAAGCGCTGGGAAGAGGCCCTGCCCGAACGGGAGAAGTACTCCCCCTTGGCCGCCGGCATGTACACCGAGTTCGGCGGGCTGAACCGGTGGCTGCACATCTGGCCATACAAGGACCTGAACCACCGTGCCGAGGTCCGCGCCACCAAGATCAAGGGCTGGCCGTCGGGAGCGCCCGGCCGGGTCCGTCAGGAAAACAAAATCGTGATTCCCGCCGCCTTCTCACCCATGCACTAGAACAGGGCTTGGCCTAAAATCAGAGTGGTTTCAGTCAAAGCGACCGCCCTCATCAACAGGCCAACGGGACGAAGAGACCGTGCCAAGAAAGCATATCTACGAAGTCGAACAAAGAGTACTGATCAAGACCCGGGACGGCGGGGCCCACTTCCCGCCATCAGAGGGCTCCAAGGGCGCCCTGGGGGTCATTGCGCCCCAGCTTTTCCAAGAGTGGCCCGGCACCTTCCTGGAGCGGGAGGAAGGCGTGCCGCCGGAATATTATGTCACAGTGGACAGCGGCGTAACGGAGGTAATCTCCGAGGACTGGCTGGAACCGGCCCCGCCCGGCTCACCGCCAGCCCCGGAGCAGGACAAGCCCTGGCCCGATTCGGCCCAGCGGTAACCAACTGCAAACCAAAAAGGCCCCCGGCAGAAGCCGGGGGCCTTTTTGGTTGCTTAGCGCGAAGCGGCGTTACTCCGCTAAAGAACCCATGGGGTCCCAGGCCGGAAGGACGATGGGTTCCTGGTCCAGTGCCTTCAACAGCTCGGGGGTGAGATAGCTCTTGGGGACGGCGATCTCGAACATGTACTCGGCGAACCAGGAGTCGTTCATCAGGAAGAACCCCTTGTTGCCCACCTTGTCGTCCCAGCTGTTCTCCACCCGCCAACGCCGGGGCACGCCGTCCACCACGTCCACTCCGGTGAACATCATGGCGTGGGTCATGGCCGTCTGGTGGTATTCCAGCCGCGCGGCCTTGTCCAGGGAGAAATCGGCCCCGTAGACGCTGGCGTAGTCAAAGAGGTCGGCGTCCCACAGACCCAGGTCCCGGTGCATCTGCTTTCCGGTGTCGCAGCCCATCCAGACGGGCTTGCCGTCCTGGAGCATCTTCAGGGTCAGGTCCTTCATCGTCTGGATGTCCACGTTCAGGTACTTGATGGCCGGCCCGTCCACCACGTTGCCCAGGTATTCCACGGTGAAGGTGGCGCCCATGGGGCTGGTCTCCCGGGGGTCATGGACCAGGCTCACATAATCGTGGATATCCGTCTGCAGGTAGTTCTCGGCGAACTCCAGCGGGGTCAACTTCCCCGACCGGGTGAACTCGCCGTCCTTGTCCTTCCACTGCCAGTCCACCTCGCTGGGCGGGGTGCCCAGGTGGATGCACAGAATGTCGTAGACCACCTTCAGGACCTCATCCTTGATGCGGCGCAGTTCCGCCAGTCCCGATTCCTGGGAGTAGGCGTCACGGATGCGCTTGGCGCCCTGGCGGGTCTGGTAATTTAGGCTTGCGTTCATACGTGCCGAGTTGGCCGAACTTTCCGTCTCCGGCATGGCGGTCTTGGGCACCACTCCGTGCTTGGCCACCAGGGCGGTGAACATGTCCCACTGGCCGCCGTCAGACAGGGGACTGCGCATCAGAAAAGCGACGGTCCGGTCGTCGGCGGGGCGGTCGGCGGTCTCGATCACCGCTTCCAAGAGGAAATTGGCCCGCTCCAGCTTGTCCCAGAACATCAGGTAGTTCTGGCTGAACTCAAATTCCTTGACGTTCAGCACGTTTCTGGTGTCCACCCGGCACAGGTTCAGCCCGGCGAACATCCAACAGCGGCCGGACCGCGCCTGGTTGGTCACGCCCCAGTCGTCCAACACGATGGAGAAGGAATGGGGCGACTCGGTCACGATGGACCGGCTGAGGGCCACGTCATTAACGTCATGTTGGGTGACGACGTTCTGCACCAGCCGCTTGGATGGGTCGGCTTCGAAGGTTTCCTTGAACCCGGCCACACTATCCAGGGATAGGGCGCCGGGGCTGGACTCATTGGGCATGTCACAACACCTGTCTATTGAATCGGGTATTTGAAGCTAGGCTACCGCTCGTTAGGATATCCGTTCAAGTGTATCAGAGGCCCGAATTACACCGGCCACTGCTGGCGGTTGTAGGCGGCGTCCCAGAACATGTACTCGTAGCGGCTCGAGGTGAGAAAGGCCGTGCGCATGGCCTCCAGTTCAGCAGGACTGGCATTCTCCGCCATCTGGTCCACAAAGCCGCGCCAAGCCGTCACGCTGCCCTCCAGCAGTCCCTCCACGTAGAACTTCGTCCACTGCCCGAATAGGGGGTGCTCCGATTGGCCCACTTCGTCCTTGAGCAGGTGATAGGTCCAGGGGCAGGGCAGAAGCGCCGCCGCCGTGGGACCAAGTCCCTGGAGCGACGCCGTCTGCAGCATGTGGTCCACGTAGGCCGTGTTGGTGGGCGAACGTCTGGCGTTCTCGGCGTCGGCCAGCGTGATGCCGGCGGCCTCGAACAGCTGGTGGTGCAGGGGCCTCTCCACCGGGGTCATCACGCGGTGGGCCAGCTCTTGGAAGGTGTGGGAGTCGGGCGCCTTGGCCAGGGCGAGGGCCACGGTACGTCCAAACCCCTCCAGGTACAGATAGTCCTGGGCCAGGTAGTAGCGGAAAGTCTCTTCGGGCAGTGTCCCGTCCTTTATCTCCTTGAGAAATGGGTGCTCGAATATCCGCCGCCAGATGGGCTCGGCTTCGTGCCTGAGTTCTTCGCTGAAACTGGCCATAGTACTCTCATCCGCTCCGCAGGGTATTTCCACTGGCTATCTTACGCCATCGGCCGAAGCAGACCCACCCATTCTGGTCTGGTTGTACAAATCCATCCGGTTGGGGCTAGGATAGTGGTCTTGAATTTCGGCCTTTGAAAAACCGGGCCAGGAGACCCATGACCCAGACGAGAAGAACCCCTTCCGCCATGACCATCGCCGGCTCCGATTCCGGAGGCGGTGCGGGGATTCAGGCAGACCTCAAGACATTCGCCGCCCTGGGCGTCTACGGCACGGCGGCTCTGACGGCCATCACCGCCCAGAACACGGTGGCCGTGACTGCGGTGCACGAAATCCCGGTGGACATCATTGCGGCCCAGATCCAGGCCGTGGCATCCGACATCGGGGCTGACTCTTTAAAGACCGGCATGCTTTCCAGCAGCGCGATCATTGAGTGTGTGGCCGATTCCCTGTCCGTGCTGCCCGCGGTGCGGAACCTGGTAGTTGATCCAGTGATGGTGGCCAAGAGCGGGGATTCCCTGCTGCGGGAAGAGGCTGTGAGCACCCTCAAGGCAAAGCTCCTGCCTTTGGCCGCGGTGGTGACCCCCAACATTCCGGAGGCCGAGACACTCACCGGAATGACAATCAAGACCGACGATGACGTGATGGAAGCCGCTCGTGCCATCGTTGCGATGGGAGCCAGATCGGTGGTGGTGAAGGGCGGGCACCGCGAGGGCCCGGCCACCGACCTGTATTTTGACGGCAGCAATTTCCAGGAGTTCTCTTCCCCCCGGTTCGAGACCGTGAATACCCACGGTACCGGATGCACCTTCGCCTCGGCCGTCGCCGCCGGATTGGCCAAAGGACTGGAAGTCGAGAACGCCGTCGGTCAGGCCAAGGAATTCGTTACCGAAGCAATCCGCACGTCATTTCCCATCGGTCAGGGTCACGGCCCTCTGAACCACTTCCACAGATTCTGGCCGGCAAACACTTAGTCAAAGCCCGAAAAGGACGACACCCATGATTCTCACCCAATGTCTGGAAACGGCCTCCAGGTTTGCCCCGGCGGCAAACACCCCGATACCGGCGCTCCAAGACCTAAAGAACGCCATTTCCAGCTTGTCGTTACCCACGGGAGCGGATGGCCCGCCGGATACCCTCTCCGAGGCCCTCGTGTTGGCAGCCACTGCCCGAAGCGCCCTCTCTTTGCCCAGCGAGGCTATTTGGGGCGAGACCAACACCAGCCTGGCCGGGATTCTGGATGATCTGATGGCCCAACTTGGCTCGGCGTTGCGCCGGGAGAAGGCGGACTTGGTGCGCGGACTATACGTGATAATCGACCCCCGCATCACCCGCGGCCGGGAACCGTTGGAAATCGCCAAGGGAGCTCTGCGGGGCGGCGCAAGGATGCTGCAGCTGCGCGACAAGGAACACGATAAAGGCGAATCACTCCCGCTGGCCCGGGCGATTCAGGAACTCTGCCTGGAATCGGGAGCTTCCCTGATAGTCAACGACCACGCCGACGTTGCCGCTGTGGTGGGGTCGGCTGGCATGCACGTCGGCCAGACCGACCTGCCCGTGGCCGAAGCCCGTAAGGTCCTGGCCCATCACCAGGTGGTTGGCCGCTCGAACCATGAGATCGAGGAGATTGCCGAGTCCGAGGCCATGGGCGCCGACCATGTGGCCTTCGGCCCCATCTACGATACCTCCACAAAGGACGTCGGCTATTCCGCCCAGGGGATGGAGCGTTTGCAGCTGGCCCGTCAGGCGGCCAAGATGCCCCTGGTCGCCATCGGGGGCATAACCGCCGAAAACGCGGCTGTCGTCATCGAGAACGGTGCCGACGCCATCTGCGTCACAGCTTCCGTGGGCAACGCGCCGGACCCCGAGGCCGCCGCCGCCCGGCTGGTGAAGGTCATTGAGGACGCCGGGGGACGCATTTAGCCGCCGATTTAGCCTCGCCAATGATGGTCTGACAGACCGAAGTTTCGTTGACACTCAATAGGGCCGGTGATAAGCTTCGCAAGTAGCAGGACAGCAGAAAAGTTCTGGCGGGAGCTTGGGTAAACCAGGCTGAGAGGGTGGCCAAAATCGCCACCGACCGACTGTACCTGATCTGGGTAATACCGGCGCAGGGATTGGACGCAGTAACGGGCTCACACAACAGCCGCCAGGTGGTCGCACCGGCGGCGTTTTCTATTCACCACTAAGGAGACCTCGAGACATGTCCGATGAGCTAATCATTGGTGGTAAGACTTTCAACTCCCGGCTTATCGTGGGAACGGGCCGTTACCGGACCATGGAAGAGATGGTGGTAGCCGTTGAGGCCTCCGGTACCGAGATGATCACCGTCGCCATCCGGCGCTTGGACCTAGACGACCCCACCAGCAAGACCCTGCTGGACTACATAGACTGGAACAAGTACCAGCTCCTGCCCAACACGGCCGGGTGCGCCACGGTGGAAGAAGCCCTGTTCGTGGCCCGCTTGGGCCGGGAAGTGGGCCAGACCGACTTTGTGAAACTGGAAGTCATCCCCGACCCCAACTACCTGTTCCCCGACGGGGCCGCCACCCTGGAAGCCGCCCGCCTCCTGGTGGAAGATGGGTTCAAGGTGCTTCCCTATATCCATGCCGACCCCACCCTGGCCAAGAATCTGGAAGAGGCCGGCTGCGTGACCGTCATGCCCCTGGGCTCGGCCATCGGTTCCGGCCAGGGGATACACACCTCCGAAGAGATTAAGATCATCATCGAGCAGGCCAATGTGCCGGTGGTGGTTGACGCGGGACTGGCCGTGCCGTCAGACGCCGCTCAGGCGCTGGAGATGGGCGCCTCGGCAGTCCTGGTCAACACCGCCATCGCCCAGGCCCAGGACCCGGCGCTCATGGGCGCGGCGTTCAAGGCCGGAGTGGAAGCAGGCCGCAAGGCCTTCCTGGCGGGCCGCATCGGCATACGCCGCGAGGCCATCGCCAGTAGCCCGGTGACCGACGTGCCCAACCCGGTCCCAGCAAGCAGCTAAAATTTGCCGCCCGCACTGCCCAAACCGTGTCTCTGCCTGGTGACTGACCCCGGCATCGCCCAGAAAGACCTGGTGGAACGGGTGGCCCAGGCGGTGGCAGGCGGAGTGGACCTGGTCCAGCTTCGCGACAAGGAAATGCCCGGAGGTCAATTGCTGGACCTCGCCGCCCAGCTGCTCAAAGCCATAGACGGCCGGGCCAAGTTGTTAGTCAATGAGCGGGCCGATGTTGCCCACGCCGCCGGGGCCCACGGAGTCCAGATCGGGGAAGAGGGGCTTCCGGTGGGCGCGGTACGAAATATCGTGGGTGACCATTCTTTTATCGGGCGCTCGGTCCACTCCAGCTCCGCCGCCCTGGCCGCCGAAAAAGAGGGCGCTGACTTCCTGGTGGTGGGAACGATGTACGCCTCCAGCAGCCATCCGGGGGAGGAACCCGCCGGACCGGGCCTGATGCGTGATATTTCCGGCACGTGCCGGCTGCCCCTCATCGGAATCGGCGGCGTCACTCCGGAGAACGCCGGGGAACTGGTGGAGGCCGGCGCCTCAGGGGTAGCGGTGATTACCAACATATTGGCGGCCCCCGACCCCAAGGCCGCCTCGGCGAAGCTAAAGGAATTTTTGATCAATTCCTGGAATGCCTGAGGGCGTCCAGAAAACGAGGAAGCGGTAGAGGTTTATCGGCCATGATCGACCTGACAGTTAACGGAAAACCCCGGTCCATCGACGATGCAGTCGACCTGGAAACCTATCTGCTTTCATTTGGGCTGGACCTCAAGTTCGTGGCTGTGGGCTACAACGGCGAGGTTGTGAAGAAGGAGACCTTCTCCAGCGTCAAGTTGAAGACCGGCGACGTATTGGAGATCGTCCGTCCCGTCGGCGGCGGCTGACGGCCCCGGGAGGTCTCACTTGGTATTCATAGCAGACATCGAAGAACGCACCAGGCCCATGCGCAACGCCATCCTGGCCCATCCATTCGTCACCGGAGTGGGCGACGGTACCCTGGACGTGGAGAGGTTCAAGCGTTACGTCACCCAGGACTACGTTTACCTCATCGAATACAGCCGGGTGCTGGCCCTGGCCTCAGCCAAGGCCCCTGCCCTGGAGGACATGTCCTGGTTTGCCGGCCTTCTGGACGAGACCCTGAACCAGGAGATGGCGCTCCACCGGAGTTACTGCCAGGAATTCGGCATCACCACCCTGGAACTGGAATCCACGGAGCCTGAGCCCGCCACCCTGGCCTACACCAACTTCCTGCTCAAGACCGCCTACCAGGGTAGCTTTGGCGAACTGGCGGCGTCGCTGCTCCCCTGCCAGTGGGGCTACTGGGAGATCGGCGACCATCTACTGAAGCAGGGCTTGCCCGAAAACGCGCCCCTCTACGCCCAGTGGATCGAGATGTACACCTCAGAGGAGTTCGCCGGCCTCGCCCACCACATCCGCGACATGACCGACCGCATCGGGGAAGACGCCAGTCCCACCGAACTGGCCGCCATGGCCCAGGCCTACACCAACAGCATCCGCTTTGAGCACGGCTTCTGGGACATGTCCTACGGCAGTTGAGCGCCGTACTACCCCTTGGGAATCTCGCCGGTGGTGCCCTCTGCCACCAGGGTGTCGATCTCTTCCTGGGACAGACCCAACAGACCGCTTAATACCTGGTGATTGTGCTCCCCCAGTCCGGGCGCGGGGGTGGACCGGCCCCTGGGACTCCTGGATAACTGCCAGGGCGTCGTCACCTGCTTGTAGGTGCCCGCCTCTGGGTGCTCCACCGTGTCCCAGAACCCCCTGAATTCGTGGTGGGGGTCTACGATGGCCTCGTCACCCTTCAGCACCGGCGCCGCAGTCACACCCTCAGCCTGCAGCAGGTGCATGACCTGGTAGTGGTCCTTGTCCGCGGTCCAAGCGGAAATGATGGCGTCCAGTGCGTCCTGGTTGCCACGGCGCAATTCACCGTCGGCAAACCTGGGACCGGTGGCAAGCTCCGGCTGACCTATGACCCGGCACAGGCCTTCCCATTCTTCCTGGGATCCCACCGAGATTGCCACCCACATGTCGTCGCCGGAGCAAGGGTAAACGCCGTGGGGGGCCATGTCCCGGTGCCGGTTAGCCATGGTCCCAGCAACCTGGCCCGTAACCGAGAAGTCTAGGAACGACTCGCCCAGCAGCATGGTTGTGACCTCCCTTTGGGACAGATCCACCAGACAGCCGGTGCCCGTCTTAAGGCGGCGGCGTAGGGCGGTCATGAGGGCGCCGAAGGACAGGATTCCCACCACCGGGTCTGGGTAGACCAGGTTGGTCATCAGGGGCAGGCCGTCCTCGTATCCGGTTATGGAGGCTAGACCCGCCGTCTGTTCCAGGGTGGAACCCAAAGAGCCGTAATTGGCCTCGGGGCCCGTGGCGCCCTGACTGCTGATCTTCAGGTAGATCAACCGTGGATTGAGCTTGGAGACCACATCGTAGCCCAGTCCCAGCCGGTCCATCACCGAGCCCCGGTAGTTCTCTACCAGCACGTCGCAGACCTGGGCCAGTTCCAAGAAAAGTTCCTTTCCCCGCTGGGCTGACAGATCCAGGGTGAGGGACTGCTTGTTGATGTTCCGGTGCACGTGGTGGGCGGTGCGGTTCCAGGGACGCTCTCCCGGCTCGCCGTTGGGGTAGACACGCAGGTCGTCGGCGGTGGGGCGGGCCCGTCCCCGGTTGATGTCCATACGGGAGAGGGACTCCAACTTAATGACCTCCGCCCCCATGAAACCGAGGAACATGGTGGCATAGGGACCCGCTGCCACCTGGCTCAGGTCCAAGATACGAAGTCCCTGCAGGGCTGGACTGTTCACGGGAGTCGCCATCTATGCCCCGTCCTCGCTGGGGTTCAGCGAAAGCTCATCGAGTGAATACCCGAGCCGACCGGACAGAATCTCCTGGTTGTGCTCACCCAGGCGGGGAGGTGGGAGTAATTGCCAGGAATTGCCGTCGATGCGAAAGGGCGCACCTGGATGGACAACATCGCCGAATTCCGGGTCCACGACGGTCTGGAAGAACTCCCGGTACACGAATTGCTGCGACTGGAGCAAGTCCTCCACAGTGGCCACGTAGCCTGTGATGGTCCGCAGCGCCTGGAGGGTGTGGTAGATCTCTTCCTTGGGCATGGTCCCGGCCCAGTCGGCTATGACGTCCAGGAGTTCCTGCTGATTTGCCCGCCGGGATTCCTGGGTCGTGAACCTGGGGTCGTCGATCAGCTCAGGCTTGCCCAGCAGCTCGCAGACCTTGGGCCAGGTGCCTTCCTGGACTCCCGTTTCCAGTCCGGGGCTAACCCAGCCGTCCTTGGCCCGCACCAGGTTGCTGCCGCGGCGGGCCGGGGTGCGGCCGAATTGGGCGTAGATGGATGAGTGGATCTGGGAGACGGTCATCACTTCCATGGCCGAGATATCCACATGCTGGCCGAACCCCTGGGTGTCCCTGGCGTAGAGCGCCAGCATGGTGGCCGAAAATGCGCTGACGCCAGTGGTGTAGAGCCCCGACTCCCCGCCGACCTTCAGCGGGGGCTTGTCAGGCAGGCCGATGGTGTACATCAACCCCCCCACGGCCTGGGCTACGATATCCGACCCCCTGTAATGGCGGTAGGGACCGGTCTGGCCGAAGGGGGTCACTGAAACGTAGACTAGGTTGGGATTGGACTCGGAAAAGTCTCCGTAGCCCAGGCCCAACCCCGACAAGTACCCCGGAGTGAAACTCTCGATCAGAATGTCGCAGTCCTGGGCCAGTCTCTTGACGGCCCGGGTCTGAGCGGGAACGGCCGGGTCCAACGTCACGCTCTTTTTACTCGTGTTCAAGAAGGAATGGAGGGCACTGCCTTCCGGCGTGGCGCTTTCGCTCAGGAAGGGCTGAGAGGACCTGGACGGGTCTCCGGTGACGGGCGGTTCAACTTTGATGACTTCCGCGCCCAACCCAGCTAGAAGCTTGGCACAAAACGGACCGGCCACCCCTTGGCTCAAATCCAGGACGCTGATGTCACTGAGAAGATTGTCGCTGCCGTCCATACTCAGATATGTGTTTGGGCAACTCTATCCAGATGGTTTTAACTATATGGCCGCCCCTATAGCGCGTCAACCACAGACTAGAACCGATAGAAAAGACGCCCAAAGAGCACAGGATATCTTTTGATCTACCAGATTGCCAAGCAGAACGGTCCAAGAATATTAACGGGGTTTTACATACTCGACATACTCGCCTCCGTTGACATGCTGGACATCACCCTTCTCCACAAAGTCGTCCCAAATTTGATATTCGGGCCGACGTATCACAGGTCGTCGACAACGTACAAACCGGTCTCGCCGAAGACCTAGTTGATAAAGAAATCAGCGATCTAGTCTTCTACCTAATGAACCATCACCTCATAGTCTCAGACATCCAGCAAAACCAATTGCAGATATACAACTAACTCAACGGCTACGCGATTCCGAGTCTCATACTCTAACTACAGAGTTTTTGACGCAACGACTAATAACTCGGCTTAGTCGGATACGGGGTCAGTTGGATCTCGTGGGTCCAACACGACTTGTCTTGGGTGTGCAGGTAATAGAAGGCCTCGGCAATCTTCACCGGGTTCATAACGATGTCCGGCTGTTCCTGTGCCGCTGGTAGGGTGTGGGTTCCAGGGGAGTCGATCAAGCCGTCGATGATCACATTAGCCACGTGTACGCCATGCTCAGAGTACTCCTCCGTCAGCACCTGAGCCAGAGTCCGCATCATCACCCGAGGATAGTAGAGGGATTGTCCAGTATATCGCTTTTTACCTCGCAGGGAAAACTGGTTATTCGAGATTAGAAAAGAGCCTTCACCTCGCTCGCGCATAGCTGGCAGTACCTCTTTTGCAACTAGAAACGGCCCCCGACTGGCAATGTGTTGAGCAGTCTCGAACATGTCATCGGGTATGTACTCCAGCAGCTCGCTTTCCGGCGGTAGATCGCGCCCCTCCAGGTAACCGGCGTTATAGACGAGGACTTCTGGGTCACCCACCTCCTGCCGAATCAGAGAGAAGGCATTCGATATAGACTCCCCAGATATCAGGTCCAGCTCCACGATTATGCTCTCGCCACCTCGCTCACTAATGGCGGTTTGTAACGAAGCGGCATTAGCAGCGGTCCGGGTGGTTAGAACGACCATGTAGCCTTCCTGGGCGAACTTCTGAGCGATGGCACCCCCCACGCCCCAACGCGCGCCCACAGGCATATGGCTGTCATCCAGTTCTTTACCGTGGACCAGCTTGGTATTACGGCCGTCGGATTGCCATTTGGACGTTGCCCCAATCACAACGGCGACCGGTTTCCGAGTGGAATTCATAGCAGTGTCCCTCCTCTCCAATCATTCAGCAAAACCCAACAAAACGGTTTTGTGTCGTTTAAATATACGACATCACACGAGTGCATTCGAATGGCGCAGACTTCGTCTAAATCTAAAAGATCCAAGGCTGATGATGAATTTAAAACCAAAATCGTCGTGAAGATCGGATAAAGAGATCTAGACTCCAAAATGGACCGTGTCTGCCAACAACATGGTTAAATGTGTAAAATCGACATATCAGGCTGAGGATGATGCAAAGTAAGGACAACTGAGTGTTATGAGTAATGAACAAACCCTGAATGACACTGCACTGGATGTGGTCATAGTTGGCGCAGGTGTAAGTGGCTTATATGCCCTGCAACATCTGAATGGGCTCGGGTATAAAGTCCGAGTATACGAGCAGGGTGGAGACGTAGGCGGCACATGGTACTGGAATCGCTATCCTGGATGTAGATGCGATATCGAAAGCCTAGAGTACTCATTTTCCTTTGACGAGGAACTAGAGCAAGAATGGCACTGGCCGGAACGTTATGGCACCCAACCCGAGATTCTACGCTATCTCAACCACGTAGTAGACCGGTATAACTTGCGCAAAGACATCGTCTTCAACTGTTCTATATCTTCTGCAACGTTCAACAATAATACTAACCAGTGGGAGTTAGTGTCGAAAGACGGTAAACACATAACTAGCCAATTCTGCATCATGGCCACTGGCAATCTTTCAACTCCGCGAGTCCCAGATTATGAAGACTTAGATGTTTTCCAAGGCAAGTGGTATCACACGGGACAGTGGCCCCATGAAGGCGTCGATTTCACTGGCCTACGAGTTGGTGTTATCGGAACAGGATCTTCCGGAGTTCAATCCATTCCGATCATCGCGCAGCAGGCTAGTCATCTCAATGTATTTCAGAGAACTCCACAATTCTCTCTGCCTGCCCGCAATGGCCCGATGGATACTGAAAAAGAATCTTTACACAAAGCCAGCTACCGTACCCTTCGGGAGGCTGCCTTCAATACACCTTTCGGCATCGCAGGTTACCCGCCACCAACGCATTTAGCGCTAGATGTGACACCAGACGAACGGCAAGCTTCTTACGAAGAGAAGTGGGCTGAAGGGGGGAGTATTAGTTTCCTCTACACCTATAAAGACCTGCTCGTTGATAAAAAAGCGAACGATACCGCCGCGAATTTCGTGCGCGATAAAATTAGGCAGACGGTCAAGGATCAGAACGTCGCAGAGAAGCTTATTCCGTACGACCATCCGATTGGAACCAAACGCCTGATACTCGACAGTGGATACTTCGAAACCTATAACCGAGACAACGTCAGCCTGGTCGACATTCGCGAAGCTCCGATCGAACGGTTCACATCTGAAGGATTACGGACAACCGACGGAAAGCATTACGAACTAGACGCAGTCGTTTTTGCCACCGGTTTCGATGCGATGACTGGAGCGTTGAGCAATATCGACCTAGACAATGGAGCAGGGCTTACCATCCAGGACAAATGGTCAAATGGACCGCGTTGTTTCATGGGGCTAGCGATGGCCGGATTCCCAAATTTGTTCATGATTACTGGACCTCAGAGTCCATCGGTAAAAACTCAGATGATCCTGGCAAGTCAGCAACATACTGATTGGATTGCCGACTTCCTAGAGTACATGCGACATAATGGTTTTACCCGATTCAACGTTGATCAGGAGGCCGAAGATGCCTGGGTTATCCACAATAACGATATCGCAGACTCTACACTCTACCCACTTGCGAACTCCTGGTATGTCGGTGCCAACGTTCCAGGCAAGCCACGCGTGTTCATGCCGTACGTCGGGGGGTTCGACCGCTATAAGAAAGCCTGCGATGCATTAGCCAGGAATGGTTATCCGGGTATACGTTTAAGTAACGATATAGGAACATTGTCTAATGGCGATTGAACTAGTTTCCACAGAAGATTTGCAGTGAGCGTTCCAACCAATTATTCAGTCGGATTTAAGTTATCGTTCTTAAAAGATTACTGAAAAGCAATAACCCCTGAGCCTTAATACAGGACCTTGTCCAAGGTGAGAGGGTAGAAATAATCAAGCCCATAGGCATCGCAAGTTAAAGGAGATTGAACAACGACGACCTACCCATATTATTGATGATTTGAGCCTGCAGTTGCTGGTAATGTCCATCCGTATACATAATCGTGACTAGCAGCTACCTGACTCAAGCGCACAAAATTTTGCCCGATCGACTCGTTCTTCTTCGTATAGACCTAATATCCCGTAAAGTCGTCCTCGGTAATCATATATATCCGAATAGCCTGGGTCTATTTCTAATGCTTTGTTATAGTCCTCCATCGCCTTATCGTAGTCCCCCAAAGACACATAGGCCATTCCTCTATGCTTATAAAGCCACGGGTTTTCTGGTTCGAATCTTAACGCCATTTCCCAATCTTTCAAGGCCAACTGAGGTTCATTTAATCTTTCGTAAACCCTTCCACGTTCTTGATACGGGTGTGGAGAACCGGGATCTAAACGAACCGCTTTCGACAACTCCTCTAGAGCCTCATCAAATTCCCCCAGATCATAATATGCAACCCCTACCTCCATTTGATCTTCAGGATTATTAGAACCTAGTTCCAACGTTCTGCGAAAATCGTATATGGCCTCTTCATACAGCCCTGACGAACGATAAGCCCGACCACGATGAGAGTAGCCTTCCCATCCATTCGGATCAAGTCGTATTACTTCGTTAAAGTCCTGAACTGCTTTATCATGAAATGATTTATCGTAATGGTACGTTATCCCTCTTTGGAGATAAGCATCTCTAAAATTAGGACTCAGCAGAATCGCTTGAGAAAATGATTCAATCGCCAACTCCCACTCCCGATCCGCCCTCCAAGATTCACCTTTTTGGAAATGTCTCATCGCTTCTAAAGATGGCCCGAACAGAGTCAAATCGACTGACTCGCCTTGGGGTTGGCCAGCTAGCTGAAATATAGATGACGATTCCACAGGGATAATTGAATTATCTGTTTCGACATTAGAAGCGTCTCTAATCTTACCTTCAGGCCAAACAAGAGAGTCCGATTCTGCAGATATGCTTGTATTTTGTATCTCGTTAGAAATATCGGTTTCTGATGACATTACAGAGTCTGGTGATACACCATTCAATTCATCAGCCGTAACTCCTCCTGCCGCCCCCGTCAACGAAGCAAAATATCTGTCACTGTCCGAATTTCTGATCGTTCCAAACATTACCGAAACCACGATAATCACACCAACTACAGCCAATACTACGGCACTTGGGAGAAGACGACTCTGCCTCCTTGTTGGTTTAGGAAGGCTCAGAACCTGTCGTATGGCTATTCGA